>JAIBAK010000013.1 GCA_019695215.1 Bacteroidia bacterium | reverse complement strand
CGGCAAAAGGAGGTATACCTGATATAGCAATGGTACCGATTAAGAATGTTTTAAAGGTGGTTGGAATTTTATTTCTCAAACCGCCCATGTAGCGAATATCCTGCTCGCCACCCATGGCATGAATAACGCTTCCGGCACCAAGGAAAAGAAGTGCTTTAAAAAAGGCATGTGTGGTTACGTGGAAAAAGGCAGTGGTGTAGGCACCCAAACCAAGCGCAATAAACATAAAGCCCAATTGGCTCACGGTAGAGTAGGCTAGTACTTTTTTAATATCGTTTTGTTTTAAACCTATAGTTGCGGCAAACAATGCGGTTACGGCCCCTACAATAAGAATAATATTTAACGTGAACGGAGCCGAACTGAATAACGGGTTTGAACGTGCAATTAAATAAATACCTGCGGTAACCATGGTTGCTGCGTGAATAAGTGCCGAAACAGGAGTGGGACCCGCCATAGCATCGGGCAGCCAGGTGAACAAAGGCAACTGAGCGCTTTTACCAATGGCTCCTATAAATAGGCAAACAGTAATGGCAATCATCAGCGAACTATCGGTTGAAAATCCGTTGGAGGATGCAAATACGTCACTAAAAGTGAGGGAATGAAAATTGGTTACCATCAGGAAAAGCCCGATTAAAAAACCGAGATCACCAATGCGGTTCATGATAAAGGCTTTTTTAGCGGCATTGTTGTATTCCTGATTTTTGAACCAGAAACCAATGAGCAAATACGAGCATAATCCTACGCCTTCCCACCCGATAAACATAATCAGGTAGTTGTTGCCCATAACCAAAAGGAGCATGAAAAAGATAAACAGGTTCAGGTATGAAAAGAATCGCTGAAAGCCTTCATCGTGGTGCATATACCCAACGCTGTAGAGGTGAATAAGGAAACCAACTCCTGTCACAATGAGCATCATCATGAGCGAGAATTGATCAATCAGAAATTCGAAAGGAATGTGCAGCGCCCCTGCATTTATCCAATCGAATAATTTAACTGTAGCCGGTTTAAAATCTTCACTCAGCGAGTTGAAGAAAATACCGAGTACAAGGATAAAAGCACCAAGAATTACGATGCTTCCAATGCCTCCTGAAGCAGATTTGGAAAGTTTTTTACCAAAGAAAGCGTTTATTAAAAAACCTATCAGGGGTAAAACAGGAATTAACCAGGCCAATTGTATCATTACTTCGTTTGATTCAGTTGTTAAATAATTACCATTTCAGGTTGTTCAAGCTATTTATATCAGTTGTTTTACTGTTACGATATATCATTACCAGAATGGCGAGTCCCACGGCCACTTCGGCTGCGGCCACCACCATGATAAAAAACACGAAAACCTGTCCGGTTGGATTGTTGGAATAAGCCGAGAAAGCTGCGAGTAATAAATTCACAGAATTCAGCATCAGCTCAATTGACATAAAGATAACAATGGCGTTTCTGCGCAGCAGAACACCTGCCACCCCAATAGAGAATAAAACAGTGCTCAGGTATAAATACCAGTTTAACGGCACTGTGCGCATGGTTTCACTTACTGCTTCCATCAGTTTAATTCCTTTTTAGCTAATATAACTGCTCCCACCATGGCTGCAATAAACAGAATGGAGGAGATTTCAAACGGCAAAACAAATTCTTTGAATAATACCTGCCCCAGGTTTTTTACCAACCCCATTTTCATATCAGCAGCCCCCGTGGCTACGTGCACTTCGGCTGTTTTAAATGAGGCCAAAAGCACCAGCATTAAGGCGCCACCGGAAAGAACGGCCGCAAATTTTACAGCAATGGGTTTGTGTGCTTCGGTGGTTGAGTTAAGGTTGAGCAGCATCACTGTGAACAGAAATAAAACCATGATGGCTCCAGAGTAAACTATAATATGTACAATAGCCAGAAACTGCGCGTTCAGCAATACGTAGTGGCCGGCTATGGAGAAGAAACACAGAATCAGAAAAAGGACACTGTGAATGGGGTTTTTGGCAAAAATCACTGACAGGGCACAAAGTACCGAAAGCAGTGAAAGAAATAAAAAGACGTATTGGCTCATTGGCTTAATTTCATTAATTCGTGAATTTTATAAATGCCCCACCTGATGATTGAAGTAAGTACCTACCTTTATAAAAATTAGGACTTATTGATCCAATAAACCCAAAGTTACATCGAACTATATTAATTTTTGCTATACAATTGGTTGGCAAATTTGATAAATAGCTAGAAGGGATTATGAAATTACCAATATCTTCGGTAAAGATTAAATCTAATTCGTCATTGCTTGGCGTTTGTGTGCTTGAGGACCCGGTAAGTTTTGTCATAGCATCATCATATTCAATACTTATTACAACACCCTTTGCGTTGTTAAAATCAGCATTCCATTTCAATGATATGTTATCACTGGTATTGTAACTATAACTCGTATCGGTATTTAGTATTTTTGGATCTACTGATAAAAAAATTTCTTTTGGAATGTAAAGAGAGTCAGTTAACAAAGTATCTATTGGATTATTAAATATAGGTTTAACTTTATTTCCGAAAAATTGCCTTACAACACTTGGGGTGTTAAGTTCATATGAGTTAGTTTGATTTTTAAAAGGAATAAGAACATCATTTATCATTAATGAACCATTATTCATAAATCCATCATCAGAATTATATGGATTATTAAAATCTCTGCATATTATTGAATAATCCGATCTACTATTATCTAAGTCTTGTACTGGAGTAGTTGAACTAATATTCAAAGAGATTTTTGAATAGTTTATTCCGGTAAAAAAATCAGTATACTCATCAATAAGATTTGGGCTTCCATGAAGAACTAATTTTTTATTTCCCCATGGTTTGTCACCCACCATAGAATCTGAACCATTCCTGCATCCGGAGATGGTTAGTAATAATGACACGATTATTAAAATAAAATATTTTTCCATATTGTTCAGCAATTTCGTTTTAAATAGTTTGCATTCGGCTGGCTTCTATTGACTTCCTTTAAGTAAATAGTGATTGCCTCCATATCGTAAGTATCAATAGGATTAAAAATGTACTCAACTCTCCAAGGCATTCTTTCACACCCATTTGAACATGGTTCATAAATTGTTGTGGAGATTCTACACCATCTTGTATAGTTTCTAGGAATGGTTATTTGGTAGTAACTGCCAACCTTAGGTAAGTTTCCATTTCCAATTGCTCCGGTAAATATCTCACTTTGGCCATCATTTACAGAAACTAAACCGAAATATGCATTGGGATAATTAAATGGATTAAATTGCTGGTCAAGCACTGAAACATCTGTAATCATTGGGGGAGGGCAAATAGGCAGTCGCCAAGCATCAGGCTCATACATTAGTATTTTTAATTGTAAGGTTTTATAAGTTTTTGTTCTTAAGCGAAGCCCGCCAAAATTACCAAAAAGTATTGGGAGCAATAGAAGCCCAGTATTTATTAAAATTATTTTTTTCTTACTCATAATTCAAACGACAATAATTAAATTATCATATCATGTTTGTTTATAAAAAATCACTGACAGGGCACAAAGTACCGAAAGCAGTGAAAGAAATAAAAAGACGTATTGGCTCATTTGATATTTGTAGTTGTTAAAATATTCTTTTTATAGAAAGCTATGCAACGAATCCCTTTGCAATGATAGTTTTTTAAGATTGAATCCGGTGCCAATTCATAACATATTTGCCATTCATTATTTGGATCTATCTTTCTGAATTGTTCATAATATTTATTTCCCTTACACCCTTCAGAACCTGTTGTAAATTGTTTTTTGAAATGATTTACAACAGCACTTCTCCATTTGGTAAATAGCATTAATTCATCAACGGGCAAATTTTGAATAATTTTATTCGGGTGTTTACTGCCTTCAGTTAGATAAAATTTTAATTTAGGAATATCGTAATCGGGAGCCTTTAGATTTAGTTCAGTTAGAAATGGGCTAGAAATAAATGAAACCCAATCCGAAAAGGTTAGACTCCTTTTGTCTAAAAATAAGTTATTATTCAATTTAAAAGTAGAAATCGGATAAATACGGCTAATTTCGTTATAACCACTTTCTATTTGGCAAAACGAAGTATTAGCCAAAGAAAAAAGCACGAATAATAAATAACCTTTTTTCATTTTTTACGATGTATGCACTTTTTTACGCAATGACACATCAATTCTTTTGTCTATTGGTTCAACCAATTTATCTTTTCCGAAAATAAAGTTGCTTCGGTCGTAATTGGCTGCCGGAAATTCGGGGGTAAGGTAGATGGCTTGTTTGGGGCAGGCTTCTTCACACAGGCCGCAAAAAATACAGCGCAGCATGTTTATCTCATATTTGGCCGCATATTTTTCTTCCCTGTATAAATGCTCTTCTCCTTTTTTACGCTCGGCTGCATCCATGGTAATGGCTTCGGCAGGGCAGGCCACGGCACAAAGTCCGCAGGCGGTGCAATTTTCCCGTCCCTGTTCGTCACGTTTTAACACGTGCTTTCCACGGTACACGGTACTCACTTCGCGTTTTACCTCGGGGTAGCGCACAGTAGCTCCTTTACGGAAAAAGTGTCGGATGGTAATCCACATACCACCCAGTATAGCCGGCAGATACATTTTCTCCGCCAGAGTCATTTGTTTATTGGATACTACTTTCGATCTGTTGGTTAATTGCATAATGCGAAGTACGTTCGTTAAAATCCAAGTTGTCCTTTAAAAGTCATCCATGTTCCGGTAGCGAGGATATTAAAAATAGCCAGCGGAATTAATACCTGCCAACCCAGTCTCATCAACTGGTCGTAGCGGAAACGTGGCAAGGTCCAGCGAATCCACATGAAGAAGAAGATGAAGAAAAATATTTTAGCAAAGAATACGGCTGTTCCGATTATTGCCAGCGTGTTGCCGCTAAAGGCATCCATTCCGGGGAAATTATATCCGCCAAAATACAGGGAGGAAATAATAGCCGATGAAATGAACATGTTGGTGTATTCGGCAAAAAGATAAAAGCCCAGTTTCATCGAGCTGTATTCGGTGTGGTATCCACCCACAAGCTCGCTTTCGCACTCGGGTAAGTCAAAAGGGGTGCGGTTACACTCGGCAAAAGCACATACTATAAAAATGAGGCAGCTCAACGGCTGGTAAAGTACATTCCAGTGCCAGCCATGCTGGTTTTCTACAATATCACGAATGCTTAACGAACCCGTTGACATCAGAATTGCGATTAGTGCCATACCCATAGCCAGCTCATAACTGATCATTTGCGATGAGGCACGAATGGCTCCCAGCAACGAAAATTTATTATTCGAAGCCCATCCGCCAATCATAATTCCGTAAACACCCAGCGAAACCACACCAAATACATACAGAATTCCGATATTGATATCAGCTACCTGCAGTACAATTTCGTGTCCGCCAATGGTAATATTTTTTCCCCATGGAATTACGGCACTGGTCATTAAGGCGGTGCACATGGCAATACCCGGACCAATAATGAACAACCATTTATCAGCCGTATTCGGGATGATTTCTTCCTTCATAAACATTTTCACACCATCGGCCAATGGCTGCAAAATACCAAAAGGGCCTGCGCGATCCGGGCCTATACGATCCTGTAAAAAGGCGGCTACCTTTCGCTCGGCATACGTGCTGTACATGGCAATGAAAAGAGTTACTCCGAACAAAATCAGAATAAGTATAGTTTTATCGAGTAATAATGCTAAGTCCATGTTTACTTAATCAATTTCTTTTTTGTATGAGCCGGAATTTCCAGGTTCCCGCTGTACTGTCCCTGTGAAATTACCGAATGACGGTCAATAGCTCTCGGGCCTTCAATAGTCCAGTCGCTGGTTTTCTTTTTCTCAAAGCGGCATTCGTTGCAGATAAATTCTTCTACTTCGCCCCACTGGTCTTTTCTTCCGGTTACACGCAGCACTTCTTCGCCCTGATACCACAACACTACCTTACCGCTGCAGGTAGGGCAGTCTCGGTGTGCATCCATCGGTTTGGTAAACCATACCCGGCTTTTAAAGCGGAAGGTTTTATCCGTAAGTGCACCCACAGGACACACGTCAATCACATTACCCGAGAAATCGTTATCAATGGCTTGTTCCACGTAGGTAGAAATCTCCGCATGGTCTCCACGGTTGATTACTCCGTGCACGCGTCCGTCCGTGATTTGTTCGGCTGTTTTTACACAACGATAGCACAGAATGCAACGGGTCATGTGCAATTGCACATACGGCCCGATATTTATTTTATCAAATGTTCTGCGGTCAAATTCGTAGCGCGATTTCGCTGCACCATGTTCGTAACTTAAATCCTGTAAATGGCATTCTCCGGCCTGGTCGCATACGGGGCAGTCGAGCGGGTGATTGGCTAATAAAAACTCCACAACTCCTTTTCTTGCTTCCACAATTTCGGGCGAGGTTTCGTTTTCTACCACCATGCCATCCATCACCATGGTGCGGCAGGAGGGAACCGGTTTGGGCATGGGCCGCGGGTCTTTTTCCGATCCCTGTGCTACTTTTACAATACAGGTGCGACAATAGCCACCGCTGGTTTTTAATTTTGTATAATAGCACATGGCCGGAGGGGCCACCTCAGGGCCAATCATGCGGGCTGCCTGCAATATGGTAGTACCTTCTGGTACTTCAATGGTGCGTCCGTCTATTGTAACTTTAGGCATATCTTTTTTTCTTGTTGCAGCGCGGGCTGCAACGGTTATTTATTCTTTTTCAAAAACGTACACGTGGTATTTGTCGCCACCATGGGTTGAAACCAAATCATATCCTTTGGCCGAAATAATATTTACTTCCTGTACAGTGGTAAATTTTGGTCCGTTAGGATTTTTGTTCAGCCATTCGGTTTTTTTGTCTTCGTATTCTACATACATTGTTCCATCGGCAAACGATGTAAGTGAAGCATACTTTTTAGGAACATTGGTAGCGCTGTTTTTAAAGGCAACTACCGACATAAATGCCAGTACAATCAATGCCGTAAAAAAGAGTTGTTTTTTCATACAGTTACTTTTTAATCCGTTTATTTAATAAGGGGGCTTTATTCATGTTATTATTAATGGCTATTCAAATTTTTTAATTAGTTCCTTCACTTCTGCTTTTAACGGGTCAAGATGATTTACTACCACACCCCAAACTATATCGTAATTGATGTGGTCATAAGAATGAATTACGCGGTTACGCAATCCGATTATTCGCTTGGCGTTGGTGAGTTGAATATCTTGATTTAGTTTCTGCATTTTGTTTATGGCTTCAGCAATTATTTCCAATTCTCTTTCCACTGCGCGGTAAATAGTTCGGTTGGCAATGAACTCACTGTATTGGGTAATGCCTTGGGTGTGCAATTTAATGGCATCAACGGAGTCCACAATGTCCAACAGGTATTTAGTAACTTCATGCGGCATAAATTTGTTGTTTACTGGCCTCAATGTGCGCTTTCAAAATTCTGTTTTGAATGGGCTTGTCGGTCATTAAATCTACTTTGCGGTGCAATACTTCTTCCAGGCTTTCGGCTAAGTCAAAGTACAAATCAGCATAGGCCTCTACAGGTACTTCTTCTTTAAACTTCACTATTAAATCCACATCACTTTGCGGGGTGAACAACTCACTATCTGTTACTGAACCGTACGCATACAACTCCTTTACCCGGTACTGCCTGCACAGGTGGTTAATGGAGGATATGTGTTGCTGTATGAGGTTCATGTTTAAGAGGTTTATTCTTTTTCGAAAATGTAGGTTGTAAAATTCCCAGAATAATTCCCACCACCATAATTTCGGCTTGATGATACTAGTTTATAGCCTTTTGACGCAAGTTCATTTAGTTTTGATGTAAGAGGAATCTGAGCTCGTTCAATCCATGTAGTTGAATTGGTAACGCTATTGCCCTTAAGTTCCATGGTATGAGTAACTCCTAATTCATCGACAACTGTAATAAAATGATTAGGATCAAAAGTAAGGGTAAGATATTTTTTAGGCGTGTTCTCATTTTTAAAAGCCAACACTACCGCTAAACCGGCAACCAAAATTAAGGCAAGTAAAAGTTGTTTTTTCATACGGATTTATATTACTGGTTCAGGTAAATTATTTAAACGGTAATAATGCTTCACATCCTTGATACGGGTAGGGTTTTTTACAAACTCTTCAAACTCGCTTCGGAAATGGCGTATGGCAGCAGCCACTGGCCAGGCAGCCGCTTCTCCCAGCGGACAAATGGTTTTTCCCTCTATGTTTTTTTGAATGTCCCACAGCAAGTCTACATCCTTCAATGTGCCATGCCCGTCAAGAATTTTGTGCAATACTTTTTCCATCCATCCGGTTCCTTCACGGCAGGGGCTGCATTGTCCGCAGCTCTCATGGTGGTAGAAACGGGTAAAAGTATAGAGGTTTTTTACAATGCTTGTGGTGTCGTCCATGGCAATAAAACCACCGGAGCCCATCATGGTGCCGGTAACAAAACCGCCATCGGCCAATGATTCATAACTCATCAGTCGCGGTTCACCGGCTGCGGTTTTTAAGATTAAATTTTTAGGAAGGATAGGCACAGAAGAACCACCGGCTACTACCGCCTTTAATTCACGGCCATTGCGAATTCCTCCGCAGTACTCTTCCGAGTAAATGAATTCTTCCACCGTAATGCCCATTTCAATTTCATAAACTCCGGGCTTATTGATATGACCCGATGCAGAAATTAATTTGGTACCTGTTGATTTGCCAATTCCGATGGAAGCATAAGCCTCCCCGCCATCATTTACAATAGGCACCACAGCAGCAATGGTTTCAACATTATTTACCACGGTAGGGCAGTCCCACACACCTTTTACGGCAGGGAAGGGAGGTTTTATTCTTGGGTTACCCCGTTTTCCTTCCAGCGACTCGAGCAGTGCGGTTTCTTCTCCACATATGTACGCTCCGCCACCTACCTGCACATAGAGGTCGAGCGAGTAGCCGGTGCCTAAAATATTTTTTCCAAGCCATCCATTGGCATATGCTTCGGCAATGGCTTTTTCTAAAATGCGGGTAATGTAAAAGTATTCTCCACGTACATAAATATACGAGGTGTTGGCACCAAGAGCAAAACTGGAAGTAATCATTCCCTCGATAAGAAGATGAGGGATACGAGACATCAGGTAACGGTCCTTAAATGTTCCCGGTTCTGATTCATCGGCATTACACACTAAGTAACGCGGCACTCCGGCAGGTTTGGCTAAAAAACTCCATTTCATTCCTGTAGGAAAGCCTGCACCACCACGTCCGCGCAACCCCGACTTTTTAACTTCTTCCACAACTGCTTCAGGAGTCATTGATTTCAGGGCTTTCTCAACCGAGGCATAACCTCCATGCTGACGATATACATCATAGCCCTGAATACCGGGTATATGATCGTTTTTAAGTAATAATTTACGTCCCATTTCTCTCAGTAGTTATCAATGGTTACATCGTCCAGATACGTTTTGCGTTTACCTTCTGTTTTGAGGTTAGCTAACAGCGTATCTACTTTTTCGGTGGTCAGGTTTTCGTGAAACTGAGCTCCGCACATGAGCATTGGTGCTGTTCCGCACGAGCCAAGACATTCCACTGTTTTAAGAGTAAACATTCCGTCTTTGGTGGTTTCTCCGTCTTTAATTCCCAGTTTTTTCTCAATATGTCTCACAATATCCTCTGCCCCCATAAGCCAGCAACTGCTGGTTCGGCAAACTTCAATCAAACATTTACCTACAGGTTTCAGATTAAACATAGTGTAAAAAGAGGCCACCTCATACACTTCAATTGGTTTTATGTTTAAGAGTGAAGCCACATAATCCATAACCGGTACACTTAACCATCCGTCAAATTCGGCCTGTGCCAGATGAAGCACCGGCAACAGCGCTGATTTTTGTTTACCTTCCGGATAACGGCTAATCATCTTTTTCACCAGTTCAAGACTATCGTCATTAAACTTAATATCCTGATGTTGTTGACCTGTGTTCATGTTCTATACTTTTATTCGAAGTAATTTCTTACTTCATTTTATGCATCCAATTCTCCGGCAATTACGTTCATACTACTCATGGTTATAATGGCATCCGACAGCATTCCGCCTTTCACCATTTCGGGGTAAGCCTGGTAGTAGATAAAGCATGGTCTGCGAAAATGCAGGCGAAAAGGTGCCCGTCCGCCATCACTTACCAGATAAAATCCGAGTTCTCCGTTTCCACCTTCTACCGAGTGGTAAACTTCGCCTTTCGGAATTTCGGTTTCTCCCATCACAATTTTAAAATGCCAGATTAAACCTTCCATGGTTGAATATACTTCTTCTTTGGGCGGAAGGTAAAATTCAGGAATATCGGCATGGTGCTTACCGGCTGGCATTTTTTCCAACGCCTGCTTTATAATGCTCATGCTTTGCCATATCTCTTCGTTTCGCACCATGTACCGGTCGTAGGTGTCGCCACTGGTTCCAACAGGTATTATAAAATCAAAATCCTGATACGAACTATAAGGATTCATTACACGGACATCATAATCTACTCCCGCAGCTCTTAAATTAGGGCCCGTAAAACTGTACTCAAGAGCCATGTCGGCCGAGATTGGTCCGCATCCAACAGTACGGTCCATAAAAATACGGTTACGGCTTACCAGCGATTCAAACTCTTTCCATTTATCAGGGAATTCATTTAGAAAAGCATTAAGTTTTGTATAAAATTTATCGGAGAAATCGCGTTCAAATCCACCTATACGACCAATATTTGTTGTTAAACGTGCACCGCAAATCTCTTCAAACAATTCATAAATTTTTTCTCTCCATTGAAATACGTAAGTAAATCCGGTGAGTGCTCCGGTATCAACGGCAATTACCGAGTTACAAATGATATGGTCGGCAATACGCGATAGTTCCATCACAATTACCCGCATGTAATCCACCTTTTTGGGAAGTTGTGCTCCAATCAATTTTTCAACAGTCATGTGCCATCCCATGTTATTAATGGGAGAGGAGCAATAGTTGAGTCGATCGGTTAAGGTGGTTATCTGGTAAAACGGTCTTCGTTCGGCAATTTTTTCAAAAGCCCGGTGAATATAACCTATAGTTGGTTCTGCTTCCACTATAATCTCGCCATCCATTTTAAGGACGTTTTGAAAAATACCATGTGTGGCCGGGTGAGTCGGGCCGAGGTTAAGAATATTATATTCTTTTTCCTGAACGGCTGTGGTGTTGTTATCCGTTTTGCTCATCTGCCAAAATATTTATTGTTTTTATCCTCTCTGGTCTGGTCTTCCATCGGGTACTGTTTCAACAGCGGATGATAATCCATGTCATCAACATTCAGGATACGTTTCATGTTCGGGTGTCCGCTGAAGTGAATACCAAAAAAATCAAATGTTTCACGTTCCATCCAATTGGCTCCTTTAAATAAAGGAATGAGCGATTTTATGGAATGATGTTCTGAAGAGGCAAATGTTTTAACCCGTATTCTGAAATTGGCCGCAAGGTTGTGCAAATGCACTATCACACCCAGTTCTTCGTTAACCCTGCCCGGATCATGTATTCCAGTAAGATCTGTAAGAAACATACAGTTTAATTCAGCATCTTCTTTCAAAAATTTTATCAGGTTAAAGTAAGCCTCTTTATTTACTGAAACGGTCAACATTCCGTATGACTCCGCAGCATCGGTGATGTGATCTCCAAATGCTTCTTTTATCCTGTTCAGTGCGTATTGGTTGTTTAGCATTGCCATTATTGAATTCCGTATCCGGCCAGTAATTGTTTATATTCTGCAGAGTTTCGTCTTCTTAGTGATTCATTTTTTACCAGATCCTGAATCCGCATTACACCGTCAATTATTTGTTCGGGGCGGGGAGGGCATCCCGGTACATACACATCAACGGGAATAACTCGATCTATACCTTGCAATACACTGTAGGTATCAAATATTCCACCGCTCGATGCACATGCACCTACGGCAATTACCCAACGTGGCTCTGCCATTTGGAGGTAAACCTGACGAAGTACGGGTCCCATTTTTTTGGCAATGGTACCCATCACCATCAGCAAGTCGGCCTGACGGGGTGAAAAACTTAAACGCTCGGAACCAAAACGGGCTAAATCATAATTGGCACCCATAGTGGCCATAAATTCAATACCGCAACAAGATGTTGCAAAGGGCAGAGGCCAAATGGAATTGGAGCGTGCCAAGCCAATTACTTTATCTAAACTGGTAGCAACAAAACCGGGCCCTTCAATTCCCGGAGGTGCTTCCGTCATTTTAATGTCCGACATAAATTTCTTTATTCAAAATTACTCCCACTTAAGGGCACCTTTTTTTATGATATAAATGAAACCGAGTAACAGCAGCCCCATAAATACAACCATAGAAATAAATCCGGTCATATCAGTTGCGGTGAACTCTTTAAAATTTACAGCCCAGGGGTAAAGAAAAATGACCTCCACATCGAATAACACAAATAAAATAGCAGTAAGAAAATATTTGATAGAGAATGGAAGCCGGGCATTTCCCTGCGACTCAATTCCGCATTCAAAAGTTTCAAGCTTATCTGATGTTTTTCTTTTTGGTCCCAGAAAGTGGGTTACGAAAAGTACTAGGGCGACAAATCCTCCGGCTACTATGAACTGGATAAAGATTAAGAGATAATCTGTATTACTCATGGCTGTGTGTAGAAACGCAGCAAAAATAATTTAGTTTGTGAAAAATGCACTATAATCTTAGGAAAAAGAAAGATGAAAGAAATCAGCTATTTATTAAACAAAAAAGACGGGTTTTAAGGCCCGTCTTTTTTGTTTATCTAATGATTGGCTTATCGAACAATCTCAACCTCAACCCTGCGGTTAACTTCATTAATGGTAGGGCTTAACAATTCGGTTTCGCCTCTTGATTCAGTAATTATTCTATCGGCTTTAATTCTAAAGTTTTGAACCAGGTATTGTTTTACAATATTAGCCCTGCGTAAACCCAACTGATAATTGTACTGAGCTGAAGCTGTTGGGTCCGCATGACCAATGATGCGAAGTTTAGCATCCGGATTTGCCTTGAGGAACAGGGCAATCTGAGCTAAATTCTCATTGTATTTGCTACTTACCGCGGCATTATTCAGGTTAAAATAAACAGGTACCCTGTTCACTACAGCCATTCCGGTTGATTTATAAGATCCACCAGTGGTTGTAACATTTTTATTGCCAGGAATCGGGGTTTGATTATTGAAATCAAACTGGTCGTCCTTGGCATTTTTATTTTCAGCTACAATGGTTTTACCCTGAAAGTTAACTAAGTTTCCTTTGGGTGTATTTGGTTCCAAATCTTTGCTGTTTGGAATTCCATCTTCATCATCATCAAGCTCTTTGCCCTGAGTATCTACTTTAGCTTCCTTGTTTGAGAATGGTTCTTTGTCTTTATCATCAACAACTCCGTCTTTATCTGTATCAACTGCAAAAGGAGTGCTTGCGGTTGCATCTTTACGCTCGTAAATGTCAGGAATTCCGTTACCGTCACTATCGCGGGTAATTGAATCAACCTTATTTTGAAGCGCCTGTAATTGTTCATACATTTTATTAGTAGGGTCAACTCTTTCATATGGAATGGAGTTACGTTTTCCTAAGTGGTAAGTAATTCCAACCCCGGCAAATATATACGAGTCGTTATTGCCATCCAGAACTACCGCATCCAGTTTATCAGAGTTAAGGCTGCGGTAATAAACGTCAAAACCAAGATCAAAGTCCTTGTTTATCGAGTATTTAAGTCCGGCACCTAAGGTTAAGAAACTTTCAGCGGTTCTTTTATTTGGGCCGCCAAATTCACCGTAACCAAAAGAGTTAATGGTTTGATTCTTTTGTAAACCATCCAAATACTTAAGTTTTGTTTTAAACTGCGATAGTCCTGCTCCCAAAGTAAAGGAATAGGAAAATTTGTATTTCTTTTGAACACCAAGAGATAATAAGTTTCTCAAGTTGATTACGGCATTTAAACTGTAATCCCAAATATCGGCATCGTAGAATTGATTTTTAGCTCTGAGGGTGCCAGTGGCGTTTCCTCTCAGCACCATTCCCTGAATACCTAATGCGGGAGAAATCTGTTTAGTTACTTCGCCATGAAATCCAAATCGTCTTTCATTTTGATAGGATGAAGCCGGATACCAGTCATATTGTTTTACATCGGCTCTCCCTATTAAGTAACCTCCTCCAAAACCTATACTCCAGGTTTTGTAGTTTTTCTGATTCATTAAGGTTTGAGCATTTAATGTGGTGGTGGTTGAAACCAACATTATTACGGCTGCTAAATAGTTACGGGTCATCGTTGATTGAAGTTTCTGCAAGTTTACATAAAGTTTTTCAATACTAACACCATATTTTAGACAATCAACGGTTATCAGTTTATGAATTGCCATATATGGCACTTAAAGGTTAGTCAATTTACTCTAAGTTGCCCTCTTATCTGCTCACTTGCGGCACAAATCAACATAGTTAAGAGATTTATTGTTGAAATAATCCTTACTAAAAGCATGACGAAAAAAAAACGGCAGGCGGATTTGGTAATAAAGCCTAAATGATAATTATTATTTACCGTTTTTTTGCTTCCTGCCAATATTCTTCCATCTGGTTTAGAGATAAATCTGTAACTTTTTTGCCTTGTTGTTTGGCTGATTCCTCAATGTATTGAAAGCGTTTAATAAACTTTAGATTTGTTTTCTCTAAGGCATCATCCGGGTTAATATTAAGATGACGGGCAAGATTAATCATGGCAAACATCAGGTCGCCAAATTCAGCCTCCGTTTTTGTTTGATTATTTTCTTTGATGGTTTCTTGTTTCAATTCAATCATTTCTTCGTCAACTTTATCCCAAACCTGTTTTATTTGAGGCCAGTCAAAGCCAACCTGAGCGGCCTTGTCCTGAATTCGAAGAGCTTTAATAACAGATGGTAATGATTGGGGAACTCCACCTAAAACCGACTTGTTGCCTTCTTTGAGTTTTAGTTTTTCCCAGTTTTGTTTTACTTCTTCATCGTCTTTTACCTGCACATCGCCATAAATATGAGGATGTCTGGAAATAAGTTTATCACTCAGGCTGTTTAATACCTCGGTAATGGTAAAGTCATTGGTTTCGGAGGCTATTTTGGCATAGAATACAATATGCAGCAAAACATCTCCTAATTCCTTTTTTATTTCGTCCATATTGCCGGCAAGAATGGCATCGGTGAGTTCGTAGGTTTCTTCAATGGTTAAATGCCTGAGCGATTCCATTGTTTGTTTTTTATCCCACGGACATTTCTCCCGCAAATCATCCATGATGCCGAGCAAACGCTCAAATGCTTTTAGTTTTTCCTGCATTAACTTAAAAGGTTATTTTGTTGAATGATTTTAAAAAACTCTTCCCTGAAGTTTTTACCAATAGGTACTTCATCCTTGTTCATATATATCACGTTTCCAGAAATTGAATTTATTTTATCTAAAGCAATAATAAAGGAACGGTGTACCCTTACAAATTGCTCGGAAGGCAGTTTGTCTTCCAGATTTTTCATGGTTTGAAGGGTAATAATCCGCTTTTCCGGAGTATGAACTTTTACATAATCGGCTAATGCTTCTATGTACAAAATATCGCTGAAATTTACTTTAATGTATTTTTGTTCTGATTTAATGAAAATGTAATCCAGTTCATCTTTTCCATGCGGTTCCCCCTTTTTAAAGTTCATCAATTCGCCTGCTTTGTTAACCGATTTTACAAACCGGTCAAAAGCAATAGGCTTTAGCAGGTAATCTACAATATCGAGTTCATAACCTTGTACTGCATACTCGGGGTGGGCGGTGGTGAAAATAATGAGCGGTTTGGTATTTAGTGATTTTACCAGTTCAATGCCATTGAACTCCGGCATTTCTATATCGGTAAATAGCAAATCAACCTGTTTTTCTTTCAGCGTTTGTATGGCTTGCATGGCATTTTCACAACGGCCAACCAATTCAAGGTCGGGGATACGCTTGATGAAATTCTCCAAAACATCTAAGGCCAGAGGTTCATCATCTACAATAAGGCATTTTAATTTCATAACTTGTTTATTTTAAGTTGAACATGATATTCAATTTCCTTGTTCTCTATTTTAAGTTCATGCTGCTGCGGATAAAGCAGGTTTAGTCTTCTTTTCACATTTTCTAACCCTATTCCTCCGGCTTGTACTTCTTTATTCAAACCGGTGGCCTTTGAGTTTTTAACATCAAATGTCAATTGATTTTCACTGGCCTGCAAATGAATATGAACCCATACTTTCTCCAGTTGATTTCCTACTCCGTGTTTAAAACTGTTTTCAAGAAAGGTGATAAGGAGCATGGGTTCAATAAACTGGGAAGATATGACTCCTTCTGTTGTAAATTCAATATTTGCCCTGTTGCTAAATCTTACCCTTTGCAATTCAATATAATTGTTCAAAAACTCTACTTCCTTGCTCAGCATTATTTTTTTATCACCGGCCTCATATAAAATATACCTCAAAAATTCGGATAAACGAAGCACCACATCCGGAGTTTGATCAGATTTTTGCAGCGCAAGGGAGTAAATATTGTTTAACACATTGAACAAAAAATGGGGCTGAATCTGGGACTTTAAAAACTTAAGCTCGGTTTCGATTTGCTGTTTTTCTAACTGAACAGTGAGTTGTTGCTGCTGATACCAGTTAATCATTATTTTGGCCACCATAGTAATAGTTACCGTGAAAAGGACCCCAATAAATAACCCGCTGAACGATTCTATGAGAAAATTTTCAGAATCGGGTTCAATCAAAATCACTACCTGCACCAATAAATAACTTACTAATGTAACGGTAAACAACAGCATCAAAAAGTAGATAATATACCTTTTGAGCAGCAGTAATCTAGGGATTAAAAAATAGAAATTAAAGTAAACTGCTGTCGCATGAAAGATATTTACAACCAGGGCATTCAGAAAAGCTAATCCGGTTCCGTCATACCTCTTGTAAATGATGGTTTGAAGCCATATATACCCAATCCAAAACAAAATATGCTGCAAACGGTAGCGAAAAAACTGCTGCAAAAATTTGTTATTGGCATCTGTCATACAATTTCAAAAATGCAGAGAAAAAACGAGGCATCCATCAAAATCTTTTCTCCCGGGCTTAAAATACGATGAACGTAAAAGCGAACCTGCTAAATTTTTACCTTGAGCCGGATTTAGGTTTACCAAATCCCCTTTTTCCGGAGCGATTACCCGACCCGCCTCCCTGAGATGTGCGGGGTTGTCCCTGACCCGAACGCGAATGACCGTGACCGCTGCGCGCCTGTCCGTTGTTTTTGCGCGGCCCATGCTGCTGCCTGTCGCGTGGCGGAGGAGCTGTTTCTACGTATTTGCTCAGCGGATAATTATGTTCTTCCACTACGTCAATCTTTTTCCCAATGAGTTTTTGAATATCATACAGGTATTCTTTTTCCTCCTCATCACAAAAAGAAATGGCAGTTCCGCTGGCGCCTGCACGTGCCGTACGCCCAATTCGGTGTACGTAAGTTTCAGCAATATTTGGCAGATCAAAATTAAAAACGTGACTCAGATTATCCACGTCAATACCACGTGCAGCTATATCGGTAGCGACCAGTACACGGATTTTTCCTTCTTTAAAACTATTGAGGGCATTCTGCCTGGCATTTTGCGACTTGTTTCCATGAATGGCAGCCGATTTAATTCCTTTTTTATGCAGGTCATAAGCCACTTTATCTGCACCATGTTTGGTTCGTGTAAAAACCAAAGCGGTTTTAATATTTTTATCCTGAAGAATATCGGCCAGCAACAGGCGTTTGTCTTTGCGCCCCACAAAATAAATGGACTGCTCAATTTTATCTACCGTTGAAGAAGGAGGAGTAACTTCTACCTTAACCGGATTTTTAAGAATGGAATTAGCCAGAGAAACTATTTCTTTAGGCATGGTAGCCGAAAAGAATAATGACTGCCTGTGTAAAGGAAGTTTGGCAATAATCTTTTTTACATCGTGCACAAAACCCATATCGAGCATGCGGTCGGCTTCATCTAATACAAAATACTCTATATGTTTCAGGTTAATGTATCCCTGATCCATTAAATCCAATAAACGTCCGGGGGTGGCAACTAAAATATCAATTCCTCGGTGAAGCGCATCGGTTTGCGGATTTTGAGAAACGCCACCAAAAACGGTTAAATGCCTGAAACCGCAATGACGGCCATAGGCACTGAAACTTTCTTCAATTTGAATAGCCAGTTCGCGGGTAGGTGTGAGCACAAGTGCCCGTATATATCTTTTGTTTTGCTCTTTTCCTTCGAGCCGTTGTTTATGCATTAACTGCAAAATAGGAATGGCAAAGGCTGCTGTTTTACCGGTACCGGTTTGGGCGCAACCCAATAAATCTTTTCCTTCAAGCAATACCGGAATGGCCTGTTGCTGAATAGGAGTGGGAGTGGTGTACCCTTCGGTGCGCAATGCATCCAGAATGGGTTTAATTAAATGTAACTGGTCAAATGTCATGTAAACAATACTGTTTTTTACAGCGCGCATAGTTTTTTTAGCGGGCTGTGTGAATACTACTAAAATTTTTTGCTATAAACCGGCAGAAGAATGATTAGACGCACTGCTGCACTGATTGTGCCTTTCGGTTTTTTTATATTACGGTTGGCACCTTAGCGGGGCAAAGATAGGTGCAATAGTCGGGATTACCTAATGTACAACAGTATTCCGTTGTTGTGTTGGCAGTTGCTGCAACTTACAGGAGGTGCAGTCACCCTTTACTATTACCTTCCTCCCGAAATGATTTTGTACAACTGAGGGGTATGCTTTGCCATCAGTTTAGCCACCGCCAAACAAATAGTTACCGTAATAAACGGGGCAGTAAAATAATGAAGTATTGAGGCCCATGGGGCCTGCCCGGTAAAATGAAATAGGAGTTTTTTAGAGATGGATAAGAGTGGCTCGTGAATGAGGTAAATAAAAAAAGAATACGAGGCTGATTTGTAAAATGGTAAACAGATTTTAGCAGGAAAATAATCGTAGCCATACCACAGGGTAACCATGCCGGTAAGGATGGATATTTTATGTAGTAATCTCAGGGTATTTATTTCAACTACGCCAATCACCATTGTTTTAATTAGTACCAATGCAATCCAGCCAAAACAAAATATTAATGCGGTTTTCAGGCTTATTTTTTCCTTAACAGGCAGCGCTGGCGCGGAAGCCAGAAAACAACCGACAGAGAAAAACAGAACGCTCTCGGTTTTCAGTACGCCTGATGTTACCGCATCGGTAAACCATATCATAAAAAGAAAAATAAGCCATAGTCCTTTGCTTTTTTTCGTTAAAACACCAATGAGGGGAGAAAAAAATATGAGTACAATCAGGTCGCGGATATACCACAAATGGTAGGCAAAAGGGCGAATAAACAGAGAATTCAAAATACCTGAAGGGGATGAAAAGGAGGTTAAGTCTTTATTAAAAAGGGTGGGTGTAATTTTGAACTGATATAAAAGCAAACCTGCTGTTATCCATAAAAAGGAAACAATGAGGTACGGAAAAACCAATGAGTGCATTCTTCTCCGAAACTTGTTTAAAATTCCGGGTATGGAGAAATCAAGGGAATGAAAAAACAAAAAACCTGAGAGGGTGAAAAGCAGAGGGACGGCCACCCGGGTTATTCCTTCTGTAAGCATAACCTGCACAAACAGGCTCGCTGAATGCATAATTTGATGATGCGGATCAGGTATTTCATACCAGTAAGAAAGGTTGTACGAATGAAGCAATACCACCATCAGAATGGAGACGAAGGAGATGAATCTGATTTTATCGCTTAGGGATGGATACATTGACTTTCATAGGTGTTTTATGTTGTAAATCCAATTTGCCAACTGATGATAGCAAGGGATGTATTTGTTTAATTGAGTATTTTTGTTAAAAGGTAATTGTATTACCGTCTAGTAACTCAGCTTTAAAATTGTCCCAAAAGAAGATAGAGTTTACTAAATCTGAAGTTTTAATGCTCGGAATTTGAGAAAAGTGTCCAACGCAGATATGAGCGTATATTTTATGAGTTGAAAAATCGATTTGACCAATAAAATTCATAATTGTCACTTTTAATTGATCAATTGCGTCTCTTCTCCTATCGCTTGTTTTAGGGGGGCCTCCTCGTTTTATTTCAATAAAGTGGAAAACGGTATTGTCAAATAAAGCACAATCGCATCTCGGCCCATCTTGAGGTGTAAGATAAATGCATTGGTCTATTGATAAAAAGTTTATGTCTTTTTGATCAGGATTATTTACTGTAAAATATGGGTAGTCGTTTAGATTAATAGGGATTGTTATAAATGATCTTCCATGAGTTGGATGATCTTGAATGTAGAAAATTGATTCATTAGTGTTTTGTAGACACGAGTGAGCCAAACAGTTTGCGAAAGCATTATGAATTTTCTGCCGCATTACAAAACTTGCTTGTAAAGCCCTAGCAATTGGTCTCGTTCTCCCTTCAAATCTATTGAAATATTGTCTAATTCATTTTCGTAAATTAACTTTGTCTTAGGGTCAATAATAGACTTAACTTCACCATTAGCAAAATGAAAGGCAGAAAAATGCTCCGGATTTATCCAATTATTCATAGGGATTATAGGCTCGATTCCCTGTCGCATTGATTGTTGTTTCGTAAAAACAAAATAGGCAAACATAAAATTGTTTAGAATTGAAAGAATATATGGGCTGTGAGTAGTCACAATAAGGTTTCTATTAGAATTAATGTGATGTTGAGAAGTAACTTTACTAATCAAAAAACTCATGAAGTTTTTCTGAGTAGATGGGTATAGATTCAATTCTGGTTCTTCGATTATAAAAGATGAATTGTCCCTAGTTCTACTTTCACTTTCTAATACAAGTATTGACGGGATTATTGATTGAAATCCACTTGCGCTTTCAGATAAATCAATCGAAGCATTATTGTCAAGATATAGCCTTTGTTTCCCATCCTCATTTTTAAATGTCACATTTAAAAAATCAATTTTGAACTCACTAAGACGATTTTTTGCTTCTTCATATTTAAGACCAAATTGTGTTATACAATTTGGTAATGCAAAGTTTTTAAACAACGAAAACGGATTTTCTGATACAAGTGACAGAAGCATTCTTTCTGCAGGAATGTAAACCTGCTCTGTATTTATTGAAAACAGCCTCTTCCAACTAGAATCATACAGTTTATTTATTGTATCCTTTGAAGTTGTGGCATCAGGAGCTAATTGTCTTGTTTCAACAAATTCGGTGATGAATTTCTCTACTCTTTGTTTTTCGGATTCGATTACCTTTCCAAAATCATCCTTAATTTTTACCTTAAGTTCACTGTCAAAATAGCTGATCTTAGTGTTGTGACTGTCATATTCAATAAGCGTATTCTCATGAAGGTAATTCCCAATATTATAGTCGCCAAGAATCTTTTTAAAATCCCTGTTTTCATCAATTAAGAATTCAAGATCTCTGAAGATTGAAAGTAATTTAGCAACTGTACTTTTACCACTAGCTTGTGGTCCAATAAATACGGAATATTTATTAATGGATAAGGTCGCGGATTTAATGGGCCCAAAGTTATATATAGTTAGAGATTCAATCATTTCAATCATGCTAAAGTTGGCAAATATAAAAGGATCATGTTATATTATTTTTTTATACAAGCTATTGAAGGGATAAAATTTACCTGTAATAAAGTGGGTGTTTCGTAAGTCATTACTTTTGTGTTTGTTATAATGGGCTACTTTCCCTTAAACTCCGGTTTTCTTTTTTCTACAAAAGCAGCCATTCCCTCTTTCTGGTCATCACTGGCAAAACACATGTAGAAATTTTTACGTTCAAAGTAAAGGCTTTCCTGCAGGTTTTGCTCGTAGCTTTTGTTTACCGATTCTTTGGCTAACTGCACCGAGATAGGTGATAAGGCAGCAATATCTTTTGCCAGTTTTACGGCTTCTTCCAGATACACTTCTACAGGAACTATTTTGTTTATCAGTCCGGCCTTCAGTGCGCGTTCGGCATTAATGAAATTTCCGGTCAACACCATTTCCATAGCCAGGGCTTTTCCCACCGCACGTGGCAACCGCTGAGTTCCTCCGGCACCGGGCATAATGCCTATTTTTATTTCCGGTTGGCCAAACTGGGCTGTTTCGGAAGCAATAATCATATCGCAGGTCATGGCTAATTCGCATCCACCGCCCAGCGCAAAACCCGATACTGCAGCAATGATTGGTTTTTTAGTGCGTTTAATCTGGTCCCAGGTACTGAACTGGTCAATTTTGAGCACATCAATTACATTTTTATCTGCCATTTGTTTAATGTCGGCACCTGCAGCAAAAGCGCGTTCATTTCCGGTAATTATTATGGCGCGTACTTCGTCATCGGCATCAAGTGCTTTCAGGGTATCACGCAGTTCGCCCATTAATTCCAGATTAAGGGCGTTCAGTTCATTAGGTCGGTTTAACCGAATAAGGGCAATATGTTTGGCATATTGAGACTCAACAATAATAAATTTTGTATCCATGTTGCGAATTTAATGGAATAGATGCCATAGATGATAGGTGCCGGAGTAAAATATTTCCCCTTGTCTTTCTCGACTTCGCTCGAAATGACAAAAGGGGAGGTGGGTTGTTTGTTTTTCTCGGCTACGCTCGAAATGACAAAGGGGTGGTGTGTTGTTTGTTTTTCTCGACTACGCTCGAAATGACAAAGGGAGGTGGGTTGTTTGTCTTTCTCGACTTCGCTCGAAATGACAAGGGGGTGTATTGCTATTTGGGTTTTTGATAATTTTTAACATGCGTTTGGTTACGGCATTCACTTAGTTCCCTGAGTTTTTCGAACTGGCTTTCGATTAGTGCTTTTTTCTTTTGATGACTCCATTTCTTGATTTGCGTTTCAAAATGAATGGCTTGATTAAAGTCATTAAATGCTTCCCGGTAAACCATTTTTACCGGCCTTCGTTGATAGGTATATGATTTGGGATTGAGGCCGGCATTATGTTCTTCCAATCTTCTGTCAGGATTATTTGTAACTCCGGTATAGTACCTGCCATCTGCACACTCCAAAATATAAACATATAGTAGTTTAAAGGCTGACATAAGTAAACAAAAATACTAAAAGTTAGGAATTCTAAAAATCCTTGTTTTTCTCGACTTCGCTCGAA
Source organism: Bacteroidia bacterium (assembly GCA_019695215.1). Taxonomy (GTDB): domain Bacteria; phylum Bacteroidota; class Bacteroidia; order UKL13-3; family UKL13-3; genus JAGPCK01. The sequence continues at coordinate 57,006 of JAIBAK010000013.1, read as the reverse complement.
ATGACAAAGTGGAGGTGGGTTGTTTGCCTTTTTCGGCTTCGCTCGAAATGACAAAGGGGGAGGTGGGTTGTTTGTCTTTCTCGGCTTCGCTCGAAATGACAAAGGGGGGTATAGCTTATTTGGGTTTTTGATAATTTTTAACATGCGTTTGGTTACGGCATTCACTTAGTTCCCTGAGTTTTTCGAATTGGCTTTCGATTAGTGCTTTTTTCTTTTGATGACTCCATTTCTTGATTTGCGTTTCAAAATGAATGGCTTGATTAAAGTCATTAAATGCTTCCCGGTAAACCATTTTTACCGGCCTTCGTTGATAGGTATATGATTTGGGATTGAGGCCGGCATTATGTTCTTCCAATCTTCTGTCAGGATTATTTGTAACTCCGGTATAGTACCTGCCATCTGCACACTCCAAAATATAAACATATAGTAGTTTAAAGGCTGACATAAGTAAACAAAAATACTAAAAGTTAGGAATTCTAAAAATCCTTGTTTTTCTCGACTTCGCTCGAAATGACAAAGTGGAGGTGGGTTGTTTGCCTTTTTCGGCTTCGCTCGAAATGACAAAGAGGAGGTGGGTTGTTTGTTTTTCTCGGCTACGCTCGAAATGACAAAGAGGAGGTGGGTTGTTTGTTTTTCTCGGCTACGCTCGAAATGACAAGGGGGGTGTCATGTCGAGCGAAGTCGAGACACTACACCAACAGGCTCAACGAAGCCAGAAATGCTCCCAAAACAACTGATAAAATTTTATACCGCGAGAACCGGTGATTGGGACTGTTTTCAAACAGAATAATGGTAGAAATATGTAAAAATGTACCGACAATAAAGGCCATAATATAACGGAAGGCCTGTTCATGGGTTAGCAATTCGGCACTCAGCAATTTACTAAGTATAGCACCCGAAGGAGCCATGATGGCATAGAGCAGGATTAGCAATAAAATTTTAGGATTAAGTTTTTTACCTGCGTACATAATGGAACTTAAGGCAAAGGCGGCTGGCAGTTCATGTAAAATTATCCCCGATAAAAAAGTTTGCCGGGTGGTGGCATTTTCAAACATACCTGTTCCCAGCGGAATCCCTTCCATAAACGAATGCAGGCTGAGGCTTACAAAAACCTGTATTTTCATCAGCCGTTCGTTTTTTCCATGATGCAGGTGCAGGTGGCCGTGTTCAACTCCGGCTGTAAACTGCTCCAGAATAATCTGAAAGAAAAAGCCCAATAACACAAATACTCCGCACATGGGGTCGGCCACACTGAATACCTCAGGAATAAGGTAAAGAATGGTTACGGAGAATAAAAAGGAGCCACCAAACGAAAGCAGTAATTTTAAAACAGTATCGTTGCTTTTTTTGCGCAATAAAAACGGTAAGATGCCACCGAGAAAAGTGGTGACAGCCAGCAGCAAAAATGCACTATTGTTCATTCAGTCTTGTCGGGGGTTAAACTATTCTTAAACAGCATAAGGAACCCATAGGCTATAAGCGACCCTAATATAGCACCAACTGTTACATCGGCCGGGAAATGCACCCCTACATACACCTGTGCAAAAGCAACCGATGCCGCCCAAAGGGGAGCGGCCCATTTTACCCAGCGGTATTGTGCGGCAAATAAAAATATCATGATAACAGCGAGGGCGAAATGATTGGAGGCATGAGCCGATGTGAAGCTAAAGCCACTGCCGCACGGAACACGTTTTACCACATATTCCTGCATCATTTCGTTGTTGCATGGTCTTATTCGCTGAACCGATTTTTTGATAAAGTTGCCACTTAACTGGTCGCTTACGGTTACAGTAAGCGCTATCATCAAAAGGGGGTAAATACTTTTTTTCTTATACCTGTAAACAATGTAAGCGATAAGAAAAGCATAAAGCGGAAACCAGAAATACATATACCTGAACCAGGGCATGATTAAGTCAAATACCGGATTACCCAGCGAACCGTTTATCAGGTAAAATAATTCTTTATCTAACCGGTAAAGTATACCTATCATGCTGTTTTCCGGGCCTTAATAATTAATCGTTCCGATTTCTGTTCGTCAAAGCTATCTAATGCATAGTTGCCAAACAAATTTAAAATAACAAATCCGGTCTCTGAGAGCAATCGTTCAAAATCTTTCCGGCTGAGCAACTGAACCATTTCTCTGAAATGATGCACTTCTCCTTTGTCATACACATCAATGTATTTAATAATGCGGTTATTTTCTATTTGCTTCCTTATTTTAAAAATTATTGCGCCCCGTTTTATTTCGTCTGATGATTTTAACTCATTACAAACTTTAGTGGTGTTAAAAAAATCAATCACCAGAATGCCGCCCTTTTTCAGCGCTTTGTTAAACGATTTGAGCACATTCAGGTTATCCGTTTCGTTCTCAAAATAACCTATGCTGGTAAACAGGTTAAAAATGGCATCAAACGCTTCTTCACTATATGGTACTCTCATATCGTGCTCACAAAAATGAAGGCGGTTATTAGCAAACTCCGAGGCCAGTTTAATTGATTCGGGCGAAAGGTCGAGACCGGTTACATCAAATCCTTTTTCGTTCAGGTATAAAGCATGGCGACCTTTGCCGCAGGGAATATCAGCCACACAACTACTTTCGGGCAAATGCATTTCCTGAAACAAATTGTTCAGAAAAAACTCCGCTTCCTTAGTATCCCTGTTTTGATAAAGCAAGTGATAATAAGGGGTATCAAACCATGTTTCAAACCAACTTGATGACATAAAACACAATCATACATAATTAAAAATAGGGAATGAAATAAAAAAACTGCTTTTATCTCTTACCTATTACACTCAGCAGGTTAAAAATGGTAGATTTGTGTGCGTATATCATTTCGTAAAAATGAAAAAATTTCTTTTAAGAGGTCTTCAGTTTTCACTTGTGCCGCTGGGGTTATGTATTGGGCTGTTGTTTTTGCCATACGACCGCAAGGCTGCCTGCCTCACTATAAAAGACGATTGTTATAACCGAAGCATGTGGATATTTGAAAAGTTGTTTCATCATCCAACGGAGGCCGATTTGGTGTTTTTTGGAACATCCCGCACCACCGCGGCCATAAATGATACCCTGATAGAGCAACGGCTAAATGAAAAAAAACAAAATAAAACCCGAGTGATTAATCTGGGTTATTGCCGTTTCGGACAAAACCTGCAATATGTTTTTTTAAAAGAACTGCTTAAGCATCATACCCCTGAAAAAGTGGTTCTGGAAATACGTCAGGATCCGGACCAGCCCGCGCATATGCATTTCCCGTATTTTGCCGATGGGGCCGATTTAATCAGTACCCACGCATTCTTCCATCACAATTATTTCGGGGATATGGCAACCGGACTCTACTATCGTCTGCGAAACCTCAATTCAACAACGATTGATAGTGGTTATGCCCCGTTATCCTGCGGATATCAGGGAATCCCGTTTCCATTACCATTCGACACTACCGATATTGATTATCAGGTAAAAAATAAGGAGCCTGATGAGAATATGTGGTATTTCCTGAAGGGAGTTGAATTGCTGAAAAAACATCAGGTTAAAATTGTTTTTCTTTTTATCCCGCGTTTTGGTCGTTACCAAACACATCCGAATTATATTGACTGGTATAAAAATTACGGAGAAGTACTCATTCCGCCTGATTCACTCTGCAAAACCCCTTGTTTTTGGGCAAATATTGACCATGTAAATACAGATGGCGCCACCTATCTTTCCGAATGGCTTGCTGCTCAATTAAAAGGCGAGTAATTATTCACAAAGGCCTATAACTTATTCCAATTAGGAGTAAGCTTCGCCCGCAATCCTTAAATTTGCCCCCCAATTAAACTTAAATACTACACTTTTGACACTCATTAAATCCATTTCAGGTATTCGCGGTACCATTGGCGGAACCTCTGACGATGCTCTTACCCCAACTAACATTGTAAAGTTTACTGCAGCCTATGGTACTTGGGTAAAACAGCAAAGTAAATCCAACAAAATCATTATAGGCCGCGATGCGCGTCTTTCGGGAGAAATGGTTAGCAACCTGGTGGCAGGCACCTTAACCGGACTTGGCTTAGATGTAATTGACCTTGGTTTATCAACCACCCCAACTGTTGAAATGGCAGTAACCGAAGAAAAAGCAGGAGGCGGAATCATAATCACGGCCAGCCATAATCCAAAACAATGGAATGCATTAAAGCTTTTAAATGCTGCCGGAGAATTTATCTCGGGAAAAGACGGGGAAGAAGTACTGGCCATTGCCGAAAAAGATGCCATTAAATTTGCCGAGGTTGATAAATTAGGTAAGATTACCCGCGATGACACCTATATTCAAAGGCATATTGATAAAATTCTGGCTATCGATTTAGTAGATGTAAAAGCGATTAAAGGAAGAAAATTTAAGGTGCTGGTAGATGCAGTAAATTCTACCGGTGGTATTGCTGTTCCGCAATTACTTAAAGCGCTGGGAGTGGCAGAGATTATCGAATACAACTGCACCCCCGATGGCAAATTTCCTCATAACCCCGAGCCGTTACCCGAACATCTGACTGCTACTTCGCAAGAGGTAAAATTTCAGAAAGCCGATGTGGGAATTGTGGTTGATCCGGATGTTGACCGTTTATGCTTTATCAGCGAAGACGGAAGTTTTTTCGGGGAGGAATATACGCTGGTTGCTGTAGCTGATTACGTGCTGAAGCATCGGAAAGGAAATACCGTTTCAAATCTTTCGTCAACCCGCGCTTTGCGTGATGTTACCGAAAAAGCAGGAGGCGAATACCATGCGGCCGCTGTGGGCGAAGTGAACGTGGTAACCAAAATGAAGCAGGTGAATGCCGTGATAGGAGGAGAGGGAAATGGCGGAGTTATTTTTCCGGAGTTGCATTACGGTCGCGATGCCCTTGTGGGAATTGCGTTGTTTCTGACTCATTTGGCTAAAGAGAAAAAAATATGTTCCATGCTCAGAGAAAATTATCCTGACTATTTTATCGCCAAGAAAAAGATTGAACTTACTCCCGAGGTGAATATGGATGAGTTGATGAAAAAGATGAAGGATAAATACAAAAAGCAACCTATCAATACTGAAGACGGGGTTAAAATTGAATTTGATAAAGAATGGGTTCATTTGCGTAAGTCAAATACCGAACCCATCATCCGAATTTATTCTGAGAGCACCAGTGAAGCAACGGCTACTCATCTGGCCGAGAAAATCATTCTGGATATGAAAACTATCATTAAAGGGTAGTTTTTTACAAAATTGTATAAAGTAATTTTTAAAGTATATGGCCTTAAAGTGCGGAATTGTAGGATTGCCTAATGTAGGGAAGTCAACCTTGTTTAATTGTTTATCGAATGCAAAAGCTCAGGCTGCCAATTTTCCGTTTTGTACCATTGAACCGAATGTGGGTGTGATTACCGTTCCGGATGAGCGCTTACTGGAACTGGAGAAATTAGTTAAACCGCAGCGTGTGGTGCCTACTACCATGGAAATTGTCGATATAGCCGGGTTGGTAAAGGGGGCAAGCAAAGGCGAAGGTTTGGGAAATCAGTTTTTAGCCAATATTAGAGAAACGGATGCCATTTTACACGTGTTGCGTTGCTTTGATGACGACAACGTAATCCATGTTGACGGTTCGGTAAACCCAATAAGGGATAAAGAAATTATTGACACGGAACTTCAGTTAAAAGACCTTGATTCGGTTGAGAAAAAACTGCAGCGGGTGAGCCGCATGGCTAAGGTGGGGAATGATAAGGATGCAAAAAAGGCTACTGAAGTTTTAGAGGCGATGAAACTGCATCTTGAGTCGGGTAAATCGGCCAGAACTGCAGCATTAAGTGACGAGGATAAAGAACATGTAGCCGATTTGTTTTTACTTACCATGAAACCGGTGATGTATGTATGTAATGTAGATGAGAAATCGGTAGTGAACGGCAATAAATACGTGGATCTGGTAAAGCAAAATGTTAAGGATGAAAATGCCGAAGTGCTGGTCATTTGTGCTGCCATTGAAGCCGAGATTACTCAGTTAGATAGTTTTGAGGATCGGGAGCTGTTTTTAGCTGATTTGGGTTTGAGTGAATCGGGAGTAGCCAAACTTATCAAAGGAGCATACCGCCTGCTAAATCTGATTACCTATTTTACTGCCGGAGTGCAGGAGGTACGTGCATGGACTATTACTAAGGGAACAAAAGCACCTCAGGCTGCAGCCGTCATTCACACCGACTTTGAAAGAGGATTTATCAAAGCCGAAGTAATTCATTATGCTGATTATATTTCATTAGGTTCGGAAGCGGCCTGCCGCGAAGCCGGAAAATTAGCTATGGAAGGGAAAGAATATTTAGTGCATGATGGCGATGTGATGCACTTTAAATTTAACGTTTAGCAGCCGCTTACTTAGTGCCGGATTTAAGTTTTTGATGACGGGCTGCATTTTCCATTGCCTGTTTGCAAATGCGTTTTGTTTGCCGGTTAAATCGCTGTACAGTTACTAAATGTTGCCCTATTCCTTTCCGGTAATTATTGAACAGGGTATTGTACAAATGATACCTTTTTGATTCAAACCAGTTTTCGCAAAACAACACATAACTTAATTTATCATTGAGGTGCCGGTTTTTGCTGCACCAGTTTAGTTCGCCTATAACAAATATTCTTAAACGCTGGTACCTCGATGCGTAAATATCTAATGCCTTTTCATAATTGGTTAAAGCTTCGGTATAGGCATACGTGTTACCGGGCGATTGTCCCATTTTAATATTTTCAATAAGTTTACGCCTGATGGTTTTGGTATATTCCTTAATATTTTTCAGGTATTGCTTCATCAGCGCTTCGGTTTCTTTTTGTATTTTATCGGTTTCCTTTTTGCGTAGCAGAATCAGATTCATGTGCTGAATAAGGTCATCGCGTTGCTTAATTTTTGCCAGCAGGTGTGGTGATAAACTGCTTTCATAATTTCTGCGTGCGTTGGCTATTTCGCAGCTAAGCGAAAACAATTCCTGATTTTGTAAAGTAAATTCCTTATTCCAGGCGGCAATGGTATCAAACCAAAGGGTATCCAACTCTTTAAATAACGTATGCAATTGCGCCAATTTTACCGAGATACTGTCAAGATCCTTTTGAATAAGTTTTTTGTTATTTTCCATTAACAGATTCAACGTATTGGTATCGGTGGGGAGTTTTAGTTTGCTGAATGGAAAATCGAGGTGGCGGTAATATTGTAATACATCGGTGAGTGCGCGCTGGGTAGCATCTTCATGTTTGCGCAGGTAATTAAATTTTAATGAAGTAACCGAGAAATAAGAGTTCATTTTATTAATAGTTCCGGTTACCTGTTTTATCTCTGCATGTGCCCGGTTTTTACGCTCGCTGTTGAGCAAATGTTTTTCATTTCGCTCTTCTTCCAAAAGTGTTTTTGCCAATCCGGTTAAACTGTCGCTGATGGTTGCCAGGCTATCGGCCGATTTTATGAGTAAGGTATCCGTTTCCGAATCCTTGGTGTGTTTGTCTCTTGCACCCGATTCGTCTGTTTTAATCACTGCCGCCATGGCTAAAAACATAGCCGGGTTTACCAGGTTTTTGTTGTTTGAGGTGTACGATGAATCTGCGGCCCATGCTAACTGAGGTAGCTGGGTTAATCCCTGATAAGTGGCTATTGCCTGATGATAGTTGAAATACGGAGAGGTGTTCAGTAAAAAACTTTTGATACTTTGGGTGTCTTTTTCAAAGGTGCCCGCATCAATCGGATTTGGCAGCAGCTGATACATTTTTTCAAGCGGAAGATGATCGAGAATGAAGCTGGACGGAGGAGTAAGGTAGTAGTAATCGTTTCTTTTCCGTTTAAATTTCATTTTAGAATAAGCAACCGGCAACCGGGGTATCGGACTTATCCATCTCATATAGTCTTTAAATCCTGCTTTAAAGCGAATATACCCGCTGGCGTATACAGGGTCAATCAGTTTCCATTCGCCATTTAACTTTACCATGCACCATTGATGGTTTGGTACATAGTACTTTTGATTTTCGTAGGTGCCTAATCCTTTTGCGTAACCTGTAATTCCGGTTGCCTCAATGCCCGCATAGTTGCACATAGCCACAAAAAGTTCTGAATACTCGGCACAAAGTGCTTTGCGTTTTCTAAGAGTGGTTTCAATAGAATTGTGACTGGTAACCCCACGTTTAAACCTGCTTACATCGTAACTGATATTGCTTGTAATCCATACATAAATGGCCCTCAATTTTTCTTCATCGCTGGTGTATCCGGCTGTGAGTTTTTTAGTGAGTTTTTCAACGTTGGGAGATAAGAATAAAAATATATTTTTCGATTTACGGTCAATTTTTTTAAATGGTAAGGTTTGCGAAGTAGCAACCGTACTGCACACAACCAAAAGAAAAAAACACAGGATTAGTTTCCGTGATTTCATTTTTACCATTTAATCCGGTTACAAGATAAGCAAGCGCTGTTTAACCTGTATGAATTACCTGTTGTGGAAAACCCTTTATGCATTGGTGCATCAAAGTGGATAAAAGGTTTAAGAGGTAACCGGGTATATCATGTACCCGGGTTATTAGGGAGATTAATTTTTGTAATACCTGAGTGCATCAGGTAAATGTTTTTTGATATTGGCAATACGGGTGGCATCACTGGGGTGTGTGCTCAAAAATTCATCAGGTTTTGCCTGTCCCTTACTTGCATCGGCCATACGCTGCCAAAAAGTAACGGCATGGTTGGGGTCGTATCCGGCCATAGCCATAAAATCAATTCCCAGAATATCGGCCTCGCTTTCATGGGTACGCGAAAAGGGAAGCATCAATCCAACGGTAGTTCCAATACCATAGGCACCCATAAAAATCTGCTGCGTTTCGGATGGTTTATCTGATACAGCTACTGCCAGCGCAATACCTCCAAGCTGCTGCACTAATCCCTGACTCATGCGCTCGTTTCCGTGCCGGGCAATGGCATGCGCAATTTCGTGTCCCATTACTACTGCCAACCCGTTCTCATCTTTTACAATGGGCATAATACCCGTGTACACTACTACTTTGCCTCCGGGCATGCACCAGGCATTTACCTGGCGGTCGTCAACCAGATTAAACTCCCAGGCATAGCCATCAAGTAATTTTTCCTGTCCTTTTGAATGCAGGTACTCGGTTACTGCTGCTGATATTTTTTGCCCCACACGTTTCACCATTTCGGCATCGGGAGTGTAGCGTACTATACGCGACTGAGAAAGAAAACTGCTGTACTCCTTAAAACTCATTGCCTGCATTTCTTTTTCCGAAACCAGACTCAGTTGCCTTCTTCCGGTAATTGGAACTTTATGACAAGCCGAAAAGCCGGAGAGGGTAAGCAGGGTAAGAAGGATTAGTTTCAGATTCATAATGCAAAAATAAGGATTGAATACAGTTGTTGATGATTTACTTGTAGGGAACGTTAAATTTTTGATGAAATTTGCGCCATGAGATTAGTTTCAAGGTCAAATTTAATTCTATCCTTGCTGGGTGTTGCACTTTTTGTACCATTTCTGGGGGCGGTTCACCTGTTTGACTGGGACGAAATAAACTTTGCCGAATGTGCCAGAGAAATGCTGGTGCTGAACGATTATAACCGTGTATATATTAATTTTCAGCCTTTTTGGGAAAAGCCCCCTCTGTTTATCTGGATGCAGGCTTTTTGTATGAATATATTTGGCGTGAATGAGTTTTCAGCCCGTTTTCCAAATGCCGTTTGCGGAATAATTACCCTATTGGTAGTTTATAATATCGGGCGAAAACTGATCTCGCATCAGTTCGGAGTGTTTTGGGCTATGGCTTTTGCCGGTTCTTTTTTTCCGAATTTGTATTTTAAGTCGGGGATTATTGACCCCTTTTTTAATCTCTTTATTTTTCTTTCGTTATATCATTTCATCCTTTATTCCTGGAAAAACACCGGAGTAAATCCCGATAAAACTCCACATTCTCCTTCTTATTATATTATTTGCTCCGGAATATTTGTAGGATTGGCCATGATGATGAAAGGCCCGGCAGCATTATTAATTTTAGGATTAACTGCGGGGAGTTACTGCATATTTTACAGCAGGTTCAGGGTATTTTGGAAATGGAAACACCTGCTTCTGTTTTTATTTATTACGTTGTTGGTAAGCTGTAGTTGGTATGGTTATGAAGTATGGAAACACGGCACATGGTTCTTAGAAGAATTTATCACCTATCAGATAAGGTTATTTACTACCCATGATGCCGGACAGAAAGGATTTTTCGGCTATCATTATGTGGTGTTGTTGTTTGGATGTTTTCCTGCTTCAGTATTGGCAATTGCAGCCTTTTTCCGAAACAAAGCAAATTTAGACGAGGAGCGCCATTTTAAAGGCTGGATGGTTACCTTATTTTGGGTGGTTACCATTTTGTTTACCATTGTGCAGTCACGCATTATTCACTATTCGTCTATGGCGTGGTTTGCGGTTACTTTTCTGGCTGCATACACTATGTATAATTTATTTACCCAAAGCTATTACTGGCAAAAGTTTATGCAGGTGATATTAATTTGGGTTGGAGTACTTATTGGAAGCGCACTGGCCGTTTTTCCATTTATTGCTAAACACGCCTATATGCTTTCTCCTTATATAAAAGATGAATTTGCCAAAGCAAATCTGGCAGCCGAAGTAAACTGGACGGGGTGGGAACCCCTTATCGGAATTCTTTTTCTGGTATTCATTTTTGCTGGGTTGTTTCAGGTAAATAAAGGAAATATCAAATCGGCAGCCATTGCCTGGTTTGGAGGCACTGCACTCACCGTATTCCTGGCTTCTTATATTATTGTACCAAGAGTAGAGCGATTTTCTCAGGGTGCAGCCATCGACTTTATGAAAGAAAAGGCAAACGAAAATTGCTATATTGAAGTGGTTGGATATAAAAGTTATGCTCATTTATTTTATGGCAACCGGTTAAAGCCTTTAACCGATTCAACTTACTTAAAAGACAGATTAATTGCAGGAGATATTGATAAGCCGGTCTATCTGATTTCAAAAGTAGGTCGATCAGAATATTATATGGAGTTTGCAGGTGTAAAAGAGTTGTACCGCAAAAATGGTTTTGTATTTATGCGCAGGGATCCGCTTGCTCAGTAGTCTTATTTTTTTCGCAGGTTAGGATAAAAGTTTTTTTCCAGAAAGGTTGACTCAATCGGGATTATCCATTGGTAACAAATCGTTGCTGAAATTACCCCTATAAGACTGCCGGCAGTAATATCGGCCAAAAAATGTTGCCCCAGATATACACGGCTGATACCGGTGAGCAGAGCAATCAGTAAAAAAACGGCAGCCATTTTTTTATTCGTTACCAATAAACTTAACAGGCAGGCGATGGCAAATACTGTGGTAGTGTGTCCTGATGGAAAACTGTTGAACGACAAAAGTTCGTTTCCTGACGAAGTGTAAACTTTTACAGCGGTGTTTTTAAAATATTCCAATGGCCGGGGCTCTCCTGAAAATACTAAACGTTTTAATCCCTGCGCAATTAATGACGAAAGCGCATAGGTGGCAGCACCGGTAAATGCATACCGAAACTTAATAAAAGCTGAAATTAAAATGAGTGTTACAAAAAACCAACCGTCACCAAAAGCGGTAAGGTAGTAGTAAAATGTATCGGCTACGGCTGACCTGTTTGCATTAAAAAATTCAAAGAGCTGCATTTTACTGTATGCAGCAAGGCTAATTAATGCCAATAAAAGAAAAAATGAATAAAGAGCGTAGAAGAGGATGTTTTTGCCGATGAGTTGCTGCATGACGCAAAAATGAGGGAAGTTCACAACAATTCTATCTCTATTTTATCGGTTGGAGCCAAATTTTTATCGATTCATTCCCATAGATTAAAGGTAATTATCCCCTACAAACACTTACAGATAAAATACACTAAATAAAGTGATTGCCAGCTATAATATGAAAATAAGAAATTGTAATTACCTGCAAAACAGGCAAAAGAATCAAAACTATTGTTCCCAGAAATGGTTGGACGGTAGTTGGATTACCATTGATTATACTAAAATAATCTAAGAAGATGCGGGAAATTGAGCTTTTACAAAAGCTAATACCCTATCTAAGCAATCTTGATTAACGCGGCCAAGTGATTTGATTATAATACCAACAGATACTGTTTGAATAACATTCATTCTTATTCCTGTAGGCTTAAGAGGTGTAAAATCCATTTCGGCTGGTTTAAGTGAATATAATGACCCGTCATCCTGCCCTATGCTATCCATACTTGACATCATTACACCCCACACAAAAGAATTTACTTGTGCAATAACTAAGAAGTTTCGAACCTTGCAATCTTCCTTATCTGTATATGGGAATTTAGCAACAACGACATCTCCAGCGGTATAGGTTCTGGCCATAGGCTAATAGGTTGGTTTGGTATTTCTATTACTGTTCTATAGATATTCCAAGTGGCAATTCTGATTCTAACCCTATTGAAAACAAATTTAAGTCATCTTCAATTTGTTGGTCAATTAAATCCCGTACATAAAAATGCTGGTCTAAGCTTTCCTTTAATGCGTAGGCTATGGGTTTAAATATTGTAGGAGAATCTATTAATTTACTTGCAAAGTTTTCATCTATCCCGCGTTTACTAAGTTCACTGAAAATATTTTTAAGTACACTTAATTCTGATAGTGGTAATTCGGGGATGGTGTTTTGAAGCTTGGTTAGCATTAATGAAGACTTTCTTATAGTTCTTATTAAAAAGAAGTACAAGAGGGGAAGGCCAATAAAAACTATCGGGATGCCAATTGGAATTGCAATAATAGCGACAAAAATACGTAAGGATTTTTTGACTAAGGAGGCGTATGCTTTTGTATAAAACCCCTTTATTAAGTTAAATACTTGGATAATTATCTCGCTATCCCTAATCTCTGTTCTAAAAGCATTCTGATTGGTATGAACACTTAAACCGAGTTCCATAAGCAGTTTTGTTTTATAAGTAACAATAATACGTTGTTGATTCAAAATTAGTACAAGTAATCAACAATTGAACGACAAAGATAAGTTAATTTGTTGAAAACGTGGGTAAAAAAACTAAACAAGTCCACTTTTTGACACAAATTTAACCATTTGAAAAGTTTATATTTGTGTGTGGCAAAAAAGAAAACACATCCAGACGACCCAGCCCCGCGCAAGTCAACAAAGAAGCTAACAGAAAAAAAGCCCAGAGGAAAGGCTATGCGTAACGGTTGGGCAGAGAAGCCCCAAGACAACCCAAACGGGAAAGAGGATTTTGATAACCTCTTAGAAGCCTTTATTCATCAAAAAGACTAAGATTCAAAACAAGGTTTTCAAACATTGGCGTTTCTGGGAAACGGTGGTTATATCTGAACGCTGCTTCGTTTATATAATTTTGCAGATACTTTTCTGAAATATGAATATGGGTTGCGTACATTCTACGAATCTGACTAAACCACCCCTCTACTGTATTTGTTGACTTAGCCCCCTTACGGTAGCATTTATACAGGTGACGAATTATATGGTGTTTTTCAAATCCGTCTTTTTCTAATCCTAAATATACTTTTGCTTCGTCCGTGTTTACTGTTGCGCTTTTATCAATATTTTTATCAAGTATCGGATATATGGTTTCCTTATTTACCTTGTCCACTACTACCCCGCGAACCTCTCCCAATCGTTCTACTATCCCGATAACAGGTTTTTTATCTTTTGGCTCCGCCCCTTTACGTACGTAAGTAGAACCTAAGTAAACTTCATCCACTTCAACAATTCCCGTAAATTTACGGTTTTGCATAGCACTCATTATTTTGCGGATTTGCATATTCATACGCCATGCAGTTTTATAAGTCACACCCAATATCCGCTCCAGTTCTTTTGCGCTTACACCTGTCCGCGTAGTGGTCATTAAATACATAGCGTATAGCCAATAATTAAGGGGTGTTCTGGTATTTTCTAATGGTGTACCCGCACATGGGTATATTTGGTAATAACAAAGTCTACATTGGTAGCTTTTGCGGGTTGGTATACGTTTAAACGTAGTTTCCCGCCCACACTTAGGGCAACACCTTAAATCCCCGAAACGAACTTTAAAAATCTTATCCAAACAAACAGCATCATTTGGATAATCTGCCCTAAATTGTTCTAATGTATACTTTGCCATAGGTAGCTTATTTGTAATTAATAAAACATTCCCTACCTTTGTGGTAGGAATTGGTGGAGAATAACGGACTCGAACCGTTTGGTATCATTGTCAAGACGCTACCACCGCACCTGCGGATTCCCCCTTATTACGATTTTTCAAACCCTTGCTTTGCACCTCGAAAATGTAAGCAAGGGTTTTTTATTATTCATTCATATCGTGTAGTCCAAACAAGTTGTCAGCCCCCCTTTTATCTACACGTTTAAACCTTTTCCCTTCTCCACTATGCACACTTAAGATAGAGGATACGGATTTTATATTTGATTTATCATTTTCGGCTAAGGCTGGCTCATACTTATAAATAGCCTTTACTATTTCGCGTGTAGTCATTAGCCTTTTTTCTGTTTTAAATATGAACCCTATTTTATTACCCCAAGACCATTCACTTTTATATTGTTCTGGATTTATGGTTTTACCATCATCCGTTTGAATAAAAAGTTTTTCTGGGGTGGGCTCAACCTTCACAGTAAGTTGGGATTTTATCATTTGTATAAGGGCGTCATTAAGTTTAAGGCTATTCTCTAATTCAGAAATCTTTCCCCTTATAACGTCTTGTTGTTCATTATAGTAACGAAGCAAGTGAGCCGCTTGCTGTTCATTAAATTCAATTTTTACACCCATATTTTAACTTTATTACTGTACAAAAATAGCACTTATTTTCAATAAGTCAAGGGGTAAGACAAAAAAAGTTAATATAGAAGACAAAGCAAGTGTAGATACAAGACTTTGCAATAGATATTGCAATTAAAGTAAGATAACTTGGTAGTTTTATAGTTGTAAACACATGAAATACAGTATTAACCTGTAATTGCAATACAAAAAACCAATAGAAAGAAGATAAGAATATATAGTAGAGCAATAATTATTGTAGTTGTGTGGCTGTATATATAGAAAGTTGCTAAATTGTGCTGATATGGAAGAAAAGGAACTTGAACGCAGAAAGTACTTAGAACAAGAGTTTAGAAGTTGGACTATTGACCATAGAATAGATTTAGTGTTGAGAGAATTTGTGCCTAAATGGAGAAAGCCACAATTTTCTGACCTTGAAGAAGAGATAATGGAGCAATACAATCATTTTACATATCCAATACTTGAAGATGTTAGGTGGCAAAATTCAAATCCATACGAGGAAACAGAGGATATAATGATTGAGGATAAATTAATCGAACGAAAAGGCCATTGTTTAGAAATAACCCCAAAGGGGATAAGAATATTTGAAGCGGGCGGATGGTTAAAACATCTTGAACAAATTGAAGTAGATAAAGAACTTGAAAGAAAAAATAAAGAAGCCTTAATAAGTTTGACCCAGAAAGAGAATAAACCAAAATCTATTTTTAAAAGAATAAAAGCTACCCACGTAGGATTAGTTTTTACATTGATTTTTGGAACACTTGCAGTAATAGCTAACTGGGACAAGATAAAAGCCAACTATATAAAAATATTCCGAGAAGAGCCAAAGCAATCCACCATTTCACGACAACCGATTCATCTAAACTCCAAAACCAAACAAATGGTTGACACAGCCCACGTAAAACCCGCAACACAATAGGCTGCTTCTTTTTATTTTTATTCATAAGTTAAACTTTTTTAGTTTAACCCTGAATTATTTACGTTTCTGCCTGTTTTTCTATCTTTCTATCTATCAGTATACAACTGTTTAGCGGGGATAATTGCCAGATTAAATTTTAAGTTACTGATAATCATATATAATTATTTTAAACCATGTATTATGTATTGCATAGTACTAAAATTTTTTTGAATCTTTGTGCCATGAATTTAGAGAATTCGAAAGCACAGATGCGAAAAGGAATATTGGAGTACTGCATTTTATCTATTGTATCAAAAGGAGAAATGTATGCTTCAGATATTATTGAGCAATTAAAAGATGCCAGACTTATTGTGGTGGAAGGAACCCTGTATCCATTGCTCACACGATTAAAAAATGACGGACTGCTGAGTTACCAGTGGGTAGAATCCAAATCAGGTCCGCCACGAAAATATTTTCGCCTTACCGAGGCGGGCGAACAATGTTTAAAAGAATTGCAAAGCACCTGGGAAGAACTGGTGTATGCTGTTCATCAATCAACCAAACATAATCAATCAACCAAATAAACTTATGAATAAAATAATTCAGATAAATATCAACGGAATGGTGTTCAGTATTGACGAGCACGCTTTTGATGAGTTAAAACAATACCTTGATCGTTTACGCAATCATTTCAGAAATGTGGATGGCGGACATGAAATCATTACCGATATAGAAGCCCGCATAGCCGAGCTGCTTCAAAGCAGGCTTAGCGCTCACAAACAGGTAGTGAGTGACACGGATATAAAAGAAGTAATTGCCATAATGGGCGACCCATCGCAAATGGCTGCTGACGAAGAACCCCAGTCGGGCAAAGAACCATCCGGAGCCGATGAGCCCCGCATGAATTACGCATATTATGAAAAACGCCTTTTCAGAGACGAAGACGACCGTGTGGTAGGAGGAGTTTGTTCGGGTTTGGGAGCCTATTTTGGAATTGAACCGGTATGGATACGGCTTGCCTTTGCCTTTGCGTTTTTTGCAATGGGTACCGGTTTTTTACTGTACCTAATTTTATGGATAGTAATTCCTAAAGCCTCTACCACTGCCGAGAAACTGCAGATGCGCGGAAAGCCTGTGGACATTAACAATATCGAAAAAAAAATTAAAGAGGAACTCAAGGATGTAGAACAAAAATTCAGTGAGTTTGCCAAAAGTTCAAAACCCAAAGCTCAGGATGGTTTCAGGAGGGTAATTGAAGTATTCATAAAAGTGGCAGCCATGTTTGCCATTGCTGTAACCCGTTTTGTGGGGTTTTGTCTGGCTGTTGTTAGTGTTCTCCTTTTTGTTGCCCTTATAGGGTTGTTATTAGGATTAAGCTGGCCTGTTTCATTTTCTCCCTTCACGTTTCTTCAAATGCTTTTTGCAAGTACCGGAATGTTTTATATAGGCATAAGCGGTTTCCTGCTGCTAAGCATTGTTCCCTTAATTTTTCTGGTATATACAGGTATCAAATTATTAGTTAACCTTAAATTCAAAAATAAATACTTCAATAGGGTAGCAGCTTCTTTTTTCGGAGCCGGAATTATTCTTTTATTAGTGAGCACCACCTATCTGGTAAAAGAGTTTTCGGTGGGAGCCAAAACCAAAACTACTATTCCCATCCTGGCTGCCGGAACCGATACTCTCTATGTTGACGTGCGTCAGTTATCTTCGTCTTCAGTAGATGATGACCGCATTACCTTCAACAATGCGCACCTTACCCTGTTTGATGATGATACTTTTTTAATCGAAGACATTGACTTAACCATTGAGCAGGCTGACAAGCCTGTATTTGAACTGCTGCGTACGGTAAACGCAAGGGGCCGGTCGGTAAGCGAAGCAAACCTGGCAGCGGCTCAGGCTAATCCGGTGGTGGAGCAAAATGATTCAACGCTGCTTTTCGAAGCCGGATTTAAATTATCAAAACACAATACATGGCGCAACCAGCGGGTATCGTTTAAACTAAAAGTACCTGTGGGTAAAACCGTAGTTTTTATGAACGGAGCCGACCAATTGGCTATTAACAACGGAGAGGTGGTTTCCAATACTACCTGGAACATGACCAATAAAGGATTTACCTGTGTGAATTGCGAACAGCATACCGTAAGCGGAAAATCAGTATCAGGAGCATTTCAAAAGAATTTTCCGCTTGATTATTTTTCGAAGGTAGAGGTAAGCGGAATGTTTGAAGTGTTTATTACCAAAGGTTCCGGTTATAAAGTTACGGTGTATTCGAATGAGGAGGATAAACTAAACGATGTTTTAATAAGACGGAATGGCAATACACTTGAAGTTGAAATGGACAAAGACCTGCTGAATATTGTGGGGTTAAGAGGAAAAAAAATACAGGTAATGATTGAAATGCCGGAACTGGAAGAATTAAACGCAAGCGGAGCAAACGAAATTTACCTGAGCGGAATGAGTTCGAAAAAGATGGTGGCCGACATTTCAGGGGTGTGCAGCGTGAAGGCTACGGATATGCAGGTAACCGAATTGTTGGTGGATTTAAGCGGGGCATCAAGTATGAATATTGACGGAGCGTGCAAAGAACTGCGTGCCGAAATTTCGGGCACAGCCGAGTTGCAGGCTTTTGATTTAGAAAGTAAAAATGTGACAGTGGATTGCGCGGGGGCATCTTCGGCAGAAGTCAATGCTTTAAGCAGTCTAAAGGCCGATGCCAGCGGTACTTCGGAGGTGAGGTATAAAGGAAAACCAAGTCTTAAATATGTAAATCAGAGCGGAGTGGGAAAAGTAGAGGCTGAAGACTGATAAAAAAAAGGATAAAAACTTTGAAATACTCCTGTTTAGGCTATTTTTGTCACGCTGCTTAATCAAAAGCAGCAATAAATTGAAACAGGAGCATGGCTAAGAAAAAAATACGGCTGGAGTTCACTATTAAAGCTTCTCCGGCTCTCATATTTAATTATATCAGTACTCCATCCGGATTATCTCAGTGGTTTTGTAATGACGTAGATGTGTACAACGACATCTATAAATTTAAATGGGACGGGGATGAAGTACGTGCCAAATTATTAAAGCGTACACCCAATAAATTAATTCGTTTTCACTGGATAGATTCAGAGAATGAAGAGTTTCTTGAATTTGAAATTACCCAGGACGAATTAACCGAAGATGTGGCTTTAGTGATTATTGACTTTGTGAATGAAAAAGAAGAGAAAGAGGCTTCTGCTTTGTGGGAAAGTCAAATTCATGATTTAAAAGGTTGTCTGGGTGCCTGATTTCACGGCTCCGTTATGCCTTTGTCAGTATTAAGATTAATTTCTTCTTCCAAAATTATTATCAAAGCCATTCTTGTAATGGCTGTTTTTTTTGCCCTTTCTTTTTTATGGCATCGGTTGTTTTATATTCAATTAGCAACAGATTCCTATCGCGGTGACTCCTTTCGGCCAACCATGTATGATTCGTGGGCTCCGTTTTACCTGTGGCGCATGCCCTGGAAAGCCCTTAACGGATGGATTTGTTTGTTTGCCTTAATAACCTCGGTTTTGCTTGCAGTTTATTATGAACGTATTGCTGCGTGGCGATGGGTGGTACTTGTTCCCTGTATGCTTTGGCTTGTTTTTTCCATTCTGTTTGCAGCTTCCGATCATCCCGACAGAATATCGGGAGCCTACGCCCATTACCTCACTTTTACCAATGATTTAGCGTACTTCTCTTCACCTTCCGATATGTGGTATCGTTATGTGCTTAATCAACCCAAACTTGATGTACACGGACAACATTACCCTCCGGGATATTTGTTTTTGCTCATGTTATTCGGAGTGAAAATTTTCAGGATAATAACTTACTTAGCCGGACTCCTCACTATTGTTTTAACCTGGAAACTAACCAGTGAACTATACGACCGTAAAACGGCTACCGCTGCTTCGTTTTTTATTGCTTTAGTACCCGGTTTTTTAATTTATCCTACTATCGACCCCGTGGCATTAGCTGCCTGTTGTGCGGTAGGTGGTTTTTACTGCCTGCACCGCCTCACGCGTCAAAACTCTTTCCTTTTTACTCTACTTTTTTCGCTCTGCAGTTTTGTGTTTTTGCTCTTTACTTTTGTAGCCTCGCTCTGGGCCCTGTTCGGGGTTATATTTTTTTGGCTAAGCCGCGAAAACGTAAGGTGGCCGGTATTTTTAAAACAACTCACTCTGGCCTCCGTTGTTTTACTTGGGCTGTTTGCCGCACTTTACCTGATTACCGGATTTAATATGTACGAATGTTTTATTGGTTCGTTACACCGCAGCAAAGCAATTAATACCTTTAATGTGTTCGATACCTTACCGCGTTTTTTACTCCGGTTTTCCCAAACTTTTTTCGGAGTTATTATTTCCTGTTTGCCCCTTTTTATTTTTTCAGCATTTACCGGAAGTAAGTGGTGGAAGAGTCTTGGTTTAACCCTGCTTATTGCTTTTTTAAACGGAAATATTTTTGGCGAAACGGAGCGGGTATTGGTTTTTCTGTTTCCTTTTGCGGCTATTGCCACCGCTTTTTATCTTACCAAAAACAACTTCATAACAGGAGCAGCACTTGGATTCAGCTTGGCGTTCAGTGCCTTTTTCGAGGTATTATTTCATCATTTTGCCTGATACATACCAAGGCAGCACGAGTAAAATGCAACCGCTTTTTCTTCCAACTTTTCGTAGTCGGACAGGGGTATAATCATTCCGAGTTTTAAAAAGTTTTGAGTGCATTTATTTGCTTCAACAGGTTTAAAATAGGGGGAAAGCAGGTTTTGTTCCCACATATCTTCACCGGTGTAAATTTGGGTAGTTAATGCAGTTAATTTTTGTAAATAATTATTATCAATAGGAAAATTTTCCTTTGTTATTATAAACTGACAGCTAAAGTGATGCCCCCACCAAAATAAGGTACGTAATGCAACCTTTATTTCACCACCGCCAAGCTGAGGCGTATCGAGTACTACAAACGGAAATCCATGAAAATTTTCGCCTTTGGTTACTTTGTGGTGCCTGCCGCCAAAGAGATTTTCGTTCCATAAATTTTCTTTTTGCAGTTCAACCCTTAGCGTGGCAGCCAGTTGATGAAACCGATTCACCATATTGGTTATAGCCGCTTGTTTTTGCTCAATAAGGGTTTTGTTCGAAATGAGCTCGAATTCGTTAGATGTGATATGCATATTCTTCAGGCAAAATAAAGCAAAGGCATTGGATAAACACATTCAATGAAACAAGTATAAATGCTGTATATTTGAGCCGCATCAGTTTACGCGTTGAAAAAATTACACATCCTTGTTCTAAAGTCCTTTATCGGGCCGTTTTTCGCTACCTTTTTTGTAGCCCTTTTCGTGCTTCTCATGCAATTTCTCTGGAATTATATTGATTTGCTCATTGGTAAAGGGTTGGATAGTTTTGTTATCGGGGAATTGCTTTTTTATTCTTCGGCCAGTTTAATACCTATGGCTCTGCCACTGGCTATTTTACTTTCCTCCATTATGACCTTCGGAAATTTAGGGGAGCATTACGAAATGGTTGCCATTAAAGCGGCCGGAGTTCCAATACGCAGGGTGTTTGCACCCATGATGGTACTCATGGTTTTTATCAGCATAAGCGCCTTTTTCATTTCCAATATTCTTATTCCCAAAGCAAATTTAAAAAGCAAGTCGCTGCTGTATGACGTAAAAAATCAAAAACCTTCGCTGCTTATTCAGGAAGGGGTTTTTAACAACGAAATTGAAGGATACAGCATTCGAATCGGCAAAAAAGAAAGCGATAACGAAACCATTCGGGATATTATCATTTACGATAACGTAACCGATGCTTCATCGGGGCGCAGTGTGCTGGTGGCCGAAAACGGAACCATGAAAATGTCGGAGGACAAGCGTTATCTTTTTCTGGATTTATATAAGGGAAAACGATACGAGGATATGCCGCAGCGCGATAATGTGAAACGAAATTTCCCGCACAATATCGTACGGTTTTCCGAAGAGCATCTTACGTTTGATTTAAGTTCGTTCAGCTTTAGCCGCACTAATGAAGATTTATTTAAAGACAGCTACCATATGCTCAACGTGGTTGAACTGGAAAAAGCAGCCGATTCGGTTGTAAAAGCCGAAGCTGAAGTGCTGGACAAAATTCCTTCATATGCCGAAATTTATTACCGTCCGTTAGATTCTAATTACACCAAATACCGTGATGCCGGTTTGCTGGAGAACAAAGAAAATATACTGGCAAATTTCGATAAGGTAGATCAGCAACTGCTATTCAACAATGCGCTTAATTCGGCACGTACGGTAAAAAGCATTACCGACTACGGAGTGCAGGCGCAGTTTAATCTCGAAAAGTTACGTACCCGTTACTGGGTGGAGTGGCACCGCAAATTTACGTTGTCGTTTGCCTGCCTTGTTTTATTTTTTATCGGGGCTCCGCTGGGTACTATTATCCGAAAAGGCGGATTCGGGATGCCGGTTGTGTTTTCCGTTATTCTGTTTGTGATTTACCATGTGATTTCAATGATTGGAGATAAGTTTGCCCGTCAAATGGTTTTTACTCCGTTTTTCGGGATGTGGCTATCCAGTTTTATTCTTTCTCCTCTGGGGGCATTTCTCACCTACAAAGCATCCATCGACTCCAACCTGTTTAATACAGATGTATATAGCAACCTGTTTAACCGGATTAAAAAGTTTTTTGTAAAACCTAAATCAAATGAAGGTACTGTTTCTGGCAGGTAAAATTCCTTATCCGGCAGTTGATGGCGGTACACTTGCCACGTACCATGCATTAAAAGGCCTGTATGAGGCAGGAGTGGAGGTGACTTTTTTTTCACTCAATACACTTAAGCATTATTCCGACCCGAAATTGATTCAGGAACGGTTTCCGCGCATGCGTATTTTTCAGTTTGATGCCGATTTATCAGTAAAACCTTTCGATGCTTTTATGAATCTTTTTACCGATGATTCATACAATATTATCCGGTTTTACAAACGAAAGGTAAACCGCGCCCTCGAAAAATTACTTGGCGAAGAACAGTTTGATGTGGTGCATATTGATAGTTTATTCATGGTGCCTTACCTCAAAACTATTCGTGCATTTTCCAAAGCTAAGGTGGTTCTTCGTTCGCATAATATCGAACATCATATCTGGAAAAATCTGGCAGATAATACCACGCAGCCCTTAAAAAAGGCTTACCTCAATTTACTTACCCGAAGGTTACAGGATTACGAAATTAAACACCTCAATGCCTTTGATCATATTCTGGCCATATCTTCTGCCGATGCTGACGAAATGAAACGTTTGGGATGCATTATACCCGTCACGGTTCATCATTCAGGGTTTGATTTTTCATTAGTGAATAAGTACCTGAATATTGAACCGGCACACAATTTCTTTTATATAGGTTCCATGAACTGGATGCCGAATGTGGAAGGCGTGCAATGGTTGCTGCAAAAAGTGTGGCCCTATATTCACGAACATTTTCCGCATGTGCGTTTTCATTTAGCCGGGCGCGATATGCCTCCTGCTTTCTATAAGGCCGATATTCCCTGTCTGGTGGTGGATGGGGAAGCAGATGATGCATACGCCTACATGGCACATCACGGAGTAATGGTGGTTCCGTTGTTTTCGGGAAGCGGTATCCGAATTAAAATTATTGAAGGAATGGCTATGGGTAAAACCATTATTGCCACACCGCTGGCCGCAGCAGGCATTGGTGCTACCGATGGAGAAAATATTCTGATAGCGCAAAACGAAGAGGATTTTGAACATTGCATGCGCTTGTGTTTAGAAGAACCTGAGCGTGTAAAACAAATAGGGAAGAAGGCGGCAGCATTTGCCCGTGCCAATTTTGATAACGGGCAATTAGCAGCCAACCTGCTCAATTTATACCAAAAACTGGCATGATGTGGATGATACTCTTCTGGATTTCGCTGTTGCTGATGGTGCATTCCTATATCATTTATCCGGTTCTGCTAAACCGGCTTGCCCGGGGCAAAAAATTGGAAACTGTTGAATTAACGGAACACGAATTACCAGATATCGCAGTTGTATTATCAGTGTACAACGGAGAGCGCCTCCTAAACCAAAAAATCAAAAGCATTTTCGATTCTGCTTATCCTTCGCAAAAAATACATGCATTTGTGGGCAGCGATGGCTCTGATGACCGCACCGATGAACTATTGAAACAACTAAGTGCCGTTTATCCCAATCTGCATGTGTTCACCTATAACCGTCAGGGAAAAATAGCTACCATTAACAGCCTGCATCAGGAAGTAGTGCAGGCCAATTTATCCGGTTCGGTCACTATCATGACCGATTTGTCGGCCATGTTTGAACCGCTTTGTTTTCTACATTTGGTAAAAGCACTTTATGCCAAAGAGGTAGCACTTGCCGGAGCTTATATTACCAAAGGCATTCACCGTGCTGACGGCATTTCGTTTCAGGAAAAAACCTATTACGAAGGAGAGCTCAATACCAAATACAATGAGGGGGTGTTGTGGGGCGTTTCCATGGGTGCGTTCGGGGCCTGTTACGCCATTCGTACATCGGATGTACAACCTGTACCTTCCGGTTTTCTGGTGGATGATTTTTTTATGACGATGTCGGTTTTGCAGGAAGAGAAAAAAGCAGTGTACAGCAAAAATGCCGTGGTATTTATGGATATTCCCAATGAATCATCGGTGGAGTTTAAACGGAAAGTGCGCATAGCAGCCGGTAATTTTCAAAACTTCTTTTACTTTTTACCTGTATTGTACCAGTTTAGTGCGTTGTCGTTTGCCTATTGGTCGCACAAAGTAATTCGCTGGCTTGGGCCATTCTTTATTCTGGCAGCCTTAGCGGGCAGTTACAAATTGTTTGCACACCACCTTATTTACCAATTGGCTTTTATTACCCAATGTATTCTGTTAACCACGCCACTACTTAATTATTTACTTGAAAAGGTAAAAATACACCTGAAATTGCTGAAATTTGTGGCCCATTTTTACCTGATGAACCTCGGTATTTTAACCGGGTTTTTCAAATTTACGAAAGGAATTAAAACAAATGTCTGGACACCAACCCAACGATAACCCGATAAAACTGGATACCATTGAATCGGCTATTGACGATATTAAAAATGGCAAACTCATTATTGTAGTTGATGATGAGGACCGCGAGAATGAAGGTGATTTTTTAACCGCAGCCCGAAACGTAACACCTGAAATCATCAATTTTATGGCTACCCACGGCCGCGGCCTTATTTGCGCACCGCTTATTGAAAGCCGCTGCGAGGAACTTGGCCTTGACCTGATGGTAACCGTGAGCGATAATACCGCCACTCATGCCACTCCGTTCACCGTATCGGTAGATTTGCTGGGCAAAGGCTGCACCACTGGCATAAGTGCCAGCGACCGCTCTAAAACCGTGCAGGCATTAATTGACCCTGCCACCAAACCCGAAGAATTAGGAAAACCCGGACATATTTTTCCCTTAAAGGCACGCAAGGAAGGAGTGCTGCGCAGAGCAGGACATACCGAAGCGGCTATTGACTTTGCCCGCCTTGCCGGATTTGAACCCGCAGGCTGTATTGTTGAAATTATGAATGAAGATGGCAGCATGGCCCGCCTGCCCGACCTGATGCTGATTGCAAAAAGATTTGATTTAAAAATTGTTTCAATCAAAGACCTTATTGAATACCGCCTCAAACACGAAACACTGATACAACGCGAAATTACTGTGCGCATGCCCACCCGCCACGGAGATTTTGACTTGTATGCCTACCGCCAGAAAGATACCGGACAGGAACACCTGGCATTGGTAAAGGGAGAATGGAAAAAAGATGAACCCATTCTCGTACGCGTACATTCATCGTGTGTAACGGGCGATATTTTTCACTCCATGCGCTGCGATTGCGGAGAGCAGCTGAGCCGGGCAATGCACATGATAGATGAAGCCGGAAAAGGGGTATTGCTTTACATCAATCAGGAGGGGAGAGGCATTGGCCTGCTCAATAAACTTAAAGCCTATAAATTGCAGGAGCAGGGCTTAGATACGGTAGAGGCTAACCTGGAACTTGGCTTTAAAATGGACGAACGCGATTACGGAGTGGGCGCACAAATACTCCGCGATTTGGGCGTGAGCAAAATGAAACTGATGACCAATAACCCCACCAAACGGGCCGGATTGATAGGTTATGGTTTGGAGATAGTAGAAAATGTGGGAATCCGGATTGAATCAAATAAACATAACCATCTGTACCTCGAAACTAAAAAGGTGAAAATGGGGCATGAGTTGGGGTAGAAAATATTTGCTTTATAGCTAAGCCATAAAACCCATACATTGGTGCTTCAAGCGAAGACGCATGAAGGCAGGGGACACTTTTATCTCACACACGCGTTTGCAAACGCGCGCGAGTTGAGGTTCAAACTAATTCAAAAAATAAGGAAAGTATTGGCATTTCATGTGCCCGTTGCAAACGGGTGGAGGCTAACGCACAAAAATGTCTAACGCAATATTGCTTTCTGTACCATCAGTTAACGGGTATATTTTGTTATTTTTCCATACAACCGCTTTCAATTTTAAATCTGAATCTCCACATCCGTAAATTTCATTATTTTTTATAAAAACTTTATTGATTCGGGAACCGTATTTTATCGTTGACATTTTGGTTTTTTCATTATTCTTCCATATGAATGCATCAGAAGAATTAAAAGTATTACCAGATATATACACATCATTTTTTACTACATACATTGAAGTTGGTTGATAACTAACATCGGGATCTGATACGAATATTAAATTGCCATTTTTAAAATAAATCACCCGGCTAACAATTTTACCATTAACCTCGGGTGCATACCTGCAACAGATAAAAACATCTGTTCCTGAAACAGAAATCGAAATCACCTCTCCGGGAAAACCATTCACATCTGCGGTATAATTGGTGATTTGCGTTTTTACACCATTCTTCCACATCACAATTTGTTTATTGCCTAATCCATTACCGATAAACTGTTCACCTGCTACATAAATATCACCATTATCCGTAACATAAACCGCTTCAGCATATGAATCACTATTGTTTAAATCCTGATCCAATCTTGGATTTAGCAATAGCGGTGTCCCTCCGTTTACCCACAATGTTGCAATTGAAAAAGAGCCTCCTCCATCAGTAACGTAACCTGCAACATATGAATTGCCATTGTGCGTAGTAATGGAGCGCGCATATCCTCTGCAATCTCTTTCAACACCAGCCCCGGGATAAACTACATTCATCGGAACTTCTACTCCGTTTTTCCAAAGTTTAGGTAAGCTGTAGTAAGAGTTGGGATCACTGTATTGACCGGCTATAAAAACATCATTCTTGTCAACACTTATTCCGATAGCTTTTGAATTGGCCCCATTAAACAACTTTGTCTCAACTCCATTTTTCCAATATTTGGCTGTGTAGTTATAACCAACGTAAGAGTAGCCTACCACATCACAATTGGGTATAGGGTCTTTTATAATGGGGTTGGTTGGGATTGCTGAATTATCACTTTTATTACATGATGTAAATATGGCGGTAATCAATATGCTAAAGCAAAGTGTGATACCTGTTTTATGAATAACTGATGTATACATTTTTATATGGTTTAGCTTGCTTTTAAATGGTATACTTTCAACTCGTTTGGTTCTATTTGAG
The DNA here is from genome assembly GCA_019695215.1 of Bacteroidia bacterium. GTDB lineage: Bacteria > Bacteroidota > Bacteroidia > UKL13-3 > UKL13-3 > JAGPCK01. Next base: position 29,658 of record JAIBAK010000013.1, on the reverse strand, counting down.
CCATTCTTATTGCTAAACAAAGTTACTATGAGTATAGTTGCTTCTTAATGATAAATCTCAACGGGTTGAATGATTTATATCAATTGCTTGCAATACTTCTATTGGCACTTATTTATCTAATGTTTGAATCCTAGTTACAAATGAGGATGAGTTGAGGGTAGAGGATATTTGCTATAAAACCCCTACATTGATTCTTCAAGCGAAGAGGCTTGAAGAATGGGTTTTTACAGCCCAGAATTAATAGGGTGGTTGCTGAACGGATGGATACAATGACAATTGATAAGGATTAGTCGCCTTGCTTGTTGTAAGCGAGGATATGTGGGCTAGCACAAGTTAATTTATTGTCATTTTAAAAGTGATTTGTTTATACTTTTTTATTTTTGTTCCTCTAGCCTTGTTAGGGCCAAAATTGTATCTCGTAATTGAGCCATCTACTGTGTCCACAGGGTTTAATATCATTCCGTAATTGGACCCTGTTAGGTTGAATATAGAGTCTACTTGAGCAATAGAATATTTTTCATATATCTCTTTTTCTCTTATTGGTTTCGATTTGGGCATATTGTAGGATTCAACTTCCAATTCATTTTGATATGGAACGAAATAAATAGTTCCCAAATGAATCGTGTCGGATAATTTACTGGTATCAATTTTCGGGACACAAACATTCAATTGGGCAAACTCATTAATTTTTATCCAAAACTGCAAGTTGCTTTTGTCAATATGAGTGTCAATTAAAAACTCACCCTTATTATCAGTTTTTCCAAAGTCAATCAGCCCAATCTCAGGATTAAAATCTATTTCATCCATTTGTTTAGAATAAATATAAACGTTAGTCTTTTTCAAAGGGGTTGCTGTTTTTAGATTCAGAATCTTGCCTTTGACACAAATTCTCATAGGAGAATAGTCATTTTTGGAGACAAAACTAAGTTGTCCAAAAACCGCAATCGAAACAATAATTACCCAATAGGTCTTGTTCATTTTAATTGTCGCTAACTCATTTATATACTAACCAGAAGTTTGTACAACCTTTCAATTTGGGAAGGTAAACAAACCTATCTTTCGTTTTGTAAAGATATTTTCTTTTACGCAATCGCGCAAATACAGCTAAAACAAAAAAGGCAACCCAACAACAGGTTGCCTTTTTTATATCGGGAGGTAGAAAGGGTTTACTGCATCTTCACCACCGTAGCTTCTTTTTCCTTTTTGTTTACAATCAGTTTCATGGGCTTGGCTACTTTTTCATCGAGCAGCGAGTAGTCTAATACCTGCAGCATGTTTTTTACAAAATGAAATTGCAGGTCGCTTACATAATCCGGGTTAATGTCTTCAATATCCTTGCGGTTTTGCTCGCACAAAATAATTTCTTTAATGCCCGCCCGTTTGGCCGCCAGTATTTTTTCTTTAATACCACCCACCGGCAATACCTTTCCGCGCAGGGTAATCTCACCCGTCATGGCCAGGAAAGGTTTTACTTTGCGTTGGGTAAACAAAGAAGCGAGTGAAGTAAGCATAGTCACTCCGGCCGATGGCCCGTCCTTAGGTACTGCACCAGCCGGTACGTGAATATGGATATCGTAGCTGTCGAATACTTCAGGGTCTATTTCCAAATAAGCGCAATGAGATTTAAGAAAGGTGAGGGCTGTAATAGCTGATTCTTTCATTACATCGCCCAGTTTTCCGGTAAGCGTTAATTTTCCGGAGCCTTTGGTAATGGAGCTTTCTACAAATAAAATTTCTCCGCCCACAGGTGTCCAGGCTAATCCTGTCACCACTCCGGCCACATCATTATCCTGATAAATTTCTTTTTCCATACGCTCCGAGCCAAGTATGCGAATCACATCTTCTTCATTGAGCACTTTGTTGGCGGTTTCTTTCATCACAATGGTTTTGGCCACATTGCGCGCAAGTGCCGAGAATTTTTTCTCCATGCCCCGTACCCCCGATTCGCGGGTGTAATCTTCAATTACTTTTACAATGGCTTTATCGGTAAGGTTAAAATCTTTGGTTTTTAATCCATGAAAAGTACGTTGTTTAGGAATAAGGTATTTTTTGGCAATTTCTACTTTCTCTTCCAACGTGTATCCGCTTATCTCAATAATTTCCATACGATCTAGCAGGGCAGGTTGTATGGTATCCAAACTATTGGCCGTAGCAATAAACATCACATTGGAGAGGTCGTATTCCAGTTCGAGGTAATTATCGTAAAAATTGCTGTTTTGTTCGGGGTCCAGCACTTCCAGCAGGGCCGATGAAGGGTCGCCTCTGAAATCATTTCCCACTTTATCAATTTCATCGAGTACAAAAACCGGGTTATCTGATTTTCCCTTTTTAATATTTTGAATGATACGTCCCGGCATGGCCCCGATATACGTTTTGCGGTGTCCCCGTATTTCAGCTTCGTCATGTAAGCCGCCTAACGATACGCGCACGTATTTGCGGCCTAATGCCTTGGCAATGGATTTTCCGAGGGAGGTTTTGCCTACTCCGGGAGGGCCGTACAAACAAAGAATCGGACTTTTTAAATCGCCTTTTAATTTTAAAACGGCTAAGTATTCCAGAATGCGTTCTTTCACTTTTTCCATTCCGAAATGATCTTTGTCTAATATTTTCTGAGCCCGTTTTAAGTCAAAATTGTCTTTAGTGCTTTCGCCCCAGGGCAGGTCAATAAGTGTTTGCACGTAATTGAGCGAAACCGAATAATCGGGCGACATGGGATTCATGCGCTGCAGTTTGTCGAGTTCTTTATTAAACGCTTCATGAATATTTTTGGCCCATTTCTTTTTAGCGCCACGCTCACGCAAATTCTCCAGTTCCCTGTCAGGACTTTCGCCCCCCAGTTCTTCCTGAATGGCCCTTATCTGCTGCTGCAAAAAGAAATCACGTTGCTGCTTATCCAAATCGGTGCGCACCTTGGTTTGAATTTCGTTTTTCAGTTGCAGGTATTGTAGTTCTTTAGTTAAAAACTCAAGCACTTTGCCGGCCCGCTCTTTAAAATCCATCACCTCCAGAATGTTTTGTTTGTCTTTCAAATCGACATTCAGATTGGAGGAAATAAAGTTTACTAAAAAGGTAGGGCTGTCAATATTTTTAAGGGCAAATGCCGCTTCCGATGGAATATTTGGCGACAATTCAACTATTTGAAAAGAAAGGTCTTTTATGGAAGAAATAAGTGCCGTTACCTCTTCATCTTTTTTTACTTTTCCCTCGGGAAGTGCTGTAATTTGAGCTTTGATATACGGTTCAATGGCCTGACATTCGCCCAGTACAAAACGTTTTTTACCCTGAATGATGACGGTGGTGTTTCCATCGGGCATCCGGAACATTTTAAGAATTTGGGCAACGGTTCCTATCGAATTCAGGTCGTGAAAGTTAGGATCTTCAATGGTAGAATCTTTTTGCGATACCACCCCGATTATTTTACTTCCCTTGTTAGCATCTTTAATCAGGCGAATGGATTTATCGCGCCCTACCGTAATGGGAATGACAACACCCGGAAACAAAACGGTATTACGCAAAGGTAAAATTGGCAGGGTGTCAGGTATGCTTTCCCTGTTCATTTCATCTTCTTCTTCCTGCGAAAGCAACTGAATAAAGTCGTTATTTTCCTTATCGTCCTGCACTAATCCTGATATAAAAAAATCGTTTTTCTCTTGCATAATCTAAAGTTCAATAATGGTCAAAATGGCATACCCGAAAGCATATTTTTTATCGGGGCTCCTTAAGTTCAATAGCTATGCCACAAAAAACTAATGAAGCGCATGAAAACTGCCGCTGAGTTCGTAGGGTTTATCGCTCCAGTCGGTAAAGCGAATGACATAGGCAAATATTTCGTCACGCGGCATATTATCACCAAAGGTTCCGTTAAATAAAAATTTCTTATCGTTCGACTGAAAAACCTGCTGCCCCCATCGGTTATAAATAAGGATATTAAATTCTTTTACAAACGAAGGCACCACACCCCAGTAATCATTCAATGCATCTCCGTTAGGTGTAAAGGCAGTGGGGGCAAATACCAATGGTTGCTGCACCAGTGCAATGGTGTTTGATGAACTCTCAAAAGGTTTGCCTTTGCTGTTTTGCACGGCAACTACGCGGTAAAAATACAAGCCGCAATCGTCATACAACATGGCATCGGTAAGTTTTAACTCGTTACCGGGTTTCTGAGCAATTTTTGTTTCAGGAATAAACGGATCGGTGCGAAATACCCGGTAATTACTTACTCCGGTTTTCCATGAGGTATAAGCATCCCAGTAAATCTGGTTTTCAAATTGTTTGGCCACCCCCCGCAACACAATGGTACAGGCTTCATCCGATTTTTTCGATTCGAGTCCGCATTCGTTGTACTGGGTAATGCTGTAGCAATACGAAATATTGCTTACATCTACCAGCGGATCGAGCAGGGAAGTGTCGTTTTTGGTGATGGTTTGAAAGGATTCAAACGGAGCACCCGTGAAATTCAATCTGCGGTAAAGCTGGTATTTTTCCCAAACAGGGTCGGTTGATTTTTTCCAGTTTACTTCAATTTCTTTATTGTTTTCTACACTCACATAATTTAAGGAAAGGGGCGGAGGCACAAATGTACTGTCGATAATGGAGCATGACCTCAAGGAGGAAGGCCCTTTGTAGCCGCAGTTATTATACCCGATAAAGTAGTAGCAATAATTTTTTGTGAGCCAGTTCAACGCTTTGGTATCGGTGTACGAAAGGGTGTCGGTTCGGTAATATTGCTGAAGTGTTTGAGTACTTCCGTCAGGGTTTTGCCGGTAAAGAATAAAATGGCTGAAATATTTATCGGTACTGTCAAAATCCCAGCGCACCCTGAGTGTATTGGCATCTATTCGTTTTACACAATACATCACGGGCGGCTTAGGTGCCGGAGGCGGCACAACCACAATATGAATGCGATTGGTGCGCGAGTTGGGCACAGGGCAGGCATTATCCCAAATAAGCATACTGATGGTAAACGTATCTTTCCCTATATCGGCACACTCGGCTTTCCAGGCAATATGTCCTTTGGCTATATCAATTCCGGGGGTAGCATCTAATGTTCCCACATTGGCCGACTTTAGGTTATCGGCCAGTATTTCTCCGTGGTATTCGTATTGAATGGTTAGCTTTTTCGGTACTTTACTTTTGATCGAAAAGTCATAATAAAAACTATCGGTGGCAATGGCATACAGAATAGTATCCATGGCCATATCAAACGGGTTGTAGTTTGCCGTATCCGGATAAAGTTTGGTGCAGGAATAGCGGGTAGTATCAGAGTGTTTATTGCAAATATTTACTCCGTACATGTAGTAGCAGTAGTCATTTTGCTTATGGTAGTAGGCAAAAGGGTCAACCAAACTATCGTCCGAATTTATCAGGTAAGTTTGATACGGTGCCACCACATTTAAATCGGGGAGCACTTTATTCATCACCACTTCTTTAAAAAACTTGAGCGGATTACTTTTATCAGCCGACCAGATAACTTTTACCGTGTTTGAATCGAGACTTTTTACGCAGGTAAGCTCAGGAGGTATCACATCCGGAACAGGTTTTACTAATATGCGGATATAACCTGTTTTCGATTTTTCATCCGGGCATCCGTTATCGTGAATATCAACCCGTATCCACAAAGTGTCTTTTCCTCCGTTGGTGCAGTTTGTTTTCCAGGTTAAGGTATTGGATAACGGCCTTAGTCCTTTATCGGGTCCGGTAATTACAGCCGGATTATTATTGGTGCTTGCGTTGGCCAGAGCCGTGCCGGAATAGGTTACATACAATGAGTCGTCTTTATCGGGGTCGGTAATTTGAAAGTTGTACGTGAGCGTCTCAGTTGCATAAACAGTTAAGAAAGTATCTTTAAACTGCGGGGCAAATAAGGAATTGTTCAGGTTTATTTTAAACGTGGCATTGTTACAGTTAAAACTTTTGTTTGTTCTCGACCAGGCACCCGGTGTAGTTGGAAAATCAGAATTTCCTCCGCATCCGCCACATACCGATTGGTAAACAATTCCCTTTTGGTCAAAACGACTGGTGCCGCCATCCACGTGTTCTTCGCTTACAGGTCCGCCAAAAAAACTGCCATAAACTAATTTGTCAAGATTAGAGGTGATTATGGCTAAGTAAAAATCAGATCCGTCAGTTGCCTGCTGGTAGCCGTTGGAAGTTACCGCCAGTCCGGTTGTTCGTCCGGTTCCCGAGTTAAAATTATTATTTACCCGGCCTCCCCAACCAGATAAACAAACATTCCCGCAACGGTCAACCAGAAAAGCAGAAGGTGAAATTTCTGCTCTTCCCAATCCGTTGCCTATTACGGTTGAAACAATCACAGAACTTAAATCACTGCTCAATGCGGTAAAGAAAATCCGACCTTTAGTTTTCGCAATGGTACCGGGAGAAACCGGGAACTCATCACTTAATGTTTGCCCCGTTACATACACTCTTCCTCCGGCATCTGTCTGCACAAAATAGGTTTGATCGTATTGCGTTCCGCCAAGGTAAGTAAACTCACTTACCGATGCGCTGATATTGGTGCTTAACCGTGCAATGTATCCGTCAACATTACCATTATGTGCCGGCTGGTATCCGCTGGTAATAGCAGGGAAAACATCGGCTGCAGTGGTACCCCCGCACAAGTACACATATTGCTGACTTTGATCTAAGGTAAGGGAAAATCCGGATACCTGCCCGGTTCCGCCCAAAAACCGAACCTTATCGAGTCGGGTAATGTCGGGGGTGAACCGTGCGTAAACTGCATACTGAGGTCCGGTTCGGTTATACGTTACCAATCCGCCAGCTGTAGCAAGTGCAGTAAAAGTTACCGATCGGCTCGATATGTACAGGTGAATATTATCATTTTTATCAACTATCACTTCGCCCCGGTAATTGTCGCCATAATTGTAAAAAAGCGGAGAATTAACCGCATTGTAACTTCCGTTGGCCGGCCCGTTCATTCCGTCTGAACCATCCGAACCAAAATAGGTTGAACCCAACAGTGAAGCTCCGTTTTCGGAGAGCAACCCCACTACAATATCGTAGGAGCCATTATGTGTAGGGTCATACGAACCTGCCGTAACCGGGAAGTCATTCGATTGTGTGGTGCCTAATAATACTAACTGGTTTTTGCTGTTTACAATGAGGCTGTGTGTTTGTTCGGATGATGAACCTCCGAGGTAAGTGGCGTATAAAAGTCCGGTACCACTGGGAGTATACTTAAGAATGCCCACATCAATATATCCTCCAAAATTTACCTGATAAGCTCCGGTGGTTGACGGGTACCCCACGTCAAAAACAGTTCCTCCGGAGTAGGCATTTCCATACTGGTCGTTGGTGGCCGAACATCCCCAGTTATCGGCTGTGGAACCGGAGAAGGTGGCAAATATTACTTCGGGATCTATAATTAACGTTTGCGAAGCATCTGTTGGTTCTGTTTTAAACGAAACGATATTTCCTTTCTGAACAAATTCACAGTCCAGTGCACGTTTTGAATCACCGGCATAAAAAGCCACGGGTTTATTTTCGGCTATTTGCTGCAAACTGGTTTTCACAATTAACGAACCGCTGCTCAGGAATAAATTCTCCTGTCCCTGATACGAAAGCTGAATCAGCGAAGCATCGGCTCCCGGTTTTACAATAAAATTATATTTGAGTTTACCCTCGCTGTATAAAAACTCCAGATTAATTCCGAGGTACACATCTGCTAAAGTTATTTTCTGAAAAGTACTTACAAACGATTGCCATTGTAATGGATTTTGTCCCTTAAAATAGTTGCGGTAAAAGGAGAGGGGCTGTTCTTTTTCGGTTTTTATTAACGGGTTAGCTCCCTTAAGCGAAACTTTTACCGCGTGCATATGCAGCATCGAATCGGGGATTTCGCCATGTTTCATTTCATGCAATTGTTTGCTGTCGTAAAAAACGTAGGTAAACTGATTGCGTTCAATAAAAACCCTGCCTGCCGGAATATCGAGTTCAAACAAAATGTGAGAAGCCCATTGCCCTTTGTTTTCAATAAATCCATTCATTTCCGTTTCAGCCGCCTGAAGCGAAAAACTTATGAACCATCCTATAACAAAGGCTATTTTTTTCATAACAGTATTTTCCCCACCTTACTTCTGAATGATAAAAAATGGCTGTTGCGGTTGAGGTTTTTGAAATAAGGGTTTACTAAAAATGTTTTTACCCGTATTTTAGAATTGAAGTAGCCTTTATGTTTTGCCCGTTTCAGGTAGTAAATAGCTTTTTTCTGATTATTGTCTAAGGCACATGCCTCCGCACTTTTCATACTCATTACCGCTTTAAATGACCGCTGAAATGATTTGTGCGCATAAAAAGAAAAGAAGGCTAATGCTTCGCTGTATTGCTCCTGATAGAGTAAAATATTGCCGCGCTCCACCAGTGTTGCCTGGATATTGATATGGTCATTATACATACATCTGAAGATGTCTTTTTCGGCCAAATCAAATTTACCGGTTTTGCTGTACAGAATTGAACGCTGAAAGTAGGCTAAATAATCGGTTGAATCGAGCTGAATGGCGTAGTTAAGTGAGGCCAATGCTTCATTGTATCTTTTCAGCAGCATTTGCGCCACCCCTTTATTTCGCCAGGCTATTTCAAGGGTGCTGTCGACTGCCAGTGCTTTTTCAAAATCTTTCAGGGCCGATGTGATATCATCGGGATGAACATGTTGCATATACTCGAGCGAAAAATTTACCACACTTCCGCGGTTGTTGTACACCAGCGCCATGGTGCTGTCTAATTGAATAGCTTTATTGTAGCATTTGTAAGCATTGGCCAAATCATCCAGTTCCTGATAACATTTACCCAGGTTATTATAAATTTCAGGGTCGAAAGGAGAGTGTGCAAGTGATTTATTTAAAAAACGGATGGCCTTTTCATACTTCCCTTCCGCGCAATAAATCGTTCCGATTAATTTGTACAAATCTTTGTTTTCATTACGATTCATGTTTACTGCACGTTTCAAATCGCGAATGGCAAAATGCAGGTCGTTATTCATATACCGGCAAATACCCCGGTAAATAAGTGCCCGGTAGTCGCCCGACATAATGCTTAGGTATTTGGTAAAATATTGTTCGGCCTCCTTGTAATTCTCCCTGTTCATTTCGGCTACGGCATTGTTCATGGTAGCTGTTGCACGCATATTACCTCCGTATTGCTGTACGCCTCCTTTTGATTGTTTGCGGTAAGGAATATAGTAATAATCGCCCTGACGGGAAGGTACCTGACTATAGGAAAACTGACAGGAGACCAGATATCCCGCAAATAAAAGAAAAGCCTTAATGAGCCTTGATTTGCTCATACTCGTTTAGTTGATATTCAGCTACTAAATTAAGTAAAAACTACTTCAATTCAGCAGAAAAGACAAAATAAACTTTCAGAAGGTTGCCTCAGCGGTCTGAATCTGCCCGTTTCGTTTAAACTTTACGGTGGTTTTCTGCCCCTTTTCAAATTGAGAGAGGGCTTTCATATAGCTTTGCATATCGGTTATTTCCAGCTCACCCAAACCCACCAGAATATCTCCGGCCTTTAATCCGGCAGCAGCGGCAGGTTTGCCTTCACTCACCCCGTCTAATCTTACACCTGGGCCTTCGAATGAGTAATCGGGAATAATGCCAAGGGTTACTTTAAATCGCGGACTGTTGGTTTGCGAATTTTTTGTTTGCAGGTAAGTAAGTTTATCTTCTTTGCATATTTCGCCAACTACTTTTACAATAAAATCAAGAACCTGTTTCTCTCCGTAAAAGTTAATCTTTTCAATATCATCGGTTGGTCGGTGGTAATCGCCATGCGTACCGGTAAAAAAGTGCAATACCGGAATTCCCTTCAGGTAAAAGGAGGCATGGTCAGATGGTCCCATTCCGGCTGAATCGGTTTTTACTTTAATCACTGATTCTTTGGTAAGCGAAGCCAGCATAGGTTCAAACTTGGGGCTGGTACCGGTGCCGTATACAATAATTTTTTTGGTACTGTCATTCAGCCGGCCAATCATATCCATGTTTATCATGCAATTGATTTTGTCGAGCGAAAGGGTAGGGTTGTTTACAAAAAATTTAGAGCCAAGTAAGCCTTCTTCCTCTCCCGAAAAGCAAATGAACAGGAAATTATATTTTTCTTTTTTCTCGTTCTCGGTAAAATAGCGGGCCAGCTCAAGCACACCGGCCACCCCCGATGCATTATCATCTGCCCCGTTATGAACTTTATTTTCGGGATTAGCATCAAGTGAATGACCGCCATGACCCATTCCCAGATGGTCGTAATGCGCCCCGATTACAATGGTAAATTCGGCATCGTTGTTCAAGAAACCAATCACATTGCGCCCTGTCGTTTTGAGTGCATTTTTTTCGCTGGTGTCATGCGGATTGGGATTGTATTTAACCGGGAAATCCTGAAAATTATAAACGGTTCCTAATGGCTGCAGTTTGTATTTCTGAAATTGTTTGGTGATGTACTGATAGGCTTTTTTTTCGCCTTTGCTTCCGGGAAAACGTCCCTGCAACTTATCATCGGCCAGGTAACTGATATGTTTTTTAATGTCATCGGTATTGGTTTGTGCTAAAGCAAACTTTCCGCTGAATAATACGCAAACGAGAATTATTACTATCTTTTTCATGCAATTAGTTTATTACTTGATTTAACACAAACGTAAGAAATCCGTTTCAATCTTCCCAGTCGCAAATAAACAGATTGGTATCCCGGGTTCCGCCATTGTTGCGGTTGGACGAGAATACGAGTTTTTTTCCATCGGGCGAAAACATAGGGAAGGCATTGAACATACTTTCAGAGGTAATTTGCTCCAGTCCGCTGCCATCATCATTAATCATAAACAACTGAAAGTCGTATCCTTTTTGCGAATGGTGATTGGACGAGAAAATAATTTTTTTACCTGAGGGATGATAAAACGGTGCCCAGTTGGCTTTACCAAGGTGAGTAACCTGTTTCAAATCGCTGCCGTCAATATTGCAGGTGTAAATTTCCATAGTGGTGGGAGCTACAAGCCCTTTCGCCAGTAATTCTTTATATTCTTTTATTTCTTCTTCGGTATTGGGGCGCGATGCACGGAACACAAGTTTTTTTCCATCGGGCGAGAAAAAGGCGCCTCCGTCATAACCCAGTTGATGGGTAATTTGTACCGGATTGCTGCCATCAATATTCATCACCCACAGTTCCAAATCGCCCGAGCGGGTAGAGGTAAACACAATTTTATCACCCTTAGGCGACACAGTGGCTTCGGCATCATATCCCGGAGCGTTGGTCAGTTGTCCGGTTATCTTTCCTTTTAAATCAGCAATGTAAATATCAAACTCGGGATAAATGGCCCACAGGTATTTTTTGCCCATTTGCGGGGCAGGCGGACAATCTTTCCCCGATTGATGGGTGGATGCATAGAGAATATGCTTTTTATCGGGCATAAAATAGGCGCAGGTGGTACGGCCTTCGCCCGTTGAAATAAGAGCCGGACGCAGGGAAGTATCTTTTGATGTTTTGGCAATATCTAAATGAAAAATCTGATCGCAGCTAAGTCCCCATTTTGGATTGTTGCTTTGAAAACTAAGGTGTTTACTGTCGGGACTGAAATAAGCTTCGGCATTATCGCCCCCAAAAGTTAACTGACGTAAATTTTTTAAATGCTTTTCAGTGGTATCGGGGGTAAATGATAACAGCATTAAAAAGCTGATTGAAAAAAGTAGTGTTCTTGCCATACGTAAATAAAATTACGCAAATGTAAAAACACGTATCGTTATAGCATGGGTTCAATTGTCATGGTTAAGTAAGAAAACCCTGAAATGATAAAAATCATCCACTCACAGAATTCACGCTTCGGTAAACTCAGCGAGACTGGATAGCACTCACAACAAATTCATCACTTAATTGATATCCCAGCAGTCGCAAAGTATATCAATGTATTGGTTTTCGTCACGGGTAATCTGTGCATCGGCTTTTACTAAGCTAATGGCAAACTTAAGAAAATCACTGCGCTCGTGTTCGGTAGAGTCGCTAAAGAAATCTTCGGCAGCTTTTCTGAAATGATCTAAGTATTTATCCCTTGGCAGGGTGCTTAGTATTTCCACTTCATTATCCATTTCAATATGAAACGGAAAATTATCCTTCAGGTATTTAACAATTACAATTCCTTCAGAACCGGCAAATTCACCATCTACTTCCGACAGTATCATCAGCATATGATAGCCTGCCACCGCTTTATTCATCTTCATGGTACAAGTTTAAATAAAATAGAAATTAAAAGTAATGATAAACGCCCCTACTTTTAAAAAAATAATACTGATAAAAATGTAAATCCCTGTTGTACTTGCGTTTTTTAGAGTCTCAGTGTATCGGACTTTCAGCCGTTTGTGTACACCTGCATCAGCTCCTGCGATGTATTTCGGGCATTAAACCGCTGCACATAATTATATCCTTCATTAACCATTTGAAGCGAAAGTTTGGGAGAGTTTAACACCTGCTCTATGCTTTCGGCCAGTTCAAAATTTAATTCGGGGTTAATATAGCTGGTAGCTTTACCTCCGGCTTCTTCAAAGCAGCTTCCGGTTCCGGTAATAACAGGAACCTTGCTGTACAAAGCTTCAATGATAGGAATGCCAAAGCCCTCAAAGGTGCTTGGGTAAATAAACAGCGAGGCCCCGCGGTAAATAGCCGGCATTTGTTCAAGCGGAATATTTTCGGCAAACAATACCCGTTCTTCTAAACCATGATTTTTTAAGTATTGCTGTACCTGTTTTTTGTAGGGAGTGGGTTTTCCAATTACCACCAGCGGAAGGGTTACTTTATTCTTCAGTATTTTTAAAGCTTTGGTTATACTCAGCAGGTTTTTGCGCGGTTCAATGGTGCCCACATACAAAAGGTATTGCGGGGGTAAGTTAAGAGCTGTAACCGGTGCGGCTTCGGTGCGGGTGTAAAGTTCATCGCAGCTTTGGTACACTACTTTTATTTTTTGTTCGGGCACTTTCAAAAATTCCATCAAATCGTTTTTGGTTTGATGGCTGATGGCGATAACGGTATCGGCCGCTTCGCAGGCTTTGCGGGTTTTCCAGGTATAAATGGCCCGGTCAACAGGGCGGTACAATTGCGGATAACGCAAAAAAATGACATCGTGAATGGTTACCACTTTTTTTACCTTTAGTTTGGCGGCATTCAGCGGTAATTCATTGCTTAGTCCGTGGTAAATATCTATGTGGTGTGTATTAAAAAATGCAGGCGAAGGAAACAGCCGATTGATAACCGAGATACCACTGTGAATATGTATATCAGGTTCATGAAAAAGAAAATCGGTATTGGTATTGAGTTTAGCTTCGGGAGTAAGCAGGTGCAGGGAGTGCCCGCTTTGATACCGGCATAGGTTTTTAAGCAGGGTACGGGAATAATTGCCCAGCCCCGATTGATTTAAAAATGCACGTTTGGCATCAAAAGCAATGCGCATGGGCGCAAGTTAAGCAGATTACATCAATTTGACGTTCTATCGCCTCACCACCCAAAACATGTTAACACTAGTGGCGGGACATCTACACAAAAATATGTTCAGTCGGTTGTAGCAACCGACAGCACGAAAAAAATAATCATCAATATTCTTCTATTGTGCCTATGCAGCCTATTTATCTATATGTTTTTATTTTTTTAACACATAGCCACCTAGTGTAATCACATAGGCATATTGGGGTCGGGGTATCGAAAATTTGATGGAGGGAGATAGGCTATAACAGGGATGGAAGAATTTATTTCCGAATGATTTTCCCTTGTGTGGTTACTCCTTCACCCGACTGTACTGAATAAAAATAAACACCCGGAGGAATAGATGAAAAGGCAAGTTCATTTTTACCTTCGTTGAGTGCGCAGGCAAACACTTCTTTTCCCACCAAATCATATAATGTAAACTGTGCAGGTTTGTGTTCGTTCAACTCAATGTTGAGAATATCCTGTACGGGGTTGGGGTAGATGGAAATGTGTTTTTCTTCAGGTAAATTATCCTGGTTAAGAAGAAGATTGAAATTAGCAGGCGTGCCCCATGAAGTGTTTCCTTTTTTAAAGTAGTATAGGTTTTTAAGTTCAGCATTATCCCCCAGGTTAATAGGAGTAATTGAACTTACTAATCCAATTCCAGGTCGGTGCAATGATGAAGAGCTTACCCCGTCTAATGGTTGGTGAAGACAAGAATCAGTATTGCTTTTGAATAAATCTGCTCTTTGATTTAATACAAAGCCTCCGCTATCACACAGAATATAGGCGTACTGCCCTTGCGGATAAGGATTTTTGAAAAATGCATTATGGTTACACCACGCATCGTCAGCATCGGCATTTAAGATGGTCACTTCCAAGGTATCATAGCTAATGCCTTGTTGTTTATAATACAGATTAATGGTGCTTATTTCAATTCTGTATTGAATGGTGTCGTTTAATGCTGAACTTAGTTTATCTATAATTCTTCTTCGCTCATACTTGTAAGGTGAGTTGGGCCCATATACTTTGATAGAATATTCGAAAATATCGCCCTTTTCATAAGCATTTAAATTTTTAACCGATGGGTAGGGTTTCCCAAAATTACGGTCGCTGCAATGAGTTGGACTTATGGTAACAGAAGCACCAGGAAATACCCATTGGATAAGTCCAAAACTGCGACTGATTTTTATTTCTTTAAAATTAGTTTGTGAATTGATAAGCTGATGCAGCTGATTTAGCCTGATAATGGAGTAGGTAATTACGGTATCATTGGTCCCATCAAAAGTTTCAAATTGCCTGCTTTTTACAACTGCAAAATAGTTGCTGTCAGGATGTAGCTTTTCACTTAAAAACACAAAAGTATCGTTTGGTTGAACGAATGTTTTCAGGCATATTGTATCGTTATTGTTTTGGGTAAACAAAAAATCTCCGTTGTTTCGTTTTATCATTTCCCTACCCATAAAAAAAGCTCTGTTAAATTTGAGGCAACTCATACTTCCAATGATAATATGGTTATAATTCATAAACAAAGTGTCGGTTCCTGATACAAACTGGGTATCGATATAGATAGTATGAGTAGTAGGATCGGCTACATATGCAGGGGGGGCTTCCCAAAAATAATTGCTTGGTGACAGAAAAACATACACCACCCCCGGTTTAAACGGAGCATAATTTTGGGCTACTGCCTTTATCGAAACCATTATAAAAAAAAGGAAAATAATTCTTTTCATCGTCTAATAATTTTTCCCTGCGTAGTTATTCCGGAAGGCGACTGCACTGAATAAAAATACACACCCGGAGGAAAAGCTGAAAGAGACAGTTCGTTTTTCCCTTCCTGAAGTTTACAGGAAAATACTTCTTTCCCTAC
Source organism: Bacteroidia bacterium (assembly GCA_019695215.1). Taxonomy (GTDB): domain Bacteria; phylum Bacteroidota; class Bacteroidia; order UKL13-3; family UKL13-3; genus JAGPCK01. Next base: position 14,339 of record JAIBAK010000013.1, on the reverse strand, counting down.
CAAATCAAAAAGCAGCAAAGAAGCCTGTTCATGGTCATTCCATTCAATGGTAAGGATTTGCTGTACAGGATTAGGGTAGATGGAAACTGTGCTTTGCTGTTCCAGTTCCCGGGAGCTCTTTTTAAGATTAAAATCAATTGAGGTACCCCAGGTTTGGTTGCCTTTTTTATAATAATATAGTTGCTTTATCTCGGCATCATCTCCAAAATTAATCGGATAAACGGAAGATATTAACCCTATTCCAGGTTTAAACAAACGGGAAGTAATCATACCATCATGAGGAGTTTGCCAGCAAGTATCATTGAAAGACATAAAACCACCATGCAGGCTCACAGAAAATCCGAGTGTATCCAACAATATTATCGGGATTAGCCATTGATAGGGCCCAAGGCTTTTGAAAAACTGTTCGGGGTTAGTGATTGGATATATTACCTGTGTAACGGTATCAGTTAAAATAGGTTTTTGGGGTTTATATGGTATAAAAAGGGTACTTTCTTCAAAGGTATAAACAATTGAATCTATGGCTCCGTAAATTTGTTTTGCAATAACTTCTCTGCGTTGGTAAGAATACCTGGTCTGATTATTATATCGGTAAAACTCATATTCAAAGATATCGCCTGTTTCAAATTGATTGATTGTGGCCATTGAAGGGTATATTGAACTTTGAGGATGAGTGTTATTGTAAGACTGAACTATCACTTTATCGTTTTCAGGAATTACCCATTGCAATACACCGTAGCTTTTACTCAGTTTTATTTCTAAAAAATTAGAGACTGATTGAACCGGCTGCTTTTGATTATTGGTACGAAGAATACGATAGGTAATAACCGAATCAGTAATTCCTCTTACTGTTTCCGGCTGTTTTGATATTACATAAGCAAGGTAAAAGGTATCGGGGTGTTGCTGCTCAAACAGAAAAATAAATGAATCGTTTACATTTACCTGTGTTTTAAGTCTTGTGGTATCCCCATTTTTTGCAGTAAACAAGAAATCTCCGGTTGCTTGGTGTATCATTTTTTCTCCAAGCCAGAAATTTCTACTGATTTTATGGCAAAAATCAGGACCCGAAAACGGGTTATCTTCAATATGTTTATAGTTTACATAACAGGTATCGTTTCCCTGTACGAAAGAAGAATCAATAAAAATTGTTGGACTGATGGCATATCCTCCCATAAGAGGTTGCTGAACGACTCCCTGATATATTGGTGAAAAATCATAGAGAACCCCCGGTTTAAACGGAGCATAATTTTGGGCTACTGCCTTTATCGAAACCATTATAAAAAAAAGGAAAATAATTCTTTTCATCGTCTAATAATTTTTCCCTGCGTAGTTATTCCGGAAGGCGACTGCACTGAATAAAAATAAACACCCGGAGGAATAGATGGAAGAGAAAGTTCGTTTTTCCCTTCCTGAAGTTTACTGGAAAATACTTCTCTGCCAATCAAATCAAAAAGCAGCAAAGAAGCCTGTTCATGGTTGTTCCATTCAATGGTAAGTATTTGCTGTACGGGATTAGGATAGATTTTAACCAAACGGGAACTTTCCCGGCCCTCTATACCAGATATAAAACTCAGGTAGTGCGATTGTCCCCAGCTAAAATTCCCCTTTTTTATATAGGAAACTTTTGTGTCATACCTATAGAATATCCAACTATTCTGACACATACCTGCCGAACTTCGTTGATACATGCCTGTGTGTCTCCTATACAATTCAAAAAAAGCATCTTCAAAAAGAGGCCTCCGAAAGAATTGAATGGAGTCAATGGAAGAAAACAAGCATCCCTCGCAACGTTCCTGATATAATTCATTTTCTGCTGAATTGTATCTTAAGTGATAATTATAATAGAAAGGATATTGTCCGGGAAGATTAAACAAATAGTCTCTACGGTTAAAATTTTCCGTGAAGGTGTCGGTTTTCACACTAAAAAAAGGGGAAAACCTAAGTTCATTTCGTTTTAATACATAAGTTGTAAGGGTATCCCCATATTTCACTGCATGAAGCACCTCGAAATATCTGTATGCAAATAATTTGGTGCCACAATCATTGTTGTCAATGGTTTGTTCAAAGGCATCTCCTGCTTCAAAATCAAATACGTTATCAAATAATGGAACAGTCGGGCCTAATTTTAATTTTTCATGTGCTATTAACCTATATTCCTGGAAGGCATTATCATAAGAAAACTCAAAATCGATGGTCTGAATTAAGCCGGTTGTACTTCCTATTTTTAGCTTTTTCCCGTTTATTAAAAGGTTTGGATACTCCTTACATGATAATGAAAGTGTAACAACTGAGTCAATAAATCCTCCTATTACAGTTTCTGTATCAATAGCGGTCACTTCTGCCTGAATTAGCAGCGAATCTCTTTTGTATAAAGTCCATTTATCAGACAGCGCATACGAAGAAGGAAAGAATACGGTATCATGGAGCTCGGTTATGAAAAGAGTTTTTCGGTCGGGTGTTTCTATAATTTTGGATCCCCAAATGCAATTTCTATTCGGGGTAAAAACCATTTTGCCCAACGAATTACAATAGGCAGAAGCAAAGCGGCTATTCAATTTTCTATAATCGAAAAATGCAGAATCCTGGCCTTCTGCTGAGGAAGAATCAAGGTAAATAACATGAACCCCTCCATAAGGGTTATGGAAAATTTGTTTTTTATAGGGAGTAATTAGCCGATAGTTTTGGGCTTTCACTATAAAGGACAGTAGAATCGCGAACAGGATTAAACCCTTTCTCATATTCAGGTCGTTTATTCAAAGATACATAAATTCATAAAATGGTTGCCCCTCATTAATTAGATGATCAATGACACGGGTCACAAAACTTTAAACTTTTGAACTTCAAACATTAAACTCTCTGTTGTTTATTTCTTCACACCCTGCTGTACATAAGTTTTAAAACGGTTTTTAGGCATACCCGCCTGCAATAGGTAGTTTCGTGAGGTTAGGAGTGAATATACCATGAGTGACGAGTTGGACAATCTGACAAATAACGAGCAGGAACGTACAGACCACGACAGCCATATACAGGATGTGCAGTCGGTATCGGGCATGTACCAGGACTGGTTTCTGGATTATGCCTCGTATGTAATTTTGGAACGGGCCGTTCCGGCTATTGATGACGGACTAAAGCCTGTGCAGCGCAGAATTTTGCATGCCATGCGCGAAATTGATGACGGGCGTTTTAATAAAGTGGCCAATGTGATAGGACAAACCATGCAGTATCACCCGCACGGGGATGCTGCCATTGGGGAGGCCATGGTGAATCTGGGACAAAAGGATCTGATGATAGAAACGCAGGGAAACTGGGGCGATATACGCACCGGTGACTCGGCCGCTGCCCCGCGTTATATCGAGGCACGTTTATCCAAATTTGCACAGGAAGTAGCTTTTAATCCGCAAACTACCCGCTGGCAAAGTTCGTATGACGGGCGCAAACGCGAGCCGGTTGCGCTGCCTATGAAATTTCCGCTGTTGCTGGCACAGGGAGTAGAAGGGATTGCCGTAGGTTTGGCTACCAAAATTTTGCCTCACAACTTTAATGAACTTTGCAAAGCATCGATTGATATTTTAAAGGGAAAAAAGGTAAAAATTTACCCCGATTTTCCAACGGGCGGAATGGTGGATGTGAGCAACTACAACGAAGGAATGCGGGGTGGTAAACTGAGGGTAAGAGCCAAAATAGAAGAAGTAGATAAAAAAACATTAGCCATACGCGATATTCCGTTTGCTACCACCACCACGCAGCTCATTGATTCCATTATTAAAGCCAACGACAGCGGAAAAATTAAAATTAAAAAGGTAGTTGATAACACGGCCCGCGATGTGGAAATTCAGATTCAGCTGGCACCGGGGGTATCGCCTGATATTACCATTGATGCCCTGTACGCATTTACCGACTGTGAAGTTTCCATATCGCCCAATGCCTGTGTTATCGTAAATGACAAACCGCGCTTTATGAGCGTGAATGAAATTTTACGCATCAACACCGAACACACCAAAGAATTATTGCAGCGCGAGTTGCTTATTAAGCTGAATGAGCTGGAAGACGACTGGCACATGAGTTCGCTGGAGAAAATATTTATTGAAAAACGTATTTACCGTAATATCGAAGAAAGCGAAACCTGGGAAGCCGTACTGGAGACCATTGATAAAGGATTAAAACCCTACAAAAAATTATTACGGAGAGAAATTACCCGCGATGATATTGTTGCCCTTACCGAGATAAAAATTAAACGCATTTCAAAATTCGATGCCTTTAAAGCCGATGAGCACATAAAAGGACTGGAGAAGGAAATGGAAGAGGTGCATTACCATATCGAATACCTTACCGAGTACACCATTGATTATTTTGAGTCGCTGGCAAAAAAATACGGAAAGGGTAGGGAGCGTAAAACCGAAATCCGTACGTTTGATACCATACAGGCTAAGGTGGTGGCGGCTTCCAATGCGAAGTTGTATGTGAACCGTGTCGAAGGTTTTATCGGGACAAGCCTTAAAAAAGACGAATTTTTGTTCGACTGCTCGGATTTAGACGATATCATTACCTTTTGCAAAGACGGCAAGTTTAAAGTGACGAAAGTTTCTGAAAAAACATTTATCGGAAAAGACATTATCCATGCAGCCGTGTTTGATAAAACCGATGACCGCCTTGCTTACAACGTCATTTACGAAGACGGTAAAACCCGTTTTTGTTTTGCCAAACGTTTTAATGTGGGCGGAGTAACCCGTGACAAGGAGTATGATATTACGCAGGGAAATAAAAACAGTAAGATTGTTTACTTCACGGCTAATCAGAACAGCGAATCGGAAATAGTAACCGTTACCCTGCATCCCAGCAGTAAGGCCCGCAAGCAGGTGTTTGATTACGACTTTGGCGCCTTAGCTATAAAAGGACGCAACACGCAGGGTAATATTTTGTGTAAATACATTGTAAAAGGAGTCAAGTTTAAAGAGAAGGGCAGTTCTACGCTGGGTGGTAGGAAAATTTGGTATGACGATATTACCGGAAGGCTCAACACTGATGAACGCGGAAGATTTCTTGGTTCGTTTGACGGAGAAGACGCCATTCTCGTACTATACAAAGATGGTTCGTACGAAATGACCAATTACGATCTGACCAATCGCTACGAACCCAATGAAATTATTCATCTGGAGAAATTCAGGCCACACCGGCCAATTGCAGCCATTCACTCGGATGGTAAAACGCAATATGTAAAACGTTTCCTTATTGAAACCAATACCCTCAACAAAAAATTCCCGTACATAGGTGAAGAAAAAGGGTGCAAGCTCATTTTTGTTACCACGTTTAAAGAACCTGAAGTAGAGGTGTTGATTGGTAAGAAAAAAGCAGATGCCAAACGTCAGAAAATAAAACTGAACGATTTTATTGAGGTAAAAGGATGGAAGGCTATCGGGAATAAAATTGCCTCAAACGATTTGCTTGGTGTAACCCTGCTTAATACCGAAGATGAAGCGGAAGAAGATGACGAGCATGAAGTGCCGCCAACAACTACTACCATTCCGTTGCTGGATGTGCCGGCAGCTAAAGGAAAAAAAAGTGCAGTAGAGCTGGAAGTAACCAACCCCGATGCAGTAACTCCATCGGGCAAAGGCGGGTTGAAACAGTTTAAGAAACCCAGCAGTAAAGACGATCAGCGCAAGTTGTTCTGATGGCTGTATTACTTTTACTTCATGGAGCATTGGCCAACCACAGACAGTTTACGCCACTATTGCCGCTGCTTAACCCGGAGTTAAAGGTAAAAGCTATTGACCTGAGCGGGCACGGTGAAAAAAAATCAGAGCCACGTTCTTTTTCGCTCGATACATTTTGCAAGGATATTTTACAGGCAAGCAACGGTGAGCCCGTTCATTTATTCGGGTACAGTATGGGTGGATATGCAGCCATGTATTTTGCCCAACAATATCCCGAACGGGTGTGCTCTGTGCTGACACTTTCTACCAAATATCGCTGGAGCAAAGAAATAGCTGCTGCTGAAAATGCTAAACTGAATTATGACCTGCTGGTGCAAAAAGCACCCGGTTTTATTACTGCATTGAACGAACAACACCCTTGTACCACTGCTTCCGTCTTATTGCAGCAAACTTCCTCTTTTTTAACAGAACTGGGTATACATGACCACCTGAAACCCGAATCACTCACCAATATGAATCAACCGGTGTGCTTAGCAGTGGGAGACCGGGATAAGATGGTAACTTTAGAAGAAACAGTGGCAAGCTATAAAGCTCTGCCCAACGGGCAACTGGCTGTTTTGCCCGATACCCCGCATTTGTTTGAGAAGATGGATATGGAAAAAGTTGCCGCGCTGATAAACGGGTTTTTTAGGTAAGAAAATTTCATCCGTACCTTAAAATTAAATGGCAACAGGTATCTTTACGGCATGTTGCGCTGGTTGCTTATTATTTTTTGGCTCCTGCTTGTTTCCTTAAATGGCCGGTTGTTTTTAGGTCCCGGACTGCAAAGACCCGTTTCGTTTTATCCAACGTATATAAGCAAAGAATTAAAACTTAAAACCGGGAAAAGTTTTTTTAGCTGCACCAGAGTAAATGCCAATGGGGAGTTGTTACCCGATTCTGTTTTACCTGCTATGTTTTACTATGTTTACCTCAGTGAGAAAAATGAAGTAAAGTCGGTAACGGGCCAGGCGTTCAAATCTTTCTGGACCGATAGTTCTTCTGCTTTTAAATATGCCGATAGTTTAAAAACCATGTATGACGTGCTGGTATATCGTACAGCCGGTACTGCTGCTGCACGGTTCAGTTACCGCATGTTTATGTATGAACCCGCTTCGGTGGTGTTTATTATGCTTCATGAAGCCGTGCATCGGCATAAATCGGCATTGAACTCAAAGTTACCCTATGTGTTTGAAGAAGCCTTATGCGATGTAATGGCAAATTATTACCTGCAACAATTAGCTGCGGGTACTGCAGATAGCAGTTGGGTAAAAAAATATAGCGGAAGATTAGAAACAATTTACGGCATCATTAACCAAACCACATCCGGACTGCTTACCAAACAGCAGGGGCGTGAAGCTATATTGGCGATTACGTCACACAGCGATTTGTTTTTGCGCGACCGTTATGAATACGAGGTAAACAACGCCTATTTGCTGAGGTATTCCACTTATTGCCGGTACTATTTTTTGCTCAAAGAATTACTGATTAAAACCGGTAATGCTGATTCGTTTCTTAAAAAGACATTAACACTTAAAGGAAATGAAACCAGCGTACATGAGCAGTTAAAAAAACTGCTTCGTTAATTTTTTTTACGGGTGATGGAAATAAAACGAAAGGTGTGCATGATGGAGGCAAACAGCAATGCGAATAAAAGCGCAAACCACATTCCGTAAACGTTGTAGCTTGTGTAAAATGCGAAATAAACGCCTAACGGCAGCCCGATTCCCCAGTAGGCAATTAAAGTAACCAATGTCGGGATTTTAACATCCGATGCGCCTCGTAAAATACCCAAACCAATGGCTTGCGTGCCGTCAAATAATTGAAACAAGCCGGCAATCATCACCAATCCGGTAGCGTAGTGAATCACATTCGGGTCTTCTGTATATAAATGCACCAGCGGATAATCAAGCACTAAAAACAATAAAGCAAATCCGCTCATTATCACTAATCCGGTTAGTATGGCTGCTATTCCCGTTTTACGAACCTTATTCATTTTATTTTGCCCCATAGCATCGCCCACTTTTATAGAAGCCGCAATGGAAACTCCGGAAATAATCATGTAAGTAACTGATGCCAGATTGATGGCAACATTATGGGCAGCCAATTGGTAAACACCTAATTTCCCTATATAAATTGCCGCTCCCGAAAACGCTCCGATTTCAAAGAAATATTGTAACCCGGCAGGCACTCCCTGCTTCAGGATGCGTAAAAAAATGGTTTTATCGAATACACTTTTAGAAGAAAAATCCAGCAGCTGTTTAAATTTTGTTTCGTATTTCAGGATGGCCCACATCATGGCCATCATCACCAATCGGGTAATAACCGTGGCCCAGGCAGCACCGTTTAACCCCATAGCAGGTGAACCCAGTTTGCCAAAAATAAGTACCCAGCACAAAACTAAATTAAGGAGTAACCCGATAACGGTAACCATCATTGAATACTTTGCCTGTGATGCTCCGTCACTTATTTGTTTCAGAAAGAAAAAAACTGAAAACGGAAGCGAACTTAAGCTAAGCAAGAGCAAAAATTGAGCAGCCTGCGGACCTACTTCATCTTTTTGCTCAAACAAGTGAAAATTAAGTGCAAGCAAAACAACCATGGCCGTAAGTACAATTCCGCTGAGCACACTAATAATCCATCCGTTGGTGTATATGTGGCGGATTTCTTCCTTATTTCCGGCACTTTTAGCCTGAGCAATCATTGGGGAGATAACCGACCCTATCCCAATGCTCAAAACCATTACCAGGAAAAATACAGCATTGGCCACTCCGGCTGCGGCCAGGGCATCAGCACTCACATGGCCCACCATGATGGTATCGGTAGCACCCATTAGCACAAAACCTATCTGACCTATAATGAGCGGGCCGCTGAGTGATAGTACCGATTTGGAATACGGGAGTAATTGTTTCAGTTTCTTTTTCAAGGGGCGGCAAAGATAAGTTGCAAGAGCGAATATTACAGAGGCAAAACCAACATATTAAGCTCATTTTTTTTATCTTTGCCCCCAAGTATCAGCACTTATGGAAAAAAAAAGGGTATATTTTGATAATGCCGCCACCTCGCCTTTAGATAAAGAAGTAATAGAAGCCATGTTGCCTATGATGCAGGAATACTACGGTAATCCTTCATCAACCCATGCCGATGGACGCAAGGTGCGAGCAGCTATTGAAGATGCACGCAAAAAGGTAGCCTCTATGATGCACGTTACTCCGGGTGAAATATTTTTTACTTCAGGCGGAACCGAGGCCGATAATATGGCTATCCGATGTTCGGTGGAGGATTTGGGCATTAAACACGCCATTACATCGCCCATTGAACACCATGCGGTGCTGCATACCCTTGAGGAGTTGGCTCACAAAAGAAAAATAAAACTCTCGCTGGTAAAATTACAGCCAAACGGCCATATTGATTACAACCATCTGGAAGAATTATTACAGAACAATGAGCGCTCCCTCGTATCATTAATGCATGCCAATAACGAAGTGGGTAATTTACTGGATATGGACAGGGTGGGAGCCATGTGCGAAAAATACCATGCCCTGTTTCACAGCGATACCGTGCAAACGGTGGCGCATTATCCAATGGATTTAAAAAAATCAAAAGTGCATTTTATTGCCTGTGCAGCGCATAAATTCAACGGGCCCAAAGGAATCGGGTTTGTCTATATCAGTTCTGATGTAAAAATTCATCCGTTTATTACTGGTGGTTCACAGGAGCGCAATATGCGTGGCGGCACCGAAAATGTGTATGGCATTGTTGGATTAGCCAAAGCGCTGGAAATAGCCTATCGTGATTTAGAAAACGAACAGCAAAAAATTCTCGGATTAAAAAACTACATGGCTCAGGAATTAAGCAAAGCCATTGCCGGAGTAAAATTTAACGGTGACTGCATGGGAAATGCACTCTATACCGTGCTTAATGTATCTTTTCCGCCTGCTTCCTTTAATGAAATGTTGTTGTTTAAACTGGATATAGCCGGTATTTCCTGCTCGGGTGGCAGCGCCTGTTCATCGGGCTCCAGTGTGGGGTCGCATGTGCTGGGTGCACTGGGAGTGGAGCAGGGCAGAGCCAACGTGCGCTTTTCTTTCGGGAAACAAAATACCAGAGAGGAAGTAGATTATGTGGTAGCTGCTTTAAAAGAACTTTACACCGCTGCTCAGCCTTCATGAGGTAACCGAAATGAATGCGCTCGCGGCCGGAAAGAAACTATCTTTAATTACCATTTGGATTATTTTTTTTTCGTGGTTGCTGTTATCGTTCGTCAACAATAATTATCAGCGGCAGCTTATCACTTCAGATGCCGTAAATTACTGGGCCTATTTGCCCGCCACATTTATTGAAGGAGATCCCGCTTTTTCGTTCTTAACTAAAAATAATCTGAAAAAATATGATTTTCATTACCTGCCCGAATACACTGTGGACGGAAAACCGGTTATGAAAATGAGTATGGGTTTGGCTCTGCTGCTTGCCCCGTTCTTTTTACTGGCTCATGTACTTTTGTTGTTAGTTGGCAAAACGGCTGACGGCTTTTCGCAATTTTATCAAACGTGCACCGGAATATTGGGAATGGGCTGTTACCTGATTCTCGGGTTATGGCATTTGCGTAAGGCACTCTTACATTTTTTCAGCGATCATATTGCTGCATCTGTTCTGGGGATTATTTTTTTTGGCACCAACCTGCTTTATTATACCTGGGGGGAGCCGTTACTTACACATGTTTACCTGTTTTCCCTCCAATCAATTATTATTTATCAAACCATTTGTTTCTATCAGAAACCGGGTATAAAACGCGGAGCTGTCATTGGTTTTTTAACGGGTCTTTCTGTTTTAATACGCCCTAGTATGATGGTGTTTAGTGTAATTCCTGTTTTATACGGGGTAAATTCTTTGCAAACATTGCGTCAAAGGTATTTGCTTGTACACACGCATGCTTTTGTATTTCTTGCTATGGGATTTTTCTTTGTGCTGGCCGGTTTACCCCAATTGCTCTACTGGAAATCGGCTACCGGACACTGGCTGGTATTTTCGTACACGCAGGAGCGTTTCTTTTTTAACCGTCCCGCCCTGTTTGAAATGTTTTTAAGCTACCGTAAAGGCTGGCTGTTGTACACTCCGGTGATGGCATTTGCACTGGCCGGAATTTTCAGTTTACGCAAATATGCTGCTCCTTTCACAGGTATTTTTCTCTTTACCATTCCGGCAATTTTTTATCTTTTAAGTTGCTGGTGGGTATGGTGGTATGGGGGCTCATTGAGCCAGCGTACATTTATTGATTTTTATGCTTTGCTCGCATTTTCGCTGGGAGCATTTCTTACATCTGTGAGCGGATTTAGAAACAGGGGTATTCGAATTTTTACCAATAGCAGCGTTGTGTTGCTGTCTCTTTTTTCTGTTTTTAAAGTGTGGCAATATTCCAATCATTTGATTCATCATGACGGAATGAATAAAAAACTTTATTGGGAAACGTTACTTGCTACAAGGGAGGTTGACAGCTACTGGTCTAAATTACATTTTCCAAATTACAGCCGAACATTACGAGGATTGCCCGAGTACACCTTTTTAGAAGGAAAAAAGTTATTAATTCGGGAGGATTTAGATATCAGATCAGGCAGCGTATGTTTTTCGGATACCTCTACCATTTATCCGGAATTGACAAATGCGTTTGGATACATGCGCATTCCGCATGGGAATAAAATTTATGCTGTTCTTGATTTTACAGGCGATAAGGTATTAAGTGATTCGTGCTGTTTAGTGATGCAACTGATGACCAATGACAGTGCGTGGTTGAAACAACAAATCCCGCTTAATAGGTTTAGCCAGCAGGGAAAGGGCGGAAGGGCATTTGTTTCCATTCCATTTCAACATTTCAAAACAGAACAGGATTTATTAAAGGTGTTACTATCAAACCCGCTTGGGGAACATTTTTGTGTGAAAGAAATGTGGTTGTGCGAGGAAGTGTACCAATAAAAAAGGCCACACGTTGATGTATGGCCTTTTGTGATATAAATGGCTGGGGAATTATACCGTAGCCGGAGTGTTTTTTGGCAGTTTGCTGAATTGATCGGCAACCACTAATTCTTTGCTTCCCGGAGTATACTTATAAAACCCTTCACCGGTTTTTACACCAAGGCATCCCGAGGTAACCATATTTACCAGGAGCGGGCACGGAGCATATTTGGGATTTCCAAAACCATCGTACAGCACATTCATAATGGCAAGGCACACATCTAACCCTATAAAATCGGCTAACTGCAGCGGCCCCATCGGGTGAGCCATTCCCAGGCGCATTACGGTGTCAATTTCTTCCACATCGCCCACACCTTCATAAAGCGAAATAATGGCTTCATTTATCATAGGCATTAAAATGCGGTTGGCAATAAAACCGGGGTAGTCATTTGACTCGGCCGGAATTTTACCGATTGCTTTCGACAGTGTCATTACGCTTTCGGTAACTTCTTTAGATGTTTTATATCCGTTAATTACTTCCACTAATTTCATCATAGGCACCGGATTCATAAAGTGCATCCCGATTACTTTATCGGGGCGTTTAGTTACCGAACCTATTTTGGTAATGGAAATAGAAGAAGTGTTTGAAGCCAAAATACAATGTGCAGGAGCCGAAGCATCAAGGTCTCTGAAAATATTGAGTTTGATTTCGATGTTTTCGGTAGCAGCCTCTACCACTAAATCGGCATTTGAAACGCCTTCCGAAACTTTTGTTTTAGTAGTGATGTTGGCCAAAGTGGCAGTTTTTTGTTCTTCGGTTAATGAGCCTTTGCTCACCTGACGATCGAGGTTTTTGCCAATGGTTGCAAGTGCTCTGTCAAGTGCCGCCTGATTAATATCGATTAAGGTAACCTGATAACCGTTTTGGGCAAAAACGTGAGCAATTCCATTGCCCATTGTGCCCGATCCGATAACGCTGATGTACTTCATTTGAATGATGATTTTCTTTGAATTAAGTGCGGCAAATGTATTGTTTGCCCTTAGATAAATCAAAACAAAATCGAAAATGTTTTACTCCTTTACAAAGCGTGCTGAGAGCTTTCCTTCACCTGTCTGAACAATAATAAGATACATCCCCTTTGCCAGTTGATTTACCTGAATATTCACTTGTTTTTCGGTGCTTTTCAACATGGTTTCGTACATCGTTTTCCCTGACAAATCGACAATACTCAGCTTATCTGCTGTAGCGGAATGCGGAATAAGTACATGTACCGTTTCGGTAACCGGATTGGGAAATAACTGAAGTTGGTTTTGCATTAGCAGTTTGCTTGCCGTACCCAAAGATACATCATACATGGCCAGCGCGTAATCTCCTTGTTTCAGGTTATTGATGCGGATGGTTCCGTATTTATCCGTTTTGGTACCCGTAGTTTTTACTAAGTCTGTGTACAATTGCCAGTTGGTTTGGCCCGTGGCGCGGAAAACTAATACCAGACTGTCTTCTGTTTTACGAATAAACGTATGATCTAAATAGCCGCTGCTTCCCACCTGAGAAGGTTGTCTTCCGTCATAGGTTATATAAGCGGTTGCCTTAAAATCGGCAGGCCACAATCCGTCAACTGTCCAGTACCTGTAATTGGAAACATACAACCCGGGTACTTTACAATTTAACTGATCGGCCGGAAACCAATGGTGTTCCACTCTTACCAAAGCCGAATCGGTGCAGGTAATCGCTTTTACGCGCATGAGCGCTTCTTCAAAATCAATCGAATCGTTTTGCCGCATCACCGCATATTTATCGGTAATTGCATCGCTTATGCGTTCGTCAAAATCCAAGGCCACGTACACCGGTTTAAATGGCAATAAAGCTTCGGCAACCGGATATTGGGTATAAGGCATAGCTGTTAATGTAAAATCATATCGTTCCCATTTAGCGCCAAAGGCGGTGAGGTAAATGAGCGTAGTATCTTTTACAAAACTCACCGCATCGGTAGTTCCCACGGCCCAGCGGTCGATGTACACATTTAAGTGAAACTGATTTGCAACGGGGGTAGTTACCTCAAATGTTTTAATCTTCATATGCGGGAATCCCGAACTTTTCATCCAGCTTGTACGCTGGTTAATTCCACCGCAGTTAAAATACTGGTCATTGCTTTCCCAATAACCATACACCGGCATCAGAGGATTATTTACAAACATATCCTTAAGTGCCTGCACACTATTGGCCGGGTATTGCGGACACAGGTTTCTGAGCGTGTGGGCTACATCGGCTCCTTTTTTATACGAATGTGTTCCATATGTATACACATGTGGTACTCCAGAAACGGGTAAATAGCCGCCTTCTTTTAAATGAGCAAATTGCAACACGTATTTATGATTGGCTCTAACCGATTTTTTAAATGCAGGTGTTCCGTAAACATATTCGGTAAACAACGATTCGCAATAGGCAGCCCATCCTTCATTAAGCCACATATCGGCCGAGGTGGCACAATCGTATAATCCGCCAAACCAGCTATGCGAAAGTTCGTGCGCCATCATGGTTTCGTAAGCCAGTGTTCCATCAATGGCAAACAGCGGATAGGCAATATTTCCTGTGTGTTCCATAGCGCCACCACCAAAAGGTACCACATTGTATCCTATTCTGTCAAACGGGTAGGGCCCAAACACTTCTTCAAATATGTAAAGGGCACTATCCAG
>JAIBAK010000012.1 GCA_019695215.1 Bacteroidia bacterium | reverse complement strand
TCGCGGGCAAAATGATTGAGCACATACGCCTTGTGGTAGTAATAGCGGTAAAAGTTTAGCGGGGATTTGTTTTCTTTTGCATGAAAAGCCGTATCAAGGTAATACTCGGCTGCGGCCAATCCGTGCCGGTCATATATAGCCTCAAGGGTAGTAACGGTTTCGTTGGTAGCTACCAGATTAAGCAACTCCAAATCATTCTTTTTAACGGGCTCTTTGCACGAGATACCCGCAAGGAGTATCAGCCAGCTAAAAGCGAAAAAAAGGCGTATGGCTTTGCAGCAATAAGGCATAGGAATTATTACAATTCGCAGGCAATATAAGCAAAAGAAAGCAAACCAATTATTTGTCGTTTCTGAAGCTCAGGTAAAAAATCGGCCTTTTTGTGGCGGCCTCCAGTATATTTGTACAATGAATTTTCCCTCACAATTAATTGAACAGGCTGTAAATGAATTATCCCGTTTTCCTGGAGTGGGCAAAAAATCGGCACTGCGCATGGTGCTTTACCTGCTCAAACAGGATGTTTCATCTGTGAGCCGCATGGCGAATGCCATGGAGCAACTACGCAGCGAAATAAAATTTTGCACCCGTTGTCACAATGTATCTGACGGGGAAATTTGTTCCCTTTGCAACAACCCCCGCAGAAATAACGAAATTATTTGTGTGGTAGAGGATCTGCGCGATGTGATGGCTATTGAAAATACGTCTCAGTTCAATGGGCTGTATTTTGTGCTGGGGGGATTAATTTCGCCTATGGACGGAGTGGGCCCCGAACTGTTGAATATTGAACATTTAATTACCCGCATAAAGGAAGAGGGAATAAGGGAGGTACTGGTAGCGCTTAGTGCCACCATGGAGGGAGATACCACCACGTTTTACCTTTCAAAAAAACTGCGCGATTTGCCTGTGCATATCACCACCATTTCACGCGGTATTTCGGTGGGCGGAGAGCTGGAATATGCCGATGAGGTAACACTGGGCCGCTCTATACAAAACCGGATACCTTACAAAGGATAACAAGGCTTACTGTATTTTATTGTATTTTTGTTTGCACACACCCATGAAACTTTCCGTAATTATTGTTAACTATAATGTGAAACATTTCCTGGAACAGGCTCTGCACTCGGTACGCAAGGCATGTGCAGGAATTGATGCCGAAGTGTGGGTGGTTGATAACCGTTCGGTTGACGGCTCGGTGGAAATGGTGCAGCAAAAATTTCCCGAAGTAAAACTGATAGCCAACCGGGAAAATCTGGGGTTTTCAAAGGCAAACAATCAGGCTATCCTCAAGTCGGGAGGACAATACGTGCTGCTGCTCAACCCCGATACGGTAGTGGAAGAAGATACATTTAAAAAAGTAATCGCCTTTATGGACCGCACCCCCGATGCCGGAGCTGTGGGCGTAAAAATGATAGATGGAAAGGGAAACTTTTTACCCGAATCAAAACGGGGATTACCAACACCCGAAGTTGCTTTTTATAAAATATTCGGGTTGTCAAAACTGTTTCCCCGCTCACACAAATTCGGGCGTTACCATTTGGGTTACCTGAGCGAAAACGATACCAACGAAGTGGATGTGCTGGCCGGAGCATTTATGATGCTGCGCAAAAAATCACTTGACAAAACCGGGTTGCTTGACGAAACCTTTTTTATGTATGGTGAAGACATCGACCTGTCGTACCGCATTACCAAAGCCGGTTATAAAAATTACTACTTTCCCGAAACCACCATTATACATTACAAGGGTGAGAGCACAAAAAAAACCAGTGTAAACTATGTGTTTGTGTTTTACAATGCGATGGTCATTTTTGCACGTAAACATTATTCGCGTTCGCTGGCTTCCTCCTTCAGCTTTCTCATTCATATTGCTATTTACCTTAGGGCTGCGTTTGCATTGTGTTCCCGTTTTGCAAAAGCCATAGCCGTACCCCTGCTTGATGCCTCACTGATTACGGCCGGGATGTATTACATTAAAGAGTACTGGGAACGAAATCACCGCTATGTGCAGGGGGGCGAATACGGCCCCGAACTGATGTTTTATTATGTGCCCGCTTATGTTCTCATTTGGTTGTTCAGTTGTTACCTGCACGGAGTGTACAGCAAAGAAAATACACCTCAGAAAATACTCAGGGGGATTTTTTCGGGCACCATGGTGATTGCTTTTCTGTATGCTTTTTTGCCCGAAAACATGCGCAACTCCCGGGCCCTTATTTTGCTGGGAACAGGATGGGCAGCTTTTGTGCTCACATTCTATCGTACACTCGTCCATTTTATCCGGTTTAAAAGTTTGAATTTTGGCGAGAGCCACTCCCGCAAAACCATTATTGTGGGTGATGGAGAAGAGGCCGAAAGGGTATTGAATTTACTTGAACGCTCTGGGGCGCGCACTAAGTTTGTGGGTTTTGCAGGGATTGAAGAAAAACCACTCAACAATAATTTTTACCTGGGAAATGTAAATGAGCTGAATGAAATCATCAGCATCTTTCACGTAGATGAAATTATTTTCTGTTCAAAAAATTTGCCTGCCCACCGCATTATTGAATGGATGACCTCCATCAGGCAGCAGGAAGTGCACTTTAAAATAGTTCCCGAAGAAAGTTTGTTCATCATAGGCAGCGATTCGAAAGATGCTCCCGGTGATTTTTATTCCATCGATATCAGTTTGTCTTTAAGTAAAGAACAATCGCTGCGAAACAAGCGCATACTCGATATTATGCTCAGCCTGCTTTTCATTGGCCTTTTTCCGGTGCTTATGCTGTTTAATAATCCGGTGCATTATTTACGAAACCTGCTGCATGTGCTGCTCGGAAAAAACACCTGGGTGGGTTATGCCCGCACCGGAGATGAACCGAAGCTTCCTAAAATAAAATCGGGAATTCTATCCCCGCTCGATGAATTAAAAAACACCCGGATTGATGCGGTTACCACCGAAAAACTCAACTTTATGTATGCCAAAGAATACTCGGTAGAGCGGGATCTGAATATTATAGTAAAAAGCCTGAGTAAACTGGGAAGAGCGAAATAGCAGCGCTTTTATTAACGATGCTTATGCAATCAGGGAGTATTTAATTCTTTGCGGGTAAGGTAAATTTTAGCTTTCCCCTTAAAGTTGTAAAACCACAGTTTATCATCGTATTGGTCAACGGGAAGGTCAATAGGTTCGTAGTTGTACATTTGCCATCCCTCAGGCAACTGAATGGTGAGTCCGGTAATGGAGAGAGGGGCATTTACTTCAAGCAGGGTATCCCCGTACATGTCTATTTCAACTTTGTCGCGAGCTTTCCAAAACGCTGCATAATCGTTAAGTGAACCCACCCACGAAAATTCTTTCACCGACTCGAGCAGGTCTTTTTCGAAATCAAGTTTTGCCAGTGTATCGGGGGTAAGCGAAATGAGCATGGTACCCTGAAAATTGGTAAGTTCATAAGCCATCTCAATGGTTTTACCCAATTGTTCTTTGAGTTGTCCGGCCGAAAATTCATCGTTGATGGTTACCGGAAATTCAAATACACCTGTCTCCGAAAAATTATCGTAACCATAATTCAACGGAAAAGGCCGGTGCGTGTAAGTACGGTTTATAGTAGTTGAAGAACTGTACAGGTACTTGGCTGCTTTTAGCAATTGAGGTAAACTTTGCGGCACCTGATAAGCAGCCGTGCGAAAACTGTTAACCGGAATACCGGCAACCCTTTCAAGTAAAAATTTGCTTATACGCAGTTCACCTGTTATAGTGGCGTTGTACACTTTTTTATTGTCATATACGTAGGGCAGATAGTCGGGGTATGTTTCTTTTCCGTTTCCAGTGCTTAGGTAATTGAATTTGTCAGTGGCGGTTACTGCTTGGCTTCCAATTTCCATTCCCCATTCCACCATTTTTTTCAGGTATTTGGCGTTTGCAGGAGTAATAAAGGCGGCACCTGTATAATCGTTAATGTATTTAGCCTGCACAAAATAGGTGGCTTTTATTTTCTGACTATGCTCAAAATGGGCAAAATGCAGGGCATTAAAAAATTGTTTTTTTGAACTGACATTATGAGTAATTACCACCGAAAGTTTTTTGTTTTCGGGAATGGGAGAAATGGTTACAGCATTGCGGCAGTTTTGCTGATAAATATTTTTAAGCAGGTTCATCAGCACATCGGCCGTGGGCGAAATTTGCGACAGGCTGCTCACCCCCAAATCTTCCCTGATATTGTTATAAGCCTTATGTAAAAAATATCCCAAATCAAGACCAATGGCATAAGAGCGACCTACTGCATATGGCTTCACAATTACAGCAGCTGTATTGTCTTCGTAATAAGCGAGCGGTTTATTTAGCACACCTATATAACTTGTAGAAGCAATGGGGTCGGCTCCGGCTTCCTTATTTCCCAAACGAATTATCCAGTTGCTGGCATTTCCCATATGCGAGTTTTCGGGTACCGTTCGTTCAAACCTCAATTCATACCGTTTATACTGCGGAGCCGATTTTTTAAATCCAAACACTTCGCTTATTCCCTCACTGGTTACATTAAAGGCAACTAAAATTCCGCCATTACGCGGAAACTCGGCCATAGCGCGCAAAGCCTCAGTGTTTAAATACCGAGGCGAAAGGGTTGGATACACTACCACCATCTGGTGTTTTAGTGCTGCCTTATAGTTTTGGGTAACTAAAAACGGAATACCGGCCGATTTAAATCCGTGCACTAATGCCAGCCAGCTCGAATTGGTATCGGTAAGTAATATGGCTACCCTGCCGGTAGAGCCTTTGGCAAAACGGGTCCATGGAGTAACCACTTCCAGCGGTATACGCAAATCTTGCTGCGGTCCTTTGATTGTGTCGAACTCAACAATATCGCTTTGCTTCACGTTGTAAATGCCGGTTTCATCGGGATGGTACAGTTTCCGGTAAATCCACCAGCCAAACAATATCACAAAGCCTGAGTAAATAATTAATTTTTTTATCAATGTGTTCGTAAGGTAAAGCGCAAACTTATCAAAAATAGGGAGTACTTCCGGTTAATTGTTCGATTAATGGTTGCGGGTAAAATATTTTACATAGTCAACAAACAAAACAGCCGGCATGTTTTTAATCGCGGCCTCGTCCGAAGAGCTCCAGATACTGAACATAATACGGTGGGCCGAGCCCGGAATGCCTTCGTAGGTTTGGTAATAAAGTTTGCCGTCAATAAACCACCTGATGTATCGATGACTTCGTTCAATGGAATAAATATGAAATCCGTCTGATGCATCAAAAGGCAAAAAGTAACTGTTGCCGTTGAGCGGCTGTTCTTTCCGTTTAAAATAATTGAAAAACACACTGCGCGTTTCCGAGCCTTTAAACTGAATGCTTACCTCATCGTGAGGTTTTTTTTCGGCCCCCACCAGGGAGGTAGTAACCATAGAGCATGCTATTCCCTTGCCTTTGGGCACCCGCATTTTTACTTCCAGTTTGCCAAAAGCTACTTCGCGGGTACTGTATATTTCGGCCCCCGAAATGGGTTTGTTGTTATAAGGTTCGGCATTCAGGGTAAGCATCAGGTGGCCCTCATCGGTTTCGGCATTTATCGGATTAAATCCGGTGCTTCCATCACCCTTAAACCAGTCGCGTTTTGTCCACAGCCCCGCATCGATACGCTCAAATCCTTCCGACCATTCCAAACGCCACTCTTCTTTGGTTTGTTTTTCTTTAGGCTCGCTTTTTACTTTGGTTTTTCCTTTGGATCGCGATCGCTGCAACTCACCCTTATGTTGTTTGCATGACAACAGCACGATAATTCCTAAAAACAATAAAAAGCTGCTTTTTGTAAGGCGCATAAAGTTGAATCTCCGAAAATACGCGTCCTGTCAGTTTTTTCAAGTAAATTTGTTGACGTATGATCAACATTCAACATGTGGCTGTCCTCGGATCAGGAACCATGGGTGCCGGAATAGCCCAGGTTTTTGCTGCTGCAGGATTTAATGTAGTGCTCTACGATATTCAGATAGAGGCACTGGAAAAAGCAAAAGCGGTAATTGAAAAAAACCTGAAAGTAGCCGTGGAAAAGGGGAAACTGAGCGGGGAGGCATTTCTCGAAACACAAAAACGAATTACAGTTACCAACAATTTTAACCTGCTTAAGGCCGAACTGGTGATTGAAGCAGTAGTGGAGCGGCTGGATATTAAATGCAAATTGTTTTCAGAAATTGCATCCATCAATCCGCCTGAAACCATTTTAGCCACCAACACTTCGTCTATTCCCGTAACACAAATTGCTGCCGGAGTGCCGCACCCCGAGCGCGTGGTGGGAATTCACTTTTTTAATCCGGCCCATATTATGAAATTAGTGGAGATTATATCGGGTGTGCAAACCAGCGAAGCCGTGGCCCAAACAGCAAAAAACCTGATAACTAAAGTGGGCAAAACTGCCGTGATGGCTAAAGATGCTCCCGGTTTTATTGTAAACAGAGTAGCCCGCCACTATTATGTAGAAGGATTAAAACTTGCCGAAGAAAATATTGCCCCCATTGAAACCATTGACGATCTGGCCGAGGCATCGGGGTTTAAATTAGGTCCGTTCAGGCTGATGGATTTGATAGGCGTGGACACCAATTTTTCGGTGACTAATTCTATTTACAACCTCTTTCATCAGGACGGAAAATTCAGACCAAGCCGCCTGCAACAACAAAAAGTAGATGCCGGCCACTGGGGTCGCAAAACAGGTAAAGGGTTTTATACGTATGAATAAAACCAACTCCTACGCCTTCGTGCCACGAGTGTAAGCCAATTGCACGGGCATATTGCCAGCCACGAAAACTTTAATTAATTTAGCGGTTAATAAGTGAACACAGAAAGCAACAGCGTTTAGGATATGTTTCAGGTGCCAATTGAAGTGGAATGAACAAAGAAACAGAGATAGCCAAAGGCTATGGTGATAACATACACTTCGCCTTCGCTCGCGTGCCGCGAGTGTAAGCCAATTGCACAGGCATATTGCCAGCCACGAAAACTTTAATTAATTATGCGATTAATGAGTGAACACAGAAAGCAACAGCGTTTAGGATATGTTTCAGGGGCAAATTGAAGTGGCATGAACAAAGAAACCGAGATAGCCAAAGGCTATGGTGATAACATACACTCGCGGCACGCGAGCGAAGGAGGAAAGATCAAAAAAACATTACTCATAATTTGTTATCTGCTTTTGCTTAATGATGCAGTCGGCCAATCTCAGCAAATTGAGTATCTTTTTGGTCACAATGAGAAGAACAAATTATGCCTGTTTAATAATGGAGAACACGTTATTAAGTTTGATCAAGGTACTTCTTTAACATATTGCTCAATTGATTCCATATTTAAAATTGATCTTCAGAAACAAGTACTACAAGCAATGAATGGGCAAGGTGAAAAGGTACTTTTAACTCTATGGAAAAGTGCTCCTTTTCTTGCGTTTAAGGATACATTTTTGGAATTAGACAGTCTGAAAGCATATAGAGTTGTCGGTGTTTATGGAGAAAAAGCTCCACCACCATCAACTTTTCAAGTTCGTCAATATTTAGGAGGGTTTGTTTTTAAAATAAGTTATAGTGGATACGACTTGGACAGTATAGACATAATAACCAGTAATTCACATATCCATATCTCATATTATCGATATAACAAAGGGTATAAAATTAGTAAAATTAAAGTAAGCTGTCCTAATTCATTCGTAAGCTGGAGCTATAATTTTAAAAATTGCTTTTCCAGCTTTTTATTGTATAATAAATACGATTCAACGGGCTTTGAGTTTTACAATAAAAAAAACAAAATTGATTGTATTGTTCATGTACATTATTCAAAATTTCCTAATGCGATTTCTGGAAGTGCACTATATAAATATAATCGATATGGTAAGGTGAAAAGGAATTACTTAGAAGTTACTCATAGCGATTGCAATGTGTGCAGACGGCTCTAATATAACGCCCATGCTGTCACAAGTTCTTTTGTGGAGTAACTTCAGCAACCGAAGATTATATTGATAAAAATGGCCTACTTAAAATTGAATTGTTGTAGTAAATTTGAATAATGGATTTTGAGAGCAAGGGAAGGAAACAGGAAAAGGGTTTTTACATATGAATAAAATTAGTTTAATCTTCATCGTTTTGTTATTTGTAACCTGCAAAGACAAAACCGCACAAAACAGCCCTGTGCCCGATGTACTGGTAGATGTGTACATAAACACAACCCTTCCGCAATACCAGCAACTGAATACCATTGGCGGGTGGGCTTATTACCCGGCAGGTAACCGCGGATTATTTATTTACCACAATGGCCTTGATGAGGTGGTGGCCTTTGATCGCAATTGCACGTACAATGTGTACGACTCGTGCTCCATTGTGAGCATGGATAATTCGGAAGCGTTTTTACAATGCGGCAGCTATAAAAACTCGGTGTGGATACCGTGCTGCAACTCTAAGTACAGCTTAGATGGTTTTGTTTTTGGCGGACCGGCAAGGTATGCCCTTAAAAAATATTATGTAGCCCGCAACGGAGTGCAAATGCATATTTCAAGTTCTCCGTTATAACTTCAGTTTTACCATTACAGGACAATGGTCGGAGTGCACTACCGATTGGTAAATATCGGCATCCTCCAGTTTGGAATGCAGCGATGCACTAAGTAAATTGTAATCTATGCGCCAGCCTTTGTTGCGCGAACGGGCAGCCGCCCTAAAAGTCCACCACGAGTAACGATGCGGTTCGTTATGCAATTCACGAAACGAATCAACCATTCCCTGTTGCTCGATAAACTGTGCAAACCACGCCCGCTCTTCGGGCAAAAACCCCGAACTGTTTTTGTTTCCAACCGGATCGTGAATATCAATGGCCTCGCGGCAAATATTGTAATCACCGCCTATTACCAGATTGGGTCTGCTCTTTTTTAGCCGGCTTATATAGTTTTCAAAAAAAGTGAGCCATTTCATTTTGTATGCCTGCCGCTCCTCTCCGCTCGACCCTGAAGGAATATATACACTGATAACCGAAAGGTCACCAAAATCGGCCCGGATGATGCGGCCCTCCCTGTCGTATTCCGGATTATTAAATCCGTATTCTATATGGTCGGGTTGCTTACGCGAAATAATGGCTACTCCGCTATATCCTTTTTTCTCGGCCGAAAACCACCAGGTTTTGTAGCCTATTAAATCAAACAGCATTAAATCTACCTGTTCGGGTGATGCTTTGGTTTCCTGAAAGCAATACACATCTGCGCTTTCGCGCTGCATCCAGTTTACCAGTCCCTTGCTCATGGCCGAGCGTATTCCGTTTACATTGTAGGAAATGATTTTCATTTTTTACCTGCGTTTTACTTTTTCAAACATACGTCATGCAACTCTTATTGCGTAACTTTGGACTTGATTAGTGATATGTTTATACGAAAATTTTTTATCCCCGCCCTGCTGCTTATAACCCTGCATGCAACTGCTCAAAACAATCAATATCTTTTATTTTTAAAAAACAAGGGTACAGTTGTATCTGAAAAAAGTATAGCCGCGGCACTTTCTCCCTTAGCCATAAGCAAGCACAAACAGCGGGGCATTGCTTTTTCCGAAACCGATTTGCCTGTGAATACCACATATGTGGAGGCTATGCAGCAACATGGGGTGGTGGTACACCTTGCCTCGCGCTGGTTGAACATGGTACATGTTACCACTTCGTTATCGGCTGCACAGTTGCTCCAAATGTTTCCGTTTATTCAATCGGCACAACCGTTTCAAAGTGAAGTGGTCAACACCCGAACGGAAGCAACAACACAAGTTACTACCGCGGGTTTTGGCAATACAGCCACACAAAATAATATGCTTAATCTGATGTGCCTGCATCAAAACGGATTTACCGGCCGCGGAGTGTTTGTGGCATTTTTTGATATTGGCTTTTCGGGCATAGATACCATCAGGGCGTATGACTCGGCCCGTGTGCAAAACCGTTTTGTGGCCAACCGAAATTTTGTGAATCCAGATAAAAATGCATTCACCAATCATTACCACGGTTCGCTCGTGTTTTCAACGGTAGGTGCTTTGTGGCCCGACACATTTACGGGTGCAGCTCCCGGTGCCGATTTTGCGTTTGCCGTTACAGAAATAAATAATGTCAACGATGTGCATCAGGAAGAATTAAACTGGCTGGCTGCTGCCGAGTGGGCCGACTCGCTGGGAGTTGATATCATAAACTCTTCGTTAAGTTACCGCACATTTGCCCCGGGCGAAGGTGACTATACCGATGCACAAATGGATGGCAAAACAGCCATTGTTACCAATGCCGCACGCTGGGCAGCTGCCAAGGGAATGATAGTGGTGAACAGTGCCGGCAACGAGGGCTCGGCTAAAGCAACTACTATTTGCGCCCCCTGCGATGCCGACTCTATTTTATGTGTGGGTAGTGTTGATGCCAATAAACAATACCACAGCATGTCGTCAGTAGGGCCAACCGCTACCGGAAAAATAAAACCGGATGTAACGGCAATGGGTGCTAATGCGGCCTGCATAAGCGATGCCGGATATATTACATTTACCAGCGGCACTTCGCTTTCGTCTCCGCTCATTGCCGGGTTGGCTGCCTGCCTTAAACAAGCCAATCCGCAACGCAGCAGCTGGGAAATCATGCGCGCTATTACCGTTAGTGCAAATCATTTAAACAACCCGGATAATTTTTACGGCTACGGAGTGCCCGATGCCTGCCGTGCCGACTCGCTGCTGAAAACGTACAACGGAATCAACCCAACTCAGGCTGAACTTAAAAAACGAATTCAATTATATCCTACCATTGTTGCCGATAATGTTTCAGTTGAAATAAACGACCCGCAGCTTATTACAGGAGTTTTTACCGTGATTGATATGAGCGGGAAAAAAGTGTTGGAAGCTTTTTTACAAAATCGGGCTCTCCAAAACATTTCACTCAATACATTACCACCCGGATTTTATGTGGTGCAGACAGAGTTAAACTCAATACCCGTTTATTTTAAAATTTTGAAAAGGTAAAAGAAATTATTGCTTTCTCTGTAACACAATTCTGCATGCAAAGGGATACGTAAAAGGGAGAGCAAAAAATCTAATTGTGGGAAGCAGTAAGGCAGACCAATTATCCCAATTTTAGTTTAAGTACGTAATCATCGCAAATGGTATCGCCAAGTTTAAATTGCCTGACACCGCAAATTTCCCATCCAAAACCTTTATAAAAATCAAGTGCCCGCTGGTTTTGCTGCCACACACCCAAAAACAACCAGTCGAAATTTTCCTGCACCATTGCAACAATAGCCTGTTGCATGAGTTTTTTTCCAATGCCTGTTCCAAGATATTCTTTCAGCACATAAATTTTTTCCAGTTCGGCCACACGTCCCTCGGGCAACTCGGGAGGCTGTACATTCTTAATAAGCTTTATATAGCCCACCGGCAATCCGTTATTCAGGGCCAGGTAATACATGATGCCGGGATTGGTAAGGCACGCACTTATCTTTTCGATATTATAGGCATGGGCTATATACTTTTTCATATCGTCATGGGTGTGAAACGTATGAAAGGTATCGTAAAAAGTAGTAGCACCCAGTTGCGATAATGCTTCTGCGTCCTGTGCGTTTGCCTGACGTAAGGTAAATGACATTATTGGTAATACTTATTTAATGTAATTTGTTCTTCAACCACCTGCGGCACCAGGTAACGGATGGATTTTCCTTTTTTTACGGCCTTGCGAATAAAGGTAGATGAGATATTGAGCAGCGGTACATCAAACACCACCACGTTTGGATGGTCGGCCAGTTCGGCATTGTCAAAACCTTCTCTGCGGTATACAAAAATGCGGTAGGTGTCGAGCAGGGTTTCGTAATCTTTCCACAGGTGAAGCGAGTGCAGGTTGTCACCACCCATTATAAGAGTAAACCGGTGTTCGGGATATTTTTGCGCTAGTTGCTGCATAGTATTAATGGTGTACGAAGGCCGCTCCAGATTAAATTCAAAATCCGATGCTTCAAAACGCGGATCGTGGGCCACAGCATGCTGCACCAATTTCAGGCGGGCCGATGCATCCAGTAAATCGCCTTTTACCTTTAGCGGATTATGTGGCGATACCATGAACCATATTTTTTCAATATCGCTGTATTCAATCATATGGCTGGCAATAACCAGATGACCGGTGTGGGGAGGATTAAATGATCCGAAAAAAAGACCTATATGCATAACAATTACAAAGGGGCTGTAGTTAAAAAATCCTGAAGAAGTTGGTGTGCTTTTTCAAATGTTTCTTCTAACCGGTCGTTTATAAGAACGACATCAAACTTTGGTTCATACTTCAACTCGGATATCGCTTTATGAACACGTTTTTCCAAATCCTGCTCGGTTTCAGTGGCGCGGGCCTTTAAGCGGTTTTGTAAAACTTCAATAGAAGGAGGTTTAACAAATACCGCCAGCGCACTGCTGCCCCAAATGCGTTTTAAGTTTAATCCGCCTACTACATCCACATCAAAAACCACTACTTTTCCAATGGCCCAAATGCGCTCTACTTCGCTGCGCAGGGTTCCGTAATAGGTGCCGGGATACACCTCTTCGTGCTCGGCAAATTCGTTGTTTTGCACGCGCTGCAAAAAATCGGTATTGGTGAGAAAATAATAATCTTTTCCGTTAACCTCACCGGGGCGCGGCTTACGCGTGGTGGCCGAAACCGAAAAGGCAAGATTGCTATTGGTTTCTAGCAAATGTTTTACAATAGTAGTTTTGCCTGAACCCGATGGAGCCGAAAAAATAATAACCTTACCGGTGCTCATACCACATTATTCAATTGTTCTTTTATTTTTTCCAGCTCGTCTTTCATTTCCACAATTTTTTTCTGTATCGGGAAAAAGTTGGCTTTAGCGCCCATGGTGTTTATTTCACGGCCCATTTCCTGAGCAATGAAACCAAGTTTTTTTCCGGTTGAATTTTCGTTTATGGTTTGCAAAAAATAATCACAGTGATTTTTAAGCCGCAGTTTTTCTTCGGCAATATCCATTTTTTCGATGTAGTAAATAAGCTCCTGCTCCAGGCGGTTAGCATCAATCTGGTCTTTGGCCAGCATATTTTCCAAATCACCCTGTATGCGATCGCGTACGCCTTTCATGCGTTCGGGTTCCAGTGCTTCCACCTCGTCACAAAGCGTATTGATGCGATTAACCATAGCACAGATTTCTTTTTCGGTAAGCGCACCTTCCTGTTTTCTGAATAGTTCAAAAGCCTCCCAGGCATTCATCAGCACACTCAGTATTTCTTTCCATTCGCCTTCGCTCAGTTCTTTTTCGGTTGATTGAAGGGCATTGGGAATATTAAACAGGGATCCTGTGAGTGAACCCCTGGGGATGCTTAGCTTATTTTCAATCAGATGAATTTCTTCGAGGTAAAAATTAACCACTTCTTTATTTATGGGTTGTAATAAATCACCGGGGTTTTTAAACTCCAGGTTTACCGAAAGCGTTACGGTGCCACGTTCAAACAGTTTACCAAAAGTGGTACGCAGTTCAGCCTCTTTATTCAAAATAATTTTCGGGGTACGCAGGTTTATTTCCAGAAATTTTCCGTTAAGCGCTTTTATCTCGGCCTTCACGTTAAATTTTTCGAAATCACCGGTGGCTTGTCCAAAGCCTGTCATTGATCTAAGCATGTTGTTTTGTTGGTTTACTTACCAGATACACTCCGGCAAATATCAATAATGTGTAACTAAACTTTGCTATGGTAAGCATATCCTTTTGCGAAAGCACCGCAATAAGCGTAGCCAGAACAGGTTGCAGGTAAATATACGAACCAACCAGAGCGGGAGTAGCATAGCGCAACGCCCATGAGTTGAGCAGGTAGGTGAGAAACGTGGTTCCCACCACCACAAAGGCCAATTGCCAGTAAACTTTTACAGGCATTACGGTCCATTGAATTTGTCCAAACTCATGCCATCCGAACGGCAAAACAATCAGGGTTCCGAATAAAAAGGTCCACTTACTAACGGTAACGGGTTTGTATTTTAGCAGAAGCGGTTTTGAGTATACTAAGTAAAAGGAATAGATAATTGCATTTACGGCCACCATCAAATCGCCCCTTGCGGTGGACGAGGAGAAATTAAGTTCGCGACCACCAATAAGCAATGCGGCCCCTGTTGCGGCCAGTAAAATACCAAACCCTTTGGCAGCGGTAATTTTTTCGCGAAGCAACAAGGCGGCAAATACCACCACAAAAATGGGCGAACAGGTCATAAGTACCGCCCCGTTAATAGGCGAGGTGAGGTGAAGCCCGTTAAAAAACAGGAGCATGTTAAAACCCACTCCAAACATGCTGCACACAAACAGGCGGATAAAATCTTTTTTATCTTCTACTTTTTTATCGCGTACAAAAAGGGAGTGCGCTATAAAAAACAGCAATGCAGCCGCTGCCACCCGAATAAGAATAAAGGCCGATGGCTGCACATAACCATTCATGACCTCCTTGGCAATGGTAAACGTGGCTGCATAAAGTGCCGAAACCGTGAGCAGGGATAAATGTACCTTAAGAGTGGTGTTCACAGCCGCGAAGGTAGCGGATTCGAGCCTCAAAATGCGGTTTGAAAACAGAGCAGAGGCGGTTACTGTGCTTGGTAAGGGGTTTTCCCTTATCTTGCGGGTCTTATTTTTTTAATCATTGACATTTTCTGATTTTCATTTTCAACCCTCGGTAGTACTCGGCCTTGCTGATATGGGTTTTGATTCGCCTACACCTATTCAACAACAGGCTATTCCATTAATAATGGACGGCTGTGATTTGGTAGCCTGTGCACAAACCGGTACGGGTAAAACTGCGGCCTATGTGTTGCCGGTGCTCGATAATATTTTGTACCACGACTACCGCGAATTAAGTACACTCATCATTGCACCAACCCGGGAACTGGCTCTTCAAATTGATCAGCAAATAGAAGGACTTGCTTACCATACCGGTATTAATTCCATTGCTATTTACGGAGGAGGTGATGGCAATGCCTGGGAGCAACAAAAAAAGGCCATGATGAAAGGGGCCGATATTGCTGTGGCTACACCGGGCCGTTTAATTTCGCTCATCACCACCCGGCATATTGATTTAAGTGCCATTAAACACTTAATTCTCGATGAGGCCGACCGTATGCTGGACATGGGATTTTACGAAGACATTATGCGCATTGTGAGCTACCTGCCTGCCGAACGACAAACATTATTGTTCTCGGCAACCATGCCGCCCAAAATAAGGCAAATGGCCTCGCGTATTTTAAGAGACCCGAAAGAAATAAGCATTGCCATTTCAAAACCGGCTGAAGGGATTACCCAATTAGCTTACTCGGCCTACGAAGAGCAAAAAGAAGGATTGCTTAAACATATACTGGCACACAGCGAAGCCGACTCGGTGATTATTTTTGCCTCTACCAAAGAGAAGGTAAAACAACTGGACGTGTTGCTGCGCAGGTCAAAATTACCCTGCAAGGCATTTCACTCTGATTTGGAACAGCAGGAGCGCGAAATAATTATGCGGCAGTTTCGGAATAAGGAATTACGCATTTTAATAGGCACCGATATTTTATCGAGAGGAATAGATGTGGATGGTATTGGACTGGTGATTAATTTTGATGCGCCACCTGACCCCGAAGATTATGTGCACCGGGTGGGCCGCACCGCCCGTGCCGATGCTAAGGGAACGGCTATCACCATTATCAGTCCCAGAGATCAATTCCGTTTTCACCAGATTGAAAGTTTGATAGGGTATGAGGTAAAAAAAGAGCCGCTCCCTGCCAAACTGGGCGAAGCACCGGTTTATAACCCTAAGGTAAAACCACCATCCGCGGGCAAAAAAAACTTCAAAGGCTCGCGGTCGGGGCGCGGGAGATTTACAAAAAATAATTCCTGACTAATTAGCTTTTATCAGCTGACTAATCACAGGAACTCCCTGTTCTTTTTTCACCATTACGTAATACACTCCCGGCTTAAATGAGCTGATAACAATATTAAATTTATTGGCACCCGGTTCACCGCTTGTGGTTTCGTTGTATACCTCTATTCCGTTGGCATTTACAATGCGCACCAGCACCTGCTGATAGGTATCGAGTTTTATCTCAAACCGGATATCACTCACCGCAGGGTTTGGCATTATCACCAACGGGTCAGCAGGCATCAGTGGTTTTGATTCCTCGCGTGTTTTGTCGGTTATCAAATCACTGTAATGATCAATAGTACCTGCATTTCCGGAACCAATTTCAACGGTTGACTCTTTAGAGGTTGCCGGATTAATCACTTTATAATATCCCGGAGGAATTTCGGTTTGTCCGCTCATCAGGTTACCGTAAATATCGGTTTTAAAAGTACCCACCACATTATTATACCTGTCAACCAGTGTTACGTAAGCTCCACCGGTATCAACGCGGGTTGAAGAAGCGGTCATATCCAGCGGGTCGGATAGGAGCATTTGCTGAAGATGAATATCGAACAACCGGTTACTGTTCCGGTCACGTTCGTCAAGCACTATGCGGTCGGCATCTTCGCTCAGCGTTACGTTTCCGTACCAGGTAGGCACAAAACGCGAGTTGCCGTTTTTCTCGGCAAGTACTACATATTTTCCATCGGGTAGCTGTGTGAACATGTAATTGCCTGAAGCATCAGTTTTGTGCAGCGAATACAATTCGTATTTATCGCCCGAAGCTGTTTGTTTGTACAACGAAACAACTGCATCTTTTGAAATAAATAATTCTTCGAACACAGTTCCTTTAATGCTTTTGCCGGTGCTAACGGTCGAAGAAGTGTATTGAATTACCTTGCTCAAATTACAGGCAGGTTTGCCGTTTACATACAAAGCAAGCTGCACAACGTATTCGGCCGGTTTCTGGTATTGATGCGAAGGATTGAGTTCATCGCTTCCGGTACCATCACCAAAATCCCAGTGAACCGATGTATTATTATTCATGCTGCTTGAGTTGATAAAGAACAACTCTCCGGTGTAGGAAGTGTAAAAATCAAAACTGGCTTCGCAGCCGGTAGTTTCTGAAGAAGAAACAAGAGCGGGTATCGGGCTGTTTTGTGTGGCGGCAGGCATTGCCTCTTCCATTAGAATAACACGATTGTTGTTATGGGTAACGGCTGCCGTTTGTGATGAGGAAACAGAAGCAGTAGCATTGCCGCTGGCTGTGAAGCGGGCACCATAACGGGAAGCAGGTGTGGCCGAAGAAACGGAAGATTCGGGCACAAGGGCGGGTTTGCTTTCAAAAGCAGGCATTAAATTTTTCCGGTCGTTTTCAGAAGAGAAAAACCAAATGCCGGCCAGAGTAATGGCTACTACCGACAAAATAATTGGGATTAATCGGTACAGGCGGATGACCCGGTCTTTTTTCTGATGTATTTTATCAATCAGCCCTTCATCAGGATCATCACAGAAGTCGTACAACTTCTGATGAAGGAGTTCATCAAACTGATTTTGCATATTACTATTCATTATAATCTAACTTTTTCGATTTAATTTTATTGGCCAGATGCTGGCGGGCTCTGGCTAATTGCGATTTGGATGTTCCTTCTGAAATACCCAGCATTTCGCCTATTTCCTGATGAGGGTAACCCTCAATGACGAACAGGTTAAATACGGTACGAAATCCATCGGGCATGGCTTGTACCAAACCAATGAGTTCGTTGGCCGATATGTTTTTAATAATCTGGTTATCGTATATCAGTTCAGAAGCAGCATCAATATCTGTTTCGTTGGTAAACTTCAGCTGTTTCTGAATATGGTTGATGGCTGTGTTTACTGCAATGCGTTTTATCCATCCTTCAAAAGACCCATCGCCCTTAAAATTTTTAAGGCCAAGAAAAATTTTCACAAAACTATCCTGAACAATGTCCTGAGCATCCTCGCGGTTGCGGCTGTAGCGCATGGCAATACCCATTACCCTTCTGGCAAAACGTTTGTAAAGTTCGTTTTGTGCAGAAACCTGATTGTTCCGGCAAAGAACAATCAACTCCTCATCACTTAAAGTTTGACCGCGGGTACTCAATATGAAGTGAGGTTAATTACTGATAAAGACCACAGGACGAGTGCTGGGGTTGTATGCCGAGACATTATTTTCCCTCCTTAATTCGTAAGGCGCTATAAATCAAACGAACAATTTGCCCTGCTCTTGGGATCAATTTTGCGTTGGGCTAAACTTTTACTAATAAATAACACAATCGATGCTTTTATTTGTACCCGTGCCTGCATCAGCCCAGTTAATTATTGCGGGTTATTTTTTAGTACTGGTTTTAATAGCCTTTGTACGAAAGAAAACTCCCGATTCATCGTCCGACTTCATTCTTGCCGGTCGCAGGGTTACGCTCTTTCCGTTTGTGGCTACTCTTGTATCAACCATGTATGGCTGGGTGCTGGGAATAGGTGAACTGTATGCACAACACGGTGTTTCGGCATGGCTGTTTTTAAGTCTTCCGTATTCGTTGTTTTCACTGGTGTTTGCCTTGTTTTATGCCAAAAAAGCAAGGGAAGGAAAATTTACAACCCTTTCGGATTTACTCAGACACCATTACGGAAACAGGGTGGCAACCATTGGAACAATGCTTATTTTACTTCTTACGGCTCCTGCCATGTATCTGCTCATGACAGCTCAGGTATTACATTTTATCTGGGGCTGGAATATGGTGTGGTGTATTGGGCTCGCCACTCTTTTTTCGGGTGGGTATATTTTAAAGGGCGGATTTAAAACCGTAGTGAAAACAGATTTACTTCAGTTCATTTTTATGTTTGCAGGATTTGCAACCATTGTCATCAGCCTGTTTGTTGTCTACGGGCTTTCTCCGCTTCAAACCATTAATCCAGATTTACTTCGCTTTCATTTACCACAGTCGTATTGGTATATTGGCTCCTGGTTTTTATTTGCCGCAGTCGTATTGGTCGACCCCAATTACCATCAGCGTATTTATTCCGTTAACAAACCAGCCACCGCGCAAAAGGGATTAGTGATAAGCGTACTTTGCTGGACATTATTTGATTTCCTCGCAGCCACTGCAGCCCTTTATGCTTTAAGTTTGTTACAGCATTCGGGTTCGCTGTTTCCGTCATATCAACTTTACCTTATAGCTGGGCAGCAGTTTTTGTCTCCTGTACCCATGGGCCTTTTTTTTACCGGATTGTTGGCCACCATTGTTTCAACGGGCAACAGTTTTTTGTTTACCTCGGCTATCAGTATTTCAAAAGATTTATTGCATGCCAATAAAAAATATCTGTCGTTGAGTATAGAACAACTCACGCGCTTTACCCTAATGGCGGTGGGTGTGGCCAATGCGCTGCTTTGTGTGTTGTACAAAGACAGTTCGGTAGTTGCCATTTTTTTTGATTTTACTCCTTATGTATGTGCCGGACTGCTGATACCGGTTTTGTTTTCATATACCCGTTTTAAGATTGCGCCTTCATTGGTGTTTTGGCAAATGCTGTTGAGTGTGTCGTTTACTTATTCCATAAAATTATACAGGGCGGGTAAAAGTGGACTTTGGGAAGAAGTAAACGAGGTGTATTTTGGGGTATGTTTTGCACTGTTGTTTCATCTGGTGATTTTAGCATTTGTTCGTCATGGGCATTTTTCCGGTAAGAACCCTCACCCGTAAAGGAAAATGGCTGGTGCTGCTGCTCAAAGGAGTATTTGGGCTGGTGCATTTGTTTAGAAAAAAAGGCTGGCGTTTTCCATTGGTAAATTTTGAAGAAAATCCATTCACTATGGGCGAGGCCGGTGCTATTTATCTGGGGTATAAATACTATTTAAAGCCACATACCGAAGCTACGGAAAATTCAGGACTCGAAACCTATTTCCGTTCGCAAAAAATAGATTTCACCGACTCCGGTTTTATTGAGAATACTTCGTGTACCATGCACGCAGGAGGCGACCTGATGCCTTACCGGCTTGTGAATAAACAATCGGCTGCGCATTTGTGGGATGAAACAGGAGATTGGTTTTTTAATGCCGATTTGGTTTTTGCCAATCTGGAAACACCATTTAAACAATCGAAAAAAGCGCAATTGGTGCCCGAGGTGATGCTGAACGATATGTATTTTAACTGCTCATCCGAAATGTTCAGCATTTTTAACGGAAACGGAAAGTTCAAAGGATACGATGTGTTGAGTGTGGCCAATAACCACTCAATGGATATGGGCAAAAAAGGACTTTTTCAAACGCTGGAATTTTTAAAAGAAAATAAAATTGCCTGGTGCGGTGCAGCTATGAATGAACATGCCGTTGATGATTTTCCTGTAATGGAACGTAACGGAATTAAAACCGCATTTATAGCCGCAACCTATTCACTAAATAAACTCGCCACTCCCGCTGGAAAACCCTGGCTGGTGAATCATTTTCCGCTTAATGTACCCGGGTGCGACCTGTGGTTTATAAAAAAGCAATGTGCTGCGGCACGAAAACGAGGCGCTGATTTTATTGTACTCTCCCTGCATGCAGGCAATGCGTATCAGGCCTATCCATCGGCCCACACCGTTGAGTTGTTTCACCGGGTATTTAATGAATGCGGAGCCGATATTATTCTTGGAGGTCATCCGCACAATGCACAACCTATGGAGGTGGTAACGTTTAACGACCCGCACACCGGTGAAAACAAAAAAGGTTTTGCCATCTACTCGTTAGCCGATTTTGTGGCCTATGATATTTTTACCTGGTGCCACATGCCCGTGATGCTCGAAGTAACTTTTAGTAAGGGAACAAAACATGGCAAACCTCATAAAATGATTAGCGGGGTAAAAGTACTACCGCTTTATATGCATTATAATCCTGCGGGAAAATCTCTTCGGTTTATACCGCTCCAAAAGGCGCTCGCACAAAAAAGCAGTTTCGATTACGAGGCTCAACAGGAGTTGGCTGAATTGGAAAAATTCTGCTTCCACCATTTTTTACCCGAAGCGCATGATCATCTTTGGGTTAAAACCTAACCCTGTTTTTCAGCGAATTAGAATTATTTTTCGATTTTCTTTCTACCTTAGGCAACTTTTAATGCCCGGGCTGCATTTTAGCAGTTGAAGCACATGAAACATTTTACAGCATCATTTGTGAAATTATGTAAGAAAGGCGACCGCACGGCCCAGCGGGAACTTTTTGAAACGATGTATGCTTCCATGTTCAGAGTAAGCCAGCGCTATATTCCGCAACATACCGAAGCCGAGGATTGCACCATGCGTGCACTGATGCGAATGTTTCAGCGCTTGTCGGAATTTGAATTTACAGGAGAGCACAGTTTATTTATGTGGGTGAGAAAAATGGTGGTGAATGAGGCGTTAATGGAGTTGCGTAAGAAAAACAGTTTTTACCTGATGGCGGAGGAAACCATTGCAGAGATTCCGGATCAGAGCGATGTATTGCAGCAAATGCATGCCGAAGAATTGGTTGAGCTTATTACCCAACTGCCCACAGGTTACCGAACCGTTCTGAACCTTTTTGTAGTGGAAGGGTACGCACACAAAGAGATTGCCGAAATGCTGGGTATAACAGAAAGCACCAGCAAAACACAATATCAAAAAGCAAGAGCACGACTGAAAAAAATGGTTGAACAACACGGATGGAGGAGTTATGGAAAACTTGGAGAATAAAATTATACAGGAAAAAATAAATTCACTTGACAGCCTGCCTGAAGGGTACCAAACCTCGCTGGCCGGTAAGTGGGAGCTGATTGAAGCTTCTCTTGAAGGCAGGAAAAATAAAAGACCTTTATGGTATTGGAGCAGTGCAGCTGTCATACTTATGGTTGCCGGAGTTTTTTGGCTGAATATAAAATCCGAACAACCCCTAAACGCGGTGCAGCAGGTGAAGCAAATCAAAAACAAACCTGTAGTGGCAAAAACAGAAAAGCAACTCACCGAAATGGTTATTGAAAAGAAAGAAAAAAAACGGTCAAAACATAAAGGAGTGAATAAAAAACCAGTGGTAACACCGGTGGCCGATGATAAAATTCTAATAGTCGCGGTATCCACTGATTCGGTTATTCCGGTGGCGGATATACAGGAAAAACCACTGGTGGCAAAAGTGCAAAAAACAAAACCGGCTTTACAGGTTGTTGATTTTACCGACAGCATAAAACCACAGGAATGGGTAGCTGTAACAAATTCAGCAAAACCCAAATTCCGATTTACCATTGGCTCTCTGGCAAAAAGCGCAAAAAACAAAAACAGTTTCGATTCTCCGCTGAAACTGCACACGAATTTTTAAACAACTAAATTTTTAATTATATGAAACATATACTTTTTATGTGCTGGGTAGGTATTGCCCTTCCGTTTACCTCTGCGGCTCAAAATGACGACCACTTAACTCTCAACGACACACTGGTTGTGAAACTAACAGGTCAGACACAAGTGCGTGTTATAGGCGAATCAATGCTGAAAATTATTTCCTATACACGGGCCGATTCGTTAAAAAACGTTTTTATTAACGACTTTAATGCAGCTTTGAGCAAATCAGAAAACAAACAACTTCCGGTTAAAGTATTTTACCTGATTCATCCCAATGGAAACCGCAGGCTAAAAATGAAACAGGAAGAATATGCAGACGAAGCATTTGAACTGGGCAAAGAGGTATATTCCATAACCGAAAACCTGCCAAAACATGAGCTGAATCTTTTTGATTTGCACTCCGGAATACTGATGCAGTTTTATGTGAACGATACTACGGATCTGAAGGAAATTGCTGACCTGAATTTGTTGGCAGCAATCAATTTTGCGCTGGCCAATAAAAAGGAGGTTAAAAGAAACTACCGTTACGATATGGTACAGCGATTAGATGGCTTTACGGAAGTAAAAAAATATCGAACCCGCTATGAAACTATTGAAATGACTCCCGTGGCAGGCATAACTTTGGTTGGCAATGTGCCGACACCCATTGTGGGAGCATCGCTGCATTATAACTACCGAAATAAGTATAATCAGGATGTTTTTAAAACGGGAATAAAAATGAGCGGATATTTTTTCACCGATTTCAGCGGGGGGAAGTTTAATAAAGTATATTCAAATACAGGCTATGATTTATTCTTTCTGGTTAATTCCAATCCAAGATCAAAAAACTCGTTCTCCTACGGACTGGAGGGAGGGTTTATCGCAAAATCCCCTAAATCGGATGGAGTGTTTACAGGGAATCCGGGTCATTTTGGTTTTTTGTTAGAGTATAAAGGATTTCAGTACTCATTTGGATTTATTCATTACAGCAAACAACATGGCATACCTACTATCGGAGTCAAACTTCCTTTCTGATGCATTATACATAGTGTAAAGTAGAGAGGGAGCATTTGCTCCCTTTTCTTTTTAAATAAATCGCGGAAACTGCAACGGGTTTTGTTCGTGCATCATTTCCATCACCAGTTCTACTAATTGCTCGGCATTTGATTTAGAGAAATAATCTCCGTCAGTTGCATAAGCCGGACGATGGTCTTTTGCCGTGAGTGTGCGAGGGGCGCAATCAAGC
Organism: Bacteroidia bacterium; assembly: GCA_019695215.1. Lineage (GTDB taxonomy): Bacteria > Bacteroidota > Bacteroidia > UKL13-3 > UKL13-3 > JAGPCK01. The sequence goes on along the minus strand of JAIBAK010000012.1, from coordinate 57,559 downwards.
CACTTGTATCCGTTTTGAATTTCGAGTACCTGCTGCATCATAAATGCGCTGGCACCACCCTGTACGTCTTCATCAAGAAATATCACCTTGTTGGTTTTCTTTAGTGATTCAACAATAGAGTGGCCGGTATCAAACGGAAGTAAACTTTGTACATCTATCAGTTCGCAATGCACATTCATTTCTGCCAGATGCAGAGCGGCCTCTTCGGCAATGCGGCAACTGGAGCCGTAGGTAATAATGGTAACATCGGTTCCGTTTCGCAGCACTTCCGGTTTGCCGGGTATAACGGTGTACTCTCCCAGGTTATCAGGCATTTTTTCTTTGAGACGATATCCGTTGAGGCATTCAATAATTAAAGCCGGCTCATCGCTTTTAAGCATGGTATTGTAAAAACCTGCCGCCTGTGTCATGTTGCGCGGGGTGAGTATGTACATGCCGCGAAGAGAATTTAAAATCATTCCCATGGGAGAACCCGAGTGCCATATTCCCTCTAAGCGGTGGCCTCTGGTGCGCACAATAAGCGGTGCTTTTTGTCCGCCCTTTGTCCGGTACTGCAGTGTGGCTAAGTCATCGCTTAATGGTTGCAATGCATAAAGTAAATAATCTAAGTATTGAATTTCGGCAATGGGGCGAAGGCCGCGCATGGCAGCACCCAATCCCTGTCCGATAATGGTAAGCTCTCTGATTCCGGTATCGAACACACGCGTTTCTCCGAATTTTTCCTGTAAACCGGCAAAGCCCTGATTCACGTCACCAATTTTTCCTACATCTTCGCCAAAGGCAAATACACGGGGGTCTTTTTCTAAAACTTTATCAAAGAACGCCTGCATTATTTCACGTCCGTCAACAGTTTTACTTTCTTTCGAGTACTCCGGATTTACTTCGGTTACTTTAATGGCCGATGCTGCAGAACTGCTGTATAAATAAGAGCTGTAGCGCTCTTTATTGGTTTCAATTTGCTGCTGACGAAACTCTATCAGTTCATTTCGGTAAGCATGGTTTTCGCCATACGAAATGCGCAGAGCTTTATTCATAGCCACCATCATATCTTTGCGCACCGGCTCGGTAATTTTTCTGAGGTCGGCAGCAAGTTTGCGAATATTTTCTCCGTTTGCATTTACCGATGCCAGCTGCTCCATCATCACACAGGCTTCGGCAATATCTTTTTTTATGGGAGCCAGATAATTTTCCCATGCCGATTTTTTGGCTACGTTCACAAAAATTTTGGCATCCTCTTCCAAACGGGTCAGTTCCTGCTCGGTGCTCAGGCCGCTGCTTAAAATCCATTGCCTGAATTTAAGTACGCAATCGTTCTCAAGTTCCCATTGCAACCGTTCCTTACTTTTGTAGCGTTCGTGCGAACCGGAAGTTGAATGACCCTGAGGCTGGGTTAGTTCTTTTACATGCACAATGGCCGGGATATGTTTTTCACGCGCCTCTTTGGCTGCGGTTTCATACACGCGAACTAACTCGGGATAGTCCCATCCGTTTACGCGGTAGATATTAAAACCTTCTCCTTTATCATTTAATTCAAATCCTTTTAAAATCTCCGAAATGTTTTGTTTGGTGGTTTGGTATTTAGCATGAACCGAAATTCCGTATTCATCGTCCCACACCGAAATAATCATAGGAACTTTGAGCACACCTGCGGCATTAATGGCTTCAAAAAAATGTCCTTCCGAAGTAGAGGCGTTGCCAATGGTTCCCCAGGCAATTTCATTACCGTTTTCCGAAAACTGATTTTCTCCAATCAGCTCCTTGTTATCGCGATAATATTTGGAAGCATGTGCCAATCCAACTAACCGCAGCATTTGCCCGGCTGTAGGTGAAATATCGGCCGAGGAGTTTTTTAATTTTTTCAACTCTTTCCACGTGCCATCTTCGTTAAGGGTTCGGGTAGCAAAGTGTCCGTTCATCATTCTTCCGGCCGAGGCTGGTTCTGCCTCTACGCTGGTATTGGCGTATAGCTGAGCAAAAAACTCCTGAACAGTGTGTAATCCGCTGGCCATCATAAATGTTTGATCGCGGTAATAACCCGACCTGAAGTCGCCCTCCTGAAAGGCTTTTGCCATTGCCACCTGCGGCAATTCCTTGCCATCGCCAAAAATCCCAAATTTAGCCTTACCGGTTAAAACCTCTTTTCGGCCTAATAAACTGGCTTGTCTGCTTTCAAAACAAACCTTGTAGTCGTTCATTACCACGTGTTTGAATTGCTCCAGTGTTAAAGATTGTGATTCGGTTGCGTTCATTCGGTTGCTGATTTTAAAATTCAAAAATAAGGTGCAAAGGCGATGCGAAAAAATGAAATTTACGGCTGCTTGTTTTTTCCCTCAATCCCGCTTTAATTTGACACTGTTCAATATTTGGAATAGTTATTGTAAATTTACCACCCAAAAAGAATACGAATAAAGATGAAAAAATTAATCCTTTACACATTTTTTGCTTTAGCAGCCACCTTTGCTGCAAATGCGCAAACACAGCCACAGGTTGAAAATAAAAATCAGGCTGACATTAAGTTTGAAGAAGAAAAATACGACTTTGGTAATGTAAAAGAAGGGGAGCTTGCCACCCATCTTTTCAAATTTAAAAATACCGGAAAAGAGCCTTTGATTTTAACTAATGTTTCCGCTTCATGCGGATGCACCACTCCTGAATGGCCTAAAGAACCAATTAAGCCGGGTGCAACAGCTGTAATTAAAGTTGTTTATAACACTCAGGGACGTCCGGGAGCATTTACCAAAACAGTTACGGTTAACTCAAATGCCAAAACTTCAATGGTTATGTTAACCATTACCGGAAATGTGGAGCCGGCAAACCAACAGCCAGCCTCACCGGTTGTAGTTCCGCAACATTAATCAATAGGTGTATTAACAAAATTTTTAAAGGCCTTCTCTAAACAGAAGGCCTTTTTTATTTGCACAATGCACCGCTACCAACAATATTAGGTTATGAAAAAAGCAATAAGTTTTGTTTTCGCCATGGCAATTGGTTTTTGTGTTTTTGCTCAAAAACCGGCCAAGCCCGTTAATCTGAAACCTCAGATTAAATTTGAGTCTGACACATTTGATTATGGAAGCCTTAAAGAAAGCGAACCGGCTGTTCACTTTTTTACTTTTAAAAATACAGGTAATGCACCGCTCATTATTGTAAAGGTAGATAAGTCGTGCGGGTGTACAACCCCCCAGTGGCCCACCGAACCGATAAAGCCCGGAGCAACCGGGAAAATACGGGTTGAATACGATACCAAAGGACGAATAGGTGATTTTACAAAAGCGGTATTTGTTTACACCAATGTTCCGGGACCACCTATCATACTTATTATTAAAGGAACGGTTGAAATGCCACCGCAACCCGAGCAAAAAATAGAAATACCTCAACATTGATTTTTCGGATGAGAGCAATCTTTATTTTGTTTTTTGTCTTTAATGTTTCAGCAGTTTTTGCCCAAACGGCTAAGCCTCTTAAGCATAAAAAAATGCGGGGTGCGGTTATTGTTTTTGAAACCGACACTATTGATTTCGGAGAAATTTGGGAGGGAGAAAAAGCCGAAGCCGAGTTTAAGTTTAAAAATGAAGGGAGCCAGCCTCTGATGCTAACTGAAGTAATTACAACCTGCGGGTGTACCAATGCTGTTTGGCCAAAAGAAGCCATACCTGCGGGTGGAACAGGAAGCATAAAAGTTGCCTATGATTCGCAATTTCGACCGGGGGTGTTCATGAAAAAAATTGGCGTAAGATCAAACGCAAAAAATGCAAATGTAAAAATAATTGTGATCACGGGCAATGTGATAAAGCCTGCCATTCCTCCTGCTCACTAATTATAAGGTATCACCTCACTAAGGTTACCGTTCCCGAATACTTATAAGGCGAACCATTAAAACTGGTTAGGGATAGTTCCCATGCGTACACATCCTGCTGGCATTCGCGGTTATTATATTTTCCATCCCATCCTTCATTGGGATTGTTTGTGCTAAATACCTTTTCTCCCCAGCGGTTAAAAATGGTTAATTGAAATGTGCGTTGCCCGTCAACCACAATATAAAATTTATCATTCTGACATTCGGCACAAAGAGGTTTGCCCTTTTCGTTACTTCCAGGTCTGAACGCAGTAGGAGCGGATACGGTAATATCGGGGCGGATATTTACCATTTTTTCACTTTCCGATTCACAACCATGAACGGTTTTAACGGTAAGCACCACACGGAAAGTTCCGGTATCGGGCGAGTAAGTGTAGGTGGGGTTTTGTGCCCCCGAAGTATCGCCCGAAGTGAGCGGGTCGCCAAAGTTCCAATAGTATTTGAGTTTATCGGCTATGGTAAATCCGGTACTTTTATCAGTAAAGCTGAATCTGGGCAAAGCTACCGTGGTCCATTCTTTATCACTGCTGAAATCGGCTGCAGGAGTATTAAATACTTCAACCCACTGTGGCTTGGAAATAAGATTTTCGCACCCTTCGTCAGACCGTAAAAGTACTTTTACCGAATAAACCCCGTCTTTAAGGTAGTTGTGCAGGTTGTTTTTACCATATCCAATATGGTATGCAGGGTCATCGGGTTTCGAGATGCCCGAATCTCCAAAATTCCACACAAAGGAAGAAGCTTCGCTGAAGTTTCCTTTAAATAATACCTGAAACGGTTCGCATCCTTTTCGCTCGGAGGTAAAATCTCCTGTTGGTTTCGGGTTAATTGATAGCTGAATGTTTTTGCGTGCAGCAGGGCATACCCCGCTGTCGGTGGTTATTACCACAATACTCACCTGCAGATTTGATATTTCATTTATCCCTGCATGGTAAATTACATTCGAGTCAACCGAAAAATTTTGTGTGCCGAAGAGGCCGTCACCATTTGTGGTCCACATCAATTTGGTCGCCCGTTTCGCAGAGGCACTCATTGCAAGCGGAGTTCCTTCACAAAGCGCATTGGCGTGTGTTGCGGTAATCTCGGGAACGAATTGTATGGTTAAATCAACTGTGTCGGCATTACTGCATCCGGTTGCTGCATCTTTATAGGTGTATACAATTTCATTTTTACCTTCCTTCACCAGCGGATTGTTTCTTGACGGAGAAAAAATACCGGAGGTTAATTTGTTTTGATTCAAAAAATAAAATCCGGAAGAGCCTTTTGGAGTTGCATTAATGGAAACAGGCGGGTTGGTTTCACAAATTTTATCCGGCAAACTGTTTATTTTTACCTGAGGCAATGCATACACAATTGCTTTAAGTGTATCGGAAGCCGAGCAACCGACCGAATTAGTGAATGAATAGCGCAGGATATTGAAGGCCGGATACTTTACTACATTGTTTTCGTTGGGCGAAAAGGTATGATTTGTTTGATTAACTCCAGGTCCGCTCCAGGTTCCTGATGGAGGAGTAATTCCGTCCAGCGCGTTTAATTCTACAGGAGACAGATTTTCGCACATAGGCGGCATGTATCCTGCATTTACTTCCGGTACCGGTTTAATCCAATAAATCAAAGTATCGGTATTGCTGCATCCGTTTTGAGCCACTGCACGGTAAATCAAATGAATTAATCCGGGTTTAGTTTTAGCAGGATAGAACGTGTGCTTTCTTACTACCGACTCTATACAGTTGTCACAAAGAATTGAATCGGACGGAGGGAGGCTCCATGTGGTACCCACACCGGTGTTTGGGAAAGGATTGATGGAAACAGGATTGTTGTTGTTGCAAAAAGAACTGTCGGGGCCGGCAAGCACCGTAGGGCCCGGCAGCAGGGTCAGCTTTGCCGACTTGTGATTTTTACAACCAAATTTATCTTTGTAGTAATAGGTTATTTTTTCATTTTCCACGGCTCCTATGCACGAGTCAAAAGCTCTTCCGTAATTTTCAGAAAGGGTGTTGGTGTTCAGGCAGCGGTTAAGAAGGGTGTCATTAAACAGCCATATTCCGCCAGCGGGTTTAGGGTTGGTTTTAAAATCAAAATCTATCCAGCTACCCGAAATGCAGTTTTTAATTAAATCGTTTGCGAAGCTGATTGCAGGAAGAGGCAGGGCTATAATATTTATTGTGTCGTATTGCGGACAGGTAACCTGCCTGTACGTTTCTTCTGTTTTAAGAATATAGGTAACCATTCCTTCTGCCGAAGGAGAAACGGTTAATGCAGGCGAGGCAGAAATAACTACAGTACTTCCGGCTTTTGTCCATTCGTATTTTTGATGAGTAAAGCCGGATTTCAGTGTTATGGTATCAAAAACACAAAGGGAGTCATCGAGCCCAAGTTGCGGTTTGAGCGGACGATTTACAAAAAGATTAACCGTATCCGATTGCTTACAGAAAAAACTGTCGGTTACCAATGCAATAAGTTGTCCGGAGTCTTTTGCGTAGGTATACCATTTGTTGTCGCTTTTTCCCTGCATTTGCCACAGACAGGCTATTAAACCGTTTCCGTTATTGTCTCCCGGTTCAAACCGAATACTGTCTCCATCACAGAAGCGTTTATCAGGGCCCAGATTAACTACAGGTAATGATTTTACACGTACTTCAACTGTATCAAAGCCTTTACACCCGGCCGAATCGGTAACAATAAGAATATGTTTGATAGAAGTATCGGGAGTAATTTGGAGCGTTTTGTTTGTGCTGTAATTTTCCCATAAAAATACATAGGGCTGTGCACCGTTTAATGCCTGACCCGAAAGTGTAATAGAAGCACCTTTACACACAAAGGTATCGGCTGGAGCTATGGCTTTAAGTGGCGGATCAACATAAACGGTGTCGTAGTAATAAGTGGAGCACTGCGGAGTAGCCATGGTAGCTCTTATTACATAGGTTCCTTCGCTGGTAAAAGTATGTTCTGCTGTTTTTCCCAAATAAACTTTGGCGTTCAAAATGGAAAACACACCTGTATTTAAAGAGGAAACGTCCCATTGATACGACACCCGGGTGCTGTCAATATTTTGCCCGTTGGTAAGTTGCATTTGCATTGCGTAGTTAGAGCAGTTGATGCGATAAACCCGATGACTGCCCAATGGCCGTGGCCTTACCAGGATAGCAATGGCTTTGGTGCGGTTGGCAGCAGGGCAGGCCATATCTTCGGCAGTGGTGGTAAAGTAGTATGGAAGCGAACTTACCTGATTATCGGTAGGGCTCCAGCAAAAAACCGCTTCATCTTCGCGAATTAGTTTTTGGTGTGCATTCACATTGGTAAATGTGGCTCCGGGAATACCTCTGTTCCAGGAAAGGGTAGTAGTGTCTATGGCAGGAGGAATGCTGTCTTTATCGCGTGCAATAATGGATAAACACAACGAACTGCCGGCACAAACCTCAAACTTCCAGTTGCCGGTCCTGTTTCCGTTCACTTCAATTTCGGGAGGATTGTTCGGAGGGCATTGCCAGGTATAAAACTGGGCATCTCTGCGGGTTTCTCCAATTTTTACATACTGCCCGTTTATCTTTCTCCATTCGGTTATTTTAATTGCTAAAACGGGCTGTTGCTGCCCCATGGGAGTGAAACATAAATCACCGCTTTGAGGGTCTAAATGCAATCCGCTTGGAAAAGGCAGATTGGGGAAACCAAATCCTAAATAATTTAACGGTTGATTTTTGCTGAATCCGTTTGCAAAAGGTACCGGTACTCCGCCTGTTCCAAGGGGGTCGGCAAATTCAAAAGCGAGGGAATCAAAATCAATTGTATCTACCACACCCATATTATAACAATAGGGTTGTCCGGCACAAATAGCCACTATGGGTTTATTGGTAAATTGCGGAGAGCTGTTGCATGGAGTAATGCAGCGGTTTATTACCCCTTCGTTGGTGAATCCCTGCGTAAGCGGAGCAACCAAATTGGTGATGGCTCCGTTTCGGCAGCAGCTTGTCCAGCCCACTTTTATCAGGCAGCAATTAGAATCAATTGAAGGAAAAAGCTGTTTCAGGTAAACGGTTTGTGTATACACATGCTCTTCAATTCCAAATGGAAAAGTTCCGCCTTCGCAAATGCTTGCCCATTCGCGGCCATTGCATTTAAAACGAATTGGGGTAACAGAGGTTCTGTTGAAATTAGTTGTTACCTGCGACAGGTTACATGATACCGGAGAAAAACTTACAGGGATGGAACTTCCCAAAGCCGCATTTCCAGGTGAACAATCTCTGTAAATGCGAAAGGTAATTTTAAAACTATCGTTGCCCAAACACTGAAATTCCATATCACTTCCGGCAATGTGGGTAGCCTTTATCGGATTTAACCACAAAAAATTTAACAAAACCAGAAAGAGTATATAAACCTTTCTCATGCGGGGCTGCAAATGATTGTACAAGTTAGTGTTTTATTTTGATAACAATTAATTTTTGTTGAAGTAAGTTTTTAATTCAGGGTTTTATTTACTTATTTTGAGTACAGAAGACCAAATTGCCTTTTTATGCTATCTGATTTTCTCAACTTGTTTTATCCTTCTCTATGCAAAGCCTGTGGTAAGCCTTTGCTAAAAAACGAACAGGTTATCTGCACGCATTGTCATTACCATTTGCCGCATACCGGTTACCATACCAGCCCCGATAATCCTGTTTACAAATTATTCTGGGGCAGAACCAATATTCTTTTCGCAGCCGCCTTTTTGCATTTTCGCAAAGGAGGACGGGTACAACAGTTACTGCATCAGCTTAAGTATAATAATTGCCCTGAAATTGGAGAACGACTGGGGCAGCTTTATGCTTTTCAATTAGAGCGACAAAGCTGCTTTGCTCCAATAGACGTGATCATACCGGTACCGTTGCATAAAAATAAGGAAAAACTAAGAGGGTATAACCAAAGCGAATTGTTTGCCAGCGGTTTAGCTACCGGCCTGGGACGAGAGGTGAATACCGTAAGTTTGCTGAGGGAAACAGCAACCGAAACCCAGACTAAAAAAAGCAGGTTTGCCCGCTACCTCAATACCAAGGAGGTTTTTGCGGTGCATGAGCCTGATAAAATTGCAGGGAAACATGTATTGCTGGTTGACGATGTGGTAACTACGGGCTCTACCCTTGAGGCATGCGTAAATGTACTCCACCGCGATAATTTATGTAAGGTAAGTGTAGCCACCATAGCAGCCGCTTTGTGAAAATTTAAGAAAAAATTAAATTTAAAATCAGGAATGCGCGCTGTATTTTAGCCCCGTGATTTTTACCCCTTCCCGCACATTCTTTATTCTTGTATTTGCCGCAATTCAATTGGTCTGTTTTTCTGCTTTGGCGCAGGATAAAAGCGGTACAGTAACCGGTGTGGTTACCGATAAAAAAGACAAATCAGAAATTCCGGCAGTAAACGTAGTGATTAAAGGAACCAAGCTTATGGTGCAAACCGACCTTAACGGAAAGTATGTGCTCAAAAATGTTCCGGCAGGCGAATACACCATCGAGTTTAGTTTTATCGGCTTTGAAAAAATTGTAGTCACGGCCGTTAAGGTAAAAGCCGGAGAAACCACTACGCTAAACATTCAAATGGGAGCCTCATCCATTATGCTCGACCAGAACGTGGTTGTTATTGGTGAGCGCCCTATTATTGATATAGAAAAACCGCAAAGCGGAAGTACCATTCAGCAGGAACAAATAGAATCGGCACCTGTGAGGCAGCTGCAGCAAATTATCAATTCGCAACCGGGTGTGGTGAATACGCCATCGGGTGTAAACATTAGAGGCGGCCGAACCTATGAAACCGGATTTTATGTGGATGGCGTTTCGGTGCAGGATCCGCTTTCGGGTACAGGTTTCGGTCTTGATTTAGGAAGTAATTCGCTTTCTACCATTGATGTGTTTACCGGAGGAATAGGAGCTGAGTTTGGCAATGCCACTTCGGGTGTAATTAATGCACGAACCAGAACGGGAGGAGATAAACAGGAGTTTTCGTTTCTGTATAAAACCGATAATCTGGGGTTCAACAGTGCGTGGAGATCTTCGTTCAATACACATGTTTTTGAAGTGGGTGCCGGAGGTCCGCTATTGGGAAAAAGATTAAAAAATAAACTCAAATATTATTACACCGGTCGCGTGTATTTAACCGATGACTATTATAAAAATCCGGCTAATCAGCTGCATTCATCCATTTTTAAAAACCCCGAATTTTTTGCTCCTTTTCAGGACAACCGCTGGTCGTCTACCCTCAACCTGAACTACGAAATAAACGAGTCGAAGCGGTTATCATTTTCTTACATACGCACCATCTCGGTCAATCAGGACATGAACAACCTGCGCATTACCGGAAACGATGTGCCGTATTTGCCGGGTTATCCGTTTTTGTTCAGTCAGCAAATGGATAACGCCAACACTTACACCAATAGCGGGCATTTGATGAGTTTTACCTATACGCAATATGTAAACAAACGGTTTTCATACAAAGCCAAGTTATCACGTTTTTTTGTGAAACAACGCACCGATGCCAACGGCCGCTCGTGGAGACCCGAAAAAGTGAGTTCTGAATTTGACCCCAACTCTATTGTTACGTTTCCGGTAGTTCCGTTTAATCCCGGTGACAGTGCCGTTTTTGTAAATGCACCATCGGGTTTTTATAATAACGGAGGCATTGCTACCCTGTGGCACGACCACTATGTGGAAGAATACACGCTGAACATTACCGGAACTCTTTATTCGCGTAACACCTTTAATAAGCTGGTGTTCGGAATAGAACATGTGCAGCAGGATATGCAATGGATAGATATTAAACGTCCATGGGTGGGAGCACCTATTCCGTTGCCCGATGGAACATATTCGCAATCATTCAGGCTGGGAGACTACAGCGATTTATGGAAAGTAAAACCTCATAAAGGAGCTGTGTTTGTTACCGACCAGATTAAATACCGGGGGTTGGTGGCCAACGTAGGCGGACGATTTGAATACTGGGCTCCGGGAAGGTTTGTTGACGAAGCCGTGAATGACCCGCGTTCACCCATCAGGGATGAAATACGACAGGAGTATAAAAGCAGTACGGTAAATGTGTTTGGAATACGGCATAAATTCAGATTTTTACCAAGGCTGTCGGCCAGTTTCCCGATTAAGGAAAATCAGATGCTGTTTTTTAATTATGGCCACACCACTAAAATGCCCCATCCGTCATTTATCTATGCCGGTTTAAATCCGTTGTATACCGACAGGTCAACGGCATCGGTGCTGGGTAATCCAAACCTCAATCCGGAAGTTGCCATTTCTTATGAATTAGGTTATCGCTCGCAGATAACAGCCAATGATGCTATCAGTTTCTCGGCTTTCTGGGTGGATAATTACGATTTTATTTTGCGGGTACCCATACTGGTAAAAGACATTACCGGAAGGGAAGTGCAGCGAACCATGGCCATTAATTCGGATTACTCGCGCAAAAGAGGCATTGAGCTGAGTTATATGCACCGTATAAAAAAATGGTTTATCGGTCAGGCATCGGCCACCTACATGGTAGCTACCGGGCAAAGTGCTTCGGCTTCCGAAACGCTGAAGGAGTTGCTGAATACCGGAGCGGCCGAGGATACCCGTGAATTTTACATGCCCTGGGACACCCGCTTCGATATTAAAGGCAATGCGCTTTTTAAACTTGATACAAAGGAGGGATTATTCGGACAAAAATGGTTAAACCACTGCTCATTTTATATGGAAAACGTTTGGCGTGCCGGCCGCAGGTACACTCCCTACAAATTGGAGGGCTATGAGCCTTTTACCGGTCGGCCTATTTGGGTGCTCGACAATGACCCGGCAAAAAAATGGAGCAAAATCGGTAAAAACTGGTTTTGGCTGGATGTGAATTTCAGAAAATGGTACACCATTAATAAAGTAAAAATGGCGTGGACTATTGAAATTACCAATATCTTAAACAATAAAAACTCTTCCATCATCAATCCGGTAACAGGCCGCGCGTATCAGGCAGGAGATGATGTGCCCACCGAGTGGCGCGACCCCCGTTACAACGACCCCCGCGACCCGCGTTCATCGGGTACACCGCCCAACGACCCATCGAGGTTTTTGCAGCAAAGGCATTTTATGATTGGGTTTACCGTGCAGTTTTAATTCTTTGTTTTCCACAACCACCTTAAGGTTGCCCGAACAATTTTACCTTTGAGCGTTTTTTAACAGTTCCTTAAAACAGTAGTAGTTTTGGGTTGTTACCTTTGATTGCTCATTTAGAAAAAACAATAACAGTATATATGAAGAAAATTCTACTCATCATCATGTCATTCATCGGGGCAAATGTGTATGCCCAGATATTGAATGAAAATTTTTCCTACAGCACGGGTCAGTTAACAAGCCTTAGCGCAGGAGCAAATGTAAGCGGAGGAAACTGGGTCAATTTCTCCGGAACGGCCAATCCGTTAATGGTTACAACCGGTACTATTACCTATTCCGGGTACGCCTCATCGGGTACCGGTAACCAATTATCTACAATTGCCACCAGTGCCAGTGCCGAAGATGCTTACCGGCAATTTGCTACCCAAACAAGCGGAACGGTGTATGCTTCGTTTTTACTAAATATTACAGACACAGCTCGCCTGCTTGACAGTTCAAATGTTACAGGTGATTATTTTGCGACCTATTTACCTTCAAGCAGCACCTCAGCTTTTTTTTCACGCCTTTCCATTCGCAGAGGTACGGGCAATACTTTTAACCTAGGCATCCGAAACTCCAGCACCCCTGGTGCAAGCACTGCTTGGAGTACCGCCAGCTATACGCCAGGAACTACCTACCTGGTGGTGATGTCACATAACTTTATCAGCGGTACATCCAACGACTCTTCTTACCTATGGGTAAACCCGAGCCTTTCAAGTTCTACACCTCCTACCCCAGCGGCTGCAGCAGCCCAGTCAATTATTGGTGGCAGCGACCCAGCTGATATTGCCCGCATTGCAATCCGTCAGGGAACAAATACTCCCAATGCGACCATCGATGGCATACGTGTTGGAACTGCCTGGTCTGATATCAGCGGTGTGGGCGGAGGCCCTGCGGCTGTAACAGCTACTTCAGTTTCTCCGATTAATTTTACTACGGCACGTGTGCGCTGGACCAAACCCGGAACTTACAATGCCGCCAACCAAACCGTACTGGTGTATATGAAAGATACATCGGCTATCACTGCGGGAACTGCCTCGGGTGCGCTTACAGGAATTACTGCCGACAGCAACTTTACAGGCTCAGGCTCCACCTGGGTAAACGATGCCGAAGCTAAATGTATTTACAAAGGCGATGGCGACTCGGTATTGGTAAGCGGACTGGCCGCAGGAGTTACTTACTATACGCTGGTGCTTGTTGTAGATACAGCAAACAGTACCAATATTTATTCAAGTGCGCTTACCGCAAATGCCACCCAGCCGCGTACACAGGTTTATTTTACCAATAAATTTGGCTCGGCCATTGAGGGAGCTGTTTCAAATACCATCAGTGTTTCTATTTTAAATCCCGGAACACAAACCACCGATACCACATTTGTAAATCTGGTGCTGAGCGGTGGCGATGCCACCAACGGAGTTGACCTAGCCACCACATTCAACACCGTAACCTTAAAATTCCCCGGAAACTCAACAGCTGCTCAAACGGTTTCTTTTGGTATAACCAACGATGCCTCGGACGAGTGGGACGAAACGCTGCAGTTTAGTTTGCGCAATGCAAGCGGAGGCGCAGCAACACTTATTACCGTTGATTCGGTTTTTAATTTTACTATAAGAGACAATGACGGGATATTAAGTCCGGGCAGCGGGGATATTGTATTTACGCAAATTGAAGCCACCAGTTCTACATCGGCACCCGTTACTTATGATAATGCCGAGTTTATTACCTTAAAACGCCTTGACTTGCGAAATCTGAAGGTAACAGACAACGGAGTTTTGGCTGATAATACACTAACAACAAACGAAGGAACTTATTCGCTCCCTACATCCGGTTACCTAAACGATGTACCTGCAGGAACGGTAGTACGGTTTATAATAAACACCGGCACCAATGATACCTTGTGGGAAGATGGCGTAATGACTTTTTATGCATCAGCTCCTAACTTATCGTCAAGTGGAGACCAGATGATAGCCTACACCGGATTTAATTTATATGCAGCCGGAATTAATTGCGGAAACAGCGGCTGGACTTCGGGCTCTACCAGCACGTCAACTTCAAAGGCTCCCGGAACTCTTGCCGATTTTCATGCAGGACCAAAACTCAATGCCCGTTTCAGAGGCCCGGTTTCGGGTGTTGCCACACTGCTTCGCGACAGCATGATTGCTGCTTCTAACTGGGATACCAGTTCAACCCGATTTGCCAGTGACTTTGTTCCGGTAAATGCATTGTTTGATGAACCCGCAAATCAGTCAGCGGCACTTACGTTTTCCAATATTGCTTTAAGTTCGTTAAATCTGAACTGGACCAAAGCTTCTTCAAATCCGCAGCGCTATGTTGTGGTAGCACACACATCTTCTTCCATCAGCAGTCCGGCCGATAGTTTTACCTACCGCAATATAAATAATTACACACAGGCCGATACGGTGATTACTTCGGCATCGGCTTTAACTAAAGGAACAGGAATGGTTGTTTATTCGGGTCACGATACCAGCGTAACGGTAACCGGGCTCAACAACAATACACGTTACTATTTCAAAGTGTTTGCATTTAACGGAAACGGAGTTGATGCCAATTACAATAGCACCAATGCCACATCCGGAGATACTTCAACTCTTAATCCGATAGTACCTGTGGTTAAATTTGCTCAGCTAAGCAAAACCGTAACCGAAGATTCTTCTTCAGTAAACATTGCCGTGAGCATTTCAAACCCTAACTCAAATCCCACTTCGGTAACTGTGGTAACCAAGGGCGGAACGGCCACTTCGGGCGGAACCGATTATACCCTTAATACCACTACGGTCACTTTCCCCGCCAACTCAACCACTGCACAAAATGTAACTGTGGCTATTGCCAATGACGCTTTGGTAGAAACAGCCGAGACAGCCATTTTCGCTTTGCGCAACGCCACCAATTCGGCAACTATCGATGCCGACTCGGTATTTACCTTAACCATTAATGATAACGATACCGCTCCAATTGTTACTTTTACACAGGTGAACAAAACGGTCTCAGAAGATTCTTCAACAGTAAATCTTTCGGTGAGCATTCAATATCCGAGTGCCACACCTACTTCGGTTACTGTGGTTCAAAAAGCAGGCACTGCAACTCCCGGAACCGATTATGTTTTCAATACCCAAACGGTAACTTTTCCCGGTGGTTCATCAACTCCGCAAATGGTAACATTTGCCGTAGTGAACGATGCAGCCTTTGAATTGCAGGAAGCGGTTATTTTAGCGCTGCGCAATCCTACCAATCAGGCATTGCTTGGCGTAGATTCTATTATGACGGTGTATATTAATGACAACGATAATCCGCAGATATCTTTCCTTACTTCGGGTGAAACACATGCCGAAAATGAAGACACCATTCGCATTCCGGTGAAGCTGAAAAAATACGACAGCGGAACTTATACCGTAACGGTGAGTGCAGTTGCCGGAACAGCTGTAATTACCTCCGACTATTCGTTACTCACAACGTCACTTACGTTCACCTCGGCTGCCGATACCATGAAAGAGATAGTGGTGCGTTTGAACAGAAGTCAGTATTTTGAGTCAACCGAATATTTTACCGTACGTTTATCTGCTCCAACCAACAATGCCATTGTCACACCCATTGGTGTTGACACGGTTTATATCACCAACTGGTTATACCCTGAACGCTTAATTGGTCCAATGACCACTGTTGATGCCAACGGAGTTACTGACTCATTAAACAGATGGGCTATTTTGAAAGGAACGGTTTACGGAATAAATAACCGCGCTACCGGCACAAGTTTTACCATCAGAGATTACAGCGGAGGAATTACCGTGTTTAACTCTACTAAAAACTTTGGCTATACCGTAAATCAGGGCGATAGTGTATTTGCCTACGGACAGGTTATTCAGTTTAACGGACT
Source organism: Bacteroidia bacterium (assembly GCA_019695215.1). Lineage (GTDB taxonomy): Bacteria > Bacteroidota > Bacteroidia > UKL13-3 > UKL13-3 > JAGPCK01. Next base: position 41,658 of record JAIBAK010000012.1, on the reverse strand, counting down.
GACCGAATTATCAAACCTCGATACCATTATGCCGGCCGGTACAGGAATGCCGATTGCCGCACCTGTGCAGGTAACTTCTCTTACCGAAGCTGCCGAGAACAATCTGGTGTATTTCCCATCGGTTACTCTGGCCGATACCACCCAATGGCCGGTTGCGCCATTTACCGGCTCCGGAAAAAATCTGTATGCGTATATTAACGGAAATCCTTCCGACAGTTTCCAGATTCGCATTATCGGAACAAGTCTGCTGAATGGTTCTCCGCTGCCAAAACAACCATTTGCCATTATTGGTTTAGGTACTCAGTTTGATGCCAGCAATCCGTTTACTTCGGGCTATCAGTTAATACCACAATTCCCAAGTCATATTGTTCCGGGCGACACCCTGTCGTTTGCCGTTTCGGGTGCTACCGTGGCCGAGGGAAGCGGAAATAAAACCGTTACCATCAAACTTAAAAATTCCAATTTCTTCCCTACATCTGTTGCCGTTGCGGTAACAGGAGGAAATGCCGTAGCCGGAGTTGATTATACCTACACCACCCAGGTAGTAACTTTTGCGGCCGGAAGCAATGCTGACCAAACAATAACCGTAACCATTATAGACGATGCCTTGTTTGAACCAACACCCGATACCATTGTGCTCTCTCTGCAAAACCCTACCAACAATGCATGGATTGATGCAGCGGCAACCACCTACACCCTTGTGATTACCGACAATGATCCAAATGGTATCAGAGAGCAAAATGCATTGCAGCTGGTATTGTATCCAAACCCGGCTAAAGAAACGGTGACTGTGAAGAGCGACAAAAATATTGAGTCAATAGAAGTGGCCGATATGGTAGGCAATATAGTGATTACACAAAACGCTGTTCAGACCCGCAGCGCAGAATTAAATACTTCCGCATTAAAAGCAGGTATTTACTTTGTGCGGGTGTACGGAGCAGGAGCAGTAACTGTGAAGAAAGTTGTGATAGAATAAGTACACATAACCTCATAAAAAAGCCCGTCCCGAATTTTCGGGACGGGCTTTTTTTATTGAACGGCTGTATAATTAAAATCCTAAACCGATAGTGGTGCCAAAACGTATTGTAAATCCTTCAAAACTTCCGGCATCAATGGCTGCCCCGCTTTTTGACGAGTAAGAGCCGGAATTGTAAATAGGCCCTACAAAAAGGTCAAACGAAATACCTTTCATCATCCATTGACGACCAACTATTAATCCGCCACCTATGGTACTGATGGTTCCTTTGCTGCTGGTTGATGATTCGGTAAGTGTAAGGCTTTGGTAACGGATAAAAGGAGCAATATAGGCCCCATCAAGGGCTTCTCCTGTAAGGTACTTTCTGTATTCAGGCGTAAGACCCAATCCGCTGTATTTAATGCCTGAACTCGAGAATCCGGTATAATAAACACCCAATTGAAAAGAGGCATCTTCTTTCACCGCTTTCTCAAACGAGAGGTTTACGGTTTTTACCAGCGGACTCAGGTAGTTTAGTTTTACGGCAAATGTTTTTTCCTGCGCTTTTGTACCTAGCGAAAGCAAAAACAGGGAAGCGAAAAATAAGTTGATTTTTTTCATAAACAATTAAATTAGAGTAAAACGAAGATAATCTATAAAATCAGGAAAACAACAGGATTGTATGGGAGTGATAAGTAAAGGATGAAACGTCCTGCTGCCCGGTGTTTTAACAGCTGCCCGATTATTTTAAAAGAAAGATTAATTGTCCGTTGTGGTAGGCTAAATGATTGGTTCGGGTAATGATTACATTCAGCTTGTTGCGATGCGGCTGATTTTTAAAATCCTCCTCCGAGATGGCCTTGTGTTTGGTAAACCACATTTCGGGCGACATTTTATTAAAATGATCTTCCAGCACCGCATTGATGTTTTTCCAGCCGGCCCTTAAATCGGGTGCCGAGACAGTAATGGGTTTAACCCTGTCGGGGTTATCATGAAAGGCATCGTCTAAATGAGCGTATATGCGCTCTCCAAAACCAAGCAGGGGCAACATGGCATCGTGGGTGGCCGTATAGTGCCCCAGCAGGTAAATACCCCTGTTGCGGTTGGGAGCCACTTCCTGCAGCAGCTGTTCATCCGATACCCGGTTAAAAATATCATTGGCCTCTTTTATTTTCAAATGCCAGGCATCGAGTACCATTTTTACAAAAATTGTCGGATTCATATTTACTTTTTATAATTGAATTTCGATATACAAACTCGGGTTATAGCGCGTTTTCATTTCTGCTCTGTCTGTTAGTTGAGAATGTCATAAAATCTCCAATACGCAAATAGTCCAATGAGAATAATGTACGTAAGATTGTTTAAGGTAAATAATCCCCTGGCTATGAAACTCCAACTATTCTCTTTTAATAATCTGTAATTAATCACAGCAAAAGGCAGTAGGAGAAGTAGTATTAAAAACGGTAAATATGAAGTCAAACTTACAAAAATATTTGTCGGGTCTTTGTAAGGTGCAGCAAAGTAGAAAACATTCACACTGCCGCTTAATACAATCATATAATAAAACAAGGTTAAACCCATTGGAAACAGCACTAATTGAACATAAGAATACTTTTTATTCTCTTTTGGTCTGAAATATTGGATTAGAAAAAATACAGAAGTCAGTAAAAAAAATCCGGCACAAGCAACTATAAATACTCCTATTAAATTACTGTCTTTTGGGGTTTTGAAATTACGTAATTTTTCAAATTCAGGGTTATGCGGAAATAGTGTCTCTACCGCAATCATGTGGTCGCCCTTTTTTAACTCTTCATTTAGGTTGAATTGAACGGTTTTCTTATAGTCGTGATAAAAAAACAGGTTCACGGTCCCGTTATTTAGGTCCCAAATAGAAGAAAGCAAAGTTCCGTCACCAATTTTTTTTCTGCAAACGTGCATGGTATCCAACAAGGCGGTGCAGTACTCAAGTGTAGTGTCAATACCATTTTTTAAAAATGCTGCTCCTTTTTGGTATCTGTCAAGTTTATTGGCATTTTGTGGCGGTGTTATAGAAGGACAAAAGTTTGCTATCACATAGGTCGGGTCATTTCCTATGGTCAAAGTGTAAGGCTCCACAATCAGATATTTGCCCGATTTGTCAACGTAAATAAAAACGTCTTCAATAAAATAACTGTGGTAGTATTTGCTCACATATTCTTTAACTTCTTCAACCGATTTGCAAGTGTGTAGAATGTCCTTTAAGTACTTTGTCGGGTTGGAGATTGTCTTTCTGTTTGTAAAATTTTCCTGTGCCGGGTGGTAGGCAACAAGTCTTTCAAAAACTAAACCCGTTTCATTCATTCCCGATTGCGGAGCATATCCGTTTTCACCGTCAAATCTGGCTCCTGTAAATGCTGCACCATACTTACCAGTAGTTACATTTTCAAACCAAATATGAGGTGTTGTAAACCAGGCATCGTGGTTACTTCCAAAAAATGTTCTGTTGCCTATCGTTATTTTATATCCACTGCAAGCAATACTATCTTGTAAAACGGCAAAAGTTAAAATCGACAATAAAACAAATTGCATTTTTTTTGCTCTGGTCATCATAATTTGTCTAACGTGTCGTTTGATTTTTAATTGTTTGGTTTAAGGTTGTGGTGTCGTTCTAAAATGGCATATAACAAAAAACTCATCCACACACTGCAAGGTAAAACTGGTGATAAAAATTGGAAAAAGCAAGGTATTGTTGTTGATTATTTTGATTGGATTGCGCTAAGGCAAAGAGAGCGTTTAAAACGCCTGGAATAGGAAATCCTCGTTGCAAACGAGGATTAGTTGGGGAAACGATGCCAATTAAAATCAGTTTTATGCATGTTTGTCATCGTTAGAAATTTTCCTTTGTTCAGCTAATTTTCTCTGTTGTTCTTGTCTTTTCTTTCTGTTTTCTTCTTGTTGCCTTTGTCTTTCCTCTTGTTTCTTCTTTTCTTCTTCGGCTTTTTGTCTTGCTTCTTCTTCCGTTTTTTCTTGAGCGATTGTCAGCTCTTTTAATTCAGCGAATGCCAGTTGCTCTGATTCAGTTGGATTATCAAGAGAATATTTATTAGCCAACATGTTCCCAAATTCAATTTTAGCCATACGATTATCAGTCACAGAATCAATAGAACTAAACATTTCAAATCTATTCTTCCTTGTTTTCAGGGTGTCAAAAATTACTTCATATACTGGAAGATAATTCTTGTATTTTGAGTTTGTTAATCCTTTAAAAAATAGATTTATCTCTGATTTGAATTCTTGAATTCCCTTATCCACTAGCGCTCCTGTAAAATCTAAAGTTGACTTGACTATGTCGTTCTCAAATGCTGCACTTATACCTAACTGAATGAATTCTGCAATATCCACTCGCAAAATTTCGTCTCGTAACGATTGTCCAAGAAAGTGCTGGAAGAAAACAGTCAAATAATAATTCCCATAATCTCCTTCCTTCTTGTCAGGAAGATTTAAATATGCTTGTTTAAGTTTTGCAAAATCTTCCTCATGAAGCTCTCTTGAAAGTAATGTATCGCATACATTTGAAATGTCCTTAGGAACTTTTACCAAACGTTCAATTGTATGAACTGATTCTTCCCGTTTGATTTTCAGAAATAGTCCGTAAATGTCACTTTGAATCAATTTATTTAATGCTTCAACATCGTCTTTGATTTGCTGATTTTTTGTTAGTAATATCCTATTCTCTTCACCAATTCGGACTATCTTTCTTTCAATGTACGTAACATATAAACCAAGACCAATTGCAGCGATCGCAAACAAGATTCCAAATATTGTCAGATTGTATGTTGCTGAGTCAAGTTGAGTTGAAATGCTATTTATCGTTTGCTCGTTTAGCTTTTGTTGAAAATCCAGTTTGTCCTTGAGGTTTATAATCTCGTTGTCATAGTTATTGTTCTTGATGTCCATCAATAGATTCTCAACCTTGTTTAGTCTCGCCTTCCATGTCGTGTCCTGTTTAGATTGACAAAAAGCTGTCATCGAAAGAAGGAGAAGAGTTAGTACAGTAATTATTTTCATTCTATTGTTTTTAGTATTATTTGTCAAATATGGAACGGTCGTAATACATTGCAGCTAAAGTCAGAGTGTGAAAAACACATCCACACACTGTAAGGTAAAATTGGTGATAAAAACCGGGAATAGCAAATTCTTGTGGTTGATTTTTTGCTGAGGATGCGTGCATGGATCATGTTCAATCTCACAATAGGTTTCAGATATTTTTGGCAGAATTGATGAACAGGTGAAGCCGGATAACTCAAACGCACGCGTGCACCCCGATAGTAATCGGGAGCGCGCGAGTTGGGGATTAGAATGATTTTTTTCAGGCTAAGATAATGTTTCATAGTATTCATAAGCTCAAATTACAACGTCAACCCGGCTTACTCGCCAGTGCTCTGTTATGCGTATAATCTATTTCTTCAGTAGTCGAGGATATTTAGCTTGCAAGTCCAACAAAGTTCTGAGGTTAGTGTCAATATATTTTTTTATCGAAGGAATATTGTCCTCTTCCTGAGTAATAAATTCAGTCAGAGGCTTAAGAGCGGAGTAATAATAGATAGTTTCAAACTCATCAAGCTCCCATTGCTTTTTCTCAACCAATTCCTTATCCAAAATAGTCTCAAGCTCCGAGCCATTGTAGTCCTTTTTCGGGATTTCAAGAGATAAACCTACGTGAGGTATTTCAATGTCCTCATTCCACCACCAGAAAAAACCGACTAACAACCAATAGCGAATCTTTCCAAAATTCAATGTTACATAATTGATATAGCAACTGCTTGGTAGTCTTGTGCTGCGGCTGGAATCTTTAGAAAATCCACCGAAGTGCTTTTCAAATTGGGGTTTGAACTGCTCTAACACTTCGTCCATCTTAGTAATTGTCTCAGGAATTGTCTTCATAGCGAGCATATCCTGAATATTGAAGTTCTTTATCTTTTCCATTCCTTGTTCTTTTAAGAATATTTTCAATTGTCGAGTAATTTCATTGTGTGAATCGTCTATTATGTTGTAAATGTCAAACCAACGCAAAAGATGTAGAGAAACCTTACCGGAGTTAATTTCTCGGTGCTCGTAGTATTTTGAAAGTAAAACGATATGTTTGTTCTCCTCACTTTTATGCAGATTGAGAATTTCGCAGTAGTCAGCAAGTTGATTAAATCTTTCTCCAGCCTCTACCTTACTTTCGATAATAATTGCAGTGTTGTCGAAAATTATCTCAATGTCTGGCCTGCCAAATCCCACATATTTTTGCTGTGTTGTAATTGTGAATGTTTTCTTGGGCAAAGAAATATTCAGCAGCTTTTTGTGAAAGGTATGTCGGAATTGAAGGTCGGCTTCAATGCAAAATGCGAATATTTCGGTTAGGTAGTTTTCAAGTGGACTGTGATTCTCACGCTGTCGATACGAAAAAGCTCGGGTAAATAGTGATTCTATCATTGTCCAATTGCTTTCTAAGAGTTACGCATAACTTGTACCTCCTGACATCTTTTCTTCTAAAAATATAACGATAACATCCACCTGCTTTGCACGAGATAAATCCATATCTGATTTAGGCGAGCGGCCGGGGTAATGAAGGAGAGGGGTGCGGGAGGGAAATATAGGTTTAACAGCCATGTTTGAGTTGGTTTACGTGGCTAAGGTAAAAAGTTATTGGCACAGATGCAAATAAATTTTAGGCAGGGGGTAAGAGTCTCCTGATGCACCGTCACTGCGATTAGAAACGTGGGACACCCCGTTTATACGGGTAAGCAGTCCCCTTGTTGGGAGGATGGTGCTACACACAAGAGGATTGCCACACCCGGAGTACCGGGTTCGCAATGACGTTACTGAGGAGGGGGGGGACAAAAAACAAAACATACCGTCACTGCGAGGAACGAAGCAGTCTCCCATTAAGGAGCATGGTGCTACACACAAGAGGATTGCCACACCCGGAGTACCGGGTTCGCAATGACGTTACTGAGGAGGGGGGAACAAAAAACAAAACATACCGTCACTGCGAGGAACGAAGCAGTCCCCTTGTTGGGAGGATGGTGCTACACACAAGAGGATTGCCACACCCGGAGTACCGGGTTCGCAATGACGTTTCTTTTTTTGGGTATGGGCACGAATGGGCATATGTTTCGACTTCGCTCAACATGACAGGGCACGAACGGGCAGATGACGGGGAGGGTTCGCAATGATGTTACTTATTATTTGTCAGACGCAGCAACTGACAATACGGTAAAAGAATGTATCCTTAGGATTTTCTGGGCGAATACGCCTTCTTTGGCGGGGAATTAGCCGGCAAAAAAAGATTCAAAAGTTTTTGTATGAGGGATTTTATTCTCTTTTAAAAAAGGCAGCAGGTGTTTTTGTGCAATGGTCTCGGGTTTGTTAAAGCAGGCAGAGATAAAACGGTAAGTTTCCCTAAAATCTCCCGCCTCAATACTTATTTTTAATTCCGGGAAAAAATGCAGTCCGGCTTTATTTGAATATTCCGTTAGTGTGATATCTTTAATTTTATCATAGGAAATAACCGTTTTGTTTTTGTTATACGAAACAACTAATTGTTTTTGTTCAAATAATAGGGATACATTGGTGTAAAACATGGTCATGTAGCCAAAAGATACCGTAACAAGTGAGGCTGTCACAGACAACCACAAAAGCAAACCATCATTAATATCTTGCAAATAACAAATAAGTAAAGTCACAGAACCGGATAGTATTACCAGCGCGTTAATCAGATTAAAGAGTAACTTATCTTTAAATGATTTAAGCAGAAGGCATTTTAGTTTCATGAGTACTACGGAAACTTCGGATACTTGCTAAAATCGGGTTTGCGTTTTTCTACGAAGGAGTTTTTTCCTTCTTTGGCTTCATCGCTCAGGTAATACAACAGGGTGGCATCACCGGCAAATTGCTGCAGTCCGGCCTGTCCGTCTAATTCGGCATTAAAAGCGCCTTTGAGCATACGCAAAGCCAGCGGGCTTTTCTCCTGTATTTTTTTGCACCATTCTACGGTGGTTTGCTCCAGGGCTTCCAGCGGTACAACTTTATTCACGAGGCCCATATCAAGGGCGTCCTGTGCATTGTATTGGTCGCACAGGTACCATATTTCGCGGGCTTTTTTCTGCCCAACCACGCGGGCTAAATAGCTGGCTCCAAAACCACCGTCAAAACTTCCCACCTTGGGTCCGGTTTGCCCGAATTTAGCATTCTCGGCAGCAATACTTAAATCGCAAATCACATGCAGTACATGTCCGCCACCAATGGCCCATCCTGCTACCATTGCAATCACGGGTTTGGGTATTCTGCGTATCTGCATCTGCAAATCGAGCACATTTAAACGGGGCACTCCGTCATCGCCCACATAACCTCCGTGTCCGCGCACTTTCTGGTCTCCTCCGCTGCAAAAAGCCTGTCCGCCTTCACCCGTGAGGATGATGACCGAGATATCGCTTCGTTCGCGGCAAATATCCATGGCATCAATCATTTCTTTTACGGTAAGGGGGGTAAAGGCATTGTGCCGCTCGGGGCGGTTAATACTTATTTTGGCAATGCCTTCGTAAAATGAAAACAGTATTTCTTTGTATTCCTTAATGGGGGTCCAGTTGTATGTTGATGTCATATTTGTTTTAAAAAATGAGGCACAAAAATAAGCAGAAACTGACAGCTTAAGTACTTAAATGCTGATTAGCTTTTTAAATTGCTGAAATACCTGAATATCTGTTTCGGGTTCGGTGATTATTTCGGCCATAATGGCTTTGGATGTGGGGTGATAAAACTGCGCAATAACACCTTCAAGGCTGTGTGCATTAGCCGCGCGGTGGTAATGCAGTCCGTAGTGATGTGCCACTTCTCTGATGCTTCTTTTGTTGTGAAGTGAAAACAACTCCTCCCGTTCGGGTAAATCGCGGGGGCCGTCAATGAGCCTGAAAATTCCGCCACCACCATTATTGATTACAAGGATGCGCAGGTTGGGCGGAACAAAATCGTTCCACAGGGCGTGTTCATCATATAAAAAAGAAAGATCTCCGGTGAGTAAAAAAACAGGATGGGTTACCGCGAGTGCAGCTCCTGCCGCGGTTGACATGCTTCCGTCAATACCGCTTGTTCCGAGGTTGCTGTAAAAACTGTTTAACGAATGGATGGGAATATAATTGGCATAGCGCACAGGCATGCTGTTGGCTAATTGCCACTGGGCGGGCGGGTGAACCTCGCGCAGCAAACTGTTTACCGCACTGAATTCACCAAAGGGAGCAGCGGTGAGGTATTCATTAAGCTGAAAGGTTGCCTTTGAATTGAGTTCATTCCAGTCTGCATAATATGCTTCCTGATTTTTTATGGAGGATGTATCAAGCAGGGAAAGTAACGTTTCAACTCCGGCACGCAGGTGGTGTACATTTGCCTGAAACGTATCGGGGGCTGTTTCGCTCAGTGTAAAATGAAAATGTTTAAGTGGTTTATGCGTCTTCAAAAACAATTTCAGATTTTTTGATACATGGTTATCGCCAACGGTAATCAGTACCTCCGGCCTCAGGGTTTGTTTTATTTTTTCATCGGGCTGTCCCAGTAAAAAATCGTAGGCATTTTGAGTGTGTGCACCCCGCAGGTTTGAAGTAATATCTGCCAGCCAAACCAGTTTTTGTTTCTGAATTAATTGCTCAACCTGTTGGGCTAATCCGTTTTTAAAAGGGAGAGAAGCTGCGGCAATCAGTATTTTTGAATATGACTGCAGGGTTTCGGTTAACCCTGAAAAATCGGGAAGGATTTTTTCTGCCGTCACCTCAGCAGTCTCTATTTTTTCAGGGTAGGGAGTTTCGGGTTCATACAGGGGTTCGCGCAGCGGAATATTGATATGAACGGGTCCGCCTCCGTTAAGGCAACACCGGTTCAATGCCTGCGCAAGGATGTTAGCCGGTTCCTTATCATCTTTTGTGAAATGATCGGGTAGCTGATAAAAAGCTTTTACATGTTTCCCGAATACGTTTTCCTGATAAATCGTTTGCCCGTCCTGCCGTCCTATTAATTCCGGAGGGCGGTCGGCTGTTAAAATAAGCAACGGAATTTTTTGAAAAAAGGCTTCGGCTACCGCGGGGGCATAATTGAGCACTGCCGTTCCCGATGTGCAAATGAGCACTACCGGTTTTCTTTTTTGCTGCGCAATACCCAGCGCAATAAATGCAGCGCTTCGTTCATCTACCACCATTCGGACAGTAAATTTTTTATACCGGGCAAACGCAAGTGTAAGCGGAGCCGAACGCGAACCGGGTGAGATAATAATGTCTTCAACACCCTGCTGGTGGCAAATAACCGGAAGCTGATTGATGAACGACTGATACATGCCTTAAAGTTTAAACTGCATGGAAATTTTAACTCCGAACGAACTTACATCGGGGTGGTGAAGGTAGGTGAGCCGGTGAATAAAGTCAATTCGGATAAGGTGCAGAATATTTTCAATTCCGTATCCGGCCTCCCAGTAAGGTTTGGTAAAGGAAAGCGTGTAGAAGGCCGGTTGGGTGGGGTCGTTGAGGATAGTAGAGGGATGCAGGGAAATATTTTCTTTGCGGATACCTCCCACTAAAAATTTGGTATTGGCAAACGTGCGTATTTTTAATTTTTTAATAAGCGGTACTCTGTTGGTCATTAATCCTTCAAAGTAATGTTCGTAGGAAAAAGCCGCGTAGTGGTCGCTTACAAATTCAAAAAAACGCATGAGGTTATACGTTTGGCTATTGTATAAAAACGATTGATTTCCCCGGTGTACTTCAAGAGCAGGGTAGGGTAATCGCGAAAAATAATATCCTGCATGAAACGCATAGTAACCGTTTCCTAAAACGCCCCAGTTGGGGTATTGTTCAATATCTAATTGTACCCGCGAAAAATCGAAACTGCCACCAAATGCAGCAGCAGGTCCATACGAAACCGAAAGTGTAATTTCGGGTCCTTTGTCGGCACCCAGACTAATGCGCTCATTGTCGTTTTGTAAAAAAGTTTCATTGTAGGCAAAACGGGTTTCGAGGGTTACAAAGTTTAAGGTGTAGTTATTTGAAAGGGTGCTGCTGGCGGGTAACTCCGGATTGTTGTAATAGGCAAAAGGAAAAATACCGCGTGGCGAGAAGGAGGTGTTTTGGATAATCAGTTTCTGACTGAAATTTTTGTTAAGTGTTTTTTCAATCCAGATGCGGTTGTCTTCATACCAGCCAAACCGCTTAAGGGAGGTAATGGTAGAAACGGCATTAAATAAATTATCTCCCGACTCATCGGGCCGGTCAACAATGCCAAGCGGGGTGATGTCTTCTTTCCGGTAAAAAACAATTTTTGTCCAGGGCTTGCGGGAAATGATGTATTCGGCCTGTGCCGAATATTTAAATTTCCGGTCGCGTTCTCCGTAGGCAAGGTATCCTTTCAGCACATATTTGCGGCTAAACTGCGCATTTGTTTTTCCTCCCAGCCTGAAACGGTATCCTTCCACCCGGTTGTATCCTAACGCATAAATATACGGACCTGCATCAACCTTCCCTATGGTGTAATATCCATTCACTGCAATGTCGGCCAGTTCGGCAAGGGTTTTAAGGGTGGGTACTTTTTTCACCGAGTCAACCATGCTGTACACGTATTTTTCTTCCTGAGTCAGGGAGTCGTGTCTTGCTTTGTCCCAGTATTCGGTGGTATAATTTTGGGCGTCTTCTTCTACTTCAATTTTTTGTTCATAAAACTTAGCCGGACGGATATTGTTGTACGTATAACTTTTATTAGAGGTATAAAACCGGGCGAGCATCCCTGCGGTGTTTTCGGTGAGTTGCGCTACATCAACCAAAATACGCGCTTTGCTTTGCACCCATGGTCCCTGTCCGCTGGGTACTAATTCCTGTTGTATTTTCAGTTTCTGAATAAAATTGAGGTTGGCTTCTTTTCCTACTTCAAGCACCACTCTTTTCAGAGCGAAGGAAGTATCGGCAATCCAGATGGTGCCGGTAAAAGCGAGGTCCTGAGCACGCTTGGGGTTTACCTGAATTTCGTAACAAAACGTATTGCCAATCCACACGGTATCGCGCAGGGTGTAGATGTAGTACATATTGCCGCTGTTGGCAATAGGCGAAACAAAATCTTTTTCCAGAATGCGGTTCCAGTTTTCATAAAAATTGTATTGCTGAAAAGTGGAGCCAAGCAGTTGAGATACCAGCGACCCGTCTTCAATGCCCACACCGGTAAGTTTAGTGGCGCGTATGCGTTCTTTAACCCTTCGCGGGTTTTTGGTATAATAAAAATCTGAAACCGTTTCAGAGACAAAAATGGGGAGTATGGGTTTCCCGTCTTCGCCCGAGAGTTTAATTACGCTATCCATCAGCTCACGGATATCTTTAAAAATTTTGCGGTTCTTAATTTTGTCTGAAATATTATCGACCGAAATATCAATGCGGTTAAAACTTTCGCATTCGTAGGCCATTAATTTGTCGGGGTCGTTTTGCTCTTTGTGTTCAATTACCTGCCTCATAATTTTAAGAGCAGGATTCTCTCCGGGCTTTACCACAATTTCGCGCAGCATGGTATTGCTTTCCACCAGCTGAAAATTGATTACCTGAGTGGCTCCGTACTTCACGGGTTTTATACGGGTAATGTATCCAACAAACAGCACTCCGATGCTATCTACCTTAAGTGTTGTTTTTAATCGGTAATTTCCGTCAAAATCGGTTGCTGTGGCAGTGGTGGTATTCGGGAAAAAAACGCGGGCAAACGGAACCGCTTCACCGGTTTTTGCATCGGTTACTTTACCGGTAATAATGGTCTCCTGTGCCTTTACCTGAAGGCACGAAACACCAAAAATTAAAACTAAAAGAAAAGGAAAGAAAGAACTTTTCACTTCTATCTTTTCACAATACGCATCCAGATTTTTATGTCCACCACCGGACGTCCGTTGCTTTTTGTCGGAATAGCCATCAGCTTATCGAGTACATCAAATCCTTCTACAATTTCTCCGAATACGGTGTACATCCCGTCCCAGGCAGGCACTCCGCCTTCGGTCATGTAAACGGCTTTTTGGTCATCGGTAAATGTGTCTTTTTTCTGGCGTTCAATAAGCGACAGTTCCTGCATACTGAATTTGCGTCCCTGCACAATAAAAAACTGGCTTCCGTTTGATTCGCGGTTAGGGTTAACCTTGTCGCCCCTTCGCGAGGCAACCAGCGCACCGCGTTTCATGTACTTTCCATCCACAATTTCGGCAGCCAGCGTATATCCGGGATTTCCTTCGCCAAGCACGGTGCTGTCGTTGCAATTGTAGCTGTTGGGGTCGCCTCCTTCAATAATGGAATGTTGCTTGATGAAATGAAACAGCAGCTCATCATAATATTTTTGTTTTACGAGCGATAAAAAATTATCGCGGTGAGCCGGAGTTTCATTATACAGTTTAATTTTAATATCACCCGAGTCGGTAATAATGCGTACATATTTTACCTTTTCTTTTTTTTGAGCCTGTACCTGCGTAAACAAACACAGACTTACTAAAAGCAGTACTAAATATCTCATGGTTGCATGGGTAAATTTTCTTCTTCAAAATAGCGCACAATATTTTTTTTCAGCAGTACTTCCTGACTGAATAAATCGTAGGGCGGCAGGGGTTTTTCCAGATTCCACTGCGGCCATCCGTCCGCATCGCGTCCGGTAAAGGAGTAGTATCCTTCGTAACTTAGCAGCTTGCAGGTGGCAATATGCATCAAATCAATTTTTTCTTCTTTGGTAAATTCCCTTACCTGCCCCAGTTCCTGCATGCCTATTAAAAAAATAATTCCGTTCAAATCCGGTTTTTTCCCGAACTGCTTTTTCAGGGTAAACGTAATTAAAATATATTTCTCTTTCGTAACCTGATCAATGGTTTCGGGTTCCGGAAGTGTTGTATTTGTTTCGCTCATGGTTAATTGCCAAAGTTACAAATTTAAACACGTTAAGGTGCTACAATAGGCCAAATCTAATGCCTTGATTGTCAAAAACGGGGATTAGCTCCGGTACCGCAATGAAATTAAAGCCTTCATCACGCAAGCAAATATTTGCGTATTTTAGCTCCCGCACATGAATCAGTTACCGGCATACACACGGCTTGTCCGTTTTTTTTTCGTATTGCTTGTTAGTTTGCGGGCCTACGAGTGCCTGATGCTTTCGCGGTTTCATCCGGGGCTATCTTTGATCAGGCCTGAGCTTGCGGGGTTATTGCAGGATGCCGTTTTTCTTACCCCGTTACTTGTTGCCGGATTGTTGTTGTATTTTTTGCTTCACAAGCGATTTAAAAAAGGGTCGGTTGTTATTGTGCTTACTTTATTTTCACTTTATCTGATTGCTGCTGTCCTTATTCTTCAATATTTTATTTACCAGCTTCAGCCGCTTGATAAATTTTTATTTGAACACACAAGGCAGGAGGTTTTGTTTACCGTTAAAACCACCGAGGTAAATTACATTCAGGTAATCGGTTTTATGGTGCTGGCTCCCCTTACCGCAGCCGGAGTGTTTATGCTTAAAGGAAGAGTGGTGAAATGGTTGAACCGCGCGATGCTTTTTGTTTGGCTTTCCGGAATTTTTTGTCTTGCCCTTTATGCTCCCAATGAAAGCGATACCCGTTATGTGCTGAATAAACCGGTCTATTTCTTTCAGTCAGCTTACCGGTTTTTAGCGAAAAAAGAAACGAACGCTGAAGGGGATTACCGGGCAATAGTGAAGCAATATCGTGAAGCCTTTACCGGGATGAATTATATTGGCAATGAATTTCCTTTTTTGCATGAAACTACAAAGCAGGATGTTTTAGGGAGTTGGTTTAACGCGGGAGACAAACTACCCAATATTGTGGTTTTGATGGTTGAGGGTTTGGCCGATGATTTTTTGCATCCCTACCACGGACTTCAGCTCATGCCATTTCTCGACAGTTTAAAAAATAACTCGTTGTACTGGGATCGTTTTCTAACGCTGGGCGAGCGTTCTTATGCAGTTACTCCTTCACTTACGGGTTCGCTTCCTTACGGGCGAAGCGGGTTTACCATGCTCGAGAGCATGCCTTATCACTTTTCGCTGGTAAATGTGTTAAAGCAAAACGGATATTATACTTCGTTTTACTACGGTCAGGGCGCCTGGTTTCACAATAAAAACGTGTATTACGAGCAAAACTTTATTGACCGCATTACCGACAAAGAAAAATTCGAAGGAAAATATCCGCGTATTCTGGTAAAGGAAAAGGACAACTTTTTTTGGGGATATGACGACCGGAGTTTGATGCGAAAAGCCATGGAACTAACCAAAGTTCAGCAAAGCCGTCCGCTGCTTGATATCTTTTTTACCGGGAGTATGCACAATCCCTTTACCATTCAGGAAGAAGAGGCTTATCAGAAACGAGTAACACAGCAGGTTCTTAAAAAAACGGGTGAGCAATCGGAGTTTGAATTAAAGTATGGAAAATACCTGAGGGCGGTAATGTTTACTGACGATGCGCTGAGAGAATATATTTCGGCTTACAGCAAACTCCCCGACTTTAAGAATACGGTATTCATTATAACGGGAGATCATCCCATGACCGATATTCCGGCACGAAACAGTTTAAAGCGCTACCATGTGCCATTAATAGTTTATTCGCCACTGCTCAAAGCTCCTCACGTATTTCATAGTGTAGGAAGCCACCTCGATCTTTATGAACCTTTATTGGTTTGGTTGCAAAAAATGTATCAGATACAAATTCCTGCTGTGCAGACAGCGGTTAGCAATTCGCTTGATACCACTACTGCTTTTATCAACAGAAAACCGGTGGTGTTTATGAACGGAAACCGGGATATTGTCGAAATGTATAGCGGAAATTATTTCGTTTCGGAAAATGCGCTCTACCGGGTGGATGAAAAATTTAATCTGGTAACAGCAGAAAATGAAAACCTGAAGAAAAAAATGCAGCAGCAGATTGAGGCATTCAGACGGGCAAATATGTGGGCAACCGTTGAACAGCACCTTTTGCCCGATTCCATCTATTTTAATTCCCTGGGTTATCAGGTGTACCGGTCAGCAGTCATGCGTCCGGTGGTTTTTTCGGGCGGTTTTTCGGAAGTGATTCCCCAAACCCGAGTTCCGGCAAAAGAACTGGTGCTTGACCTCTTTGGTATTTTTAATCAACCCGCTAAAGTGCCCCTTCACGGGGTGTATCAACTCACTAATTCAAAAGACAGTTTGCTGTTATGGGTTTCTTTCGGGATAGAGGCGGAAAAAAAAACTTTTCGCTACCATCAAAAAATAAAACCTGTTTCGGGCGGTGATAGTTTGGTGTTTTTTAAATGTTATTTGACTAATGAAAAACAGGCCGATTATAAATTGCAGGTTAAAGCTGCAGTGTACCATACAAACCACTGAAAAGTAGGCCGCAGCAACTTAAGCTTTCTGATTTGCTCATTTTGTTTATCTTGCGTAAATTTTTTACAGAAACAGGGAGATAAATGAACATCATTCGTTCACTGGTAACTAACAGGATATTGCCCATAGCAGGCAGAGGAAACCGCGCTGAAAATCAGCAATTGAGGGTTCTTCGAAAATTGCTTGCAAAGGCGCATAATACTTCGTTTGGACGCGAGTATGATTTTATCGGGGTACTAAACAGCAATGAATTAGTTAAAGCTTTTCAGGAAAAAGTTCCGGTGCATAATTACCTGAGCATTAAAAAGTGGTGGCAACGCAGTTTTGACGGGGAGCGGTCGGTTTGCTGGCCGGGTAAAATTCCATTCTTTGCTTTAAGTTCCGGGACCACCGATCAGGCAAGTAAATATATTCCCGTATCGCTCGAAATGAAAAAGGTGCTGATTCGTTCAAGCCTGAGGCAGATATGGCATATTGCCCGCTGCAAAAATGTTCCGGCCGAAACAGTGGCAAAACATTCATTGATGATTGGCGGAAGTACTGATTTAAACTTTAACGGAATTAATTATTCGGGCGATTTAAGCGGCATTACTACCGGGAATGTTCCGTTTTGGTTTGAGCCGTTCTCCAAGCCCGATATGGATATTCGCAAGAAAAGAAACTGGCAGGAAAAAATTACGGAGATTGTAAACGAAGCACCCAACTGGGATGTGGGAATGGTGGCCGGTGTGCCTGCCTGGGTGCAGATTATTTTCGAACAGATTATTGAAAAATATAACCTGAAAAGCATTCACGATTTGTGGCCCAACCTGCGGGTATATATTCATGGCGGAGTTGCCATTGACCCCTACCGCAAAAGTTTGGATAACCTGTTTTCAAAAAAGGTGTATTTTTTTGAGACATACCTCGCGTCAGAAGGTTTTATTGCTTTACAAACAAAGGATGAAGCTGACGGGATGAGGCTATTGCTGAAGAACGGAATTTTTTATGAATTTATTCCGTTTAACGAGCGCAACTTTACTGACGAAGGTGAGTTGAAAGAAGGGTATGAAGTTGTTTGGCTCAATGAGGTAAAGGAGAACGAAGAATATGCCTTACTCATTAGCACCTGTGCCGGAGCATGGCGATACATGATTGGCGATACCATCCGTTTTGTAAACAGGAAAAATTTTGAAATTAAAATTACCGGACGCACCAAACATTTTTTAAGTATGTGCGGAGAGCATTTGTCGGTTGATAACATGAATCAGGCGGTTGCCAGACTGGCCGCTGAGTTAAATGAACCGATTAATGAATTTACCGTTTGCGGAGAATCGTATGCAGGATTATTTTCTCATCACTGGTATTTAGCCTGCGATGCAAAAGTGGATGCGGGTAAAGCAAAGGAACGTCTGGATGAAATACTGAAAGAGCTGAATGACGATTATGCCGTAGAGCGAAAACATGCACTAAAAGAAATAGTGGTTGATATACTTCCGTCTCAGGTGTTTTTAGATTTTATGCGGGCTAAAGGCAAAGAAGGCGGACAAAATAAATTTCCACGGGTTATAAAAAATTCGGTTTGTGAGGAGTGGAAATCACATGTATCAGCCTGTTTCGCTGACAAAAATTAAGATATATGCTGGCACATATCCGGAATTTACTTAGCCGACTTGGGTATGCGCTTTTATTTTTTGCCCTCGCCCGCCTGGTGTTTTTTCTTTTTAATGCGGGTACTTATGCACGGTTCGGTTTTTTTAAAGTAATCGGCACATTTTTCTATGGGTTACTTTTTGATGTTTCCGCTATTGCTTATGTAAATCTCCTGTTTTTTTTGCTGTGCATCATACCCGTTTATCAGCGTGCACATGGACTTTATCAAATGGTTTTGAGGGTAATTTTTGTAGTTACCAACGGGGTCGCCTTGTTATTGAATCTGATTGATGTGGAATACATCAAGTTTTCGGGTAAACGCAGCGGGCTTGAGTTGCTGCAAACCGATAATGAAATCGGAAATCTGCTCGGACAATATATTTCTGACTATTGGTATCTGTTGCTTATTTTTTTTGCATTGGTTACCGCCATGTGGAGGTTTTATCCTAAAGGGTATGCAGTGACTCCGCAAAAATATACCGTTAAGCAGTATGTGCAGCAGGGCGGTTTGTTTTTATTGTCGGCCGCATGCTGGGTACTGGCAGCGCGGGGTGGTTTTTACCTTAAACCCATTCGTCCGTTTGATGCAGGGCGGTTTGTTCAGGCAGAGTTAATTCCGCTCACTCTAAATACTCCGTTTCAGTTTATAAGTACTGTGGGAAATAAACCTGTACCTGTTCCTGCTTATTTCGATTCCAATCAATCAGAAAAAATATATCCGGTATACAGAAAATATCCTTCGCAGGCATTTCAGAAAAAAAATGTGGTGATTCTTATTCTGGAGAGTTTCGGGAAAGAATATGTTGGTTATTGCAATGGCGATTCGAGGTTTACTCCCTTTCTCGATTCACTGAGCGGGTACAGCACCGTATTTACTAATGCCTACGCCAGCGGAAAAAAATCAATTGAAGCATTGCCGGCCATTCTTTCGGCTCTTCCTTCATTGCTCGAAACGCCTTTTATCAATTCACCTTATCAGTCGAACGCATTAACGGGTATTGGCAAATTGTTGAAGCAGGAAGGGTACACTACAGCTTTTTATCACGGTGCCAAAAACGGAACGATGGGATTTGACGGTTTTGTAGGGGTATCTTCTTTCGGAATATACTACGGGCTTAATGAATATCCGGGCGATGTATCAAAAGATAAAACCGGCCCGTGGGGAATTGATGACGGACCTTACCTGCGTTATGTAAACACGCAACTTACCAATACAACCGAGCCGTTTTGCGCAGCTGTTTTTACACTTTCTTCTCATCATCCTTATGCCATTCCTGAAGCGTACAGATTTTTACCGCGCGGAACACTCGATATTCATCAAAGCATAGCTTACACCGATGCCAGCCTGCGTGAATTTTTTGCTCAGGCTTCGCGCTTGCCCTGGTATAAGCATACGGTATTTTTTATTACTGCCGACCATTCGGCACAAAATGCACAACCCTTTTACCAGACAATGGCCGGTAAATTTGCAGTGCCCGCACTGCTGTTCGATCCGTCAGCACCCATTCAAAAAAAGGTAGCGGCCACCTTCAGCCATTGTGATATTGAACCAACCCTGTTGCAGTATTTAGGATATAATCATTCATTTCCTGCTTTCGGGGTATCGGCACTCAGCGATTCGGTGCCGCATTTTGCGGTTCAGTATGAAAACGGGTTGTATCAGTACATCAGTGAAAACATGGTGCTGCATTTTGACGGCAGCAAAATCAATGCGGTTTACAACATGCAAACAGATTCCTTGTTGCGAAATAATTTAATTAGTCAGTGGCCGGCTAATGAAAAACTGCAAGCCGAACAACAACTGAAGGCCTATATTCAAAATTACTATCAGCGGCTCAATGCAAATACGCTGCTCAAAAAATAAATTCTCAGAAGCTAATATTCCTGGCCACCCGAAACGGATTCAACTGGTTTAATTTTAAATTAAAAGAAATGCGCTGTGCGTAGCGTCCGTAATTTTTTGAGTTGTTTGCCCAAAGCGTTTTAATATCGTTGCTGCTGAGCGCAGGAAAATATACCTCCAGTCCTCCGTTGAATAAGGAAAACAAAACACCTGCATTGTACATAAGCCAGCCGGAATTAGGATTTATGTTTTTCATTTGGGCATAGGTGCCAAAATCGGCATAGAGCCTTATGGGCAATACTCCCGGAATATCACATTTAAAATTGGCCGACAACAACCACTTATCTGATAAGGCCGCTGTTGCTGCTTTAAAACCGCCTTCGCGCTCCAGTACCTGCTGGCCAAGCATTCCGCTTTCCAGCCCCCTGCCAAGCACAGCATAATCCATGGTATAATCCTGATAAGTGCTGCTTGTCATTTGCAGGTAATACCTTCCGCTCAGGCTGCCTGTTTGTCTGGCAAAGTCCATTACTCCTGCAAAAAGGCGAACATCCAGGTTTTTCTTAGGCATTCCAATATTAAATTTAGCACGGTAGTCGGCAGTGGCTTTTACAAACCGGTCGTAATAATCTTTGCCCTGTTCCATATTCACCGTTAGCGAGGCCGGATTAATTTTTTTACTTTTTTCCCAGGTAAATCCTGCTTTCATAAAACGGCTGCTGTAATACGTAAGGTC
The DNA here is from genome assembly GCA_019695215.1 of Bacteroidia bacterium. GTDB lineage: Bacteria > Bacteroidota > Bacteroidia > UKL13-3 > UKL13-3 > JAGPCK01. The sequence continues at coordinate 21,117 of JAIBAK010000012.1, read as the reverse complement.
ATAATACATGCCTTTACCTTTTTCATTGTGTTCCAAAACGGAAATGTACTGTAGTTTTAATGAGCGCTTCACTGCCGAACGGGGATTTGATTTGCGAAAAACAATATGTACATACGGATTTTGTTTCATATACGATTGCTGATGCAGCTCACCAAAATCAACCGAACGGAAACGTGCCATATTGTAACCAATTTCGGTAGTTTGAATAAAACCATTCGTGCTGTGCCAGTAACGCTGAATACCTGCATATCCGTTTACATCTCCGGTGGTTGGGGCATAGAGCGGAATAAACTGGTATTCGAGTTTTTTAGAGGGGAAAATGGTATTGTAAAAAGCGGCCCCAATCATCCATTTATTATGCGTGTTCCATCCAAAAGCCGGTGAAACAAAAAGCTGTTTTTTATAAGGGTGCTCCAGGCTTCCCAGCAACTGAATGCGGAGCGGAGCACATCGTTTAAACCATGCCGATGATTTGATATAATTATTTTTGCGGTATAATTCGGGCATTTCGCGCAGGGCGTCCAACTCCAGGTGCCTTCCTGTTGCTCCTTTATACGAAATGACTTTTGTGCCTTTAAAACCTTCAAACCATTGAGTGTTGCTTACGGTGCTATCGGTAACGGCTGAGATGGAAAAAGGAGTAGCAAGATTGCCCCTGTTTTTAATTTTCAGTTCGGTGGTACCATTAACTGAGGTGGCGCGTTGCATTTGGTAGTCTACCTTTCCGGTGCCACTTATCAGGTCATTAAAAAACCAGTCTAGTTTTTTGTTGCTTACCCGTTCAAACACATCCTGTATATCTCCGGGCAAGGGATGTTTAAACTGCCATTCGCGATAATAGGTGTGCATGCAGGAATCGAACAGTTCTTTGCCCAGATAACCGCGCAGGTAACGAAAGGCAAGCGGTGTTTTTGAATACACAACCGCAGCATAGTTGGTGCCGGTGTAGGCGTATGCAGGAAGTTCAATGGGCTGATCTTCGCCCTTGCGAGCCGAAAACAAATACAGGACTTCAGATTCATAATTGCGTTCAAAAGAACTTAAGTCAAACATTCGCTGAAGGGGAGATGGATCTATTAATTTTTTTCCTGCATAATAATCTTTTTCGTAAAACGAATTAATGCCTTCGTCCATCCATGGATGTAAACGTTCCTGACTTCCTAGAATGCCATAGAACCAATTGTGACCCACTTCGTGTAATACCACCTGTTCACTAAGTCCTGAGCAAATGGTAATGGTTGGGTATTCCATTCCCCCGCCAGCTACTAACGGGCCATCAACCGCGCTGCAAATGCTGTAGGGGTATTCGCCTACTTCCCTGCTGTAAAAAGCCACAGATTTATTCACGTATTCTACTCCTTCGGTAGGTTTTGATTTAACGGAATAGGCCCAAGTAGTAACAACCCTACCTGAGGATAATTTTACCTCACTCTTAGCTACATTAAACCGTTTATCGGCAAACCAAGCAAAATCATGTACGTGTTGCTGTTTAAAGGTGATTGTTTTCCATATAGAAGAGGATGGAGGGAAGAGTTTATTGAGAGATTTGAAATCTTTTAAATGAGTTAGGCTGTCCGGCACAAAAGAGAATGCAGTATTTTTTATTTCCGCCAGGCTATCCAGCCATTTTTTTTCACTTTCTTCCTGCAACTCTCCCGTTGCCGCCACCACATAGTTGGCGGGCAGGGTAAGTTTCACTTCAAAACTTCCAAACTCCGAATAAAATTCACCCTGATCAAGGTAAGGCATATAGTTCCACCCGTTCACATCAAACACTGCCGGTTTGGGATACCACTGGGTGGCTGCGTAAAATTGCCCTTCATGGCCCATGCGCGAAAACACCTTGGGAAATTTGGTGCGAAACGGAGTAGTAATTTCCATTTTTGCACCGGGAGCCAGGGGTTTGTTCAAATAAATTTTACATACATCACCTGTATCTTTCAGCAATTCCCATTTCACCGTTTCTCCGTTAATTTTAAAGTCCAGCGAATCAATCATGCCGTGGTCCTGCGCTTCGGCAAAATAAAAATTGGTTTGTCCGTTTTCTAACTGTTGCTTGGCAAAGGGCTCGCTGTGTTTTTTATACGCATTCGGCCACAAATGAAAGTAAAGGTAGGTAAGCGTTTGCGGAGAATTGTTGGTATAGCTGATACGTTCAAAAGCCTTTAGGTAATGCCCGCCATCCATCAGTTTGGCTTCAATAAAATAGGCTACTTCCTGCTGCCAGCCGGCCTGTTTGTTTTGCTGTCCAAATACGGGCCCTTTGGCCATGAATAGAATGGTTAATAAAATGATTTTTTTCATTTAATCAATAACGTTTGTACACAGATGTTTAAAGAAAGGGGACCAAATTATGACGCTAATAACGGGAAAAAGTGTGGTTGTTCCATTACTTTTGTTTCGAACACAATTAAAATGGTGTAGCCTATGGACGCAGACGACTTTCACGATGAGGACATCAACTCATCGGTAGCGAAGTATGAGGAGATGGTGAAAAATAAGAACTGGCAGTTTTTTGATCCCGAAGAGCTGGAAAACATCATCGAATATTATATAGCTGACGATAAACTGAAAAAAGCACTTTCGGTAGTTGAATTTGCCTCGCAACAACATCCCTACTCGGTGATGTTTATTATAAAAAAAGCACAGATAGAAATTATTACAGGGCATTTTGATGAAGCCCTTGAAATTATTGAGCATGCCGAATCATTAGAGCCTGCCAACGAAGAAGTGGCTGTGATGAAAGGGGAAATTTTCCTCCATCTAGAAGATAACAAAGAGGCCTATGCCTGTTTTGATAAGGCCATTGAGCGCACTTCCGAACCCAATGAACTTATTCTAAGCATTGCTTTTATTTTGCAGAGTAACGACTTGTTTGAAGTAGCCATTTTGTACCTGAGCCGCATTTTACAAAACGACCCAACTAATCAGGAAGCATTGTATGAAACGGCTTACTGTTATGATATGATGGATGAGCTGCTGAAAAGTATAACCTTCTATCAGCAATTAATTGATGTGAATCCTTATTCGTCATCGGCCTGGTTTAATCTGGGGGCTGTTTATAATAAACTCGGGTTATTCGATCAGGCACTCGAAGCATTTGACTATGCGATTGTAATTCATGACAGCTTTTCATCGGCACATTTTAACAAGGCCAATACACTGGTGGAACTCGACCGGTACAAAGAGGCCATTGAGGAGTATGATAAAACACTTGAGCTGGAGGGTCCCGATCCTATTACCTATTGCAATATTGCGGGTTGTTATGAAAAGCTGCTGCAGTTTAACAAGGCACGCGAGTTTTACAAAAAATCGGTTAAACTTAATCCGGCTTTTGCCGAAGGATGGTTTGGCATTGGTATTACCTATGACGAAGAAGGACGGTATGCCGAGGCGCTGAATTATGTGAAACGTGCCTGCGAACTGGAACCGGATAATACCGAATACTTACTGGCGCTGGCCGATGCAGAATATAAAACCGGAAATGACGGGGAGGCCGAGAAAGCTTATGCGCGGTTAATTGAACTCGACCCCACTCTGGAAGATGCATGGCTCGACTGGTCGTTTGTGTGTTATGAAAGAGATGATTTGGAAGGAGCAGCCGATTTGCTCAAAGAGGCAATTAAAACCAATCCCGATATTGCGGCACTGTACTACCGCATTGTAAACTACCTGTACGAAGACGGAAAAATTAGTGAGGCCAAGTACTACCTGGAAATTGCCCTTACCCTTAATTTTGACGAACATTTTTTACTTTTTGAGTTTGGTCCTTACCTTAAAAAGGCCACAGAAATAATAGATTTAATTGAACTGTATCGTAAATAATCCATGAATTTTGCATTAAAACAATTGCCGCAACGTACGCAGAAACCTCGTAATGCAGGCATCACCATGATGATGGACAAAGGACTTAGTGTTCGTGAAGTTGAAGATTTACTTTCTACTTCATCAGGCCATATCGATTTGGTAAAATTAGGTTTTGGAACTTCATATGTAACAGCCAACCTCGATAAAAAGATTGCTGCTTATCAGTCAGCCGGAGTGCCCGTGTATTTTGGTGGAACCCTGTTCGAGGCCTTCATTGTAAGAAATCAGCTGGAAGATTATGTAAAACTGCTTAAGAAATATAACCTGAAGCATGTGGAGGTATCTGACGGTTCGGTTACCCTTAACCACGATAAAAAATGTGAATACATCAAACGGCTTACACAGGAGTTCACCGTATTGTCGGAAGTAGGCTCGAAAGATGCCGAAAAAATTATTCCGCCATACAAGTGGATTGAGCTGATGCAAAAAGAAATTGATGCCGGTGTGTGGAAAGTAATTGCCGAAGCAAGGGAAGCCGGTAATGTGGGTATTTTCAGAGGGAGTGGCGAAGTGCGCGAAGGATTGGTGCAGGAAATTCTCACTAAAATTCCTGAGGAGACCATTATTTGGGAAGCCCCGCAAAAAGCCCAGCAGGTGTATTTTATTAAACTCATCGGCCCGAATGTAAATCTCGGAAATATTGCCCCCAACGAAATGATTCCGCTTGAAACACTGCGACTGGGATTACGGGGAGATACCTTCTCGTTTTTCCTAGATAAAGATCAAACAAATATGGAATAACATTTAGAATGGTTGATTGTTAATTTTTAGTTGAAACCGCTCAGGCTATTCAATTAAGAATTTAACGCGTACAATTAAATATTCCCACAGTTGATTTTTCAGAAAAGAACACTGAACTTTGACTTCTTAATCAACAAATATGAGTCTGGCAGAAACAATAAACAAAGAAATAATAATAGCCATGAAAGCGCGCGATGAAGCGAGCCTTCGGGGGTTAAGGGCTATTAAATCGGCTATATTGCTGGCACAAACCGATAAAGGTGCTGCCGATGCACTCACCGCTGATGCAGAGTTGAAAATATTGCAAAAATTAGCCAAACAGCGCAAAGACAGTCTGGAAATTTATGAGCAGCAAAAGCGGGAAGACCTGGCAGTAAAAGAACGGGAGGAAATTGCCGTGATTGAGCGCTTTTTGCCCAAACAAATGAGCGAGGAGGAGATTACCGCAGTGCTCAAACAAATTATTGCTCAAACGGGTGCTACCTCGGCTGCCGAAACCGGAAAAGTGATGCCTGTGGCCATGAAAGAACTGGCCGGCAAAGCAGACGGGAAAACCATTTCGGCCATTCTGAAAAGTTTATTATCCTGAGAGGCTGCTCAAGGCCTCCGCACTATCAGTTAGTTACGTGGCCCCGGCCCCGCGTTGCAGATAACCTTCGGTACATTTGTACAGGTTGTGTCCAACCCTTAACTTCGCAACCTCATTAACCGTATAACCAATATGAATTTTGAATTAAGCGAAGAGCATTTAATGGTGCAAAAGGCAGCCAGAGATTTTGCTCAAACCGAACTACTACCCGGAGTAATTGAACGTGACGAAGACCAGATTTTCCCTTTGGAACAAATACGCAAATTGGGCGAAATGGGTTTTATGGGTATGATGGTTGACCCCAAATATGGCGGAGCAGGAATGGATACCGTATCGTATGTACTGGTAATGGAAGAACTGTCAAAAATAGATGCTTCTACTTCGGTGGCTGTTTCGGTAAACAATTCATTAGTGTGCTGGGGACTTGAAACCTACGGCAACGAAGAACAAAAAATGAAATACTTAGTGCCATTGGCCAGCGGAAAAGTACATGGTGCTTTCTTATTATCCGAGCCCGAGGCCGGATCGGATGCCACCTCACAGCGCACTACTGCCGAAGATAAAGGCGATTATTATTTGCTGAACGGAACCAAAAACTGGATTACCTGTGGCAACACAGCCGATACCTATTTGGTGATTGCACAAACACATCCCGATAAAAAACACAAGGGCATTAATGCGTTTATTGTAGAGAAAAGCTGGCCGGGTGTAGTAGTTGGGAAAAAAGAACAAAAAATGGGCATTCGTGCCAGCGATACGCACTCCATCATGTTTCAGGATGTGAAGGTGCCCAAAGCCAACCGCATAGGCGATGACGGCTTTGGATTTACCTTTGCCATGAAAACCCTTGCCGGTGGTCGCATTGGTATAGCTTCACAGGCTTTGGGTATTGCCAGCGGTGCCTACGAACTGGCTGTAAAATATTCAAAAGAACGTAAAGCGTTTGGTACCGAAATTAAAAACCATCAGGCTATTCAGTTTAAGCTGGCCGATATGGCTACTGAGATAGAAGCTGCCCGTTTGTTGTGTTTAAAAGCGGCCTGGTTAAAAGATCAGCACCTCGACTATGCACTGGCCAGTTCCATGGCTAAATTGTTTGCCTCAACCACGGCTATGAATGTAACTACCGAAGCGGTGCAGGTGCATGGAGGTTATGGGTACGTAAAAGAATACCACGTAGAGCGACTGATGCGTGATGCTAAAATTACCCAGATTTATGAAGGCACGAGCGAGGTGCAGAAAATTGTGATTTCACGCGAAGTACTGAAAGGCTAAAAATATTCCGGTGCAAACCGGTAGTTGAACATTTAAATTGCAAAAAGTCCCGCTTCAGGCGGGATTTTTTTTTGACCATTACGGTCTCATTTAAAATTTACTTAATTTAGCAAAAGTAATTGAATCCTAATTTGATGAACGGAAGATGGATTTTTATGATTGCGGTTATTGCGTTTTATACAAGTTGCAACAAACTCGATATAGAACCCGGAACCCCATTATGTATCCGAAAGCAAATAAAAGTGTACGACCGCGATACGCATTGCGGCAGCGCCCACGTAGACGCTTACTGGTTTCAAAATAAAACCGTGTATGTGTTTGAGCCGGGAAGTTGCGGGGCCGATATGAGTTCACCTGTGATGGATAGCGATTGCAACCAATTAGGTTCTTTAGGAGGTTTTTCAGGTAATCTTTACATTAACGGAGTTGATTTTCACAAAAACGCAGTGTTTGTAAAAACAGTATGGAAGAAGTAAATTTTCGGGACTAAAACCTATGGTAACCCACAACGTGAATAAACCTGTTGTTCGCAGCACATTCAGAAAACAAATCGGGAAAGAGTATTTTATTCTGAAGCGGAAAATAAACTGGTTGTTTGGGAGTAAAAATTTCGCATCTCAAAATGCGGCACCTCCGTTTTCATATTCACTTATTAAGCATCAATCGTTTTTATTGCGACCGCTTAAGGGAGTTGATATGTATCTTCAGCATAACAAAGCAGTCAACCTGAAACTGGCCATCAGAAACATTGACGGAGTGATAATAAGACCGGGCGAAACTTTTTCTGTCTGGAAAATGGTTGGCCGCCCAACAGCTTCCAAAGGTTACTTAGAGGGTCTGGTACTTGACAATGGAAATATTTCTAAGGGGATAGGGGGAGGGCTGTGTCAGTTGGGCAACCTCCTTTACTGGATGGCACTGCACACGCCACTCACAATTAAAGAACGATGGCGTCATGGATTTGATGTGTTTCCTGATATTAACCGAACCATTCCGTTTGCCTGTGGCGCCACTCTCTCTTACAATTATGTTGATTTGCAACTTCTCAATGCTACCGATAAAACATTTTGTATTCACCTGTGGATAGATGAGGAATACCTGCATGGCGAGATAACCTGCAATGAAGACCTGAAACAACGCTATGAGGTTTTTGAAACAGATCACCTTATTAAGCAACAATGGTGGGGAGGGTATACGCGTCACAATAAAATTTGGAAACGTATCACAAACCTTTCTGACCTAAGCCGTGCGGAGGAACTGGTGGCCGAAAACAATGCGATTATGATGTATAGCCCGTTGCTTCAAATGAAAAATAACCAAAAATGATTTTACTTCCGAGAATTACTGAACTGGTTCCGAAAAAACTGATTGGTATGCCACTACGCATGAGTCTGGCAACCGATAAAACGTCTTATTTATGGCGACAATTCATGCAGGTTAAAAACACTATTCCTCATCGTGTGTCTACCGATTTGTTTTCGGTGCAGGTATATTCTTCAGGTTTTAACCCCGCACAGTTTAGCTTTGATACTATATTCGAGAAATGGGCGGCTGTGGAAGTGAGTCGCACAGAGGTAGTGCCTGAGGGAATGGAAACATTTCTTTTATCAGGTGGTTTGTATGCGGTGTTCATCCACAAGGGTGCTGCGCAAACCGGAGAGCAAACTTTTCGCTATATTTTTGAAACATGGCTGCCGTCCTCGGGGTACGAATGGGATGAGCGGCCTCAATTTGAAGTACTCGGGTCTTCCTATAAAAACAATCATCCCGACTCGGAAGAAGAAATCTGGATTCCAATAAAAAAAGGAGCAACCAGCTAAGGCTGCTCCTTTGGGAATAAACCATCAAATAAACAACATATGTGTGCCCACACCGGCTCCTTTTTTATAAAACTCGCCAACGGTAATAATACCACCGATGCCGTCATACATATCTTCTTTAGTGAGGTGAAACATTTCCATGGCCAGTTTACAGGCCCACAGTTTTACTCCCGATGCTTTCATGATATCAAGAAATTCCTCTACACCGGGGATATCTAATTTTTCCATTTCTTTTTTCATCATCGTGGTGGCCATTGCCTCCATTCCCGGTAAACTTCCAAGAAGGGTAGGAATATGCATGGCCGGATTGCCAACGGTGGCCACATGCAAATGTTCGAGTTTTTTCTTTTGAATAGCCTCCAATCCGAAAAAGGTAAAAAACAACTCGGCTTCTATTCCTTCCATTCGTGCTCCATTGGCCAGAATAAATGCGGCATACACATTCTCTAATGAAGCTTTGGAAAGGATAATCATCATTTTTTTTACTTCGCCATTAAATTCGTTCATAATGCGGGTTGATTAAGGGTGATTAAATACAACTGGCCGGTTTGGGAATACCTGCAATTTTTGTCGCTTTTTTTAGTGGTCCCTGCGGGAACAGCGAATAAAACTGTTCAATATCCACCACTCCGCTTTTTCCTATTTTGCGAATGCTGAGCGGAATTTCCTGCTTGTGCTGATCCTGTAAATAGTCAATAATTTTCCAGTGGTGGGGAGTTAATTCTCCTATGCCCTCATGATGGGCAATTTCATGTGCTACCGATTTGTCCCATTGAGAAAAATCGGTGAGGTAACCTTCTTCATTTACCTGAATGTTTTTACCTGCAATCATCTTTTCCATAACGTTTTTGTTTATTTGATTAAAAATGTTTTCCCTCTGTTTGCATTGCTGTTGAAACAAAAGGGATATGTGTTCCTTTTAAAAGCATATTCCAGTAAATCCATTTAAAAGCCAGTTTGCCCATATGGTTCATGCGGGTTTCTTTGAGCAAACGCAACGGGCCTACGCCCGGAAATGGAAATGTTCCCTCTACAGGCTCGTGCGTGTAGTTAAAATCTATGAGCAAGGCTTTGCCGTTGCCGGTTTCAACAAAACAATTGGCATGTCCGTCAAATTCTTCTTTCAATGGCTCTCCCTGAATGTGGCGTAAAATATTTTCGGTAAGAATTTCCGCTTCAAAATGGGTTACCGATCCGGCTTTGGAGGCGGGGATATTGGTGGCATCGCCCAGCACAAAAATATCGGGATGTTTTACCGATTGCAGGGTAGCTTTGTGGGTAGGAATATAATTTAAGTCATCACCCAGCCCCGAGCGTTCCATCAGTGCATCTCCTTTGTTGGTTGGCACGGTAACCAATAAATCAAAAGGCACTTCACGGCCTTCGTAGTCAATAATTTTTTTATTGGCATTGTCTACCGTTTTAATTCCAAAATCATTTACCTGTGTGATGTTTTTTTCAGTGAGCAAATGGCTTAATGCTTCAGTGGCTTTGGGTTTGGTAAAAGCCCCGCTCAACGGAGTTACGTAGGTAATTTCCACTTTTTCGCGCATGTCTTTATGCTTAAAGTAGGAGTCGGAAAGAAAAGCAAACTCTAAGGGAGCCACCGGACATTTAATGGGCATTTCGGTAATATGCACCACTAATTTTCCTCCTTCCCATTCGCGCAGTTTGTTACGCAGTGCAAGAGCCCCTTCAAAGGTGTAAAAATCAAATACCGATTTATGCCATTCGGGCCCTTTCATTCCGCTTACCTCTTCGGGAGCAATATTGCATCCGGTAGCTACAATAAGCACATCGTAGTGTATCACATCTCCGTTGTGCATCAGAATTTTTTTCTCAGCGGCATCTATTTTTTCGGCTTTGTCATTAATCAGATTCACCCCTTTCGGAATAAAATCCTTTATGGGTTTCACAATATCTTCGGGTTCGTAAATATCAAATGGAAGAAAAAGGTAACCGGGCTGGTAATAATGCTCCTGCCGGTGGTCTATTACATCAATTTCCCAAAGTACTAAATCCAATTCCCGGCTCAGGTGGTTGGCCATCATGGTTCCTGCTGTGCCGGCTCCGAGTATCACTAATTTTTTCATATGCGGTATCGTTTATTTGATGAGACAAAGGTAGTTTGGCTCTGAAAACGAGCGAATGAGATAAATCAAAACCGCAGATGAATTATATCACCGGGTTATGTAACCAAGGTTACAAAAAAACAACGGCTTAGGTGTAATTTCGAAGTAGTTTAATACTGCGAAGCGGCCTTTTTGAGCATGGCGGCTATTTCTTCGCGCAGCGATGCCGGTTGCACCACTTCCACTTCGGCACCATAACTTAAAATATGCATGAGCAATTCATGACTTTGAATTACCGTGAGCTGAATGCGGCATTCGGTTTTGGTTTCTTTCAAAATTTTTTGTGACGGATGTAAGGGTTGTGTTTTGATAAACTTGCTTTGTGAAGGAGCAAATTTCAATACTACTTTTTCGGGCTTGCTGTTATGAACTACCGTGATACCAAAGCTATGTTGAAAATAGGTATCGGCATGAAACGATTTATCGCGTTCAAATGGCTGGGGCAGGGCATCCAGTCCCACTACACGGTCAAGGGCAAAGGTAATGATATGCCCGCGTTTTGGATAAAACCCCAGTACATACCAACGGTTGCGGTATTCTTTAAGCATGTATGGATGAAACAGGTATTCCTGGGCCTGCTCACCTTCAAATTTATGGTAAAGCATTTTTACGCTGTGCTGTTTTCGTATGCACTGAAATAAGGGCTCCAGAAACTCTATTCCTTTTTCGCCCGTGCCTTTTTCCACCTGCACATATTGTTCAAATTCGGCATCACCCGAGTGGAGGGAAAGGTTAATGTACTGCTCTATTTTTTGAACGGCTTCTTCAAATTCTTTCACCGGTTTCAGTCCTTTAAATTGCCGTAAAACGCCTACGGCAAATTCAAGCGAGTACACTTCTTCTTCTTTAAGCGGAATATTACTCAGCGAAAAATGCGGGTTTTCGTAACAGTAGCCTTTGTGCCGTTTGTCATATTTAATAGGCGCATAATACCCAAGTCCGTCATCTTCGCGCAGGGTGCGTATATCCTCTTCCAGGGTGCGCTCCGAGATGCGCTCGCCCAGCATATCGCGTATTTTCTGAATAAGCTGCTCTTTGGTGGGGTAGTGCATTTTGCGCAGGCAATAATCAATCACCTTGTAACGCCTTGACGAAGATTTGATTTCGGGCATGTTCAAAGATTTGAAAAAAAATTTGCATCGCCAAGCAAACCACAAATAGACTGCGGTCTGCCCCCGCAACTTTGTTATCAAATAAAACATTAAAAGTTATGCAACATTCATCTTATGCTCATCCGGCCGTTAGCTTTTCTCCGGCATTGCTGCAGGAAGCCCGCCAGTTAAAGGACCAAAAAAATTATTCCGAGGCGTTTTACCGCTACCAGTTGCTTTGTTTAACCAACCCCAGCGACCACGGGCTGATGCTTGAATGGGCGCAGTGCAAATTGTACTGCGGCATGGAAAAAGAAGCCGTAGCCGAATTAAAACTGTTAATAGACCTGGAACCCCGCTGGCACGAACCCGATGCCTGGCTGGCCACGTATTATGCTTCGCGCAGGGATTTTCGAAGCGCCTATCATTATATACGGCAGGCCATCCGTTTATCGGGCTTTAAACGGGCGGGTTATATGAACGAAGCCAGTCGTTATGCCCTGGCTTTAAACAAACCGATGGAGGCTTTTCATCTCATACAGGCTGCCCTTGAACTGGAACCTGCCAATGCCCTGTTTTATTATACCAAAGCCGTGCTGGCCTATGCGGGCGAAAATTATCAGGGTGCGCTCACTGATTTAGATATGGCTATTGAGCTGCAACCCTTTTACAAGGAAGCATTTTTGCTTCGCAGCGAGTGTAAGCGTCATTTGCTTGACGAGCGCGGGGCATACGAAGACCGTTCGCAGGCCTTATCTCTGGGTGACGAAGAGGCATCGGTATTGTCATAATGGTAACAAATGGGAGACTGCCACGTCCCGGAGTATCAGGACTCGCAGTGACGGGTTAAATCAGTTAACGTCACTGCGAGGAACGAAGCAGTCTCCATCAAGCACATCATCGCGATCTCCTCAAACGAAGTATAAGAAATTTAAAAATTGAAAATATGCAATTATCCATTATAAACGAGCCCTGGATTGAATGGTTAAACAATCCGCTGCCGCCCGCAACCGCAAAAATTGATGTAGCCACCGTGTTAAATCGTGCCGAGCTGCTTATTCAGGCAGACTATTTAGAGCAGGCCTTAGATGAATTAAATGCCGTAATACAGCAGGAACCTGCAAATACCTATGCGCTGTTTGTACGCTACTGCTGCAACCTCAAATTAGGTTTGTTTGCCGAAGCCGATGAAGATATTGAACGTATAAACCTGTTGAACAAACCTGCCGGTGAAGCATAGAAAGGAACGGGAAGAAGGAGCGGTCATAAAGTGTTTGGGTGAATGCGCGGTTGACTTTCCTTTTTCCCTCCTGCTGTGTTTTTTGTTCAGTCGCCTTTCTCTAAAATAAAAAGTTCTTCTACAGGTTTACCAAGTACTTTGGCCAGCTTAAGCGAAAGCACGGTGGTAGGAATGTATTTTCCTATTTCAATATAGTTAATGGTTTGCCGCGTTACACCCGCTTTTTCGGCCAGTTCGGCCTGAGTCAGATTTTTAATGGCGCGCTGTACCTTCAGTGTGTTTTTCATTCGGCAGTTGCATTAAGTGTGGATGCCCTGTGAAGCAAATACTGAAACCGCAGCAGGTAAATAACCGGCACTGTATACATATTGTACACCAGCACACTGAAAAAGTTGGTACCATACACCAGCAGCAGGCATAAAACCAAAACAAGGCTGTTGGCATATACGGCCCACAACAGTGCGTCAAGGCGCATATGTGCCGTCAGTTCATCTTCTTCCTTTCTGCGGCTGAAAGCCATCAGCATCAGTCCGGCCATCAGTAATAAACCGGCCAGCTCATTGGTAAAATTTTCGTCTTTTGCTTCAAACAGGGAAGGGTTGCTGCGCATGGGAATTTGCAAAAAAGGAATTTCAAAATCAAAATACATAACCAGAATACCCAATACCAATCCGGGTATCAGTAACAGCCAGCCTATTTGTTTGGCCCGGTGCGGAAATAAATAAATGCTTTGCATATGTTTTTAGTTTAATAACGAAACAAAGGTAAAACATAGTTTACTAAAAGTAAAGTATATTTGACAAAAAGTATAGTTTGTTGTTCTTTTTGAGGAAATTAAAATTTATTTCAGCGCAGTATCCCGATGTTTTTTTGTTTATTCGTTGGGTGAGTAATTTAGTACGCGGGTTAAAATTGCGGCAGGCTGTTGCCATCAACATGATTGATATGGTAGGCATCGGCCCGTTTATCACCATTCCTTATATCATCGGGGCCATGAGCGGTCCCCAATGTATTTTAGCCTGGTTACTGGGCGCTCTCCTTTCTTTTATGGATGGATTTGTATGGGCCGAGTTAGGTGCTAAATGGCCTCAGGCCGGAGGGAGTTATGCTTTTTTGCAGCATTTATATGGTAAGCATAAGTGGGGGCGGCTTCTGTCGTTTTTGTATATCTGGCAAACAACTTTTCAGGCACCGTTGGTTATTGCCTCGGGCGCTATCGGGTTTGCACAGTACCTCACCTACCTGATTCCGTTGAGCGGGGTGGAGCAAAAAATGGTATCGGGCGCTCTGGTACTTTTTATTCTGTTGCTTTTGTACCGTAAAATAGGAGACATCGGAAAAATATCGGTGGTAATGAATGCCATTGTTATTGGTACCCTGCTTTGGTTAATTGGTTCGGGGCTTACACATTTTAATGCTCAACTTGCCTTTACCTTTAATCAGGATGCCATGGATTTTACTCCCGCATTTTTCTTTGGTTTGGGTCAGGCATCCATTAAAACCGTTTATTCGTTTCTGGGGTATTACAATGTTTGTCATTTGGGAGGAGAAATAGAGCATCCGCAAAAAAACATACCGCGCAGCATTTTTATTTCCATTGCCGGAATTACCGTTTTATACCTGCTTATGCAAACAGCCGTATCGGGTGTAATACCCTGGCAGCAGGCCAAAGACTCTCCGTTTATTGTGAGCACTTTTTTTGAAACCATTTACGGTACCGCAGCAGCCCGGGTTGCAACGGTGCTGGTGCTGTTTATTGCAGTATCATCTTTATTTGCCGTAATGCTTGGTTACTCCAGAGTGCCCTATGCCGCTGCTGCCGATGGCAATTATTTTCCGGTATTTGCGCGGGTGCATCCTACCAAACATTTTCCGCATGTATCGTTGTTAATTTTGGCCGGGGTGGCTTTTGTATTCAGTTTACTTTTTAAAATGAAGGAAGTAATTACGGCCATTATTGTGATGCGCATCCTTATACAGTTTGTGAGCCAGAGTGCCGGGTTAATGGCCCTGCATTATCTGAAAAAGGAAACCCATTTCCCTTACCGCATGTGGTTGTTTCCTTTGCCTCCGGTACTTGGTATAGTGGTATGGCTTTTTATTTTTTTCTCGTCCGAAACGCAGTTTATACTCTCAGCCCTTGTGTTTATTGCCTTGGGGGTGCTCATCTATTTGCTCATGGCCAAACTTAAAAGGAATTGGCCGTTTGAGGGAGGGGGGCACAACTAAAATAAAGCATTGCAATTAAAATTTTGAAACCAAATAGAAAATCTGTTATTTCACGAAGTAATTTTTTTCGAATCCACTGAAAAACTAAGTAGGAAAGTGAATAAAACGGAACTTGAATAATACCTTGGAACCATTAGAAAAATATTTAAGACGATTTAAAAGACTTAGAATCGACAGGTCGCATGGTGGGGTAGCCCCGCACAAACCTATCTTACTTATTTCAGTCATTCAGGCATATCAGAATAGTTTAATTAAAGATAACAGGGTATACATAACTGCTGAATTGGTTGCATTGTTCCGTACAAATTGGACAGCTCTGGTAGAAACAAAGCATGATTGCAGAATTTCCTACCCGTTTTATTACATGAAAAGTGAAAAATTTTGGACATTAGTACCTAAACCCGGTTTTGAGAATATTGATAAAATGGGTGCTATTATGAAAAGCTTTTCTAATCTGAATGGAGCTGTTGAGTATGCGCTTTTAGATGAAGAGTTATCAAGATTAATGCAGAATAAAAAGACTGGAAGCATTTTACAGCAATTTCTTTTGGAAGAATATTTTCCTAAAACCAAGGCTAATTTTAAAGGATCAAATAATGCACAGCTAAAGGTTCTGAGTGAAATTGAAAATAAAATTTTTGAGGAGAGCGCACTCGAATACCGGAAGGAGATGGAGAAATTGATTGAACAAAAAAATGAAGAAGAGATTTATCTACGTGGCAATGTGTTTAAAAGAGAGGTTCCAAAGATTTACAATAATACCTGTTGCATATCAGGAATGAGGGTTGATGCTATCACACCTGTAGCCATGGTGGATGCGTGTCATATTGTGCCCTTTAGCGTGAGTTATGATGATACAATAACAAATGGAATTGCCCTATGTCCAAATCTGCATAGGGCTTTTGATCGCGGGTTAATAACCATTGATGAGGAATATAGGGTAGTCATTTCTAAATCTTTCAGAGAGAGTGAAAGCAACTATGGAATTCAATCTTTTTCAGGAAAGAAAATACTTTTGCCAAAGAAACCTGTATTTATTCCATCAAGGGAGAATTTGGAGTGGCATAGAAATAACACATTCAAATGAAATCAATCGCCTTTATTGACACTGAAATTGAACCGAACAGCCGAAAGATTCTTGACATTGGAAGTGTCAAGGGTGACGGCAATCGGTTTCATTCAAATTCAATAACTGACTTTATTAAGTTTCTAAACGGCACAGAGTTCATTTGCGGACACAACATTTTCAACCACGACTTACAATACATTCAGAAAGCCGTTACTGATGCGAAAATAAATTCTGCTAACATCATTGACACTTTGTTTCTATCCCCTCTTTTGTTTCCAACAAAGCCATATCATGCTTTGCTCAAAGACGACAAGTTACAAACCGAAGACACCAACAATCCGCTTAACGATTCCATCAAAGCCAAAGACCTATTCTTTGACGAGGTTTCTGTTTTCAATCAGGCAGACGATAAACTAAAACAGATTTTCTATTTGCTATTAAAAGACAAAAAGGAGTTCCACTCCTTTTTCCGTTTCATAGCATACACAAGCAGCGAAACACAAACCGAAAAACTAATTCGTGAAAAATTTGATTCTGTAATATGTGAACATGCAGACCTTCCAAAAATCGTTTCAGAACATCCGATTGAATTAGCTTACTGTTTAGCACTGATAAATTGCAACAACCGCTATTCAATAACTCCACCGTGGGTTTTAAAAAACTTTCCAAAGGTTGAACGGATAATGTTTCTTCTTAGAAACAATCCTTGTTTGACTGGCTGTGAATACTGCACTCAAGCGTTAGATATTCGCAAGGGTTTGAAAAGATTTTTCGGTTTTGATGCTTACAGAACTTATGCAGGTGAACCACTACAAGAGAACGCAGTTCAGGCAGCAGTTGACAACAAATCTTTATTGGCAGTATTTCCGACAGGCGGTGGCAAGTCAATTACTTTTCAAGTTCCTGCATTGATGGCAGGTGAAAACGCAAAAGGTTTGACAGTTGTAATTTCCCCTTTGCAATCGCTGATGAAAGACCAAGTTGACAACCTTGAAAAAATTCAAATCACAGAAGCAGTTACAATAAACGGTTTACTTGACCCGATTGAAAGAGCAAAATCCATTGAAAGAATTCAAGACGGCAGAGCATCTATCCTTTACATTTCTCCAGAATCACTTCGTTCAAAGACAACTGAAAAATTACTCTTAGGCAGAAAAATAATTCGGTTTGTAATTGATGAAGCCCACTGCTTTTCTTCATGGGGACAAGATTTCAGAGTGGATTATTTATACATCGGTGATTTCATAAAATCACTTCAAGAAAATAAAAACCTTGATGAACAAATTCCAGTTTCTTGTTTCACTGCAACAGCAAAACAAAAAGTCATTGAAGACATTTGTACTTACTTCAAGGAGAAGTTAGGAATCAAGTTGGAAATTTTTCCTTCCAAAGCCACACGAACAAATCTGCAATACAGAGTTTTTGAAAAAGGAGACGATGAAGAAAAATACAATGCAGTTCGTGATTTAATAGAGGAGAAAGATTGCCCGACTATAATTTATGTTTCAAGAACTAGACGAGCCAGAGAACTTTCAGAGAGATTAAAGGAAGATGGATTTAATGCAAGAGCATTTCATGGCAAAATGGAAAGTCAGGAGAAAACGGAAAATCAAAATGCTTTTATATCGGGTGAAGTTCAAGTAATGGTTGCCACCTCTGCTTTTGGGATGGGAGTTGACAAGAAGGATGTTGGGATGGTAATTCACTATGAGATTTCCGATTCACTTGAAAACTATGTTCAGGAAGCAGGCAGAGCAGGACGAGACGAAAACATCACAGCCGACTGTTATGTTTTATTTAACGAGGAAGACCTTGGCAAACACTTCATTTTGTTGAACCAAACTAAAATCAACATACATGAGATAAAGCAAATTTGGAACGCAATAAAGTTCATTACAAAATTCAAATCCAGTGTTCAAAAATCTGCTTTGGAAATTGCAAGAGCAGCAGGTTGGGACGACAACCTAAAAGAAATTGAAACGAGAGTAACGACTGCAATTGCAGCATTGGAAGAAGCGGGCTATGTGAAACGAAAACAAAACATGCCAAGAGTTTTTGCCAACAGCATTTTATCAAAGACAGCACAAGAAGCAATTGATAAAATTATGCGTTCGCAAAAATTCAGTGAGGAACAAAAAATTACTGCAACAAGAATTATTAGAAATCTTTTTTCAAGTAAGAGCAGAAAGCAATCAAAATCAGACGAAGCAGAATCAAGAGTTGATTACATCTCTGATTATTTAGGCATTGATATTAAGAATGTAATTTCAGTTGTCAATCTTTTGCGTGATGAAAAGATTTTGGCTGATGCAAAAGATTTAACTGCATTCATCAAAAAGGGAGAGAATAAAAACCGTTCACTGGCAATTACTCAAAGTTATGGACTGATTGAAAATTTTCTTTGTCCATTATTTGACGAGCAGGAAAAATCATTTCACATTAAAGAACTAAACGAACAAGCAGAGACAAGCGGTTGTAAAGATGTTTCGCCAAACAAAATAAAAACCCTTTTAAACTTTTGGGCAATTAAGAATTGGATAAAGCGACACAATAAAGATTACTCAAAGAATCATATCGTGGCTATTAGTTGCCAGCCAAAAGAAGAATTAAAAGAACGGTTAGAGAGGCGACACATTTTAGCAGAGTTTGTTGTCGGTTATATGTATGACAAGAGCAACAAAATTCTTGAAGAAGGTGAAACAGAGAAAGACGAAGTGTTAGTTGAATTTTCTGTTCTTGAGTTACAAGCAGCGTTTGAAAAACACTCACAAGGTTTGTTTGTTTTTAAAGCAACCATTGAGGACATTGAAGATACTTTGTTTTATCTCTCACGAATTGAAGCGATAAAAATTGAAGGTGGCTTTTTGGTTGTTTACAACAAACTTACTATTGACAGAATTGAACAGAACAACAGAGTTCAATACAAGGAACAGGATTATCAAAAGCTAAGTCAGTATTACGACCATAAGGTTCAGCAAATTCATATTGTTGGCGAGTATGCCAAGAAGATGATAGACGATTACACAGGAGCATTAAAATTTGTTGATGACTATTTTCAGTTGAACTTTCCCTCTTTTCTAAGCAAATACTTTAAAGGAGCAAGAGAGTTTGAAATAACAAGAAACATAACACCAAAGAAATACAAACAGCTTTTTGATACTTTATCACAGAAACAAAGGGAGATTATTGATGATAAGAAATCGCAATACATTGTAGTTGCCGCAGGACCAGGAAGCGGTAAGACAAAAGTTTTAGTTCACAAGTTGGCTTCATTGCTTTTGATGGAAGATGTTAAGCATGACCAATTGCTTATGGTAACCTTTTCAAGAGCAGCAGCAACAGAATTTAAAAAGCGATTGATAGAATTGATTGGAAATGCAGCCAACTTTGTGGATATAAAAACCTTCCACTCCTATTGCTTTGACTTGTTGGGAAAAGTTGGCACGATTGATAAATCCGAATCAATTATAAAATCAGCAGTAGAAAAGATAAAGAACAATGAAGTTGAAGCCAGTCGCATTACCAAAACAGTTTTGGTAATAGACGAAGCACAAGACATGAATGGTGAGGCATTTGAATTGATTAGGATTCTCATAGATAAGAATGAAGAAATGAGAGTCATTGCAGTTGGAGACGATGACCAAACTATTTTTGAGTTCAATAAAGCCAGTGCAAAATATTTGGAGCACTTCATTACAGAGAAGAAAGCAACCAAATATGAACTCATTACCAATTATAGGAGCAAAAGCAATTTGGTTTCATTCGCTAACCAGTTTGTAAAGACGATTGGTAAACGCCTCAAAGAAATTCCGATTGAAGCAAATCAACCCGACAACGGAAAAATAAAAATCGTGCATTACAAAAACGGAAATCTTATTACTTCGTTAATTGATGATATACTTTCAACAGGACTTTCAGGAACAACTTGCATCTTGACACAAAAGAATGAAGAAGCATTTCAGGTTGCAGGGCTTTTGACAAAGCACGGACACCAAGCCATGTTGATTCAGAGCAACGACAGTTTTAGCTTGTATAATCTTGCAGAGGTTCGTTACTTTTTGGATGAACTGAAATTGGATGATGAAGTATTTATTATCAGTGATGATGTTTGGGGAAATGCAAAAAGAAAATTGATTGACAGATACAAGGCAAGTTCAAAGTTTGAAATCTGTAACAACCTTATCAAAGATTTTGAAGGAACAAATACGAAGAAGAAATACAAATCTGACTTTGAAGTTTTTATCAGAGAATCAAAGCTGGAAGATTTTATCAGCACAAACGGAGATACAATTTTTGTTTCTACAATTCATAAAGCAAAAGGAAAAGAGTTTGACAATGTGTTTCTACTTCTTGAAAACTTTGATGCAAGAGAATATGAAAAGAAGCGACTCCTATATGTTGCAATGACAAGAGCAAAACAGAAATTGACAATTCACTTGAATGGAAATTATCTGGATAAATACAAGACAGGAGAAATGGAGAGGGTTGAAAACAACAACACATTTCAAACACCAAGCGGTTTGGCTTTACACCTTTCACATAAAGATTTAAACTTAGGTTACTTTGAATATGTTCAAAAGCGAGTAAACGAATTGACAAGTGGAGATACTATTACGATTTCAGACGAAGGTTGCAAAAACGAAAAAGGTGAATTGGTTTTAAAGTTCTCAAAGAAATTTCTTGAACGATTAGCGGAGATAAAGAAAAGCGGTTTTGAATTGAAAGAAGCCAAAGTAAATTTCATTGTTCATTGGACAGATGATGATAAGAAGATAGAAGTAAAGATTGTTCTTCCCGAGTTGCAGTTTGAACTGTCGGAAAGCCAATAATTTATTTTGTCCAAGTCTTTTATAATCTATAATTTGTTAGCACTTACAGGTTATAGTAAACAATCAATTCCCTACCTTGCCTGCATGAAAAATATATTAATAGCCGGTGCCAGCGGCATGATTGGCGGTTTAATTTTATCGCATTGTTTGCATAGCGAAGAAGTGGCAGGGGTAACCGTGATTGTACGTAAAAGTCTGGGTTTGTCGCATCCTAAACTTACCGAGGTGGTGCACC
>JAIBAK010000051.1 GCA_019695215.1 Bacteroidia bacterium | reverse complement strand
TTACATCTACTCCAGTTGTTGTATTAACATATTTAAGAGGGAAACCCGATGAAAAGGTATCCTGACTCATGCATTTTTGCTGATTGATGGTGAAACCTGCCGTTGGTCGGCCATAGCCGCCTGAAACACTCGACCACTTAGCTGTGAAGCCTGAATCGGTACCGGAGCCATTGCTTATCATGTAAATGAAAAGTTTACCAGAGTTGGCGGTAACTGTGGGGAAGGTTCCATTTGCTGCAGACCCCAGAGCAAGAATACGAGGGGCCGAAGCATTTGCTCCGTTATGAACAAAAATACTGTCGCCTGCACCGGCAGCCAATTTTACCTGAGTAAAGTTGAGTGTTACCGAACTGGCACACGGGTCAATTAATATCCCTTTGCACGAGTTGGCCGGACAAGGATTAGATGTACACAGTGATCGGTTGTTGGCATAATTTCCACCGGGGCCGCCTTCATCGGTAATAAAACCGGCTGATGAATTGGAAATGGTATCGGTACAATGCTGAATAGCATCCATTACAGTAATATAATCCTGTTTGCAGGTAGTAGAAGAACCGAGTGAATTTGTTACCCGAAGGCAAATATCAAATATACCCGAAAATGCAAAAAAGGCTTGCCCGTTTTGCTGAGTTGAATCTATAAATGGGTTATAAAAATAAGTTTGCTCATAATCAGGACTCGACCAGGCCCATACCTGAGGGCAGTTGGTAGATAAATCGGTAAATGTCATTGGAGGATTGAGTCGCGGGATTACCCGAACCGGTGTAAAAAATTCAGCTGTTGGTACTGACTGCGGACCAAGAATCTGAATTGTTTTAATAATACTATCGGCACCAAAAAAATTAGATACCTTTAATTTTACTGTATAAGTAACACTATCTAAAAATTTAACAGCGGGATTTTTGGAAGCCGATGATGTACCATTTACATAATTAAACGTACCGGGAGTTATTGTCCATTGATAAGTACTTGGGTTGATTGAATTATTTATAAGTGTAACTACAGAGCCCATGCAACTGTTTGGGGGAGAAAAGAACATGGCAACCGGTGGGGTTGCACTTCCCTGCATGATGAATCTAACTAATGGCTTGTAAGAATTGGTAGTTCCGGTGTTCACTGCACACTGGCTGGAGGCATCTAACCATACATAACGCGATCCGGCAGTTGCCGTATAATAATACAATTGACCGTTAGTGGTCCAGTTGGGTGAATTGTCGTTACATACATCAATAACGATATTATCGATTCCGTTCCATTGAAATCCGGGATTCAGCGTTAACATATCAAATCCCCCGGGGGTCGGGGTGTATGAAGCAGCCGTATATACAGTGGTAAAACTCCCTCCATCATGAGCCGATGCATCTACCGCAGTAGTATGTTTCATTTTAATGGAATAGTTTAATAACGGGTCTCCGCTGTTAAACGCATAAGGATACCACCCTAATTTCGTAATTAAACCCGCACCTGTAAAACCTGCGGCATTTATTTCGGCTTTGGTGTAAACTATCTGGTGATGCTCGCTACCGAAATACCTGTTGACAGGGCTGGGCTGAGTGGCAGTTGTAAAAGTAGAAGGCGCGCCTCCAATCGATACAGTTACCTGAGCACCGGCCTTTAGGCAACCTGCTAAAACAACGATAAAAAGTAGTATACGTTTCATATCTTCAATTTTGTCAAATTATCAATTAAACAGATTTGTCTTTAAAGTTCGAATATATAATATTTTGCTTCAAAAAAATTAAATTTTAAATTATTTGAAAGGATTTGTGAAATTATTATTTTTCGTAAAATCCTCATCATTAAGCGTATTCAAAAAATTAACTAAGTCGGCAATATCTTGTTCTTCTAAAAGTAAAGGTTTGGTTTTGTGCTTTTTAAGGTTAGGGTCAAGATTGGGGGAAGAATAAATAACTCCTGAGTTATAGTGCCTTACTACTTGTTCCAGGCTGTCAAAACGTCCATCGTGCATGTAAGGAGCAGTGTATTTCAGGTTTCGCAGTGAAGGGGCCTTAAATTTTCCCAAATCTGCTGGATTTAATGTTACTGAAAAGTATCCTGAATCAGGCATTGAATCTAACCCGTTGTTAAAGAATTCATAGGTACTGAAAAGCGGGTTCCCCTCTCCACCATGGCAATGGAAACAATCTCCTCCCGGGGGTAATGAAGGATTGGTGAGGTGTTGCGATGCTTCGCCTTTGAATATTTGCCATCCACGATATTCAGACGGAGTTAACGAAACGCCTCCGTTACTGAAGTCAAACTTACTTGAAAAACTTAAAAGGGTTCGTTCAAACTGTGCAATCGCTTTCCCTACTAACTCAGCGGTAATCATACTCGTGCCAAAAGCCTGTTTAAATAAAGCAGGATAGTATGCATGTTGATTTAACTCGGCCACCATATTGGGCAACGTTTCATGCATTTCAATCACATCCTGAATTGGCTTAAGGGCCTGCTCCTCGAGGGATGAAGTTCTTCCGTTCCAAAAAAACTTAGATGCCCACAACAAATTAAATAAAGGCATGGCATTTTTCTTCCCATAAATTCCGTCTATCCCTTTGCTAAATTTATTAGTGCTGTCTGACATACCGTAGGTGAGTTTATGACAGGATGCACAGGAAAGTGTGTTGTCGCCTGAAAGTAATGGTTCATAAAACAACATCCGGCCAAGCTGAACACCTTCAACCGTCATGGGATTAGAGGCGGGAACAGAAAAAGAAGGCAAACCCGAAGGCACTTTTAATTGGTAGGGTGTAGGGGTATAATGAGCTTCATCCTTTACAGGATTTGTTTGCCTGCAAGCCATTAGAAAAACTAACAGGCCAACTAACGAAAAGCTGATTTTTTTACTCATTAACTACTTGTCGAAGTAAAACATTTTGAAACACAAAAACCAATTTTTTGAAACCGATTTAATTTGATAGATTCGCTTTTTAAATTAATGGTTGCTTAATATAATTAAAACTTTTATGCCCTCCTTCGATATATCAAATAAACCTGATTTTCAAAAACTTGACAACGCAGTCCAGACTGCCAGAAAAGAAATAAGTACCCGTTTTGATTTTAAGGATTCGCAGAGTGAAGTTGAGTTAGATCAAAAAAATAAGGTGATTCACATAAGTTCAGCCAGCGAACTAAAAATGGATGCTATGGTTGATGTGCTTCTGTCAAGAATGATAAAACAGGGAGTTGATCCGAAAACCATTGATATTTCTAAAGAAATTGTTCACAGCGGAAAAATGTACCGAAAGAGTATCCCCATCAGAGATGGTATTGATAAAGAAACGGCAAAAAAAATTGTAAAACAGATTAAGGAAAGCAGTTTGAAAGTGCAGGCTTCCGTAATGGATGATATCATTCGGGTAACGGGCAAAAAAATTGATGATCTTCAAAGTGTCATCTCGCTGGTAAGGCAATCAAACCTTGAACTACCGGTGCAAATTGTAAATATGAAGTCATAAAAAAAGCCACTATGAGGGCTTTTTTTATGACTTGGCACTATATCAATTTAAATAAGATTTTGTTCTTTGAGTACAGCATTCATATTGCGTACTGCATCTGCACTTTTACCAAAAAGTTCCTGCTCGGCAGCATTAAGTTTATAGTCAACTATCCTTTCCCATCCGTTTTTACCAATAACCACAGGAACGCCCAGACAAATATCTTTCTGTCCATACTCTCCGTCAAGATAAACACAGCAAGGCATTACTCTCTTTTGGTTACGAACAATATTTTCAACCAACAGGGCTCCGGCAGCTCCGGGTGCATACCAGGCTGATGTGCCAAGTAGCTTAGTAAGGGTAGCTCCGCCCACCATGGTATCGGCTGCAATTTGTTTTAACTGGTCATCCGTTAAAAAATGTGATACCGGAACACCGTTTAACGTAGCCAATCTGGTAAGTGGTATCATGGTGGTATCTCCGTGTCCACCTATTACTGAACCATGAATATCGGCTGCCGGTGCATTCAAACTTAATCCCAGATAACCTTTAAATCTCCCACTATCCAAAATCCCTCCCATACCAATAATTCTGTTTTTAGGAATTCCTGACGTTTTCAGTGCCAGGTAAGTCATAGTATCCATGGGATTCGATACAACTACAATAACAGCATTGGGCGAATTTTTGAGTACATTTTCGGTTACTGTTTTAACAATATTCGCATTTGTTCCTATAAGCTCTTCGCGTGTCATTCCCGGTTTACGCGGAATGCCGCTTGTAATAACCACCACATCCGAGTTAGCGGTTTTAGTATAGTCATTCGTAGTGCCGGTTATTCTGGTTTTCATATCCAGCAATGAAGTGGTTTGATAAATATCAAGCGCTTTACCCTCAGCAAATCCTTCCTTAACATCGAGCAGTACTACTTCATCGGCCAGCTGGCGATACGCAATAACATCGGCAGTTGTGGCACCTACCGCACCTGCGCCTATCACTGAAACTTTAGTCATAATTGTATGAGATTATAATTTTATTAATTGTAAAAATTTAGCACACGAAGGTAAAAACAGCAACCCAGAAGAAAAAATGATTTATCTCAAGGAAACCAACGAATCAATCAAGAATCATTTCGGGCACATTTCCTGAAATCACCAGCCGTCCGGCTGTTTTTTCCTTAATGTATTCGGTACTTATTCCGGGAGCCCTTTCTATAAGATGAAAACCCTGTTCGGTAATATTGAATACCCCCAAATCGCTGACAACTTTCTTAACACATCCCAGCCCTGTAATTGGCAAGGTACATTTAGGAAGCAATTTAGAATTTCCGGCTTTATCGCAATGTTGCATAGCCACAATAATATTTTTGGCAGCGGCAACCAAATCCATTGCCCCTCCCATTCCCTTCACCATTTTTCCGGGTACTTTCCAATTGGCAATATCTCCGTTATCGGCTACTTCCATTGCACCCAAAACGGTGAGGTCAACTTTCCCTGCCCTTATCATTCCAAAACTCATGGCTGAGTCAAAAAAAGCTGATCCATTTACTGTGGTAATGGTTTGTTTACCGGCATTAATCAAATCGGCATCTACTTCATCGGCAAAGGGGAACGGCCCCATTCCCAGTAATCCGTTTTCGGACTGAAGAACTACTTCAATTCCGGCAGGAATATAGTTTGCCACAAGGGTAGGAATTCCTATTCCGAGATTCACGTAATATCCGTCCTGAAGCTCGCGGGCTATACGTTTGGCTATTCCAAATTTATCAAGCATGTTATTATTTTCGTGTAGTTAATTGTTCAATCCGTTTCTCATAATTTGCCCCCTGAAAAATACGATGCACATAAATTCCGGGAGTATGAATTTCATTCGGATTTAGTTCTCCGGCAGGCACCAATTCTTCCACTTCAGCAATCGTAATTTTTCCGGCCATTGCCATTAACGGGTTAAAATTACGGGCAGTAGCTTTAAAAATGAGATTCCCGTGGGTATCGCCTTTCCACGCTTTTACAATAGCGAAATCCGAATCAAATGCGTATTCGAGCAGGTATTTTTTCCCGTTAAATTCACGTACCTCTTTTCCTTCGGCCACTTCGGTTCCAAACCCGGCAAGCGTAAAAACAGCCGGCATGCCGTAACCTGCAGCCATACATCGGGTGGCGAGTGTTCCCTGAGGGATTAAATCAACTTCCAGTTCACCTGAAAGCAGCTGACGTTCGAATTCGGCATTCTCGCCCACATAGGAAGAAATCATTTTTTTTACCTGCTTTTGCTGTAGCATTAATCCGATACCAAAATCATCCACCCCGGCATTATTGGAGATACAGGTTAAATTTTTTACTCCTTTTTTTACCAGAGCCGAAATACAATTTTCAGGGATTCCGCAAAGCCCGAATCCGCCAAGCATAATGGTAGCTCCGTCCTGTATATCCTGTACCGCCTCCTCAGCATTTTTTACAATTTTTTTCATTCTGAATTCTATTTTCTTTCCGACTCTATGGTTGCAGTCAATCCTTCATCAAGCAAAGCCGTTTTCATTGGAATGAGTAATTCTTTTTCTGCAGTTTTTACAATCGCCTTTCCTTTTGTGTGAACAATCATAGCGCATTGTTCGGCCTGAAGTAATTCATGTCCGCATATTTGCACCAAACAGGCAATCACATGATCAAACGTATTTATATCGTCATTGTGCAATATTAGAAACGAAACATCAGCAGTACTTACCAACTCATCAGCTACGAGTGTTTCCTCTTCTGTAAGTGTTGAAAAAAGGATCATTTCTTTTTAAATTTAAACAACCTTGTTTTGTTTTCTTTACCCTTCACCAATCGAACAATATTTTTCCGGTGGGTGATAATAACCAGTGTGGCAAAAACAGCACAAAATAAAATAAAATTTGGCTGTTGCGTAAATTTACTTTCGTTATAAAGAAAATAAACATAAAAAGGCGAAAGAATCCCTGACAATATAGACCCAAGTGAAACGTACTGGGTAAACCCGACTACAATGATAAAAGTTAATATTAAGAGCAGGGCCATTTGGTAATCTACTGCCAGCACCACCCCTACAAGTGTAGCAATTCCTTTTCCACCTTTAAATTTTGCAAACAAAGGGAAAATATGCCCAAGCACGGCAAAAGAGCCAAAAATAAGCTGATAAGTAAGGTACATTTCCCGCTGATCGCCCGAGGCCTTGGTTATGGCATCCTGCAACATCATCAGATTTGCTGCTGAAAATCCTTTGAGAAAATCAACAATCAAAACAAATAGCCCTGCCTTTTTCCCAAGCGTTCTCAGCGTATTTGTGGCTCCGGCATTACCACTGCCCTGACTGCGCACATCAATTCCAAAATAGGCTTTTCCAAGCCACACCGAAGTGGGAATGGAACCGAGTAAATACGACAGCAGACAGAAAAACAAAACAACATTTAAATCCATTTATTCTTCGTCCTCCTCATCAATATCACCACGTTTAAAATTATTCATTGAAACGGCACTTGCGATGCGCAATTTATAATCGGGAGTTGACATTTTCTCCATCATATCTTTGATGGCCTGATTAAATGCGGGATTGGAACTGAGTACAAACATTTGTCCTCTCAAAAACTGAAAATAAAACCATGTGCCGGCCACAGGTTCAATTAAAATTTTCACTTCATCTCCACTGCGTTTTTTGGTGATTTCAATTTTACCGTTTATTTTCTTATCAATTTTAGTTTTACCAATTGCGGTTAAACCAAGTTTTCCTTTTGATGTAAACGACCTTTTACCTGTGTTCCAAACCATTTTCACATCGGTGAATAAAAGCGTTCTGGTTAGCTCTGCCATCATTTTTACCGCATTATCCTCACGCATACTTTCCACCTGCTTTTGCTGATCTTTTTCGGAGGCTTTCTTCCCTTCTGCATCCGGAAAATCCATTATTTCCAAAATGGATTTGATGTAACGCGGATTATTATATTTGAGTTCTTCAGAGAAAGCTGCTGCTTCAAAAATCGTATCTGCAAAAATTTTCATTGCGTTGTCAGGAATAGGAATATCAAACATCATGGCAATGTCGGCAACATAACTTGTGTCTTTCATGTTTCCGGTAATAGTGCCGGCTGCCTTCAGGTTGAACCTGCTTTTTGGAAGTCCGAAATTTACTTTGCCTTCACTATACACATTATTGGTTTTTTCGTTAAGGTAAACGGCATTCCCAATCAATTTTCCTTTAAAAAATTTATCCCATTCTCCCGCTTTCAATTCGCCCGTTTTATCGTCATAATACATCACCCCTTCACCCTCTGTTAAAGCCAAATCGGCCCAGGCTCTTTTACGATTGAAAAAGGTAGCATATATATGGGTTGAATCGCTGCTCACATAAATGCCGGAATACAATTGCTGTTTCTCCTCGTTGCGCGGATCCTGAAATTTGATAAAAACAGAATCCGGATTCACCCGCTGGGTATGCCGGAACCATTGTGATTTCGGATAATTCATGCTATGGAGAGGCAACAAATATCCATCAAATTCCATGTTTCGGTCGGTACTGATCAATGTGGCAGTTCCCTTAAACTGAATATGCGGACTAAGCGTAAAATTCATTGAATCGGTTATAGGACCGCTTGCGCTGGTTCTGCCAACTTTATTCACCCCAATATTTTCGAAAAATATTTCAAACACTTTTTTCGTGCGGTCGGTGTATGAATAGTAACCGCTTCCTCTGAAATTCTTTCTGCCCAAAATATCTACATCCGATCTCACAATGGTGTGATATCTTTTTAATGTATCAGCTAAAATAGTGGAATTATGTAAAGTTCGCATTACCGCATTGGGTTCAATCACCACCTTGTTACTATCAGGAATTACGCGGGCATCAGCCGTATGAATATACGGAACTTTTTCGGCCACTACTAAATAATCCGAGAGGTAATACGTAGCATTTCCGGCATAGAAAAAGAGGGAGTCCTGTTCCGGGTGAATAGACCTGAAAAAATTCTTTTGTACGTTGGTGGTTCCGGAACCTGCTACTTCGGCAGCAGTCATATCAATGGTTTTTTTGTCCATGTTCCACTTATAATCTGTAAACGCCATCTGATATTGGTTGTATGGGAGGTCAACAATCTGCCCCGGCTTTATCACTTTAAATTCCGCATAACGTTTATCGAAGTCAACAAATGCTTTTACATCATTAATGATAATAGCAAACTTCCCCGGATCGGACGAAGCTAAACGAAAGGTAGCCCGTTCGGATTTAGTTGTAACAGGTGAAAAGTTAAACCTGTCAGAAAACATCTCGGCATCTTCCCAGCTCAGCTTTCCATCACCATATAGTGTTTTCGGGGTGAGTACCGCATTTCCTTTTAAGTATGCCCTGTTTTCAAACATGGCAATATCTTCGTCAATGGTACTAACAAACATGGTGTCCTGATACGGAATCCATCGTTCATACACGTTATTTCCCTTAGCAGTCGGATATATATCGGTGCGTTTTAAATCGAATGTTTTTACATTACTGTTGGCCGAATCAAGAAAGAGAAAATAATCATCGGTGCGCGAGTGCGAAGCAAGGTAATCTACGTGGCCAGCACCATGAAAACCGTTTACACTTAGTGCCAGCGAAAGGTGCCCGGTTCCTTTGGGTTTTCCCTCTTTAACATAAAGCGGGTAATCCATGGTATCTCTGAAAAAACCAAGTGAGGTATCGGGCATGTATTTCAAAATATGTCTGAAATCGGGCATAATACCTCCTGCATGAAGGGTACCGTCAAATGTCATACTGGCAATGTCGAAATTATCCAAACTATCAATAGAGAATGGATCCACGTCAAAGAAAAAGTCAATAGGGTCATAATTGACCTTGCCTTGTGTACTCTCGTAATCGTAAAACACGTTGGCATTTTTCACACTCTCCAAAACCGGATACTCATCATTAGGCCCGTTAAACCCTCTTTTGTTTTTTGGCTTATCAATAATGATACGTCCCGTAACATTTTTCATCCTGTTTTTGAGCGGAAGCGTACGGCCTGCACTGTCCTCGAGCGAGAGTTGTAACTCAACATTGGTGAACTGCACTTTGAATTGCTCGTACTGAAAAAGGAAACCCTGATTCGGGCCAACTTTGGAGTAAAAGTCAACGCGTCCTGCATGAAGATGTCCTGCAAAATCAATATCACGGTTTTTGCGAATATTTATGGTTTGATCATATGGTTCTACATACACACTTTGCGAATCGGAGAAAATAAACCGGGGAACACCCTGTACATTCAGGTCATGATTTTCAAAATTGAGGGATGCATGCGGCCTTTTACTGGCATCAATGGTGGATATAAACTGTATTACATCATAATCTGTCTTTTTATTGTAAGCCTTAAACCATTCGAAGGTTTTTTCTCTCACCCGTATTTCTCCGTTTTTAGGATTGAAAATAACGAATCCGTTATCGTGTAAATCCACAATAAACGCAGTTACATCGCCCCGCTTCACACCTACAAATGCGGCAAAATCATCAATATTAAATTTCCGGGTAGTATCATTTTGAAAACAGAATTTGCGCAACGTCCACAAAGGATGTTCATCTAAAATTCCCTGTAATTTTTCATACCGGTTTACCCTGTAAAAATTGAACGACTCAAACATGGCACTCTTCTCGGGATTCAGGTTTTTGAAATCCATTTTAGGGTGCTCTAATTTCCAGGTTACTTCATCCACATAAAACTCAATGCGGTGGTAACTGTCCAGAAAAGGTGCAGCCGTAATAGGATCTTTTGATTCACGGTCAAGTACCACCAGTTTATTTGCATAATTGTAGTTAAAAACTACCTGCGGATGAAAAATAGAATCGCCTTCTATCATAATAACCACTGCTGTCTTTTGAGCAATGGTATGTTCTTTACCCACTACAAATTCATCGGCCATCACTTTAAGTTTTGGTTTTCCTTTATAAGTGAATATAAATGTGGCAGGGTTTTGTGCATCGCCCAATCCTATTATTTTGCTTCCCTTCATCCCAAACCCTCCTTTAAAAGAAACCTCATTTTTAAACTGAGGAAAATCATAACTGCGCTCAAAAGATTCAAAGCGCGGAGAAAGAGCTTTATCGCCTCCGCCCCATGCCATGTATGCCTTTTCCATCAACCGGCCTTTAAGAGCATTCGGGAACATCAGTTTGTTGTAAAACGTAACAGTATCGGCAGTAAACTCTGTTCGTTTCATATCAATGCGGTAATTACCCAGCTCCGCATACACTTTAGCTGTATCAAGCCATGCCCTTCGCCAGTCAACAACACCTTTCTGACCCACCCATAAATCCTGATTGGAATAAAAAGTACCCGTGGTTTTATGAATTAAAATGGTATCACCGGTGGTATAACAATAAACGGAAACGGGAGTATTAAATTTAACCACAGGTTCATTAGAAATGATGGTCAGCTCAAAATCACCTCCCGAAGTTTGCCACTTGCGGTTAGATGCTTCGACCAAAGTATTTTCGCTGAATAGCCCCTTGGTAAGAACCAGAAAATCGAGGAAATTTTTTCGTGTTTTAGGCATGTAATAATCCACCATTTTTTGCCAGCTCTCTACCCTTGCCTGCTGGTTTCCTCTTACCATAGCATTAATGGTGGCCAGGTAACTTTCAAATTCAGGTACTACTCTGAATTTTTTTTCGAGAAATTTATTGCAGGTATTAATTACTGCGCGCTGCGTTTGCGGAGTAATTTTATTTTCATTCCAGTAGGCGGCAAATTCTTTGATTACCGCATCGCCTGCATCCGAGTTGGCGTCTTTGATAAACGATTCCAGTTCTTTGATAAAAACGGGTGGTTCCACCGAAAAGCTTTTGGGTATTTTTTGCTGCGCCACTGCAAGCATTGGCAGCCATACCCCAAGTAATATCAGTATTCTCCTCATTCGCTTTTTTGATACAGGCTCATGGCCCAGTTATTTTCAGTTTTTAAAACTACAAAATTCAGGTGATATTGCTGCGCTGCGTGGGTAATATCCGCGGCATCGGGTGCGAAAAAGCCACTGGTAAAAAGCTTTCCGCCCGGTTTCAATTTATCCACAAGTTTTTTCAGACTTTCCAGAATGATGTTTTTATTGATATTGGCCAGTATCATATCAAATCCCGTTTCGTTCAAATCATCCAGCGTGCCCAATTGCAATCCGGTAAAATTAACTCCGTTCAATTCCGCATTTTCGGCTGCGTTGGCATACGACCACTCATCGTTGTCGATAGCATAGATTTCGTTACTCCCCAATTTTGCTGCCAATATAGAAAGCACACCGGTACCCGAACCATAATCGGCCACCTTTTTCCCTGTAAAATTATGCTGCATCATTTCGTCCATCATCAGTCGGGTGGTGGAATGATGCCCCGTGCCAAACGACATTTTTGGCTGTATGATGATATCGTACATATAAGGTTTGTGAAGCACGTGAAACGGAGCCCTGATAATGCATTGTGCATTTACCTCCACCATCGGGAAATTTTTCTCCCATTCTTCGTTCCAGTTTTTGGTTTCGGGCTCATGAATGGTTACGCTATCATCCGTGCGAATAATCTCCAGCAAACGGTTCTTATCAAAATGCTCTTTGGGTATATATGCTTTTATACCCGTTGATGTTTCTTCAAACGAATCGTAGCCTGCCTCCGAGAGCCAGGCTACATAGATATCTTTCCACTCGTGCTCACAGGTTACATCTGCTTCGATGTAATCCATTTCAGCAGGCTTTGGCTATATCTACAAAACTTCGCGACTGTAGAGCTGCTCCGCCAATCAATCCGCCATCAATATCTGATTGCGAAAACAGTTCAGCGGCATTATCGGGCTTCACACTTCCGCCATACAAAATACAAACGGATTCGGCTGTATCTTTTCCGTATTTGGCTACCAGCAACTGGCGGATAAACGCATGAACCTCCTGTGCCTGCTGTGTGGAAGCGGTTACTCCGGTTCCTATGGCCCACACCGGTTCATAGGCTATTACTATTTGTTTCATTTGTTCGGCATCCAGGTGAAACAATCCTTCTTTTACCTGCGATTCAATAACCTCAAAATGTTTGTTGGCATTGCGCTGTTCCAGTGTTTCGCCACAGCAATAAATGGCGGTGAGTCCGTTGGACAATACCGTATTTACTTTTGATGCGAGCAGCGCATTGGTTTCTCCAAAGTACATTCTGCGTTCGCTGTGTCCTAAAATAATATGGGTGGCTCCGCAGCTTTTTATCATCCCGGCCGATATTTCTCCGGTATAAGCACCGTTAGCTTCCTGATGACAGTTTTGTGCACCCACCAGCACGGGAGTTCCTTTAGCCAGTGCGGCTACCGGGTGAACGTGTACAAATGGGGGTATCAAAATCACGGTTACTTTTTCATGGCTCACTTCATCTTTTACCATATTCACTACTTCTGAGGTAAGGGCCATTCCTTCCTCAAAATTTTTGTTCATTTTCCAGTTTCCTGCAACAATTTTCTTTCTCATGTGTATCGTAATTTGTTTTTTGTGTTACTGTTTCTCCCAAAAACGGTTTTTCTGTGTTTCCTGAAATATGTGTTCAAGAATTTCTTCGTCTTCTTTAGTAAATTCCACTTTTCTGCGGTCGCACATGGCTTTGGCCATTTCAACAACCTTGGGCAATTGAAACGTATCAAAACCACCGGCACCGCCCCAGGCAAATGAAGGAATATAATTGCGCGGAAAACCGGGTCCGAAAATATTAGCGGCCACTCCTACCACCGTTCCGGTATTGAACATGGTATTGATGCCCGCTTTTGAATGATCGCCCATCATCAGGCCGCAAAACTGCAGACCGGTTTTTACAAACCTTTCGGAGGCATAACTCCATATTTTTACTTCCTGGTAATTATTTTTCAGGTTTGAATTATTGGTATCGGCTCCCAGATTACACCATTCGCCAATTACCGAGTTACCCAAAAATCCATCGTGACCCTTATTGGAATAAGCCATCATCACCGAGTTGTTTACCTCTCCGCCTGCCTTGCAGTGCGGCCCTATGGTGGTAGGACCATAAATTTTAGCTCCCATTTTTGTTCCGGCATGTTCGCACAAAGCAAATGGCCCGCGAATAATGGTTCCTTCCATTACCTCGGCCTCTTTGCCAATATACACCGGCCCGGCTGAGGCATTGATAATGGCAAAATCAACACGTGCTCCTTCTTCTACAAAAATACGTTCGGGGTTTACCGTGCGGTTGGT
The DNA here is from genome assembly GCA_019695215.1 of Bacteroidia bacterium. Lineage (GTDB taxonomy): Bacteria > Bacteroidota > Bacteroidia > UKL13-3 > UKL13-3 > JAGPCK01. The sequence continues at coordinate 7,683 of JAIBAK010000051.1, read as the reverse complement.
GTTATTGAGCGGGGCCGATGTGCGGCCTTTGGTGAGCCTTTCAAAATCTTCTTCAATGGCTTTTCCGTTTTGCGAAAAAATATCCCATACCCGTTTTACCTGAATATGGTTTACCGAAGCCGTGGTTTTACAGGTATAATGCGCTTTAATATTCTCCTCATCCAGTTCCTTACTGCTATTGAGGCAGGCGGCCATAAGCAAATCGTTTTGCAACAGCGCCTCTCCGGGTTTTAACTCTTTTATTTCTTTTACTAACTCATTGGTGGGGCAAATGGTACCGTTTATCAGTATATCTCCTTCTTTTACTACCAACGGAAATTTTTTGTGCAGGTAGGGCTGGGTGTGGTAATAGCAAGCCGACTGAGGAAAACAGGCCTGCCATTTTTCGCGGATGGTGAGAATCCCGATACGTAACTCGGCACAGGGGCGGGTGAAGGTAAAAGGCAACAGATGCACGCGCTCTGCTCCGTCAAAGAAAATCAGGTTCATGAAACAAAAATAAAAAAGTCCTGCTTTCGGGCAGGACTTTTTATAAAATAGTTACCCTCTATGTAACTGCCTTATTTCAAAACAGATAATTTCGATTTGTAAACAACTAATCCATCCTGAAGAATGAATACCTGATAAATACCTGCTGACAAAGAGGACAAATCGTACACAAATTTATTTTCGTGAGGCTGCGAGATAAGTTGCAGAGGTATGATTCTGCCGGTCATATCAATTAAAGACAAGGCTCCTGAAAAACTTCCATCAATTGCTGTTAAATTTAATTTATTGAAAGCCGGATTAGGATAAACCGCAAAACGATTCTTTAAATCTGTAATCGGTTTCACACCTGTACCATCACCATTGCGTACACCCTCCGGATCTCCTTCTTCTTCAGGAATTATTCCATTCCATGCATTGCAACTTGTGGGAGCGCTTACCAGCTCAGGCGAATAGTCGAAAGCAATATCATTGTTGTTGGCACTATATTCCAATTCAATATTTGAACTTGTGGGATAATGAATCAAAGTTAACGATGGATTGGGAGTGCCTACCCAAGCATAAAAACTCCAGTAGTTATCTGTTACATTTAAGTGATTACTGCTGTTTGAATAAAAAGAATTGGACAGCGAACCAAACAGGATAGTGCCCGGAGTACCGCTATACGTAAAGCTGTTGTAGCCCTCATCTAATAAAATATCATAGATATCGGTAGCGTACACCACTTCGCTGCTGCTATTAATGAATTTATTATTCCCTCCTGCATCCTGATTAGAAGGTAATCCGCTCCCTATGCGGGTTACTGTTTGTGCAGTACTTAGGTTAAGGGTGCAGCCGTCTGAAAGTATAAAATCAGAAATATTGCCTTCGTATTTGCTGCATTTTGACGTAATAGTGATATCGCCATCTGCTATAACTGAAAAGATATTGGTATTAAATTGCGAGGTGGTAATAAACAAATCGGCCCCGGTACTGCCCGAATACACTAATCCATTGTCGCAATCCTCAACATAACCGCTAAAATCACTTAACCCGGTCATGCTTTCGGCCAGCCATGCGGCCGTATTGCATTCAATAAACCGAACGTTTTTAATATCTACTCCATTTCCTACAGTATGCAACGCTTTATCGCAATTTTGAAATTGAGTGCCCAGTATGGTTAATGTACCCGAGCCGGTGCTACCCCACCACAAGGCTGTTTTTGCATTAAAAAAATTGCTGTATCGTATGGTAATATCGCTTACACTTTGATTGCCTAACTTTATGCCCTTGTGTACATAACCGCTACCCGCATTTGAAGTTATAGTGGTATTATTTATCTCTGTTTTACATTCAAGATTCAAATAAGCATCCGTACCAAGTTCTACCGTGCCTTTGTAAATTTTAAACAATGCTAAATTTGATGAAGGAGTTACCCACCCCTTGGCTACTTCCATCACTTTATTGGTTTGGTTATTTGTTGACAGGACGAAAGTGCAATTGCTGTTACCAGTTGTGATTGGAATAGATTGGGCTACTACGTTATCTGGAAGAGAGAAACGAATATATCCATTACCAATTATGGTAAAATCAGAATTAGCTGCCAAGTTCAGTGTGCCCTGAATTTCTAACACACTGTTTGAACCTGTAAGTTCGATAGTAGGATTACCATCAATGTTTAAGTAAGCTCCTCTTTCAATAACCACCTTAGAGTTATTTTCAACACGAAGTGTCCCCCCTGTTGAAACTGATAAAACTGAGCCTTGGGTAATAAAAAGATTACCTTTGTTACCCGCTTGCTCATCGCCTACAATTAATTCACCTCCGTTTTGAACATCAATACCGGTAGAGCCAAAACAGTTCGCACCATATGTGTAAACCGAAAAAGTTGAGCCTGAAACAGGATGAGGGTGGGTTGAGAGAGATAGCCCAACCGGTTCATCCCGATTTATTGTTATTGCTTCGCCAGAGCCTATGGTTACATCTTGAATACGGTCTGTAGTGTTTCCACCGTAGTTAAATGTTTTACCGCTCAAGGATACAGAAGGATAAGTTAGGAAATTACTAATTAAATTCTCTCGAATAATTCTTTCATTAGTTGCCGTAAGTGATAAATGCGGCTCATTATTAAGTGTCCCACCCGAGGCTTCGTAATCATCTATATCCAACTGGCCCGTAGCAAGTGCATTATTTGACTGAAGGTTGTATAACAGATTAGCCTGATTTGCGCCTTTAACCGAAGCCGAACTTATTGTAGGCACAAAACAAAATGCACTATTAAGAATAGTTAAGCCAGTAAATGAATTAGGAATATTTGCAGACGCTATCAAGTCTTGCGTTCCACCAGGAGCATTATCAATTGGTAGTGTACCACTAACTCTTTTCTCATTTGTTTCCTTTATAAATGTAAATAAGGAAATATTGTACCGAAATTTAGCTTTATAAATCGTTCTTGAGCCCATTGTTTGGTCGGGTACTGCATACACATCCATATCAATATTTACACTTGTTCCGGTAATAAGACCCAAAAGTATAGCCTGATTTTTGGGAATAAAACTCGCAAGAGTACCTCTCATTTCTATCAGTTTTGAATTTGCAGAGAATGACTGAGGTTGTGCATTGGCTGACCCATTAACGATTGCTTTTGTTGGGCAACTATTTGGGAAGCCCCTATTATTGTTTAAATGTTCTAACTCATAAAAAAACGACTGATACAACGATGCACCGGTATTAAGCTGATGAATGAGCAATTGACGCGTAGCCGGATTTTCTAAAATTGAATAAGCCAAATGAATTTGATTGATTTCTTCAAACGGAACAATCTGATTTCTTCCTATTTTACTATGAATAAAAGGAGAGTACCTTAAATGCGCCATAGCCGCTTGAACTCCCAGTGGAATATTAGCACCCCGATGTGGGCTATCAAAGGTGAGCAACTGTGCACAATCATGGTTCTCGCTATTCTCTTCCATATCCACTAAAGCGTAGCGGCCTATTACACCGCCCATGCTTAGTCCCAAAACCATGTTTTTGTTAGTGCTACCGGACTCGGTTTTCTTGGTGTTTACCCACCTTATTATATCCTCAACCACAAAGGCATTGGCCTGCATGTAATCGGCTCCGTTAATAAAATCAACAAAAATCAAGTCATAACCGTCCTGTTCTATATCAGAATATAAAGTTGGGTTGTTGGCAAGTAAACTTAGAAAATTATAATACCCCCAATTACCTATTCCCAATAGCTGGTTTTGAGGTGGGTCAAATCCCTCAATTACAATAAGAGGTTTGGTAATTTTTGTGTTTCCGCAACCTAATGACACCGTTACCCTTGCTGCCCCTATTGCACTTCCATAATTTTTTGAGGCAATAAATGTTTTACGTAAATAAATATCAGATGAAAAAAAATTGGGCATATCTACTTTAAAAAAACTATGCCCGGTGCGTGTTGTATTATCAGTGTAATGTACCTCATATACTATTTCTTTGGTCCCTGATGTATCGTAAACAATTATTTCAGGAACATCAAGTGCTATATTGTTCCAACCGTCCCCGTTATCAAAATTTACCCGGATATAATCGATGGTTTTGCCGCGGTTGCTTATAAAAAGTTTAGACGGTAACACAAACTCCACTACATTGGTATCAGAATAAAAAAATGAAGGGCTTGCAGCAAAAACACTTTTTTGTTCAAAGGGATCATCGCTTCTGGGGTTTATATCCCATAATTCGGCCCCTTGTATTTCAAGTAATCCTTCATCAACTGCGTCTGACCGTATCTGGTCATAATCCATATCCATCATCATCAACGCAATTTTTCCGGTTTGTTCAATATTATTGGCATACGCTAAGAGCGAATCGAGTTGGGGAATAGTGTCCGTTAATGTATCAACCATAGCCCTCGCCATGGTTCCGTATAACCTCCTCCATAAAAAATGATCAACCCAATTGCTATCATTGAGCGAACCATCGTAGAAAGACGGATCAGAAGTTTTTAGTGCTCTGTCTAAAAAGTAGTTTGATTTTAAGGAATCAAAACTTACGTGTTTAAATACCGAATCGGCCATATCGTTAAAATTAAGGCCGGGTAATGAATCTACATAAATACTATCTGACTCAAATGAGAGACTGTCAAGCTGAGCATATCCTTTTGGAACAAAAGCGATAATAGCACATAAAAATAAAAGTTTTTTCATAAAAATAGGTTTAAATTTATTAAGGTTATTAATTGTATTTATTGTCAAAACGACCTTCGGTAATATGCACTACTTCTCCGGTAGTTTTATCTCGTGCGTCAAACCAAAAAGTACCTGAAAGTATAGAGTTAATGGTATCGAACCGGGTAATGAATAGTTGTCCGGTATATATACTATCGGTGTAGTAAAATTTACTATTATATACATATGTAGATCTTGTGAAATTTATGGTGCTATCACCAATATAGAATACCCCTTGCTTATAAATATTTTTAAGATATAGTTTAACACTTGATGTATTACCCATTTTTTTTTCCGTTGTAATCAATAATGTCCCTGCCTCATAATCTACCCAAGTAGTTATAGGCAACCACACCTCCCCATTCAATTTGCAACCAAAAGTATTGGCCCCTACCTGCGTGGCAGGCGGCAGGGTATTGGAAGGGGGCAGGGGTTTAAGCCAAGCATCATCGGGCTCAAAAAGGGAGCACCCGTTAAATAGAGGGAGGCAGGAAATGATGGTAAGAAAAATTAGCGTTTTCGTTTTCATAACAGTTAGTTATTATATAACAAAGCTAACAGCTAAATTTTGGTAAAAACAAATTTTTGTTAAACAAAATGACAAATTACCCTAAAGGGTAATTTGTTTTTTGGGCAACGGCAGCAAGGTTAAACTGAAAAAGAAAAGTAATGCCTGCTCTATGCGGGGGGTAGGTTTTTTAAAGATTCCTCAAAAATATTTTTTTCATATAAGAAAGGTTTTAATTAATATTTTACATCGAAACGGCCATTACGTATGTGTATAATTGAATCGGAAATATTAGGGTCATAATATGCCAAATCGGCCTCGAAGGTGCCGGAAATGATACGTTTAATTTTGTCCAATTTGGTAATTTCAATTGCCCCAACATGACTCATATCCGTCATATATAATTTAGCAAATGCATAGGGTGGTGAATAAAACATATGGCCATCTACTAAGGTATCAAGTTGATGACCGAGGGAGTAGATCCCGATATTTACAACAGGGCCTATATTAAAATCGAATTCATCTTCGTCACTATAGTTTTTTTTATTACGATCGGCAATAACTCTAAAGCTACCATTACTCTCATCGTATGATACCCTTAGCTTCGGAAAACTATAATCCGTGTACGCTACCCAGTTTTTACCGTTTACGGTGCAGCCAAAGGTATTGGCACCAGTGGTGGTAATGGGAGGTAACTGGTTTTGGCTATTGATAAAATCTACTTGGGGATCGTCTTTTTCGCAGTGCAGGTTCATAATAAGCAAAGCGGAGATAACAAAAAGCAATGAAATAATATTTGACTTTTTCATATAAGAAAGGTTTTAATTAATATTTTACATCGAAACGGCCGCTCTCTAAATTATATATTGTATCCACTATTGTAGTGTCATAAAAAGACAACTGGGCTTTAAATGTTCCACTTATTGTTCTGTGAATTGTATCTATATATAGAACATTTAACTCCCCAGAATAGGTATTATTCGTTGCATAAGTATACGCCATTGAGTTTGGGGGGGCATAGCTGATGTACCCCCGTGCATTTGTAGATAAATAATATCCTAATAGGTATTTGCCAGGAATTAGCACACCATATCCGGTTATTCTAATCTCATCGTTCCCACTTTGATTCTTTCTCCTCCTATCCGCAACAATATCTAAAGACCCTGATTTCTTATCATAAAACGTACGCAGTTTGGGAAAACTATAATCCGTGTACGCTACCCAGTTTTTACCGTTTACGGTGCAGCCAAAGGTATTGGCACCGGTGGTGGTAATGGGTGGTAACTGGTTTTGGCTATTGGTAAAATCTACCTGCGGGTCATCTTTTTCGCAATGCAGGTTCATAGTGAGCAAAGCGGAGATTAGCAAAAGCAAAGAAATAATGTTTATTTTTTTCATATAAGAAAGGTTTTAATTAATATTTTACATCAAAACGACCGTTGCGCACTTGAATAAGTTCACTTGACAGTTTTGCCTTTAAATCAAAATCGAATCGACCCGATAAAATTCCTTGAATACTATCTAACCGAGTAATTTTTATTTTTATAGGCTCTCCAGACGGGTTTTCGTATTCTTTATTACCATCAAAGTGATATGCATAAATCTGCCCGTTACTTGTAGTAGTATCAAAAAAAGTTAGTTCATAATATCCTGTATCATAAAACCTATCCAAAACTTGTAGGTTAAGTACTTGAGTTATTTTGAATGCTTCCTTTTTTTCGCTGTTAAGCAGGAAATCTCCATTCCAGTAATCTGCATTTAGTTCAGTTGCGTTCCATACTACTCCATTTATTTCGCAGCCAAAAGTATTGGCTCCAATGGTGGTAGCGGGGGGTAGGACAGCCGGTGGTTTATTATCTTCGGGGTTATCTTTTTCGCAATGCAGGTTCATGGTGAGCAAAGCGGTAAAGAGAAACAATAATGGCTGGTATGTTTTCATAACAGTTAGTTATTATATAACAAAGCTAACAGCTAAATTTTGGTAAAAACAAATTTTTGGGGTAACAGTAGCAAGGTTAAACTTAAAAGAGCAAGCAAGGCCTGCTCTATGCGGTAAATTAGAAAGTGAGTACTTTATTAAATAAAAAAGTCCTGCTTTCGGGCAGGACTTTTAATATCAACAATCGGGAAAAAGATTACTTTTTCGAATAACGCTTGCGGAATTTATCAATACGCCCTGCTGTATCCACCAGATTTGATTTACCGGTAAAAAACGGATGTGACTTGTCAGAAATCTCCAACTTGAAAAGCGGATACTCATTTCCGTCTTCCCATTTCACGGTTTCTTTGGTTTCAACCGTTGATTTTGTGATAAATGAGTAGTCGCACGACATGTCTTTAAACACGACTAATCTATAATTCTGGGGATGGATATCTTGTTTCATCTTATGTAAATTTCTGTATAAATTTGGACGGCAAAGATAGGCATTTATAACAAAAAGTAAATTAATTTTTTTAAATCAGTTTTGTCACAAAGCGAATTCCTATGGCAGACGC
>JAIBAK010000078.1 GCA_019695215.1 Bacteroidia bacterium | reverse complement strand
CCCATGTAAACAGGTTAACCGGGTTAAGGGCATTCAGCAAAAATCCTTTACCAATAAAATAGAAAGCAGACCCTCCTTTTGAAGTCTGATATACTGCCTTCGGCTTATTTATTCTCCAGCTGCTTACTCCCAGTAACAGGAGCATAATTCCGCCAAACACCCGAATAGTATTCTCATTTTCTCTGATAGCCGGTATGAGGGAGGCTCCAAAAACAGCAATGGAAACAAAAATAAGGTCACTGATAATTACACCAAGCGCGATAAACACACCTGTTTTAAACCCGTAATCTATACTATGCTGAATGAGTGCAAAAAAAACGGTGCCCAGCATAAGGCTCATTATAAATCCGCTTGCATATCCGTTTAAAAAAGCGTGAAGCATTAATCAAAGATACCGTTTGAGTGTTAAGCCGTCAATCAGCGTTTTTGCACAGTCCTGCTAAGGGGTCTCTAATTCGGTTACAAAATCGCGAATGAGCAAAAAAGCTTCTGTATATTTTTCCATTGGCAGTTTATCGGCTTTATCATCCGGTTCATGATAATAAGGGTAATCGCCCATTAGGTAAAAGAAAAAGCAGGGAACTCCCATTTCAGAGAAAAAATAATGATCGCTGTTTTGTGCTTTGCCTCTTTGATTAAGTGGTGAAAGATAATTTCCGGAAGTATTGGCAATTTCCAGTTTATTAAAAAAGTTAGGATAAACAGTGGCGTTTACGGCCGTTATTCCTTTGCTTCCTGTACCCATTAAATCCATATTAATTAGAAACCTGATGGATTTTAAATTAAACAGCGGATTCTGGGTATAATAATATGAGCCCAGCAGTCCGGCTTCCTCTCCGGCAAAAGCAATAAAAGCCACCGAGTATTTAGGTTTATGAGTGGCATAATACGAAGCAAGATCAAGCAGCATAGCCACTCCGCTTGCATTGTCGTTTGCCCCCGGAAAATAAACGGATTTACCAATCATACCCAAATGATCATAGTGAGCGGTGAACACAATAAACGAATCGGGTTTTTCAAGCCCCTTAATAAATCCTGCTACATTTTGGGTTTGATGTGTGTTTACCTGCGAAAAAACGTCAACCTTAATCAATTTGGATGTTGGAGAAATAAGTCCCGGTCTGATTTGAAAGGAAGGAAACATATCCTGCCGGGTGGCTACCGACCACATCAGTTTTGTAACTACTTCAACAATTCCGGCTGCTTTAAATTCATTGTTCCTTATTTTCTTTAACAGGTTTTTTTCTTTAACCCGGTTCAGGTTATTCAGTACCAGAAAACTTCTTCTGAAGCGGGTGTCGTCCACAAATTTTTTGTATTTGCGCGGATCATCAATTGTCTCCGAGTCAACCCAAACCAATTCAAAAGTTCCGTTAAGGGTGCGGCATCCGGCCTCGGGTATAAAATCTGCTCCCAGTGTTAATCTGTCCCCGTCAATATAAATATCGGGGTCGGTGGGGAAAACATTTACAGTAAAACCATATTGCTGAAAGTAAGAAGAGCCGAAAGGCTTTAATCCGGCTTCGGTAAACTGGGCTTTAATGTATTCAGCTGCTTTTAAATCTCCGTCTTTCAGGTAGCCTCTTCCGGCAAACCAGGGCGAGCAAAGGGTATCTACTACCTTACGCGCATAAGCTGGATTTTGTCCCTTAACAGGGGTAAGAAAAACAACAACAACAACGAGGCAAATTAATTTTCTCATTGTTACCGGCACAAAAATTAAGCTTTACGAAGGTTGAATTCGTAGGTTTCCATAATAAGGTTCGCCAGCAATTTTTTACAGGCACTATCCACCTTTTCTCCGGCTATGGTTTCGTTTTCTGCATCTACTTCCATGCTTATGTGTTTTCCTACGCGCACATTATGTATTTCAGGAAGCCCGATATTTTTCATGCTGCTGCTTACAGCTTTTCCCTGAGGGTCAAGTAATGCCTTCTGTGGCATGATATTGATTTCGGCAATAAATTTCATAAGCGCAAAGGTACATATTTGCCCGAGGAATGGAAGCGGCCTGCAAAAAATCAGTATTGGGTAATCTGATCTTTGAATACAACTGAAAGCAGCAGATAGGCAGCAATGGTGACGGGTATGGCAAAAAAACCAAACAGGGCAGCGCAAAGCACTCCGGTAGCAATAAGAAGGTAACGGGGTTTATTGTCCTGTAGGGAATAATTTTTAAACTTTAATGCAATAAGGGGAAGAGGAGCTACCAGTAAAAAACTGCTGATAAAAATGAGCGGAAATAAAAACCACGGACTAAGCATGATAAAATCGTAACGACCGTTGCCGAATTCGATAATAAGTGGCAGGGAAGCAATAAGCATGGCATTGGCCGGAGTGGGAAGGCCGATAAAATGATGGCTTTGCCGGGTGTCGGTATTAAATTTAGCCAAACGTACAGCCGAAAAAACCGCTACCAGCAACGCAAGGTATTTGCTTATGCCAATGGAGAAAGGCATAAGGCTCCACTGGTCGGCTTTCTCTACCATTTTCATTAATAGAAAAGCGGGAGCTACTCCAAAGCTTACTACATCAGCAAGCGAATCGAGTTGCTTTCCTAATTCTGAATGCACATGAAGAGCCCTTGCCGCAAGCCCGTCAAAAAAATCGCAAACCGCAGCTGCAAGAATGAAATACGAGGCATAAACCCAATTATCGTATCCCATTACATCGGGAAACACATAATTGATGGCAATACATCCGCATACCAGGTTAAGGGCGGTTACGGCATTAGGAATATGTTGTTTTATTGAATTCAACAGGGCGAAGTTAAGATAATACAGGCTCCTGAACCGAATAGAATGCCAACACCTCGTCTAATATTTGGTGCAGTTCGGTAAGGTTTGACGAGGTAACAAGGCGCATACGGAATTCTTTAAAGTGATTGAAGCCGTGAAAATACGGAGCATAATGCCTGCGCATTTCAAAAACACCCAGTTTTTCGCCCTTCCACTCACACGATTTTTGCAAATGCGTACGGCAAATGGATACCCGTTCTTTTATGTCGGGAGGGGGGAGTTGTTCACCGGTTTGTAAAAAGTGTTTAATCTCTTTAAATATCCACGGATAGCCAATGGCAGCCCGGCCAATCATGATTCCATCTACCCCGTACCGGTTTTTGTACTCAAGTGCTTTTTGCGGGGAGTCAATATCTCCGTTGCCAAATATGGGTATTTGTATGCGCGGATTTTCTTTTATCCGGGCAATCATAGTCCAGTCGGCTTCTCCTTTGTACAACTGAGCACGCGTGCGCCCGTGTACTGTTAAAGCCTGTACTCCCACGTCCTGAAGCCGCTCGGCTACTTCCAGTATATTGATCGATTTTTCGTCCCAGCCCAATCGGGTTTTTACGGTTACGGGTAATGAAGTGGAACGAACAACTGCTGCGGTAAGCCTCACCATCAGGTCAACATCTTTTAGTACCCCCGCACCGGCTCCCTTACAAACCACCTTTTTCACCGGACACCCGTAATTTATGTCAACCAAATCGGGGTTCACGGCATGTACAATTTCGGTGGCCATGGCCATGGCTTCTTCGTCTCCGCCAAAAATCTGAATGCCAATAGGCTGTTCGTACTCAAAAATTTCGAGTTTCTTTTTGCTTTTAATGGCATCGCGAATTAATCCTTCGCTCGAGATAAACTCGGTGTACATCAGGTCGGCTCCGTTTTTTTTGCATACATAACGGAATGGCGGATCACTCACGTCTTCCATCGGAGCGAGCAAAAGTGGAAAATCGGGTAATTCTATTTGTCCTATCTTTACCAAAAGCCTGCGTATTTTTGCGGCACAAAGGTACAAAGAATGACTGAATTGACCCCACGGACAAACTATTGGTTACTGCTGCTGCGGTTAATTGCCTATGTCGCGGCAGGTGTGGTGCTTTATGGTATCATTGCTTCCCCTTTTGTATTGCAGGGGGCCGGTGCTCCCAAAACCCAGCGGTTATTGCAGTTTATCGGGGTTACATGCATTTTTTTGCTTCCATCGTGGCTCTTCACCATTGCTGTGGGCAAAGAACCACTCGAGCATTTTAAACTCAAAACATATCCCAAAGCCGCTTACCTGATATTGGGTGTGATACTGGTTTTTGCAGCGGAACCTTTTATTGCATATACCACCGAATTAAACAACCGGCTGACCTTGCCGCCTTCGATGGCCGAATTGGAAAACCTGTTAAAGCAATTTGAAAAACAGGCCGAGCAGGTAACCATGGGTTTGCTTGCCGATGA
>JAIBAK010000050.1 GCA_019695215.1 Bacteroidia bacterium | reverse complement strand
AGATCGCCAAATCTTATACGCATACCGAAAATGCCTTCTGCATTAGGTACATGAAGAATTATTTTACCGGTTTCAGATAGTTTTTTTTTAACCTCGTCAATGAGGTCAAATATTTCCTGAAGTGAAAGGTGCTCGATTATATCCATCAATAAAACAACATCTATCCCATTGGGCTGCTTTCTGAGAAATGTCAATAGTTCCCCTTGTTCAATCTCATGAATGCCGGCTTTATGAGCAGCCTCTACCTGTTCAACAGCTAGATCTACTCCTTTAATATTGGTATAGCCTTTTGTTTTTAAACGGTAAATATACTTACCATACCCGCATCCCAAATCAACTATGAGCGCATCCTTTTTGGAAGTGATGCAGTTGGAAATAACATATTCAACGTAGGGGTCTTTTTTTTGCCAGTAAAAATCGGATAATCTGGCTTGCCCGCTTTTTACGTATGCTGAATATAATTTTTCTTTATAGTTCATTTGTGACTATCCAACATTTTTTGAATTCCCTGTTCAATGGTAACTAATTGCCGGTTAAGTATTGATTTCATTTTAGTCGTGTCCGGTAGTCTTCGGGTCATGTCCCCTTCGGCTAGTGGAGGAAGTAATTCAATTTTTGAATTAGAGTTAGTAAGCTTAATTATAAGTTTTGCTAAATCCATAATGCTCATTTCTATATCACTTCCGATATTAATTGTTTCATTGATGCCAATATTCTGGTAGAGCATTTTTTCCGTTACATCCAAATTGTCGGTAACGTAGCAAAAAGTTCTGGTTTGGGAGCCATCTCCATAAATAGTTATTGGCTGGTTGTTGAGTGCGGCCTTTAAAAAACGGGGAAGTACAAAATCTTCACTTTGTTTTGGCCCGTAGGTGTTAAAAAAGCGCAAAATAGTGTAATTGAGTCCGTATTCCTTTTGATAAGATTTAAGAAAAGCTTCGGCCACATTTTTTACAATAGCATACGGTAATCTGGAGTTAAGTGGTGTGGTTTCTTCGTGCTGAGGCAGCGAAACAGGTTCTCCGTAAACTTCGGATGAAGAGGAAAAAAAGACACGTTTTACTGTGGTATTTTTTGACAGTTTTAAAATATTACTGATTCCGTCAATATCATTTAATACCAGTATCGGATTATCTAAAGTACGTTTAACCCCTACGGTAGCTGCATAATGAAAAACGTAGTCAAATCGATGAGATATCATGATGGTGGAAATATCGTTCCAGTTGTTTACATCGGCCTTGAAAAAAGTAAAATTATCTAAACTTAAATCTGGTAGTTTGTCTATTGAGCCGGTTGACAGGTTGTCAACTACCACTACATTGTTTTCTTTATTCTCGCACAGGCGGGTGGCTAAACTTCCGGCTACGTTTCCTGCTCCTCCGGTTATCAGAATGTTTCTTTTGGTCATAAATATGAAATAATTTCCTTTATACGATGTTGGTATGTGTGCTTGTCTAATATAAGTTGTTGGGTGCGTTTTTGCATAGCAGAACAATCTTCTTCATGATCCAGTGCAAATTGCACAGACTCCACAAGTTCTTTCTTGTTTTTAAAGTACAACAAATGACGATGTGGTTGAAACAGCTTTTCCATTTCCGGACATGCCGATGCTATTTGAAATCCTCCGGCCATAGGGATTTCAAAAAAGCGCATGTTGGCGGCAGGGTAGTTGGTTTCATCAATTATATTCATGTTAATCCGGCTTTGTCGGGTAATAGATGTAAAATTTTTGCCGTAAAGGGGTTGGTTCACCACAAATTTTTGCAGGGCCTTGTTAATTGCACGATGCCACTGTGTTCCCTGTATTCGTAATTTTATGGCGGGAAAGTGAGTGACTATATGAGAAAGTGCTTCTTCTCTTTCGGGGCGCCAGCCTCCTACAAATGTTAAATCGTAAACTTTTTCGGTTGGTTCATCCGCGTAATGAAGATGGGGATCAGCAGCCAGTGGAATCCACCTTACTTTTTTAAATCCTAGTTCAGAAAACGTTTTACAACATACCTCACTATACGATGCGACAAAATCGTACATGGGTGCTGAGAGTAAAACATGTGATTGCAGGTTAAATACAGTATCTGGCCAGATTAAAACACATTTAACAGGCAGAATTGATTTAATAAAGGCAAAGCTGGACGGAAGAACAGGGGCATTGGCAAAAACAAAAAGTAAATCGGGGCTGAAGTTTTTTGCCTCTATTACTAATTCTCTGTTGGTTTTCCTTATCCAGGCTTCAACAGGAAGGAAATTATGGATGATGCGTCCAATTTTTCCGTATTTGATGTATTTACTGACTATATCTGGGAAATTAAACGTTCTTACCTCGTGCCCTTCATCAATAAGTGCATTTTTATATGAAGTCTCCAGAGTATAAGTGTCGAAGTTGCCCGCGAGTAATATTTTCATAAATCAATGCAATATGAACATTTTCGTTCAGTTTATTTCTACCTGTTTCTGTTTTTGCTACTTCTTAAGGGCTTTTAGTATATTGTTGCTAACTACATCAATGGTATAATCCTGTATAATTGAAGCTGAGGCGGCCCCCATTTCTGAATTAATATCTTTACTATCAGTTGCTTTTTTAATTGCTGAGGCTAATGCTTCAATGTCCCCTTCTTTGAATACAAAACCATTTTTTCCGGATTTAACCAAATCGGCACTGCAGCCGCTGGCCTCAGAAACCACCACAGGCAGATGAAAATTCATTGCTTCGTTTACCGATAATCCCCATGTTTCACTATTTGAGCACATCACAAAAACATCGGCAGCAACATAGTATTCCCAAATTTCACTTTGATTCACAAAACCGGTGAGCATTATGCCCGATAATTTATATGTATCAATAAACTGTTGCATTTGTGAACGCAATTCACCTTCTCCAACCATTATCAGGGCATACTGTTCGTTTGGTAGCAGTTGAAAGGCTTTTAATAAATCAAGTGGTTGTTTTTGTATAATGTATTTGCCGGTAAACAGAATGATTTTTTTATCAGAGGGAATCCCTAATTTTTCTCTGATTTTATCTTTTTTATGTATGAGTTCATGGTATTTCCTGTTCAAGCCATAATTGTCAACACAGTATGGTGTAAATATAAACCTGCTTTCGTCTGCTACTCCGTAATATTCATAAAATTTTTTATTTCGGATACCAATGAACAGAAACTTATCAATAATAAAGCGGAAGAGGATATGCTTAAGCAGTATTGTTTTGAGAAATCGGGTAAACTTTGATTTATTCAGTTCCTTATTAATCGGGTTTTCGGTGCGCAGCCATATTTTTTTTCCAAATAGGGGAGCAAAAATAAGTACCAGCCAGTCGGTGGCATAGGCCCAGCTGTTAATCACTACAATTTTACTTTTGGTCTTTCTTAACTCACCAATGATACCCGGGTTGAATGCATTTAAAAAGCGAGTATCCATTGGTTGGTTTTTCCTCCAGTTTTTTACAAAAACAAACTTGTATCCATCCAAAAGAGGTATATCCCATTTTATTTCTTTGCCAAACCCTTTATCAAATCCTCCTTTTACGCTCACATCAGAATAATAACAGACTTCAATATCTGTTTTTGAAGCCAGATGTTTAAGAAGGGGTGAAATGTACTGAATAGGGTGTGATAATATAAAAAGCATTAGGTGTTTTGTACTTTTAGTGACTCGTTAAGTGTGAAAAAGTGTCCGGATATCTGAAAATATACTCTGTATCCTGCCAATTGTTATTATTACTAAATGAGAATACGCGGGTGAGGTGGGAGTTGGCATTAATTCTTTCAACCACATATCCTAAGTTTGATAATAACTGAAAAAGGTGGGCCTGCTCGTCAATATACTCTTGTTTACCCATATCCGGTAACACTTCACAAATAATAAGTGGTTTTATTTGTGAAATAAATTCAGATGCTCCGGCCAGCACAAAGTATTCAAATCGTTCAACATCAATTTTTATAATCACCTTTCTGTTCTGTAAATTCATTAGTTTACTTAGTTTGTCTAAAGTAAAAGTCGGGATAAATGTTTTTACAGGTTGTCCGGTTCCCTCAAGGCTTCCGGATTTAAGTGTGCTTCTGGTATCTTCATTGGAGAAACCCTCTAAAACAGCAATATCGTTCCGGTCAGCTAATCCACCGCAAATCAGCTGGGTGTTTTTAATATGGTTCAGTTTAATTAGTGCGTTAACATAATTCACGCAGGTAGGACTGGGTTCAATTCCAAAATACATGATATCGGGCTGAACAGATTTTACTTTAAGCAGTGTTTGACCAAGATTTACGCCCACATCAATAAACAGGTAATCGCTATTACCTCTTAGCAATTGATTAAAAATTTTATCTAACCAGGGTTCCGTATGTCCTCTGTTTCCAAACCCTACACCATTGTGTACAGGTATTTTAAATTGTTCATTGTTTATAGAAACGGTTGATGAAATATTGAACCGATCAAGAATGCCGATTCGGTTTAATACTCGGGCCAGAATAAAGTTCATGCTACTCAGTTCTTGATTTAATTAATTTTGCCGGATTTCCCCCGTATATTTTATTTGATTCTAAACGACCGGATACAACACTATTGGCTCCCACAACCACTCCATTCTCAATCTCGGTACCCGGCATAATGATGCACCCTCGTCCAATCCAAACATCAGAGCCAATTTTTACTTTTTGAGATGTATCCCCGGCTTTTATCATAGGTACTTCCAGATTGGAATAGGTATGCGTGGTGTCGCGAATAGATGAATATTCGCCAATCATTACCTCATTGCCAATTTCAATATCGTGATGACAGGCCACTAATACCCCAAATGAAAACGTACAATGTTTTCCAATACTTAGCTTTGCATCACCCGCTGAAATGTAAAAAATGCAATTGTCATAAATGGTGGTGTCTTTACCTATTGAAATATTTCTGGTAAATCCGTGCAAGATTACGTTTCTGCCTATGTTAAAATCATTGCTTTTAAAGAAATACCATTTTCTTAGAAACGATAACCTGAACTTTTCCTTAAGTTGTAATAATTTAAAAACACACTTCCTCATAAAATCAAACAAGGGGTACTTGTCAAAAGAATGAATAGCTTTTTTAATCATTTTTAATTTTATGAAGCACTTGTTTATTCAGAGCCGTCAGTTCTTGACCTGAAACGGCAAATTTAATAAAAGCTATGAAATATAAAGGGATAATGCAAATGAGTACATAAACCCGCAACGGGTCGCTTATTGGCAAAAAACCAGCGTAAAATGTAATAAATAAAGCAGGTATTGTAATTAAGTAAAACCACTTAATTTCTTTTATTTTTTTATAGGACTGATTGGAAGAAAACTCTTTGATAGTGGTGAGCAGGTGAGATAAAAACTGAGGCACCAGCCACGAAATGAGATATCCTGTGTTTCCTAAACCTGGAATTAAAAGATACGACAGGATAATATGCAGTACTATACTCAGGGTAGATATAGTTCCCAGAAATTTCATTTTACCACCGGCAATCAAAAAATTGCTAAACAAGCCCTGCATCAGTATTATGATATTTACCAGAATTAACGGGCAAATCAGAACCAGCCCTTTTTCATATTCAGCATTGAACAATAAATCAATAACCGGTTTAATGCCAAGAAGGAGTAATGAAGTAAAAAGAAATATTGCTCCAAATACATAACGTATTTGGAATGATTTAATCCTTATTGTGTCCTGTTCGGAATGACGGGATAATACCGATAACGTAACGGGCATAAGGGCCGATGGAATGATAGCAGTGATGGCATTAATACTAGCTGCAATTCTTAAAAATCCAAAACTTTCAATGCTTATATATTTAGAAAAAAGTGTTATGGTAAAAAGACCGGCTATTGCTCCCAGAAAAGTATTCCCGAAGTAAAACCAGAAGCCCTCCTTTAGCACCTGAACAAGTCCCGAAAAGGAACTGTTTAATGAAATTTTTATCTGTTCCAGCTTTAGAATTCTGAGGGTAATTATCCAGGTAAAGGCAGTGTTAATTAAAGTAGCCGCAAGGTATCCAAAAATGGCTCCTCTTAACCCCCAAAATATAGCTGGAACAATTACACATAATAAGGATGTGAAAGCGGTTACAATATTGCGCAGTGAGTAATACCGAAAATGGCCGATTCCCATAAGAACATAGGTAGGAAGCTGAAAAAAGAACTGTATAATGGTAATTAGTATAAGCAGGTGAGTTAAGTCAACAGGTTTTTGATTAAAAAGTAACTGTGAGAAAAACTCAATATTTAAAGTAACCAGAAGTAAAATACACAAATTAGAAAGACCGCCAAGTAATATGGCTGCAGACATTTTTTTTTCAAGCACTTTTTTCGATTCAGAATCTTTGGCACAGGCACTTGCCTTTTGCAGCACCGTACTTGCTCCAAGATCGGCAATTTGATTAATATAAGCTGCTGCGTTGATATATGAATTATAGATCCCCAGTTCGATACTGGTTATTAGCTTTGATAAAAACGAAATAGTTATCAATCCAATTCCCTTAGTTGCCATATTGGCAAGCAGTACCCACCCGGTATTTTTTAAAAACTGCTTAAACACTTAATGTAGTAATAAGTTGGAGTTTAGTTTATTGGCTAATGATTAATTTCGTTTTGCGAATGTGTAATTTAGAAACGAATGTACTTAATTATACACTTAACTTTAAGGGCATTTTGATAATTTAGCCTGAATAACCTGCTTTTATTTATTCAGGTATTTAGTTTTTATATTGCATCGGCATATAAAACCGGTTTTGAGTTTTTATAAAACATATATATTTTATTCATGTGCAATTATTTGCATTAGCGTTATTGGGATATTTATATCCACAAGAAAAAGCCTTTTTCTATCGGGGGTGAATGGATTAAACATGATGGCATTGCTTTTTATGGGAATTGGACCGTTTTGTTACCTGTTTAATCAAATTGAAGACAGACCGGATAAAATTATTTCAGGAGTAACAGTAATTAAGTTATTCAATACGATTGCTCCTTTTTTTATAATCGGATACCTTATTAGTTTATTGATTCAGTTCTCATTTAAAGAAGGTACAGACAATAAAAAGATTCAGGGAGAATTAGTAGATTACAATGAAGGGCTGTTAAACAAGGTGAAAGTACTGTTTTTCGTTCTTTCGGTAGTTGGTTACAAACTTGCGCAACTTGAGATTAGTACATCCGGGCTTGGAACCCTCTTTCCCGTTTTTAAGTCTTTTTTGTACCCTAACATGGTACTAAGCATTTACACCGTTCAAATTAAACGGGGTAAGTCATTGCTTCTGGCTTTAATAATATGTGTTACAGGATTTTACTTTGCCGTTACTTCCTGGTGGCGAAGTGAATTGATTATGGTATCAGGTGCGATTATTGTTGGCCTTCTTCTTAAATCGCGTAAAACCATGTTTCCGGTTATCATTCTCGGAATAATCGGCATTCTTTATATACTTCCATTTCAGCAATTAAAAAAAATAGAATATGAAAAAACCAAGCAAAATCTTAGCGGTACGTTTGTAAAAACCCTGAACCTATCGTTCGAGGAGCGTTTGGCCTTTGCAAGTTCTTTTTTTGCCGAGCGCATTAATTACGGACGGGAACTGGCTTACTCACAAAATGGTATTAATAAAGGATATCTTGAATATCGTTCAGGACGATCGTATCTCGAAGTCTTTTTACAACTTATTCCGCGTTTGGTTTGGCCCGATAAGCCTTCATTCAATACATACAACAACAGGGAGCGGGCTTTAATACTGGGATTGGTGAACGAAGAGTCGGATAACACTGCCTGGGGGGTAAATATTTATGCCGACTTTATTCTGAACTTTCCTTATCAGTGGCTGATACTTTTTGTGCCTTTGGTTATGATGGTGTTCAGGTGGCTTGATAGACTTGCACAGGGGTTTTCTGAAAATATAATTGTTAAATTCATGATTACAAGTACCCTGTTTTTTATTAGCTTTGAGATGGTGAGTCTACTTTACACTTCAACTTTTATACTTTGGTGTTTTATTGTAGCTAAAGGAATGGAATATGTATTAAGAATGCGCTGGAGGAAAAGATTAACGATATAGTTACTGATTAATACATGATAAAAGTTGCTCATTTTACACGAAAACCACGCCCATTGGGAAATTTTAGCATAGAGACATATTTTGGTATTATCCGGGAGCAACTTAGAGATAAGGTTTCGATAGAGGTGATACAAAGCCGGTATTTAAGTAACGGACTTCTAAAGAGAATTTACAATTCCATTGAGGCGGCACTTCATCAAAAAGACGTGAACCACGTATTGGGAGATGTTACTTTTCTTGCCACATTTCTGAAAAAATGCAAAACAATAACCACTTTTCTTGATTGTAATGTACTGGCTACTTCAAGTGGAATCAAACACAAAATCATCAAATTTTTTTGGTTTAAAATTCCTGTTTTAAGGTCGGGGTACATCACCACCATTTCAGATGCTACCAGACAGGAATTAATAAAATACACCGGTTGTCCATCCGAAAAAATACGGGTAATTTATGTGTCCATTTCTGAAAAATTCCAACAAAACGAAAAACCTTTCAATAGCAGGATTCCAAGTATTTTACAAATAGGAACAGCCCCAAATAAAAATATAAACAGGCTGGTTGAGGCAATTCGCGAAATTCCCTGTAGGCTTACGATTATTGGAAAAGTGGATGATGAACTCAAAGCAAAACTGAAGGACTACAACATACAACACTTGTTAGTAGAAACGCATTTAACGGAGGAGGAGGTAATAACGTATTACCAACAATGTGATATTGTTTCTTTTGTTTCAACTTACGAAGGTTTTGGGATGCCTATTGTAGAAGCTAATGCCATTGGCCGTTGTGTGATAACCGGAAATACCACTTCTATGCCCGAAGTGGCGGCAAATGCAGCCTGCGTGGTTGACCCGTTTAGCATTTCTGAAATTGCAGACGGACTGAAGAAAATAATTAATAATAATGTGTACAGAGCCGAGCTTATAAATAACGGATATAAAAATGCCGAGCGGTTTAATAAAAAGGTTATTGCTGAGCAGTTCCTTAATTTATACACGGAAGTATACAATAAGAGACTGAACTAAGATATGTGCGGAATTAACGGAATTTTGAATTTTGAGCAGGCCGGGCCTTATTTACAGCAAACTCAGCAAATGAATAAGGCTCTTGCCCACCGCGGACCTGATGATGAAGGGCTCTATTCTGATTCGTTTGCGACACTTGGGCACCGGAGGTTGTCTATTATAGATACTTCAACTGGAGGTCATCAGCCCATGATTTCGGCTGATAAAAGATATGTGATTGTATTTAACGGGGAAATTTATAATTACGCGAATTTAAAAGCCAGTTTTCAGGAGTCATATCATTTCCAGACCGGCAGCGACACGGAAGTTATACTGGCCGGGTATATACGTTACGGTACTGAATTGTTTGGAATGCTTAAAGGAATTTTTGCACTTGCCATATGGGATATTTCTGCAAAAAAATTAGTGCTTGCAAGAGATCATTTAGGTGTTAAACCTGTATACTTTGCCAGAACAGGTCAGACATTTATTTTTTCATCCGAGCTACGGTCGCTCCTCGCAAGCAATTTTATTCCCGCCCGCATCAACCAGAACAGTCTGGCTGATTATATGCGTTATCAGAGAGTGCATGCTCCATACACCATGGTTGAAGGAGTGAGTATATTGCAACCAGGCACTTATATGACAATTACTGAATCCGAAACAGATGAAAAGCAGTATTACTCAACTAGGAAAATAGAATTTGCTCAAGAGATTGACCACGGAAATGTTTTAAAGAATATACGGCAATTGCTCTCAAAAAGTGTTGAAGAGCAACTGGTGGCCGATGTAGAGGTAGGGGCTTTTCTTTCAGGTGGCATTGACTCAAGCGTAATAGTGGCTCTAATGAGTGAAACAGCTTCCAGGCCTGTTAACACATTCTCTATTACTTTTGGGCAGCAGGATTTTGACGAAAGCTACTTTTCCGGTCTGGTGTCCAAAAAGTTTAAAACGAATCATTGCACCATTCAGTTAAATCCACTGGATTTGCTCGAAGCATTACCTCACGCATTAAACGCAATGGATCACCCAACTGCCGATGGAATTAATACATATCTGGTTTCCGGTAAAACAAGGGAACAGGGAATTAAAGTAGCTCTTTCCGGTTTAGGAGGCGATGAACTATTCGGGGGGTATCCTGTTTTTAAAGTAGCCGACCAAATGAGTCAGTTTGGCATATTCAGCCGTATGCTTCCTGATGTGTTCTGGAAGAAAATTTTCAGTACTATTTATGCTATCACAGGTAAAAATTATTTATTGAAAATTTCAGAATCATTTACCGAATACGACTTCATAAAAAGTTTTTTGGTTGCCAGCAGACAAACATATTTTGACTCTCAGATAAAACGGTTGTTACCCGCAATCAAAATGGAAAAGAATTTATTACAAGAATCAATCGCCTGCGATATTTACACGGATTCGAAACACCTTTATTCATTAGTCAGTAGTTTTGAATTAAACTCATATCTTACCGATACATTATTACGGGATACCGACCAAATGAGCATGGCCCACGCCTTAGAAGTACGTGTTCCGTTTCTTGATCACACACTTGTAAAATATGTATTATCGCTTCCCGATGAAATAAAAAAAGGCAGGTATTCAAAAAATCTGCTCATTGACAGCATGAAAGATTTATTGCCACCCGAGGTATATACCAGGAAAAAAATGGGTTTTGTGTTTCCGTGGGAACTTTGGATGCGTAATGAGCTTAACTCATTTTGCAGTGAACGGATGAGTTCATTTGCTGCCCGGCCTTTCGCAAATGAGGAAAATATTAACCGGTTGTGGCAACAGTTTACTAATGGTAATTCCCGGGTCAACTGGTCTCGTATCTGGCAAATTGTTGTACTCGAAGAGTGGCTTTCTAAAAACAATATCGTTGAATAAGCCCAAAATAATATTCTTTATCGATTGGTTTCTTCCGGCATTTAAAGCTGGCGGACCTATTACGTCTGTACTGGCGCTTTCTAAGATACTTACAAATCATTTTAATGTTGTTATTATTACCGGTGACAGGGATTTGAATGATAAGGCCCCGTTTGCGCATATTTTATTTAATCAAAAGGTAAAAGAAGAAATATCCGGAGCTGAGGTTTATTATTTGAAAAGAGGCTTTCATCGTATTCGTACTGTTATCCGCATTGTGCAAAGCGAAAAACCTGATGTAGTTTACATAAACGGAATATTTTCCTTTTGGTTTAGCCTGTTTCCTTTGTTATTGATGAAGATGCGTATTCTGTCATGCAAAGTAATTATTTGCCCCAGAGGAATGATCGGGGATAATACGTTACAGATAAAAAGATATAAAAAACAACTCTTTCTTAGTATAACGCGTTTAATCGGCTGGTATCACAAAATAGTCTGGCATGCCACTAGCGAAACTGAAAAAAGTCGTATTAAACAACATGTATCGGGTGAACCTGAAATTGTGGTTATTCCTAATATACCGATTAGTTTTAATTATGTAAACGAGAATAACCACAGCAAGAAAGCAGGGGAGTTAAGCTTAGTTTATTGCTCCAGAATTTTACCTATAAAAAATCTTTTGTTTCTGTTACAGTTGCTTTCTGAAATTAAAGATGGCAATATTACATTAGATATTTATGGGCCAATTGAGGAGGAGGATTACTGGGGGAAATGCAGAAACATTATCCGCGTATTACCTGCCAATGTTAAGGTAAATTATTTGGGAGCTGTGAATGCCCACACGTATCCCGTCAACTACTCCCGGTACGACTTTATGGTGTTGCCTACGCTGCATGAAAATTTCGGGCATTCCATCTCAGAAGCACTTAGTGCAGGTTGCCCCGTAATTATATCTGATAACACTCCCTGGCGAGGATTAAGCGCAGCCAATGCAGGATTTGATATACCTCTGTCGTTACGCAAAAATTGGATTTCCTCAGTTACACATTGCCTCCATATGACTCATGATGAACATCAAAAGTGGAAGGAAGGAGCGAAGTTGTTTTTCGATAATAAATCAGATCTCAAAAATAATAAAGAAAAATACCTGCAATTACTTACACCTTAAGTCCGCTTTCCTGCAGTATTATATAAAATTGGTTATCAGTATTGTTTATTGTGAGTGTTTATATAAATGAACTCTTTGCGGCATTCAGTTCCAATAGTTAAATTTATCGTCTTATTTTCGCAGCAAATGGGTAAATTTCCAATGTACATACTCGGACTTAATGCATATCACGGTGACTCTTCGGCAGCACTCTTAAAAAACGGAGAACTTATTTGTGCTTTTGAAGAAGAACGATTTACCCGTTTTAAACATTGGGCCGGTTTTCCGGCTTTATCGATTAAGGCATGTCTGGATGATGAGAAAATAACACTGGCCGATGTGTCATACATTACTATTGGTCGTGACCCCGGTGCGCACCGGATGAAAAAAATAAAAAGAGTCCTTACCGGGAAGGCAAATTTTAGCTGGTTACTCGAACGTTTTAAGAACAGCCGGAAAGTAGCTTCACTTGAAGAGGAATTTAAACGATATTTTAAAGAAGTGCCTCCCGATTTGGCAGGCAGAATAGTAAATGTTGAGCATCACCGCTCGCATCTGGCCAGTGCCTTTTTTGCATCGCCTTTTAAAGAGGCTGCATTGTTGTCCATTGATGGATTCGGTGATTTCAGTTCCTGTATGGTAGCCACCGGAAATCAGTCAACCATCAACGTGTACAATCAAGTATTGTTTCCGCATTCAATAGGCGTTTTTTATACAGCATTTACTCAGTATTTAGGCTTTCCTCATTATGGAGATGAATACAAAGTAATGGGGCTGGCACCTTATGGTTCTCCGTCTTATGTAAACGATTTACGCCAAATTCTTAAAACCACAAACGATGGACTTTTTGAATTAAATCTTGACTATTTTACGCACCATACGGAAGGAGTAAAGACACTGATTTTAGAAAAAAATGACCCATCGCACAACCGTGTTTTCTCAACGGTAATGGAAGATAAGTTTGGTAAGTCCCGTCAGAAAGGGGAGGAGCTTACCCAATACCACCGCGATTTGGCTGCATCGGTTC
The DNA here is from genome assembly GCA_019695215.1 of Bacteroidia bacterium. GTDB lineage: Bacteria > Bacteroidota > Bacteroidia > UKL13-3 > UKL13-3 > JAGPCK01. The sequence goes on along the minus strand of JAIBAK010000050.1, from coordinate 8,863 downwards.
AAAAAGTTACAGAGGAAACGATTTTTCATTTGCTTAATCACCTGCAGCAAAAGACCGGGATGAAAGAAGTATGCATTGCCGGTGGCGTGGCACAAAACTCGGTAGCAAACGGAAAAATTACCCGAAACACTCCGTTTGAAAAAGTCTACATCCCCAGTGCCGGACATGACGCTGGGATTGCAGCAGGTTCTGCCATGTATCATTACCATCATACCCTGCAAAAAGAGCGGGTAAAACCTGTTTATTCTGCCTATACAGGGAGCCATTTTTCCAATGAACAGATTGAAGCCTTTTTGAAAGAGAAAAATATTAAATATACCCGTTTAAGCGATGATGAATTATATGATAAAGTAACCGATTCTATAATAAACGGAGGGGTTATCGGATGGTTTCAGGGAAGAGCCGAATTTGGTCCGCGTGCGCTGGGAGGACGCTCAATTATTGCTGATCCACGCAGGGTTGATGCCAAAGATTTACTTAATTCAAAAATTAAGCGAAGAGAAAGTTTTCGTCCTTTTGCCCCATCAATTTTGAAAGAATATGTAGGGGAGTTTTTTGAACTTACCGATGAAGTGCCGTTTATGGAAAAAGTTTTTCCGATTAAAAAGGAAAAACAGGCTTTAATTCCTGCTGTAACACATGTTGATGGTACGGGTCGTTTGCAGTCGGTAGATGCGGAGGTGAGTCCAAGGTATTACCGCCTAATTGAAACATTCAGAAAAAAAACAGGGATTCCGGTTTTGCTTAATACATCTTTTAACGAGAACGAACCAATTGTAAACACCCCTGCCGAAGCGCTTGATTGCTACCTGCGTACTAAAATGGATATTCTGGTATTGCAAAATTGTATTATTAGCCGATAAATTTTGAAAATAAGTATTATCACCGTTTGCCTCAATGCTGCCGACACAATTGAAGAAACCATTCAATCGGTATTTACACAAACTTATTCCCCGGTTGAATATATTGTTATTGACGGAAAATCGACTGATGGTACCTTGGAAATATTGCATAAATACAAACACAGGTTTGCTGCACTTATATCTGAAAAAGATACAGGATTGTATGCCGCAATTAATAAGGGAGTAAAAATGGCCACCGGTGATGTGATTGGGATTTTACATGCCGATGATATGTATACCTCTGCCAATGTGCTTGAGGAAATGGTAGCTTTGGTTAGTCATACAAACTCTGATGCAGTATATGCCGATTTAGAATACGTGAGACGGGAAAATCCCTCTCAAATTGTGCGTTACTGGAAGTCGGGCAAATATAAAAATGACTCTTTCAGATTGGGCTGGATGCCTCCGCATCCTACTTTTTTTGTTAAACGCACAATTTACGAGCGATTCGGATACTTTAATGAATCTTTTACCTCGGCCGGTGACTACGAATTTATGCTTAGGGTTATCCATATTCATAAAATAAAACTGGCTTATTGGCCCCATGTAGCCGTGCGTATGAGATTGGGAGGGAAAAGTAATAAGAGCTTAACTAATCGTCTTAAAGCAAATAATGAAGATGTAAAGGCCTGGGAAGTGAATGGGTTAAAAACACCTGCTTTTATTTCACTTCTTAAACCTTTTCGTAAAGTACCCCAGTTTTTCCCCAAACTTTTTAAATGAGCCTGTACAGGGCTTTTTCTTGCAAAAAATTACCTAAATTTGGTTGTCTAAAATTAGCAACCGGTAAATGAATAATTTCAAAGCATGGGTATGTTTAATCTATCTGGCCGTGCTGCCGTTTTTATCAATGGCTCAAAAGAAATTCGGATTTGAATGGATTCGCCCCGGGCAGACTTATTATCGTTTTACACTTACCGCCAACGGGGTTTACCGGATTGATTATGCCACGTTGGTCAATTCAGGTATTTCGCCTGCAAGCATCGACCCGAGAAAAATACAGCTTTTTCAGAGAGGAGAAGAGTTGCCTGTTTTTATAAACGGAGAAAGCGACAGCAGTTTTGATCAGGGGGATTTTATAGAGTTTTATGCTCTTAAAAACGATGGATTTTACGATAAGAAACTTTACCTTGATTCTACAAATCACTACAATCCTTATGTGAGCTTTGTGTCTGATACGGCCTGTGTTTTTTTTACAGTAAATCCGCAGCCGGTAACTGCACCCTTGCGTTTGGTTAATTATTCAAATACCAATTATGGCAGTTTTACGGCTGAACCTTATTTCATGAAAAAACAGGTGATGGCTTTTGCTACTGCCTATTACTATGGAATACCCCTTATCCCGTCCGATGATTATCATTCATCGGAATATTTAATGGGAGAAGGATGGGCAAGTGGCCGGTATGGTAAAGGACTTGGTAAACTTACTGCGTCTTTTAATACCGCTACTTATTTTACAGGTGGTCCTGCTTCGTTTCTCAAGGTACGTATGTCGGGAGTTTCAGATTACGATCCCATAAATCCCGATCATCATCATGTGTTTAAAATTAGTCCAGACCAGAGTGTATTTACCACCGTTTTTGATACGGTTTTTGAGGGCTATACCACACTTACATTAGGTGCAAATTTGTCCTCCGCTCTCATAGGGACTTCTTATACCTATTTTGAATTATCAAATATCGATGATCAGGGAAGCGCGGTAGATGCAGGGGCCCTTGCATTTTCAGAACTGACTTTTCCTTCTTTTTTCAATTTGCAAAACTCAACCTTTCTTGAGTTTACTCATAGTTCCAATTCATCGGCCAGTGATGTACTTTTGAGTTTTACCAATTATTCGGGTAATGCTCCTGTACTGTATGACCTCACGGGCAAAAATCGTATAAGCGGCTTTCTGAACCTTACCAATGCCAAGTTTCTTTATAAGAAAAATGCAGGGGAAAATTCGCTGGTGGTATTTGATACAGCTGATGTAAAAAAAGTAAATCAGATGGAAGTTGTTGGGTTCTCTGTAATCGATACTGCAGTAAAGTACGATTACCTCATTGTAACCAATAAACTTTTGTTGCCTAAAGCAACCGAGTATGCACAGTATCGTTCGTCAAAATATACAGTATTGCTGGTTACCACCGAGCAGTTATCAAATTATTACACTTACGGAATTAATCATCCGCTGGCTGTACGGAATTTTGCTGATCATTTACTTACTTCGGGGTTAAACCCAAAGTTTCTTGTGCTGATAGGAAGAGGATTGCAGCATGATTATGTTAGATTACCACAGCATGGCTGGCTTAATCTCGTTCCGCAATTAGGTGTTCCTTCTTCCGACAATATGTTTACATCCGGATTAAACGGAACATTGTATGAACCTGCCATTCCCACCGGACGAATACCTGCCATCACTAATCAGGATATTGACAATTACCTGCAGAAAGTGAAAAGTATGGAAACTACTCCTGATTCCATTCAGTTTTGGCGCAAACATATTGTTCATCTTGGAGGTGGTGAGGGTGCCAGTCAGCAAAATTCCATAGCTTATACACTCAACGAAAATAAAAAAGTAGCTGAGGCACCCCTGGCCGGAGCAAGTGTAACAAGTTATTTTAAAAGTACCACCAATCCGGTTGATGTAAATCTTAAACAGGCTATTCTTACTCAAATTAATCAAGGGCTTAATGTGCTCACTTTTTTCGGACATGGCTCACTGAATATACTTGATATTGATATCGGAAAAATCACTGATTTAACTAATAAAGATAAATATCCGTTGATGTATTTTAACGGATGTAATGTGGGGAACATCAGTGCCGACATTACCGGTGGAGGTTCGGGAGTTGGAATTAACGGGGCCACCTATATCAATACCGCAAATGCCGGTGCCATTTCCTGGATTGCTCATTCCAATACATCAAAAGTAAGTTTTCTGGATGCTCAGATTACCGGCTTTTATCGAAATACGTTTAGTACAAATTACGGAGCTTCGGTGGGTGAGATTATGAAAAAGTCTATTCAGTTTTCTCAAATAAACGGAAACGAAGAAAGTAAATCCCACAGTGCTCAAATGATATTGCTGGGTGATCCGGCCATTCATTTATATACACCTTCGCTATCCGAATATGAAGTAACAAATCAGGATGTTTTTTTTACCCCTTCTGATTTTTCTGCGGTATCCGATTCCTTTGCATTTTCGGCTATTGTAAAAAATAAAGCCAAGGCTACGGGTAATGATCTGCAATTCAGAATTACCAGAACCCTCCCCGGAGGAGCTAAACAGTTTTACACTTTTTCTAAAGAAGGAGGAGTGAATTATATTGATACGGTTTCGTACTATATAAAGTCGAAAGATATTACTACGGTCGGGTTTAATCAGTTCGATTTTCAAATTGATCCTGACGAATTGGTTAACGAATACAGTAAATCAAATAATTCAGCCACTGTTACTATTTTCGTTCCCGGAAATTCACTTAACCTTCTTGCACCACTGCCATATTCTATTGTAAATACAACCAATATTGTGTTAGTGGCTCAGGGACAAAATTTGTTTAGTGATGCAGAAGATTTTGAAATGGAAATTGATACTTCGCCTGTTTTCAATCCCCTTTCACCTTTTTATCAAAATTCAGGCACTTTAAAAACAAGCGGGGCTCTTGCCCGATGGAATCTCACTGTTGCCTCAACTGACAGTGTAGTTTATTTTTGGAGAGCAAGATTAAAAAAACCAATTGCCGAAGGGGGAAACTGGAATAGTTCCTCATTTGTTTACATTAAGAACGGGGTTTCCGGATGGTCGCAAAGTAATTTTAATCAATTTAAATCCGGGACATTTACCACGCTGGTTCCGGATACAATGCGAAGGGAATTCAATTATACATTAACTGGCGAGGAGATAAGTTTAAGTACTGCCCGCTGGCGTCATGGCGGACTTGGAATTAAGTTTACCACTTCGCAGCCTCTTACTCCTTTTGTGGGTGGCTGTATTTTGGGTGGAATTGTGGGAATGGTCATCGATAAAAAAACACTTAATTATGACCTTGAAAGCCGTTATCCTTACAACTGCCAGTATGTGATTGATTATAACAACTCAGGAGCTATTTATCCGGCACGAATTAATTATTATACCTTTCAAACAGAATTAGCATCGGGCAGAAAAGCGTTTACGGATTTCATTGACACGCTTGACGACAGGGTATATGCGGTGTTTTTTACCCGATACAATTCCAAACCTTCGGTCTGGGATGAAAGCATGTATAAAGCATTTGAGAAAATAGGTTCGGGGCAAATTCGTAATGTTACCAATGATAGTATGTCGTTTGTAATTATCGGTGACAAATCATTACCACCGGGGGGGGCAACTGAGACGTATATTTATAATCCGTATTTTGGAACAGGCAGTGAACAAAATCTGAATGATACCATTGTGGCGGATGTACGGAAAATCCTCACTTATTTTTGGTACGAGGGGTCGGTTGTTTCACCTCTCATCGGTCCTTCTGTATCGTGGAATAAGGCATTTATAAGAACCAGTCAGAACGAAACTGTAACAAGCGATTCGTTTGCAGTAGATATTCTTGTTATTACAAAAGATGGACAAGACTCCGTATATTATTCTCAAATCCGACCTGATTCAATTGACCTTACCGCAATTCCTGCTACGTTGTTTCCATATATAAAATTACGATTTTATACTTTTGATAAAGCATTTCGTACTCCGCTGCATTTAAATTACTGGCAGGTATTGTATCAGCCGCCACCTGAAGGATTTATTAATACCAAAGTGCAGTATAGTTTTTATAAATCCGGAATTGAGGAAGGCGACAGTATTCAGGTTAATTATGCCTTTCAAAATATCACATCGCAAGCTTTTGATTCTCTTTATGTGAGGTACTCGGTGGTTGATGCAAATCGGGTAGAAAAAGTTTCTCTGGGTAAAGTATACCCTCCAATTGCTCCGTTTGATACATTACTGATTTCAGAAAAATTAGCTACCATTGGTTTATCAGGAGCCAATTTACTCACCATCCAGGTAAATAAAGATATGGAGCAACCCGAGCAAAATCTGGCAAACAATTTAATAACCATTCCTTACCTTGTAAAAACAGATAAAGTAAATCCGTTGCTGGATGTATATTTTGATGGTATCAGGATTATGAACGGAGATATTGTTTCACCAAGTCCGCATATTACGGTTGTGATGAAAGATGAAAACAGGTTTTTAAAATTAACTGATACCAGCGGAGCTGAATTGTTTCTGAAACGACCGGGCAGTGCCGACTTTGAATACATTCCGTTTACCTCATCTCAAATACAATTTATAAGTGCGAATGGTTCGGGGAATGAGAGTAAAATTATTTACAGTCCTGTTTCACTTACTGACGGACTTTATACACTTAAAGTGGTATCAAAAGACAGAAGCGGTAATCGAGCAGGAAGTAAGCCGTATGTTATTTCATTCAATGTAATAAATGAGTCTGCCATCACCCATTTTATTCCTTATCCTAATCCGTGTACTAACAGCATGCGCTTTGTCTTTACGGTAACCGGTGCCCAGGCTCCCGATCAGATTTTAGTAAAAATAATGACTGTTACCGGGAAGGTGGTTCGCGAAATTTCAGCAGCCGAATTCGGGCCTGTTCATATTGGAAATAATACTTCGCAATTTGTTTGGGATGGAACCGATCAATACGGAGACCGTTTGGCTAATGGAGTATATCTTTATCAGGTGCAGGCTCGCGCCAACGGAGTTGCTATTAAGCACAGGTCTTCAGAAATGGATAAGTATTTTTCAAATAATACGGGTAAGATTTACCTGATGAGGTAATGCCTGAAGTGGTCATTTCACATATCTCGAGTGGAGTAGCTGAAACAGGCGGATACAGGCAGGAGCAATCTCTTCTCAAAGCACTGTCGAATTTTTATAATTCAAAAGGCTGGACGGTAACTTCACAAACAAAAAGAGCACATCGGTTTTATAAAGGAATAGCGCATCTTACATTGTTATGGCACGGGTTTGTTCGTTCCAATGCCGATATAAATATTGTTGTGTGGCGAATGGCACTGCCGGCTATATTGAGGAATTTATTGGTGCGCAATCATAAGATTCTAATTCCTGTGCATCATTATGACGAACGGGAAATTACAGGCATGGCGGGACGTGTTTATTTCAAAACGCTTATGTGGATTCTGAGTAAAATACATTTTTCGAATGTTGCTCTCATTTCGCTTTCATCGAGCTGGAACGAGTATTTCAACCGGTTATTAAATGGGAAAAATGCCGTATTCATGTATCCTACATTATTATCAATTCGGAATTATGCATCACACAAAGTGACGCAAAAAATAAATCGAATTTATTTGGGTCAGTATTCATCCAAAAAGCATCCGGATATTTATATTATAGCTAATGAATTAACCGCTTTAGGATATCAGTGTTATTTTTCGACACTTGATAAAAAGCAGGAAGGGAAATTTGATTCGTATGAAGTAAAGTACATGAGTTATCAGGAATATCTCGAATGGATGGCACAGTCAAAGTATACCATTTGCTTTTCGGGAATAAATGAAGGCTGGAATCGCGTGGCTCACGAAAGTATTTTAGTTGGAACTTATGTGATTGCCAATAATGCCGGAGGCTTGGGAGATTTAGTTCGTGAGTCAGGAAGTTTAATGGCTCATTCGGTTGACGATATTATTCGTTTTGTAGTCGCCAATAGTATACCTGAACTAAACGAAAGTTTTATAGAAAGGTATGATGAACAACATACTTCTTTGTGGCTAAAACCTATCACTGATTTTTTAAATATCGAGGCAACACTAAACAGTTAAGTTAAGCCATATCAGTTTTGCGGTGAGCAAAGGATTTCTGGAAAGCGAGCGGAAGAGATCGCCACAGGTCAACAGGATCCGGCAACATACCCCGTACATTACAGGCTTTGTTTTTTTTAAATAAAACAACAGACTTTTTCGGTGTATACCCGTAATTGCACTCAAAGGGAGTTTATTTATCGAACCTCCACGTTCATGTATTATTCTGGCCTTAGGATGTATCACACATTTTAATCCTGCTGATTTCATGCGGTGGCACAGTTCGGTTTCCTCCAGATACAAAAAGAAATCTTCGTCAAATAATCCAATCTTTCTTAGGGCATCCATGTTCAGGCACATGAAACAGCCATCCGTATAATCTGCTTCAGCAGGTAGATTTTTTGCAGCTAAATCCGCCTGAGTGGTAAAATAAAGGCGGTGGTAATTTTTTGGAAATATTTTATGAATAAAAAACTGTTCAAAAAAAATGCGCCCTATTCCTGGTGAACGGGGCAGATAGATTTCATTCCGTATTACCCCTCCGCAACACCCTATTTGTTTATCATCAATCAGGACATTAATGCAATGGTTAAATGTATTTGGCTCAACCAATACATCCGGGTTTAACAAAATGGCATAATCACTGACGATATTAGTTAAAACCTGATTTACCGCTGCTGAAAATCCGGTATTAGCAGGATTTTCTATGAGGTTAATTTCGGGATAATGATACTTTATTAATTCGGGTGTTCTGTCGGTAGACGCATTGTCTACCACCCATATTTTAAACGAAAAGGAAGACCTTTGTGCATTAACTGATTCAATGCATGCTTTAATGGTGTCCGATGAATTGTACGTAACAATGATTACAGGTATCTCCATACAGCATATTTTAACAGGAGCGAATGCAATAACGATTGAGGAAACTTATAAGTTGAACGATGCCACTGATTAAGTTTTTTGCGTATTTTCATCAGGGTATATTCCGGTGAATATTTCCTGAAATCAGACATTCTTAAACAGATTACTTTGTCAAGACCCTTCTTCATATTTCGGGTGTTCGTCATGGAAGCAGGGTGTATGCGGTAGCAGGCCAGTATTTGATCACAAAGGATGATTTCAGGCTTTTGCTGCAGCAATCTAATCATCAGTTCCCAGTCTTC
>JAIBAK010000011.1 GCA_019695215.1 Bacteroidia bacterium | reverse complement strand
AAACCCTACTTAAAGACTGTGAAATGTTTTCTAATTTATCGTCAACTTCCTTCATGATTACCAAAGTTTCTTATGACAAATATAACAAAATCAAACATTTATTCCATCATCGGGATAGGTGCGAAATCATTTATACCCGTATTTATGCAAAACTTCGTGCAGGCATATTCCATACCCTTGAAGAGCTTAACAGGGCCATATGGGAGAGTCTGGAAGAACATAATAACAAGTTGCTAAAAGGCCGGCACTACAGCAGAAGAACACAGTTCGAAGAAATAGAACGCCCTTCGCTCCATGCATTGCCACTATTGCGATATGAACACAAACAACAGCTCTTTGCAACGGTAATGAAGAATAGTCATATCTGTCTTAGTCCCGACAAACATTACTACAGCGTACCGCATCAATACATTGGTAAAAAAGTTAAATTACTTTATACCGCTACGCAAGTTGAAGTGTATTACCATTACCAGCGAATTGCCTGCCATAAAAGACTTAAAAGCCCTTACAACTACACAACGGAAAAGGATCACCTCCCATCTACACATCGCTTTGTCAGCGACTGGACACCGGAGAAGTTCCTCTCCTGGGCTGAGTCAATAGATGAGGTGGTAAAACAATACATTTATGTTGTTCTCCACAACAAGCAGCATGTAGAACAAGCGTACAAATCCTGTGTAGGCATCTTATCCATGGGCAAACGATACGGTTACACCCGCCTGATTAATGCCTGCAGGCGCGGAATGGAATATGACAAATACTCTTACAAGGCCATTGAGTCCATCCTAAAGCGCGGACTCGATCATCCCGACCCCAACGAAGCACTTCCACTAATGCCCGAACATGATAATATCCGGGGAAAACAGTACTACAATTAATCACCCTTAAACAATAAAAAAAATGAACACAGACACATTAGAAAAAATGCGTAAAATGAAATTTTACGGAATGGCCAGAGCCTTTAAAATGAGTTTAGAGGCAGGAAAAGCCGAACAATTTACAGCTGACCAAATGGTATCCCTGTTGATAGAATCAGAGTGGGACGACCGGCACAACAGAAGCATAGAAAGGCACATCAGTAATGCACGCTTCCGGTACAAAGCAGCCATTGAACAAATTATTTATGATCAGGATCGTTCTGTTGACCGTAACCAAATCCTGCGGTTAGCCGAATGTGATTTTATTAGCCGTAACGAAAACATACTCATTACCGGAAGTACCGGTATTGGTAAATCCTTTATCGCCTCAGCCATCGGACATCAGGCCTGTTTGCTTGGATACAAGACCATGTATTTTAATGCATCAAAACTCTTCTCACAGCTTAAAATGGCCAAAGGAGACGGTACCTACGCAAAAGAAATAAGCCGGATCGAAAAGCAACACCTCATCATTATTGACGACTTTGGAATACAACCCTTAGACGGGCATAACCGTTCAGCGTTAATGGAAATCATCGAGGATCGTCATGCCAAAGCATCCCTGATTATAACAGCCCAGGTACCGGTAAATATGTGGCATGAGGTCATCGGTGAAACAACCATAGTAGATGCTGTTCTTGATCGCATTGTTCACGGAGCGCACCGCATAGAACTGTTTGGTGAATCAATGAGAAAAAAGAAACCAATGGTAAACTGAAATAATTATATATTTTTGAATAACAAATCAGAAATGAACAGCTATACTTCGCCAGACAATCTGAACACTTTTTCGCCAGATGAAAGGGTGGTCAATTTGCTCCGGAAAAGGGTGGTCAGTTTAACCGGTATATCCACGGTAGTCTTTAATCCGGTAGGGATACAATATCGGTAAGTTGGCAGATATGGAAAGAACAAAGAATGGCTTAGGCACGCCACAAAGAATATCAGAATACGGTAGTTCTTATTCCGGTAGGGATACAATATCGGTAAGTTGACAGATATGGAAAGAACAAAGAGTGGCTTAGGCACGCCACGAAGAATATCAGAATACGGTAGTTCTTAATCCCGTAGGGATACAATATCGGTAAGTTGACAGATATGGAAAGAACAAAGAGTGGCTTAGGCACGCCACGAAGAATATCAGAATACGGTAGTTCTTAATCCCGTAGGGATACAATATCGGTATAACAAAAAACATAGCAGAACGTAGTACCATAGGTACGCAACACTTGAGCTCCCGCAACTTTACTGGATCTTCTTTCTTACTTTTAAGTTTAGTTTAAAACAAAGATATTTGTCCTTAGTTCAGTAAGAACCAAATTTCAGAAATATGGCAAACACCTATACGCAAATTCACCTCCACTTTGTATTTGTGGTAAAGTATCGAAACCGTGTTATTCATCATTCATGGAAGCAGGAGTTATATAAATACATTACCGGAATTGTGCAAAACAACGGTCATAAAATGATTGCGATAAACGGAATGCCCGATCATATTCACCTGCTTATTGGCATGAGGCCTAATCAATCTGTATCTGAGTTTATGCAGGATGTAAAAGCAAATGCTTCCCGCTGGATCAACGAAAAGAAACTGCTCTCTGCAAAATTTGAGTGGCAAGAGGGCTATGGAGCATTTTCTTATTCAAAATCGCAATTAGTAAATGTAGTAGGATATATCGAGAATCAGGAGGAGCATCACCGAAAGAAAACCTTTAGAGAAGAGTATCTGGAGTTTCTTAATGAGTTTGGAATTGATTACAATGAACAATACATTTTCAACGATCCTGTATAATTGCATCAGATAAAGTCTATAAGGATAATTCAACATCAAACAGGAAACCGAAACTTAAACCCTCCCTGCTTATCCACATTTGCCAAAAACCTATTCACAAATTACTTGTGTAAAAAGATGAAAATAGTTGAAAATAAGAAGGGTTAAGCGGTGCAAGAAATTCACATTATTCCCTCCTGCGGGATGTACTCAGTGATTTAGGCTTTTGGCGGGGGTAAGCCACAAGGTTTTGAGCGGTTTACTATGTTGATAGAATATAGACCACCGCAATTGCGGAAAGTAGTAATTTTACCCTTCTGTTTATAACAGTTTTGTAAGGAGTAAATTCCATGAAGATAAAGTATTTAGGTCATTCATGTTTTCAGGTAGAGGCTGGGGGAAAGGTGCTATTGTTCGATCCCTTTATCACACCTAATCAACTGGCATCATCTATTGATTTGAAGCAGGTAAAGGCTGATTATGTATTTATTTCTCACGCGCATCAGGATCATATGGCCGATGCCCTTGCCATAGCTAAGCAAAATGATAGTACGATGGTGGCCAACTGGGAAATATGCTCGTGGTTTAACACACAGGGCTGGCACAAAACTCACCCGATGAATACAGGAGGAAAATGGACATTTGACTGGGGAGAGGTTAAATTTACCAATGCCATTCATTCAAGTTCATTTGCCGATGGATGTGACGGGGGTAATCCGCAGGGATTTATTATAAAAGCCGATGGCAAAACATTTTATTATGCAGGAGACACAGCACTGCATATGGATATGCAACTGATAGGCAAGTACAACAAACCCGATTTTGCCTTTTTGCCCGTAGGCAGCAACTTTACTATGAGTTATGATGATGCGGTAATAGCAGCCGGTTTTATACAATGTAATACTATTATCGGGATGCATTTTGATACATTCCCGTATATTGTAATCAATCACGAGCAGGTGAAAAAGGCTTTTGCCGATGACGGAAAAACCATTCACCTGATGGAGATAGGAGCCACGTTAGACATTTAATTTTTATTTGAGAGGAATATAAAGCGCAATGGGAAAAATTATTGCAATTGCAAATCAAAAGGGGGGAGTAGGCAAAACCACCACAGCCATTAATCTGGCTGCCAGCTTAGCCGTATTGGAATACAAAACATTGCTGGTAGATGCCGACCCGCAGGCCAATTCAACATCGGGTACCGGATTCGATCCCAAGAATGTAAAAATTGGCATTTACGATACGTTGATTAACGACACCGAAGCACGGGATGTGATTTTAAAAACAGAAACCGATTTTTTGGATTTACTTCCGGCCAGTATTGATTTGGTGGGAGCCGAAATTGAACTTATCGACAGGCCAAGCCGCGAACGGATGATGAAGGCTTCTTTGGAAAAAGTGCGCGGGGATTATGATTTTATCATTATTGATTGTTCCCCATCTCTGGGAATAATAACCACCAATGCCCTTACCGCTGCCGATTCAGTAATTATTCCGGTGCAGTGCGAATATTTTGCTTTGGAAGGGTTGGGTAAATTACTTAACACCATCAAAATTGTTCAGAGCAATATCAATCAGAATTTACAAATTGAAGGTATTTTGCTCACTATGTACGATTCGCGTTTACGCCTGAGCAACCAGGTAGTGGAAGAGGTAAAAATGCATTTTCAGCAATTGGTTTTTGATACCATCATTCAGCGTAATACCAAGCTAAGTGAGGCACCAAGTTTTGGTGTACCGGTGATTCAACATGACGCTGCCAGCAGAGGCACGGTAAATTACCTGAACCTTGCCCGCGAATTGCTCACCAAAAACGGACTCACCAAAATGAGTGCGATGGATAATATAAGTAACAACTAAAAAAATTGAGAGTAGCAGATAAGGCAATAACCTGCTAATTGGTTATTGCCCTTTCAGCAGGAATAAAGAACGAGAAGATGACAGTAACAAAAAAAGGCGGACTGGGCAAAGGATTAGCAGCCCTGTTGCAGAATGCAGAAACAGATATAACCACCACCCGCGAGTCGAAGCCGGTGGGTGCAGTAAGTGAAATTGAAATTAGTCAGATTGAAGCCAATCCGTTTCAGCCGCGTACCGATTTTGATAAACAGGCCTTGCAGGAACTTTCGGCATCCATAAAGATTCACGGACTGATTCAGCCCATCACCGTGCGTAAAATGGGATATGACAAATACCAGATTATTTCAGGTGAGCGAAGAACACGTGCAGCTATTGAAGCCGGATTAAAAACCATACCTGCCTATATCAGGCTGGCCAACGACCAGGAAATGCTGGAGATGGCCCTTATTGAAAATATACAGCGACAGGATTTAAATGCCATTGAAGTTGCCTTAAGCTACAAGCGCCTTATTGATGAATGCAGCATGACTCAGGAGCAGGTTGCAGACCGTGTAGGTAAAGAACGCAGTACGGTTACCAACTACCTTCGTTTGCTAAAATTACCGGGCGATATACAGGCAGCCATACGTGATGGATTGTTGAGTATGGGCCACGCGCGGGCTATTATCAGCATTGAGAATGAAGCAGAGCAATTGCGTATATTCAACGAAATACGTGAGGGAAATCTTTCGGTGCGCATGGCCGAAGAGCTTGCCCGCCTTCAAAAAGAATTAGATAAGGAAAACAAACCGGCTGCGCCTGTTGCCAAAAGGATAAAACACTCTGACGGACTATTGCTGAATGATTATACCGTTTATCAGCGTGCACTTAGCGATCGTTTCAACTCTAAAGTAACATTTAAAGCCAATGAAAAAGGAAAAGGGAGTATTCAAATACAATTTGAAGACCTTGACGAATTGCAGCGGCTTATTGATATGTTGGAATCAAAATAAATTTTGAAAGCGGCAATTGTATTCATTTGTTTGCTTGGGTTTATAACAGCGCCTTCCTACGCTCAGCAACCTGTTCAGGATTCGGTACAGCAATTTAAACCCGATAGCACAGCTCCCAAAAACCGTTTCGATCTGGGGAAAATGAATCATCCGGTAAAACCCGTTCATTCCCCCCGAACAGCCACTTGGCGATCGGTGGTAATACCCGGATGGGGGCAGGCCTACAATAAAAAGTACTGGAAAATTCCGGTTATTTATGCCGGAGCTGCCGGGTTAATTTTTGGGCTGTCGTGGAACCACAAAAACTACAAAGAGTTTAAGCAAATTTACACCTATATTCAGGATCAGGATAGTTCTACTATTCCTGTTTATCAGGGAAATGTGCTCGATTCCCGCTATACCAACTGGGCTGCCAGTAATCGCGATTATTTTCGTAAAAACAGAGATATGTGTGCCATTGGTCTGGGGCTTATCTATGTTCTTAATATTGTGGATGCCAATGTAGATGCACATTTATTTGAATTCAATGTGAATGATGACTTATCTTTGAGGATAGAACCGAGAATTTTTGCCCTGAACGGAATCGGTTATAGCGGGTTTGGGGCTACACTAAAAATAAGATAAACGTGAGAATAGCATTACTTGGTTACGGAAAAATGGGCAAGGCAGTTGAACGCGTTGCCGAAGCCAAAGGGCACGAAATTGTTTACAAAATTAACCTCGAGAACGCCAACAATTTTTTAGCCATCAGTTTAAAAAATGTTGACGTGGCTATTGACTTCAGTATGCCTACCTCGGCCTACGACAATATCATGAAATGCTTTGATGCCAATGTGCCGGTAGTGGTAGGTACAACCGGATGGTACGATCAGTTTGACGAAGTTAAAAAACGCTGCATAAAAGAAGGACAAAGTATGATTTACTCCTCCAACTTTAGTCTGGGAGTAAATATCTTTTTTAAAATAAATAAACTGCTTGCCCGATACATGGGACAACGCAAGGATTATGATGTGATGATAGAAGAAGTACATCATACCGAAAAAAAGGATCATCCCAGCGGAACGGCCCTTTCCTTAGCTAAGCAAATATTGGAGCCAAGCCAGACTAAACATAGCTGGAAGGCACGATTATTTTTTGATAAACATGAGGATGTGCCTATGCAAAGTTTGCAACCCGATGAGTTATTAATAGAATCAAAACGAATTAAAGATGTTCCCGGTGATCATACCGTGATTTACAGTTCGGCAAATGATTCAATTACCATTAAGCATTCGGCTGTTACCCGCAACGGATTTGCCGAGGGAGCGGTGCTTGCTGCCGAGTGGATATTGGGAAAAAAAGGAATTTACACCATGGAAGACCTTTTGAAGTTAGACTGATAGTTGCTGCCGCTGGCCGAATAAATCATGGGTTTTACCGTAGTATTAATTCAATCATAAACTAAATGACTGAAGCATTGCGTTAAGTCATTTTCAAAATATAATATATGGATTTTTTTAAGAAGTTTTATAGTATTCTCACAAAGCGCGAGCGTTTTGGTTTTTGGTTTCTCACCGCCATGAACCTCTTTTTGTTTATCATTCTCATTGGTCCGGCATCGGCAGGTGTTATGCTTTCCATCATGATGCTGCTGGGCACACAGGTTATTTTAGTGGCATATTATCATTTCATTAATAAAATGGAGCGCAAAAGCCGCAACCGCGAGTGGATTGATGCTATTGCATTTGCCATTGTAGCTGCCAGTTTAATCAGAGGGTTGTTGCTCGAGGCTTATACTATTCCTACTCCGTCCATGGAAAAATCATTACTGGTAGGCGATTTTTTATTTGTGAGCAAGTACCATTACGGCCCGCGTGTACCCATGACACCTATAGCATTTCCTTTTGCCCACCATACTATGCCGGTGATTGAAACCAAAGCATATTCCGAGCTTATCAAATTACCTTATTATCGGTTACCGGGTTTTCAAAAAATAAAAAATAATGATGTGGTGGTGTTTAATTATCCTGCCGATAAAGAAGGACGACCCGTTGACAAAAAAGAAAATTACATTAAAAGATGCATTGGCATTCCGGGTGATACGCTGCGTATTGTTGATGCACAGGTGTACATCAATGAAAAACCAAATCCTAATCCTCCGGGGTTGCAGGCACGCTATCTGGTAAAAGCCGACCAATACGGATTTAACCGGTTAACCATGAAAGAAATGGGAATTGAAGAGTATGCGCAAATTTCGGATAGTGGCGATTTTATGATGATCATGAGTAATGTTGCCCGTGAGAAATTTGCAAAGCTGAACAACGTGAAAAATATTCAGGTGAGCTCTGAAATGCGCGGATTGTTTTCTCCTTACATTTATCCTTATCACAAAGAACTAAACTGGAATCTTGATCAGTTTGGCCCCCTGTATATTCCGAAATGCGGGGATGTAATAAAACTTACCGAACAAAATTACTGGATTTACGAACGCCCGATAAAGGAGTATGAAAACAATCCTACCTTAGAGTGGAAAGATGGCAAAGCGTGGCTTGAGGGAAAACCCATTGAAAGTTATCGTTTCAAAATGGATTACTACTTTATGATGGGGGATAACCGTTATAATTCGGAAGACTCCCGTTTTTGGGGTTTTGTTCCCGAAGACCATATTGTTGGGAAAGCGGTATTTATCTGGATGAGTTGGGATACCAATGGAAGTTGGTTCAATAAAATACGCTGGGGAAGGCTGTTTAATCTGATACATTAATCCAATACCCAATTGATAAGTACCAAAGTTTACATTACCATTCAAGGTGTCATGTTGTAGTTACCAAACAAGGTATTTGGTTTTTGTGATTTTTCCTGAGTTCTCATAAAAATCGATTCTGCATTTACCGTCAATATTGGCAGTACCAACGAAATGAACAGGCATGTTAAGTTTTCCGGTTTGTGCAGCTTCTGCGATTTGATAATTGCTAGGGTAAAACATGGTACCCCCAACTTCACCCATAACTGTCCAGCCAATTCTGTTGGTGGTTGAAAGAGCCCAGCTTGGTTTTTGACTGAACATAGTAGGCTTGTCATTCGATAAGTTGGTAATCACAATTTTCAGCTGGGCATCATCCCCAATGTCGGCAGCAAATATGTAGGCATTTATTTGGTTCACCTTAGCACCATCAGGAAGGGCAAGGATGTTTTGCTGACCCTGTGAGTTTTCAGGGTAGGAAATGGAAACATCATTGATATTACAAGATATGCTCATAACTGAAAGCATGGCAATGAACAGGGAGGATGCTAGTTTCATATAACTTTATTTAAGTAATCAAATTTAATAATCTAATAATTACAAATTATTTAGGATATTCTGAATGATCCTGACCCCCATTTTTGAAACTTGCAATATTATTCACGCAAAGCCCGCAAAGCCCGATAGCTATCGGATGCTAATTTTTTTAATGTCATCAGGGGGTGTATTCACTTTGCGTTCTTTGCGCCTCTGCGTGAAATTACATCACGAAAAAATTCTGAATGATCCCAATCCCCATTTTTGCAGGCGATAGAAGAGAGAGGTACGTAAAACTCCCAAACCGTAAGTTACACTACGGGAGAAATTGATTGAGGATGCTTCCTCAAAATACTTAGTGGGGCAGGTTACTTCAGCAATTTCGAATCCGGCATAAAATACCTGAGCGGCCATTTCATTGTCGAAGACAAAATCGTCAGAGCACAGGTCAAACTTCACTGTACGTAATACTTCCCCGCTGAAGGCTCTATATCCGGTGTGGTATTCCGATAGTTTTTGCATCATCAGAATATTTTGGGTAAGGGTAAGGATACGGTTAAAAATGTATTTGTACAAAGGCATACCTCCGCGCAGTGCACCCATTCCTAAAATGCGTGAGCCAAATACAACCGGATACACATCAAAGGCAATAATACTTGCCATGGCGGTGATAAGTTTTGGGGTGTATTGGTAATCGGGGTGGAGCATAATAACTATATCAGCTCCCAGTTCTTTCGCCTTGTTGTAACAGGTTTTTTGGTTACCACCGTAGCCCTTATTTTTTTCATGTTTAATCACATGTTGAATTCCTAAACGTTTACCCACTTCGCTGGTGTGGTCTTTACTGGCATCATCAACCAGCACCACTTCATCTACAATATCAAAAGGAATTTCGCTATACGTGCGTTCAATAGTCAGCTCTGCATTGTATGCAGGCAGTACCACCACAATTTTTTTCCCGTTAAGCATGAAAAAATATTAATATACTGCAAAGAAAGGATAAATGAATATATATGCCAAAGTACCGGCAAAGTAGCTTATTAAGGCCAGCAGACTCATACGTTTAAGATACCACATAAAATCTATTTTTTCCATACCCATTACCGATACCCCTGCAGCCGAACCGATAATCAGTACACTTCCTCCGGTACCGGCACAATAGGCCATAAACTCCCACAGGCGGGCATCAGTTAAATAATAAGTAACCTGGTTAAAGGTAAAATGCCCCTGATAAATTATTTCCTGATGAGACATCGCATACTGCCATGCTTCCGTATTAATGGAAGGAGAAGCTAACGGATACATACCCATTGAGGCTGCCACCAGCGGTACATTATCAATCACTGCCGACAGTAATCCGATAGCCACTACAATCAGGTTCTCGTTTCCAATGGTACGGCTCATCCATCCCGATACTGCCGCAAGTAGATGGGTTGATTCAAGGGCACTAATGGCCAGGAGAATACCCAGGAAAAATAAAATACTGGCACTGTCAATCCGGCTTAATGCGTGAACGGCTGTATATGGCTTTCGCTCTTCTTCATCTTTGTCTTTATGAATAAATTCTGAAACAAGCCAAACAATTCCCAGGCCTAATAAAACACCTACAAAAGGAGGCAGGTGGGTAATGGTTTTAAAAACAGGAACAAAAAGCAAAACACCAATACCGGTAAAAAACATCAGATTGGTTCCGGTGATGTGCTGACGGTAGTAGGCTTTGTCTTCATTTGCAGAAGAGGCTTCGGTGTTTTCTTTACGGTATTTGTATGAAACAATAATCAGGGGAACAATCAGGCTTATGAGGCTTGGAATAAGTAATGTTTTTATAATATTGACTGCGGTAATTTGCCCGCCAATCCAAAGCATAGTCGTAGTTATGTCACCAATAGGCGACCATGCCCCCCCTGCATTGGCTGCAATAATTATCATGCCCGCCATTACTTTACGGTGTTCATCATTTTTTATCAGCTTTCGGGTGATTGATACCATTACAATAGCAGTAGTAAGGTTATCTAAAACGGCAGAGAGGAAAAATGCCGTAACGCACACTATCCAGAAAAGTTTTGATACACTGCGGGTATTTATAAGACGGGTTATTACCGAAAATCCCTGATGAGCATCAATAAGTTCAACAATGGTCATTGCCCCGAGTAAAAAAAACAGAATACCTGAAATATTGCTGAGGTGATGGGAGAGTTCATTCAGTACTGGGGTAGGTTCATGGCTGTAAATTGCATAAACGGTCCAGCAAAATACCCCTGTAAGCAAGGCACTTGCCGTTTTATTAAGTTTAATGGTATGCTCAAAAGCAATTGCCATATAGCCCAATGAGAATAAAAGAATCAGCCAGCTGTTCATTGGTTCAAATATAGGCATCCGTCATTAACATTGCATGGTGTAAACTTCTCTCGCGTGCCCAGCCAAATTATTGTAACTTCGTGCTGTGCGAAATCCAAATATTGACCCGGACGAAGACAACCTGAGTCCGACAGAAAAAGATATAGAGAAGGTACTGCGTCCTGCATCATTTGATGATTTTGCGGGGCAGGATAAAATTATTGAAAACCTGAAAGTTTTTGTAGGCGCTGCCCGCCAAAGAGGCGAAGCACTTGATCATGTTTTGCTGCACGGTCCTCCCGGACTTGGTAAAACAACCCTGTCGCATATTATCGCCAACGAACTGGGCTCAAATATTAAGATTACTTCAGGACCCGTACTGGAAAAACCCGGTGACTTAGCCGGATTACTTACCAATCTGGAAGAGGGAGATGTTTTATTTATTGACGAAATACACCGGCTCAGCTCTGTTATTGAAGAGTATTTATACTCGGCAATGGAAGACTATAAAATCGATATCATGATTGATACCGGACCCAATGCCCGCTCCATACAAATTGCAGTTAATCCATTTACATTAATCGGAGCTACTACGCGCTCCGGATTACTTACCTCACCCTTACGTGCCCGCTTTGGTATAAATGCCCGTTTAGAGTATTACGATGTAAAACTCCTTACCAATATTGTGCTGCGCTCGTCCGAGATTATTAAGGCACCTATTGCCGATGAGGCCGCTTATGAGATTGCCAGACGAAGCCGCGGAACCCCGCGTATTGCCAATGCACTTTTGCGCAGAACAAGAGATTTTGCGCAAATGAAGGGAGATGGAACAATTAATATGGAAATTGCCCGATATGCCTTAAATGCGCTTAATGTAGATACCCTTGGTTTGGATGAGATGGATAATAAAATTCTGGTCACCATTATTGAAAAATTTAAAGGTGGCCCTGTAGGATTAAATACCATTGCTACGGCCATAAGCGAAGATACCGGAACAGTAGAAGAGGTGTATGAACCATACCTGATACAGGAAGGATTTTTAATGCGCACTCCGCGTGGACGCGAGGTAACTGAAAAAGCATATCGCCATTTAGGTAAAATACCCAATAAAGGTGGCGGGTTGTTTGATGCCGACTAAGAGAAAAATTTGCATAGCACAACATGCAGGCATCGCAGCGCTCATCCTATACCAACCTTATCAAGCAAAAATCAATTGAACTGGGTTTTAGTTTTTGCGGAATAAGCAAAGCTGTCTTTTTAGCAGAAGAAGCCCCCCGTCTTGAGGCCTGGCTTTTGGCGGGAATGCACGGGGAGATGAAGTATATGGAAAATCATTTTGACAAGCGTCTTGACCCCACCTTACTGGTTCCCGGAGCCAAATCAGTTGTTTCATTATTGTTTAATTATTATAGCCCGCAAAAACAGGCTGATGAAACAGCACCCAAAATTTCGATGTATGCCTATGGTAAGGATTACCATAAAGTAATAAAGGATAAACTCTTTGAACTGGTAACGTATATTAACAATGCGGTAGGAGAGGTGCATGGAAGGGCTTTTGTTGATTCGGCACCGGTGCTCGACAGGGCATGGGCTAAAAAAAGCGGATTAGGCTGGATAGGTAAAAACGCCAATTTAATTTCGAAGCAAAACGGCTCTTACTTTTTTATTTCAGAATTAATTATTGATCTGGAATTAGAATACGATACTCCGGTTGCCGACCATTGCGGAACCTGCACCGCCTGCATTGATGCCTGTCCCACACAGGCTATTGTAAAACCGCAGGTGGTGGACGGAAGCAGGTGTATTTCTTACCTTACCATTGAATTGCGCAACGAAATTCCTTCTGAATTCAAAAATAAAATGGATAATTGGGCCTTTGGCTGCGATGTGTGCCAGCAGGTTTGTCCATGGAATAGATTTGCAAGGCCGCATACCGAAAACCAATTTTTGCCTGATGCCGAAATGATGCAGATGAAACAAAATGAATGGTTTGAACTTACCGAAGAAACGTTTAACAGACTGTTTAAACACAGTGCATTACTCAGAGCAGGTTATACGGGAATGAAAAAAAATATAAAATTTCTGAAATAGCTGTAACCTTTTTCGCATTTTCGCTGACTATAAAAACAATTGCCCAACAGTGAAGCAACTCATTTTAGTTTTATCCTTTCTTCTCTCAACAAGTGCGTGGTCGCAAAACCCGGCTGATACAACTATGAGCGGAAAGCTATGGTATGGAGTAAAAGTAAACGGAAATATGCCCGTTCGCAAAAAGCTTCCTGCCGATTCGCTTGCAGGAATTGTTAAACCCGGAGCCGGTTTATTTGTAGCCTATCAGTTTTCTCCCTGGTTTCGGCCTCAGTTTGAGGTGGAGTACAGTTCACTTACATTTAAAAAAATAACTGACGAACGCATCACCAATAATTACCTTGATTTAGGGTTCAATTTTTTTGTAACACCGGGCAGGCGAACCAATATCACTCTCAATATCGGGTGGATGGCGAGCATTACACAGGGAACTGTTTACCGTACGTTAAATGGAGCCAGTTTAGGCGGTTTAACCAGCCGATACAGCAATGCAAATGCCGGGAGGGTTGATTACCTGTTTTCGGCCGGCTTAACCTTCCCTGCAAGCAGTAAAGTTGATTTGTTTGCCAAATATCATTTTACACTTACAGCTGATGAAGCACCCAATACCCTCACCGGAAAAACATCCTATCTGCAATTTGGCTTATCGGTAAATCTGAATAAGTTTATTTCGGATAATCAGCAACCTACGGAAGAACAATTGCGAAGGCAAAAAAACAACAGAGCGTTAATGGACGGTGGTGTGTTGCTGGTGCGTTTAAATTATCCGAGAAACACCATGAAACGATTAATTGAAAGCGGAGATGATCATGGCGCATTGGCTCTTAAAGTCACTTACGATTCACTCAATATGCAACTCATTCGGGCATTTAAAAAATACTATACGTTTACGCCCGTGTATTTTTTTGTGGATGAAAAAAGCGACAGGGTGCTTAGCCATAATTTTGACAGCTTGTTTGTAAATGAGCAGATGCAATATGATCCGTCCATTGTATGCACAGCCGAAAAATTCTTAATTGCCGAAGTGGGCTATGTTGAAATGATTGGAGGAAATATTCTGGATAATATGCTGGTGGTATTAGATCCTCAGTTCAGGCAAATGAAATCTCCATTCCCTTATTCCATCACCAATATGAAGTTATTTGAAGGATCCAAAAGGTATTTAACCGGAATAGATGAAACAACATTATCATCGCTTGAAAAGAATGTGTTTGTGCTTAATCAGCGGCTCATCAGTTTTTACCTCGAGTATTACGGATACATCCAAAAGCAATAATTTCATTTAGTGAATGCGGTCGCCACGCAATTCCATTCGCTCCATTATTTTTGCTTCTTCATCCAGAAAAAATTGCCAGCGGTTTTGAACATGGTCAGTCGGCATATGGTTTTTGGCCAAATCCAGAAACATTCTGTAGTGCCCTGCTTCCGAAGTCATAAACTCGTGGTAAAACTCCCTGAAGTATTCATCTTTCATATGCAGCGATAACAACCTGAATCGTTCGCAGCTTCGCGCTTCAATAAGGGCATTTACCAACAGATGTTCTACTAATTGTTTCTCGCGAGAGCCTCCTTTTTCAATTAACTGAAGTAATTGCACTACGTATAAATCTTTTCGCTGCCTGCCTAATTTCAGGTTTCTCTTTTCAAGTTCTTTAAGCACTTTTCTGAAATGACCCCATTCTTCTGCTACCAGGGCGTTCATTTCTGTTACCACATCGTGTTTGTCAGGGTATCTTACTATAAATGTAATTCCGGATGTAGCTGCTTTTTGTTCGCACCAGGCATGGTCGGTTAGAATTTCCTGAAGGTCTTTTTCAGCTATGTTCACCCACCTTGGATCGGTAGGAAGTTTTAATCCAAGCATAAAGCGGAAATGAAAAAAATTATCCGAAATATTTGCGTTCTATTTCTCTTAATACTTCAATAGAAAGAGGTTTAATCACGTATTCGGCAACTTCTTTATACTGACTTGATTTATCAATATCATCTTTGTAAAGTGAAGACGAGAGCATAAAAATACGGGGGCCTGTTTTTAGCTCAGGAGCCAGATTGCGGTATTGGTCCAGGAATTCCCAACCATTCATTCCGGGCATATTTATATCAAGAAAAATCAAATCGGGTAATTGAGTATTGTTTGCCGCAGCTTTTTTAATTAAATCAAGCGCTTCCTGCCCTCCCAATACACATTCGACATGGTCACTTATGCCAGACAGTTTAATCATTCTGCTGCATACAAAGTTATTGATCTGATCATCGTCAACTACAAGCACAAATTTAACTTTGTTCATACTTTTGTTTTGTGGGGTTAAAGGTAGCTAATTTGATTTATTTCTCCTAAAGGGTTTCTACATAGTCAAGATCTTTGCTGAAAGTTTCCTTTACACTTAAAACGGCAATCAGGGATAATATAAGGCAAATGCTTCCTACAATAATAGCGGCCTGAATGGTTCCGTAAGTTTCCATTAGTCCTTTAAAACTTAATGTAATAGGCACTACAGCCCCTCTTACAAAATTAGGAACTGTGTTGGTCACCGTAGAACGGAGATTTGTACCAAATTGCTCGGCTGCATTGGTTACAAACAAGGCCCAGAAACCGGTTGCCGAGCCAAGCAAAAACCACATGATTTTAAGGTAGGGTAGATTAATATTATGGTTTGAAAGGTAAACGGCCACTGTGATTGCAAGTGCCGCGAGGTATCCTGTAATTACTTTTTTTCTGCTTCTGAAATACTGACTGAAAAATCCGCTGAGTAAATCACCAAATGACAATCCGATATATGAATACATTACCGCTTCTCTTACTTCAATATGTATGGCCGGATTAAGTGCTTCCACTATGCGGTCGGATAAATTGATTAACACACCAACTACAAACCACACCGGTAAGCCAATTAAAATGCACGCCACATATTTCATAAAACGCTTTTTATTGTTTACCAGCATAAGCAGATTCCCGTTATGTGTTTTATGGTGCTGAATCTGTTTAAACATCCCACTTTCAAATGCCCCGGCTCTCAGTGCCAAAAGCAACATGCCCATTCCTCCGCCTATAATGTAAGCTGTTTTCCAGCTGAAATTATCACCCACCAAATAAGCGCAAACGGCTCCTAAAGCACCCACTGAAACAATAATCATTGTTCCGTACCCGCGTTTGTCTTTATGCATGGTTTCGGCTACCAGCGTAATGCCCGCACCCAGTTCTCCTGCCAAACCAACTCCGGCAATAAACCGCATTGCTCCATACATTTCGAGTGAGGTAACAAAAGCATTGGCAATATTGGCAAGCGAATACATAAGAATTGAACCAAACAAAACCGATACGCGTCCTTTTTTATCACCTAAAACTCCCCAGATTAATCCTCCTATCAGCATGCCGGCCATTTGCATATTGAAAAGGGTAATATCATGGAGTTTGTATTGCGCCTCGGTAAATCCGAGATCCATGATACTTTGTTTTTTTACTACATTAAATAAGATTAAATCGTAGATATCTACAAAGTAGCCCAGAGCAGCTATTATCACCAGTTTATTGAAAGCTTTGGTTTGCATAGGCCAAATATAATAAACTTTATTGCTTTTGATAAATCAGAACAGGCTGCTTATGCCGGTACACACTAATTCAAGGTATTTTTGGTCGGTGAAATCAAAGTGATCGAGGTATTCACTGTCGGCATCAAGTACTGCAACTACTTCTCCGTTTTTTATTACAGGAATTACAATTTCAGAACGTGAGGCACTGCTGCAGGCAATATGCCCGGGGAATTTTTCTACATCAGTTACCAGCAACGTTTCTTTTTGTTTCCAGCTGCTTCCGCAAACTCCTTTCCCAAAACCTATTCGGGTACATGCTAATGGCCCCTGAAACGGACCAAGCACCAGTTCATTTTCTTTTACCAGATAAAAACCCACCCACCACCAGTTAAACGCTTCTTTAAGCACGGCTGTAATATTTGCCAGATTCGCTATTAAATCCGGTTCGTTTTCCGTCAGGGCCTTTAGCTGAGGGAGCAAAGAAATATATTTTTCTTCTTTAGAAATATGTTGAACAAAACGTAATTCGTGCATTTATTTCGGTGGTGAAAAATATTCTGCGTATTTCTGAAGGTTCCCGTGAGATTTTTTTCTCCCGAAGATTCCGCAGAAATACGCAGAAACTTAATTGAGATTAAAACTGCTGAATGAATTCATTCTAATTGTTAACGGGTAAAAATCCGTAATCTTTTCCGTAGCCCAGTTGCTCATTGATAAAGCTCAGAGGGTATTCAACTTTCACATCAACAATTTTATCACCTTCTTTAACGGCAATCAGTTTTGGCTGAATAAACCCTTTGTATGGGGCTACATTAAGTTTGTTAAAGCGCTCTTTTACCTCTTTTAATAATTCCTGATCCACTTTCACACCGAAACCTTCTACCAATTCGGTTGCCGCTTTATAATCCCCTTCCGATTTAATGCGCTGAATTTCGCGAAGCAGGTCTCCAAACAACTTACGAAGTTTAGTGTAATCATTTACTTTTACAAAGGTTTTGCCGTCACGTTTCACAAATTCAATTACATTTTCAGCCTTGCCCTTTTCATAAGCCCATTTAGCTACTAACTGACGGTTGCGCATATGAGCCTCTTCCAGATTTTCGCCTATGTTTAGTCGGGTAAGCTGAGTGATTAATCCATTCATGATATAATTGTCGTATTCTGCTTTTCCCACTTCAATTGATGGCATTACTCCTATATCAACTAACTTTTGATCCATGATATAATACAGTGCCACTAAGTCAGCGCGTGCTTCTTCAAGAGTAGATGCATAATTCTTTAAGGTTTGATCCGGGTCGCCCACGCCTTTGTTTATTTGTCCTGATGCATGACCAATAACTTCATGCATATCGGTATGTAAATCTCCGGCAAGTGAAGCAAATTCTTTTGCACGTTTAATCTGCTCTTCGCTTACTGCAAATTCCTTCAGCATCGGACTGGTTTTATTAGCTTCATTATAGGAATGAACAATATTCCCCAATGATACCGATTTAGAACCATGTTTCTGACGAATCCAGTTGGCATTTGGTAAGTTTATTCCTATCGGGGTAGAAGGCGAGGCATCGCCCGCTTCCTGAATTACGGTGATTACTTTGGCAGTGATACCTTTTACTTCTTTCTTTTTATGTTCCGGCAAAATGGGCGAGTTGTCTTCAAACCACTGTGCATTGGAAGCAATGGTGGCAATACGTTTGGTGGCTTCCATATCTTTCATACTTACCACGCTCTCGTAGCTGGCACGTTTACCAATTGCATCCCCGTAAACTTCAATAAAACCATTCACCACATCAAGTCTCGATTCAGTATCGGCCACCCATGCAATATTATATTCATCCCATTTTTTTAAATCACCTGTTTTGTAAAATTCAACCAGCAATTCAAGCGCATGTTTTTGCTTATGATTTTCAGCTACTGAAATAGCTTTTTCCAACCAGTACACAATTTTTTCAATGGCGGCACTGTACATGCCTCCAACTTTCCATACTTTTTCGGTAATTTTATTGTTTTCCTTAAGCATTTTTGAATTTAAACCCCACGACACCGGCTCGGGATCGTCTTTTTTAGCAATTTTTTCGTAGTAAGCTTCTACTTCTTTTTGTGAAATGCCTTCGTAAAAATTATTTACCGATGCGGTTACATTGTCAATTCCGGGAGCAAGGTCTACAATTTTGGCATCTACTTTTGCATCAAAAATGATTGGCTGCAAAAAAGCGAGTAGCTGGTCAGCGGTTTGTCCGTTTTCAAGGGGAAGGCTGGCCACATCGCAGCCTTTTACCAATTCACTGAAATAAGTGAAATCAAATTCAGGTATAAACTTAAGGTTGCTGTAGTGATGATGAATGCCGTTGCTGAAGAAAACACGCTTGGCATATACTTCAAATTTTTTCCAGTTATCACTGTTCTTATCAGCTTTCCCGTTTTCATAAATGGCTTCAAGTACTTTTCTTATTTTAAGGTTATGTTTATACTTTTGGTCCCAAATAATATCCCGTCCGCAACGGGCAGCTTCGTAAAGGTAGTAGGCTAATTCTTTTTGTTGTGCTGTAAGTGTTTCGAATCCGGGAATTTCGTAACGTAAAACCTGCAAATCGGCAAAGCGGTCGGCTGCCACCTGAAATGTAGAGTCCTCTGTTGATTTAGTTTCTCCCGCATGTTGTTCGGTTTTGGTGCACGCACTAAAAAAGGCGGCTGAGCAAATACCTATCATAAGGCTGTGTTTAAATTGCATAATTTGAATTTTAATTAAATACAGTGCAAATAAAGG
The DNA here is from genome assembly GCA_019695215.1 of Bacteroidia bacterium. Taxonomy (GTDB): domain Bacteria; phylum Bacteroidota; class Bacteroidia; order UKL13-3; family UKL13-3; genus JAGPCK01. The sequence continues at coordinate 64,929 of JAIBAK010000011.1, read as the reverse complement.
CTTTGAACGCAAAATTCATATAACCGGGTTTGATTTTATTGAGCAGAAATCCATAAAAAGCATAATTATTTGGTGGTTTGATTAAAAATGGTAGTTTTGTTACTAACCAACCTTATTATTTTTATGAAACCACTTTACTTAACCACCATTGCCCTGTTATTTTTTACTTCCCTGTCCTTTGCGCAGCGAAATACTACTCCGTCTGAACGTTATACATGGGATGGCAAATCCACCGTGCCAAGAAACGGGTATGTCATTCTCCGTTCAGGGAAAAAAATGGAGGGGATGTTATCAATCAAAGGCAGCTATAGCGAAGTTAAAGTTGTAATATTAATTAGTGAAGGCAAAGAAATCGAGTTTAAGCCAATAAGTCTTTCTGAATATGGAATTTATTTCCAGCCTTTGGTAAATGATAGTCCGGACGAATTATATGAATGGAGGAGCATGGGAGAAACCAACGGACATGCTATTTCCAATACCAAACCGCGTAACGGGTACGTAATACTTGCTTCGGGAGTGAAACTCGAAGGAGAATTGCAACTAAAAAAAGTGGATGGCCGGCTTGATGAAATTCGGCTTAAGAACGATGCAGGTAAAGGGAAGTATGAATTATCCGAGGTAAATAATTACGGGCTCATTCTTACCATTAGCGAAATTACTGACAATGGAAAGAAGGAAAGAAAAGATTTCGCCCTAAATTTTCATTCTGCAACAATTTATAACGAGGACGGAACCGCAAAATCCGGGTTTGTGGCCTTTCAAAACAGTATTTTCCCTAATGGGTTTAAGCCACTTGAAAATGCTCATTACCGGGGTATATACTACGCAGCTACACGGGAAGGTGAATTAAGCATCTTACCCTCTCCTGGGATAATAAAGATTGAAAAGAAGGCAAATGATTCTGTATTAACGTATGTCCCATTTGGTGATGGAACTTTTGTTTTGGAAGTGCCCGGTGCAAACGTGATGGCCGCAAAGGTGATGCAAAAAGGGAGCATAAAATTTTCTGACGGAACCGAAGCAGAAGGAGAATTGGCGATGATGGCCACCGGGTCGCAGCCTGAGTTTTATACTCAGGTGAGGTTTAAAGCTTCTTCAGGAATCGCTACTATTTACAAAACAGATAAAATAGAATCAGCTGTTCAGCAAATTGATGGGAAACCGGTTAGGTACATAAAAATAAAAGACTTTCTGATACAGGTAGAATTTGATGGAGCAGTATTCGCTTTTTATCGTAATCCATATCCTACCACAGTGAATAAAACGGCTACTTCGCTCGCTAAAGGTGCCGCTAATGTTGGGAGTCAGGCGGCAGTTAGCGAATTTGAAAAAGGAAATGGGGATGTGGATAGCGTTATCAACTCTTTGTCGCTAGAACAGCTTATGGAAGTTGAAAAAGAACTTGTAAAACGCTATGGAGGCGGTTCGGAAGAAAAGTTTAATGAGTCGGCACCTGATTGGGCAAAGAAAAGGCGAGCCGCTGTAATTACAAGAATTGTTGGAATGCAGGCGGCCAAAAGTGTTGTTATTTATAAGAGAGAATGGATTTTGTTGAACAAAAAAACGAATGATAAAGCGATTGTAGTAAAGGACTCATACAAAGATTTAATTGATGGTTACCTAATGGGTTGTGAAAACTACCTTACGCTTGATAAAAAATCACAAAGTACCTATAAAGATTTTGATAATATCTTTAAGACACTCGAGTTTTTAGAAGTTTGTTTTAAATAGTGCTTCCATGTTTTTTTGATACCTGATGCATATCAGTTTTTGAATGATGACCTTAGTATATCTTGCAACCGCATTTAATATTGCGTTGAAAGATGATTGTACCCGAATTAATTAGTCCTGACAGTATTGTAGTAGTAGGAGCTTCGCACGATACCGCCAAACCGGGGGGGAAGGTGCTTAAGAATATTCTCGAACATCACTATGATGGGAAATTATATGCGGTAAATCCTAAACCTTTTGCGATGCAGGGCGTGGTCTGTTATGAATCATGTGATGTTTTGCCTGAGGTTAATCTTGCAATTATTGCCATTGCAGCACCTCTGGTTGAAGATTGCATTCGTATACTTGCTCTGAAAAAAGGCTGCAGGGCATTTATAATTTTTTCATCCGGATTTGGTGAAATAGGGGAAGAGGGTAAGGCATTAGAGCAACGTTGTACGTCCATTATAGAATCGGTTGGGGGAACATTAATTGGGCCTAATTGCATTGGGGTACTCACCCCGCGATACAAAGGAGTTTTTGCCGGGCCTATTCCCAATTTCGATCCTGCCGGTTGCGACTGCGTGTCGGCCTCGGGTGCAACACTTGTTTTCTTATTAGAAGAAGCTATTCCGCGCGGATTAACATTCTCCAGTATTTTTTCGGTTGGGAATAGTGCGCAAATAGGGGTAGAGGAAATACTGGAATACTGGGACACTACATTTGATTCATCAACCAGTTCACGTATCAAATTGTTATATATGGAGGAAATAAACAATCCTCTTAAATTCTATAAACACGCCCGATCGCTGGTAGAAAAGGGGTGTCGTATTGCTGCTATTAAAGCAGGCTCTACCGAAGCAGGTTCCCGCGCGGTGTCGTCACATACCGGCTCCTTGGCCGGTTCAAATACTGCCGTGAATGCCCTGTTCCGGAAAGCCGGAATTTTACGTTGCCACAGTCGGGTGGAGTTGGTTTATGCAGCTGCCGTTTTTGCACATAAACAATTACACGGAAATCGCATTGCGGTTATAACACATGCCGGTGGTCCGGGGGTAATGCTTACCGATATTTTAACCCGCGGAGGTATGCAGGTGCCCCATTTGGAAGGGGTGAAAGCTGACGAATTAAAAACGAAATTATTCCCGGGTTCATCGGTTGCCAACCCGATAGATTTTTTAGCTACAGGAACAGCCGAGCAGTTAGGAGCAATTCTCGATTATGTCGACAATGAATTTGATGAAATTGATGGCTCGGTAGTGGTATTTGGCACAACCGGTATGTGGAGTGTAAACAACGTGTACGAGGTGTTGCATCAAAAAATGAAGACGTGTAAAAAGCCAATTTTCCCAATTCTGCCTTCTGTAATTCTGGCTGCCGAGGAGGTAAGCAATTTTCAGGCTTTCGGACGCATTAATTTTACCGATGAAGTGAGCTTTGGGTATGTGCTCGCGCGTGCCCAGCGTATCGGAAAGCCTTTTGCTGACCCGGTATTACCAAAGGTAGATGAACAACTAATAAGAGATGTTATAGCCAAGGCTGAAAATGGATATTTATTGCCGGAAGAAGTGGAACGTTTGTTAAATGCGGCACATATTCCGCAGGCAAAACAATTTACGGTTTCTTCAAAAACAGACGCATTAATTATTGCCTCAAAAATAGATTTTCCGTTAGTAATGAAAGTAATAGGGCCGGTACACAAAACAGAAGTGGGTGGGGTACGTTTAGGAGTTTGCGATTTGCAGCAGGTAGAACTTATTTTTAAAGAGCTGATGAGTATAGATGGGGCAATAGGAGTTGTAATGCAGGAACAACTTACCGGGCACGAAATTTTTATGGGTGCAAAAAAGGAAGATAAATTCGGACATATTATTTTATGCGGACTGGGTGGCATTTTCGTAGAAGTTTTTAAAGATGTATCTGCAGGTCTGGCACCGGTAGGAATGGAAGAATCCAAGTCAATGATTCGCTACCTGCAATCGTATCCCATCATTAAAGGTATAAGAGGCAGGGAGGGTGTAAACGAACAGTTATTATGCGAAATAATAGTGAAACTATCGGCTTTGCTGAAGGCCGCCCCCGAGATAGCGGAAATGGACATTAACCCGCTGCTGGGAACGATGAAGCATGTGACTGCAGTGGATGCGCGAATAAGAATACAGAAGTAAGTTACCTTTCCGATAATTCATTAAGGATAATTATAATTCCTAATAATATGAAAGGAGTGTTTCGTAAAATATTATGCTTTAATTAATTATTTTAAGAGACAATTTACCAATAACCATGGGAAGGCATGTATTTTCCAACATTTATTGTTTTGACATAACAATCTGGTATGTGATATAAACAATTCAGAGCAAAATTTCTCTGAATCTCGTCATTGCTATATTTTTTCAATCCTTCCTGAGCCAATTGTTTGTAGTATTTTATTGTAAATTGATTAAAAGTAGCACAATCGTAAGAGATAATATCCAAATACAAACCAACACTATCAGCAGCAACACTAAAAGCAATGAGAATGCTATCCTTCGGAATTGTCTTTAATGCATTCCTAAAATGATAAATGGGGTTTACTATTCTTTCATATTCTTCTATTATTTTATTACCGCGTTCTATATTTCCATGAAAAAAATATTTTCTAACAAGTTTCAAGTCGTTTTGAGCTTTTGAGATGGATGCTTCACAGGAAAGATTATTCGCTTTTAATATCTGTAACATGAGCTTTTCATCATGATTTTCACATGCTAACAGGAGAATAGAGAAACAAATGGTTGTGTAAAATTTCATTTAGAAAACGTTTTTACAATTGCACACCCATACAACGCTGCTGTTTCAGTTCTAAGTATGTTTTCTCCCAGCGACACAGGTATGAAACCCGCAGCTTTAGCGAGTTCAACTTCTTGAGCGGTAAAATCACCTTCGGGGCCAATAAGGAATGTGAAGTTGCCGGCAGAGGACTTACGAATTTCTTCTTGAAGTAAATTGGTTTGATTGGTTTCGCACCAGGCTATCAGTTTCAGAGATTTTTTTTCGGGAGATTCTATAAATTTTTTTAGCGGAATGATGTTATGTATTTTCGGGAGCCACCATTGTTTGCTTTGTTTCATTGCACTCACAGCTACTTTTTCGCAACGCTCTTTATTTATTTTGTTTCGCTCGCTGTGTTCACATTCAATAAAAGTTATTTCTTCAATTCCAATTTCGGTTGCTTTCTCAATAAACCATTCCATGCGGTCGAAGTTTTTGGTAGGGGCAATGGCTACATGCAAATGAGTGAGACGAGGTGTATGAGCAATACGCTCGTGAATGGTTAATACACATTTTTTCGGGTTATCATCAGCAATGGAAGCAATAGCCTGAATACCTCTACCGCTGGTCAGGTGAACGGTATCTCCTTTTTTTAAACGAAGCACACGTGTACAGTGTTTGCTCTCTTCTTCGCTTAAGGTAACACTATTATTGCTGATGTCGGGCTGATAAAATACGTGCATAAAAAATAAGGACGCTGGCAACAGCGTCCTTACAAATATAGGGATGTAGTATCAGATTAATTAGGCGTTTTGAGAGGCTTTGGGTGCGGCACTCAAAATTTCAGCATCTACACCATCGGCATATTGGGTGAAATTTTTGTTAAACAATTCGGCCAGATGATTTGCCTTTGCATCATACGCAGCCTTATCACTCCAGGTGTTGCGCGGATTCAGAATTTCTGATGGTGCGTTAGGGCAGGTCTTAGGCATTTGAATGCCAAATACAGGGTGAGCTTCATATGCTACATGATTTAATTCACCTTTTAATGCTGCGGTAATCATGGCGCGGGTGTAAGCAAGTTTCATTCTTGAGCCTATTCCGTATGGTCCGCCTGTCCAGCCGGTGTTTACCAGCCACACATTTATTTCGGTATGTGCTTTTAATTTGGCACCAAGCATTTTGGCATATTTACCCGGATGTAATGGTAAAAATGCTTTTCCAAAACAGGCCGAGAAGGTGGCTTGTGGTTCGGTAACTCCTGCTTCAGTTCCGGCAACCTTAGCAGTGTATCCGCTAATAAAGTGGTACATGGCCTGCTGCGGGTTTAATTTAGAGATGGGAGGTAACACACCAAAAGCATCGGCAGTAAGGAAGAAAATATTTTCAGGTGTTTTTCCAATGGAAGGTACCGCAATATTGTCGATGAGGTAAATTGGATATGCAGCGCGTGTATTTTCAGTTACCGAAATATTGGTGTAATCAACCGTGTTGGTACCCGGAATGAAACGGGTATTTTCAAGCAGCGAACCAAATTTGATGGCATCAAAAATTTGTGGTTCTTTTTCCTTAGTTAGGTCAACGCATTTGGCATAGCAACCTCCTTCAAAATTGAACACGCTGCTATCGGCCCATCCGTGCTCATCATCTCCGATTAATTTACGGTGAGGGTCGGCCGATAAAGTAGTTTTACCGGTTCCTGACAGTCCAAAGAAAATGGCGGTATCTCCTTTTTCTCCAATATTAGCCGAGCAGTGCATAGAGAGTACACCCTTTTCTTCAGGCAAAATATAGTTGAGCACAGTGAAGATTCCTTTTTTCATTTCTCCGGTATATCCGCTTCCGCCAATCAAAATAATTTTACGGCTGAAATCAATGATGGAGAAATTATGCTGACGCGTTCCGTCTTCGGCAGGTACAGCTTTAAAACTTGGGGCATTAATAATTAACCACTCAGGGGTAAAGTTTTTTGCTTCTTCTCCCTCAGGTCTTAAAAAGAGGTTGTGGCAAAACAAATTATTAAACGCGGTTTCGGTAAATACACGAATGTTTAATTTGTATGAGGGGTCGGCACAGGCATAAGCATCACGCGCAAAAATTTCTTTGCCACCAAGGTGATCAATTACTTTGTTAAGCAATTTCTCAAATTTGGCCGGATCAAATTTTTGATTCACATCGCCCCACCATACCGTGTTTTCGGTTTTGCTGTCAACTACCGAAAATTTATCTTTCGGTGAACGACCGGTGAACTCACCCGTGTCGGCCATTAAGGCTCCCGTATCAGTTAACACTCCTTCGCCACGCTTAATGGATGCAGCAACTAATTCAGCAGGCTTCAGGTTCATGTGAACCGTACCTGCCTTGCTCATAATTTTCTCAATTACAGATTGTGTAGTACTCATTTCTTTTTATGGATGAAAGCAGCGAAAATAGCTATTCCAATTCTATTGTAAGAATGATTTAACTCAGCTTTGACCGCGTAATATGTAAGTTTCTGTTAAACAGAAATTTAAATCTTCAACAAATTGCTTTAATCCATTGAAAATTAAGAGGCTATCAACTTAAACTTACTTTTTTGTGGCCAAGCATTCCTAATTATTTCACCGGATAATACCGAACGATTCTGGTTACAAGAAGTATTAAATGACCTGACAGAATGTTAATCTCAGACAATATTACCCGCCCGCTTTTTTAGCTTTGTATCCCGATTGTGAAAGTGCTGTAAGAATTTTATCCCGGTGATCACCCTGTAGTAGAATTTCCCCATTTTTTACCGAGCCGCCTACACCACATTTTTGTTTTAATATTTTACCTAACTCATTCAGGTCGGCCTCATTTCCAACAAATCCCGAAATGCGGGAAACCATTTTTCCGCCTCCTAACCTTTCAAGGTAAATTTTTAAATTTTGTTTTTGAGGAGGAAGGCTTTCTGTTTCCTCAGTATCATCGCTCCTGTATTCAAAACTGCTATCAGTTGAATACACAATTCCATCTCCCGTTTTACGTTTATGATTCATTCGTCCTGCAAAAATGGGTATTTAACTGGCAATTTGCAAGTTTCGCGATAGTAGCCTGATTTTTTTAACTCATTTAGGGTAGATTTGAGAAATATGCATAAAAAATATCACCTACCCTTATTATTCGTATTGTTTTCTTTACAGGCATCGGCTCAAAGTATTTATTATGTACGGAGCGATGGCAATGATGGAAATGTCGGCAACAGCAATACATCCGCAGGTGCCAAAGCCACCTTGTCGGCAGCAGTTAGTGCGGCATCGGCCGGAGATATTATTCAAATTGGTCCCGGCAGTTTTTCGGGTTCAGGATTTAGCGGAATTAATTTAGGAACAAAATATTTAAAGATTATTGGTTCAGGCAATGGAACTAATCCAGCCACTTCAACTGTTATATCAGGAGCAGGTTCAGGAAGTACCTTTTTAACCATGGCAAAAGGGGCATCCTCAACCAACAGAATGGAGGTTTGGAATCTTTACATATCAGCGTTTTCGTATTTTTTTGATCAGGTTGACAGTAATTCTTTTTTTTATAATCTTTCTGTTGTGGGAGATTCAACCTATTTTCAGCAAGTCTGGAAAAATGCAGATCAGGCATCAGGAATTGAAATTGAAAAGTGTAATATAAGCAAGGTTTGGAGCTGGACTGCCAAATATACTTCCGGTGAAAACGGGCATGTTTTCCGATCTGACAACGGGAAGAATCTTTACAATGTTTCTTTCAGAAATTGTGTGTTTTCTGAGGATTTTATTGGAGTCTATATAGCTCAGGGTTCTGTACCTTCTTCTAAAGTGAATGCAGATAATATTACGTTCACTAACTGCACATTTATTGATATGGGAAATAAGGCTATTTATGCGGAGAGAATTGATAATCTCACCGTAGAAAACTGTTCGTTTAACGATGTTGGTAAAACTACTTACGGACACCCGGCAGCAATTGATATTAATTTGAAGTGGAATACTTACAGTGGAGCTATTCAAATTAAGAATTCTTATTTTAATGCCTGCGCCATTCCAAATTCCGGAACTGATGTAAACGGAGCAGCTATATTATTTAAATCAAGAGATTTTGGCAGCTATGCAGGTACGCCCGCTTCTTTTAGCGGAACATTTAGTATCAATGGCTGTATCTTCAAAAACAATAATGCAGGTATACGTTTTGGCGAATCAAATAACGGATCAGGTACAGGTTCGGGAGAAAATGCCTCCTATGGAAGTGGTACGATGGAAATCCGGAACTGTATTATTCAATCCAATACCGGAGGCACTTATCAAACATATAATCATTTTGGAGTTCGAAATGTTACTACCCGCAACATTAATGTGGTGAATTGTTATTTTGGCGGTGGGGCAGCAGGTACAAATACCGCCTTTTCCGGGCCGGTTGATGTATCGACTCCCAACAGCAGTGGAAGCAGTACCATATCAGGAACCTTAACAACAGGAGAATTTATACGATTGAACAGTTCCAATACTTATCAGGGAAATTATTCCTCATTTGCTAACGCTCTTTCTGCATCATCAGATGGGGATAAAATTATTATTCCTCCTTCAACCATTTCGGGCAGTACATCTGTTGGGGCAAACCTCACATTTATTTCTCCGGGTGCAGGCAGTTTGTATAGTTCGCATAAAACAACCTTTCAGAATTTAACTGTTACCGGAAATAAAACTCTAACTCTTGAGAGTGATTTTGCAGTTAGTGGTACATTATCGGTTACATCTGGAAACGGACTGACTCTTGGTAAATATTTTACACTTGAAGTTGCAGGAGGAATAACTTCAGGAGGAACATTTACCGGTGGTGTTGTTTCCTCAACCCCAAAATCAGAATTGCTGCTAAGCGGAACAGGGAATATTACTATCCCTGCTTTTGTAAACGGATTGGCTGTGCTTAATGTAACACGCACCGCTTCCGATATTGTATCTCTGGGGGCCAGCTTGTCAATTACAAATGTCAATTTTTCTAATGCAACAATTAATCTGAATGGTTTTAAGTTAACTGTGAATGGGGTAACATTGGTAAACACCTCAACTATTGACGGGAGTACAACCGGTTCTGAGCTGGAAATTGCAGGCACCAGCCGTACTTTTCAATTAAACGGGGGCACATTTGCCAACTTAAATATTAACCGCAATCAGGGAACTCAGTTAAACGGAGATGTTACCGTAACCAACACACTTATTCTTTCAAACGGAAATTTGTTTTTAGGGAGTTTCAATTGCACACTCGAATCAGCGGCAACCATTAATGGGACTCCATCCGCATCAAAAATGATTATTGCTACCGGAACAGGTCAGCTCAGAAAAAAATTCACTTCATCGGGTTCATTCACTTTTCCGGTGGGAGATGATATAGGTACTTTTGAGTTTTCTCCGATTACTTTAAATTTTACTTCCGGAACTTTTGGCTCGGGAGCATTGGCCGGAGTTAATCTGAGTGATGCGAAGCACCCGTCAAATACCTCCACTACCGATTTTCTGACACGCTACTGGTCCGTTACTCAAAGTAATATCAGCAGTTTTTCCTGTACTGTTTCATCTACCTATCTTGATGCTGACATTAACGGCACCGAAACCAATCTTGTAGGTGGTAAGTTTTCTTCAGGAAGTTGGATAAATCTGGGAGGTGTAACAGCGGCATCAAACCTCATTACCGGTACAGTTACCGGGTTTTCCGATTTTACCGCAGGAGAGTCCTCCGCACTTCCCGTAACGTGGCTAAATGTTTCGGCCAAACGTTTACCAGATGGTAGTGTTGACATAAACTGGATTACTTCAAGCGAAATCAATAATGACTATTTCGAAATTCAGCGTTCGGTTAACGGGGTTGATTTTGAAACCGTAGGCAATATACTTGCTAAAGGAACTACCAATTCGGTTTCAACTTATTTGTTTACTGATAATACTGTTGAGACTCAATGGCCGGTTTTATTTTACCGGATTAAGCAGGTAGATTACAATGGTGACTTCGATTACTCTTCCATAGTTTCAGTTCAACAGCAGGAAAATGAAAAAATGAATCAGGATTTTGTCTATCCCAATCCGTTTTCTGATAAGATTGTTGTTCAGTTATCTTTAGAAAAAAAGATGCAGTCGATGGCACTTATTGATATGAAAGGAAACGAATGGCATGTGGTCATTAGTTCGGACAGTGATAACAGATTTCAGTTATCCGGATTGGGTTATTTACCTTCGGGAGTTTATTTGTTGCGTTTGATAACAAATGACGGGTTGCAGCAGGTAAAATTGGTGAAATAACTTAAGGAACTACTACGCTCAGAGAGGAAGGGATTACTTTAATCATTATTTCTTTTCCCATTTCGAAAGGCTCACCATCTATATTCACCATGCCGGCATTTTCGCGCAACACCCTGATGTGTTTCCCTTTCACTATCTCTACATCTTTCGAGCGATTAAAACGCTGAGTAAACATTTCAAAGGCTAATCGGGGCATAGTGGTTACCTTAACATTTTTTAAAATCGCAATATCAAGCAAACCATCCTGCATATCGGCTCCCGGAGCAATAAAAGCATTGTTTCCATATTGGTCGCCATTGGAGAAGGTAATTAAAAAGGCACGTTTGTTATATGTTTTTCCGTCAATTTCCAGATAGTAGTTTTGCAATTGATAGTTGCGGAATTCATTTACGGTAATTTTTGCATACGACCAGAAACCCCGTTTTGAGGCATTAGCGAATTGGGCGGCCACATGGGCGTCAAAACCCACACCCGAAACATTTACAAAAAAATGTTCATTAGCCATGGCCGTATCAATTGTCTTGCTTTTTCCGTGGTTCAGCACGTTAATAGCCTGCCCGGCAGTCAGAGGAATTTTAAGATAACGGGCAAAACCATTTCCAGATCCCTGAGGAATGATGCCAAGCGAAATTGGTTTATTGATCAGGCATTTTGCAACCTGATTTATGGTTCCGTCTCCGCCAGCGGCTACAATAATATTAGTTAATTTTTCAATTGACTGAAGAGTAAGGAGGCGGGTATCATCGGCTTTTTGGGTAAAAAGAATTTCGGCTTGATAAAGCTCATGATTCAGATGACGCTCAATAATATCGGGCAGTGTTTTTTTGCTGATACCGCCTGAAATGGGGTTGATAATGAACGTTATTTTTTTTCTCACTTGGCAAAAGTACATATTGTTGTTTAATTCTTCAGCAACTCAGAGTATTTAGTACTGATGAACCATGGGGAGTTACTTTAGCTGAATAACCTTACTTTTGTGCGAAATAAGGAAGTATGGCATCAGGAGATTATAAAATGACCGCGCAAACCATGTTTGGTTTGGAAGAAGTGCTGGCTACCGAATTGCGAAAACTTGGTGCGCGCGATGTAGAGCAGCACAACCGGGCTGTAAGTTTTGTGGGAGATATCGGCTTTATGTACAAAGCTAATTTGTGCTTATACACCGCACTTCGCATTTTGGTTCCTATAAAAACCTTTCATGTGCGCAATGAGCAGGATTTATATGATGAAATAAAAAATATAAACTGGGAAACTTATATGGGCGTTGACGATACACTCGCGGTTAATTGTTCGCTCAATTCGGAATTGTTTAATCACTCGCAGTTTCTTTCTCAAAAAACCAAAGATGCTATTGTAGACCAGTTCCGGGAAAAATATAACAAGCGCCCGTCTGTTGATTTGGATCAACCCACCTTACGCATTCATTTGTTTGTATCGCAGGATACCTGTATGATTTCTTTAGACAGTTCGGGAGAATCCCTGCATAAACGCGGATACCGTGATATGACCAATCTGGCTCCAATAAATGAAGTACTGGCAGCGGGTATTGTAAAACTTACGGGCTGGGATGGTTTCCGTAATTTTGTCGACCCAATGTGCGGCTCGGGAACCATTTTGATTGAGGCGGCCCTGCAGGCTTTAAATATTCCGGCAGGTTATTACCGCAAATCATTTGGTTTTATGCGATGGAAAAACTTTGATGAAGAACTCTGGAATAAAATACTCGACTCGGCTGTGGCCAAAATAAAGGAAGGAGATAGGGTTAAAATATTAGGTGGTGAAATATCAAAGAACGTGGCGCGTAAGGCTATCGTAAATATTCATGAAGCCAAAGTGGATGATGTAATCACTATTCGTACTTCGGCATTTGATGATTTGGAAGTTCCTGATGGCGGGGGAATATTAGTAATAAACCCTCCTTATGGCGAGCGCATGGATAAAGACGAAGATATTATGGCCTTGTACAAATCAATCGGGGATACACTCAAAAAGAAATGGGCCGGATATGAGGCATGGATTATTACCTCAAATATGGAAGCGGTAAAAGCTATTCGCCTCAATCCTTCACGCAGAATTAAATTATTCAATGGGGCATTAGAATGTCGATTACTTAAAATTGAATTGTATAGCGGAACAAGACGAAAAGATAAACTGGCTGAACAATCCTGATTTAGTTATGCTCACCGGAAAGCCATTTTTAAGGAAGCGGGAGGCAATTTTTGAATATTTTATTATCGAGTGAATTTGTAAAAATCCCGAAGATCACGTAGGGTATATAGTCATTAATAAACTACTTCACTACCACTGTACCCATTTCATCACTTAGCCCTTTGCGCATCTCAGTTAGGTACTGATGTACTTGCATGGCCTCATTTATTTGTTCTTCTGTTTCGGCTTGTTTTATTTGCTCCAGATTTTCATTCAATAAGTCATCAATGCGTTTTAGCTTTAAACGGGTTAGCGATGCATGAAGGTCACGTCTTAAAAATTCTTCACGTTCCCCGTCCAGATGGGCATAACGGTCGCCCCATTTTTTGCTTAACTCATGCCGGCTAAGTAAAATATCGGAAGCAAACCGGCTTATGTGTTCATCCTCGTGTGTTATAAACCATTGATGATTTATGGTTTGATTTTGAGCAATTACTTCTTTTACCGCATCCATAATTTTTTGATACAAAACATTATCAAAATTCAGTTCATGGGCTTCAAATTCTTCGAGAATAAAAGAAGCTATGTTTTTATTTTCTTCAAGCAATTCAAAGCCATTTTGTATCAGAATGCGAATGATGTCACGTTCCTGATTCTCTTTACTTCTAAACTCGACTTCGTTTTGTTCAAGCAGTTCCTCGTAGTTTAGTGGTTCTTCCTGAGTGGGTTTAATGAGTTCTTTTTCTTCTTTTCTCCGGTTTCTGAAAATTTTATTCAGCTCATTGATTAAAACCTGTTCGTTTATGTCGAGCAGTTTGCTGCACTCTTTTACAAATACCGAACGTTTTATATTATCCGGGATTTTGGAAATGCTTTCAACAATATCTCTGATTACTTCGGCCCGTTTTACCGGGTCGTTGGCTGCATCGGCCAGCAGCAGATTTGATTTGAAAATGATAAAATCCTTTTCATTTGATTTTATGTACTGAGAAAAGGCTTCTCCGCCTTGTGCTTTACAATAGGAGTCGGGGTCTTCTCCCTCCGGAAATGTAACCACTTTTACGTTCAGCCCCTGCTCCAAAATCATGTCTACCCCGCGCAACGAAGCTTTCAATCCTGCCGGGTCTCCGTCATATAGCACGGTTACATTTTCGGTAAAACGTTTAATGAGTTTAATCTGTCCTTCAGTGAGCGAAGTGCCTGATGAAGCAACTACGTTTTCAATTCCACCCTGATGTAATGTGATAACATCGGTGTATCCTTCCACCAGATAGCAACGGTCCTGTTTGCGTATTTCCTGTTTTGCGAAAAAGTATCCATACAGAATGTCGCTTTTATGATATACTTCTGTTTCGGGGGAGTTTACATATTTGGGCGCTTTCGGATCCTTTTTCATGATGCGCCCGCCAAAGGCCACCACGCGCCCGCTCAGGTCGTGCACCGGAAACATTACCCTTCCTCTGAACAAATCAAATATTTTTCCTTGTTCAGTAATGGTGATAAGCCCGGCCCGTTTTAAATACTCTTCCTTGTAACCCGATGCAATGGCATGATCGTAAAAATGATTCCAGCCTTCCTTGCTGTAGCCTAACCCGAATTTACGAATGGTTTCGTGGCGGAAACCTCGTTCTTCAAAGTAGGAGAGTCCTACGGTTTGTCCTTCTTCATCTTCCCATAACTGTTGCGTGAAATAATCAGAAGCAAACCGGAGGGCAATGAGCACGCTTTCCCGCTCGTTTTGCGATTGCAGTGCCTCGTCACTCAGTTTTATTTCTTCTACTTCAATATTGTATTTATTGGCTAAGTATTTCAGGGCATCGGGATAACTGAGGCTATCATGTTCCATGATGAACCTTACACTGTCGCCTGCTTTTCCGCAGCCAAAACATTTGTAAATTCCTTTGGCGGGAGAAACCGTGAAGGAGGGAGTTTTTTCATTGTGAAACGGACAAAGCCCAAGTAAATTGGCTCCCCGTTTTTTTAAGTTTACGTAATCGCCCACCACTTCCTCAATGCGGGAAGCATTAATGATTTCTTCAACTTTTGGCTGTGGTATCATGGGTTGTTACGGGAGGTGCAAATTAACGTTTTCGGGATTATGGTGAAAGATTACCGGAAAACATTTTGTAACTGAAATTGAAGGTAATATCCTAAAACTCGGGGATAAATTCGGTTCCGTTAAATTTATATACAATACCTCCGATAGTAATGCTGCCCGAAACGGGAATTAAATGGATGGCCGTGATGTCCTCATAGGCAGTGTGAATGGAGCCGTGAGTGGCATAGGCTAAGGCTAAATACTGTGGATTTATTCCTGCACGCTGATTGGCAAGAATTATATGTACCGGTTTCCCGATACTGGTGATATAGGCAAAGTCGCGCATATTGGCCAGGTTATCGGCAATCAGCACTACATCGTTGCATTCGGGGCAATTTTTTATTCCTTCCAAAATAGCTTCCACATCATTTTCGGGCGCATCGCCCCCGTTTCCTTTTTGCATAGCTTGAGCCACACCCTGTGCGATATCGGCAGCCGTTGCGGCATTCAAGTGGTAAATACCTCCGGTAGTCAATTCTCTTTTTTGACTATTGCCCTTTTGATCTCCATCATTAAAAAATACAAAATGCCTGATTCGTTCTTTTTTAAAATGCTCTTTATGCCAAATCATCAGCTGCGCAGTTGACTGAGCCATACTTCCGGTTACGTCAACCACCATCAGCATTTTGTTCCATTTGTTTCGGTTAAGTACATTTATGACAGTCGAATCATGCAGGTTAAAATAGGGCATATGCTTTTTTGAAAAATACACTGCTGTGGCGCTGTCCGGAACAAATCCTTTCTGTTTATCCCATTTCGATTTCATGAAATATAAAATAGAATCTTCGTCCACTATTTTACTGATACTTCTGCTTAGTGTATCCAGAAAAAACAATTCGGATTCAGTTAATTTTTCATTTTGTTCGGGTCGCAGGTAAACTACAAAACCGTGAAACATTTTTTTACCCTGTGCAGATGACCGGCAACCGGTTTGAGCTACCAGTTTCCATTCAATTGTATTGTTCAGAAATACTTCGGGCGCTGCTTTTTGAAAAGATAACAAACGCTGGTAATTCAACTGGTACTGGTTAAATGAATCTGATTCGCGAAAAGTGGTGTAAACGAGCTCTATTTTTTCAATTACTCTTCCCGAAATAAGATTACATTGCTCAGGAAACAAAATGGCAGGAGAGGCAAAATCAGTTGACAGGTAGAGGGTATCGTGAGCAGGTTTTACAGATACTGCTGAAACATATACCGCAGATTTATTTAGAACGTATGGTATGACAGATTGAGCCGTAACATTATTACTAAACAGGATAAGTGCCGTCATCAAAAGCACTATCTTAATCGCACCTGCCTGCTTGTTGTACCAAGCCTTAATCATTAGGGCAAGATACTAAAAAAGCTAAATGATAGTTAGAATCTTGTCGGGCTTTGAAAATGAACCGGGTTTTTGGATTAATTTTGTGGTGAATGGACTGCATTAAGTATATAAAAAGGATATTTTTTTTTAGTATACTGCTGTTAACAGCCTGCTCTTTATCTGAAGAACGGGGAGAAATTAAAACTTCTCCATGTCAGGATCCTACCAATATTTATTGTTTGCTAAATAATTTTTATTTGCCCGAAATACGTTACCCTGATACTCCTTTGCTATTTTTTGAATATGGCGGGTGGTATATAATGCACAACGAATTTGAAACAATTGTGCGGCCTTTTTTGCGCGACAGTCTTAGCCTGAAGCCGGCCGAAATAGATTACATGGACTCAAGCCTTAATATGCATCCTGTAAATATCCATACCTCCGATGATTTCAGAAAGGCTTTTTTTGTGCATGATACCACGTGGGTGTGGACCGCTGAGTTATTGAAGGGAGCGAGGATTGTTCCGCATCAACTGGTAGATTCAGTAAATAAAGTTTTTATTAGTGCAGGGTATGCTGCAAGGCAGGAGCTAGCCCGAAGTCTGTTTCCGCACGGTTATATTGTGTTATCAAAACCTGTTATGAACAGAGAGGGAAATGTGATTCATTTTTATGAGCAGTATTACGGAAGGTCGGAAAATGATTATGCCCGTTTTTTTCTTTTTTACCGGACAAAAAAGTCGGGGTGGCAAATGAAAATTCTTTTCTAGTAGGGGTCTACATCAGGTATCAAATCAATACTGCGAAATAGTTTATCCGATTGATGCCATTGTTCGATTACTTCATGAATAAGTTGTTTCACTTTAGCCGGAGAGGTATTTCCCTTTTCAAATTTTATAAGAAACTGTTGCAGATACTTGTTTTTTATCTTGCCTACATAAGGACTTTCAGGGCCAATAATTCGTTTACCCATTTGCGCACGCAAAAGTTTGGCTAATTCTTCGGCTCCCTGCTTCACCAGTTTTTCCTCTTTATGTCTAAGTGTTAATCTTATTAACCGGTAATAAGGCGGATAGTGAAACTGCTCCCTGTCGTGCATTTCAATAGTGTATAGCCTGAAGTAATCATGATTTACCAGCAGTTGCAGCACACGGTGCATGGGATTGGAAGTTTGAATAATTACTTTGCCTTTTCGGTGGGTGCGCCCTGCTCTTCCTGCTACCTGCTCAATTAATTGAAATGCTTTTTCGTTGGCTCTGAAATCGGGGAAATTCAACAGGCTATCGGCATTCACAATGCCAACCAGATTTACTTTAGCAAAATCAAGTCCTTTCGAAATCATTTGCGTGCCAATAAGTACATCGGCTTTATGTTGTTCAAAATCGTGAAGAATATCGGTGTGACTGTTTTTAGTTCGTGTTGCATCTAAATCCAATCGGAGTAATCTTGCTGTAGGAATGAGCATGTTTAATTCATCTTCCACGCGCTCTGTGCCAAAGCCCACCATACTCATCTGGCTGCTGCCGCATTGTTTGCATTTTACCGGTGGTGTTTCACTATATCCGCAAAAATGGCAATGCACTTTATGCGACAGTTTATGATATGTGAGGTGTATATCGCAGTTAACGCATTTAGGTACCCAGCTGCAAATGGCACACTCGAGCATAGGAGCATAACCCCGTCTGTTTTGGAATAAAATAGCCTGTTCACCGGTCTGCATGCATTGTTCCAGTTCATTCAGCAATAGTTCGCCAAACATGGCGCGCATAGTTTTTTTCTTTTTATCGTGACTCACATCGGCCAGTACCATTTCGGGTAAATCCAGTTCGCTAAAACGTTTCATTAACTCTACCAGTCCGTATTTGCCTGTATTGGCATTAAAGTAGGTTTCATAAGAGGGAGTGGCCGAGCCAAGCAGAACGGGAGCCTTCCAGATGGATGCTAAATAAATGGCTGTATCACGTGCATGGTAGCGTGGGGCAGGGTCTTGCTGTTTGAAAGAATTTTCGTGCTCTTCATCTACTATGACAAGTCCCAGATTTTTATAGGGAAGAAACATTGAGGAACGTGGCCCAAGCACTAACTGAGCTTTTCCGCTGGCAATGCGTTGCCAGTTATCAATACGTTCACGGTCGCTCAACCGGGAGTGAAAGGTAACAATATGATTCCCGAAATACCTTCGCAGCCTCATAATTACCTGAGAAGTGAGCGCAATTTCGGGGAGCAGATATAATACCTGTTTCCCTTTATTCAATTCTTCTTCGATGAGTTTAACATACACATGTGTTTTTCCGCTTCCGGTAATGCCATGCAGTAAAACCACGTTTTTTTCGGCAAAAAGGTGTTTAGTTTTTACCAGAGCCGATTCCTGTTCTTCATTCAGGTCAAACTGAATATTCATTGCTGCCGGAATCAAAAACTCATCTTCTTTTAAAGTATATATTTCAAAAATTTCTTTTTCGCACAACGCCTTAAAAATGGCATCTGACGAACGGCTTTGTTCCAGCAATTCTTTTTTTGTAATACGCGACTTGTTGAAGCTCATTTGTACAAAGGCCATCACCAGATCAAGTTGTTTGGGAGCTTTTTTTTCAAGTTTGTCAAAGAGTTCTTTCAACGCTTCTTCTCCTGTGTAGTGTTTCCCCATTTTAACACAGGCAATCGTTTTTGGCTTGTAGGCATTTTTTAATTCTTCATGTATCAGAATAAGGTTTGCCGATAATAAATCTTTGAGCAGGTGATGTACCTGTTTTTGCTGAACAATTTCTGCTATTTGTGAAATGGTGAGTTCATTGTTTTTCTCTAAGGCTTCTACAATAAGGTACTGTTTATCATTTAGCGAACCATAATCAATTTCCGTTTCGCGGTTTAAAAAAACTTTCGATTCACTTTCCAATTTTAATCCTGCAGGCAGGGCCGCATTCATTACTTCGCCCAATGAACACATATAGTACGATGCCATCCACTCCCACAATTGCAGTTGCCTGGCGTTTACCACCGGATGTTCATCAATGATGGCGTGCAAAAATTTTGCTTCGTATCCTTCGGGTGCTTTGCTGTGTACTGAGTGTACAATGGCCGAATACAATTTTTTCTTTCCGAACTGAACGGTGACACGCATTCCTTGTTTTACGTCATTGTTCATTTCAAACGGAATGCGGTAGGTAAATGTCTTAGGCAATGCGAGCGGAAGAATCACCTCAGCAAACAAAGTTTCCCGCTCATGGTGATTGGTATCGGTGTTGAGTTCGAGCAAAATCAGTTGGTGTCTTGTTGAGTCCGTTTGGGGTAATCCAGCTCCACAACCCGGGCGCAAGCCATTTTGAGTTGTTTCCAGCTTGCAATATTTAATTCAAGGTAAGCCATTCCGCAGGTTGGAAAGTCCATCATAAATTCTCCGGCTAAGAACCCCAGAAAATAACTGATACCGGGATTGTGACCAACCAGTACAATGCTGTTCGCTGTATCAGGCTGTGTGCGCAGTACTTCTTTTAAATCATCAATTGTTGCTTCGTAAATATCATGATTCCGGTCAATATCATCCGTGGCATAATTGAGCTCTTTTGCCAGCAAACGGGCTGTTTTAAGGGCACGTTTGGCAGGGCTTGTTACAATTAAATCAACAGGCCATTTTTTTGCAGCCAAACGTTTACCCATTTCGGGAGCGTTTTGTTTGCCCCGTTCATTAAGCGGGCGGTCAAAGTCTTTCAGTTCGGGATTTGCCCAATCTGATTTTGCATGACGAACCAGTACCAGTTGTTTCATTTTTTTAGTATTTTCCCAAATGAAATTCCTGCCATCAGCCATCCGCTTATCAGGCAAACTCCGCCAATGGGAGTAATGGCACCAAGCCAGCGTAAACTTGTGACGGTAAATAACGGAGCAGTGCTCATTACATACAGACTGACGCAAAAAACCGAGAGCCCGGTGAGGATAAGTACCCGAATAGCTGAGAAACGCGGAAGCTTGTAGTGTGCATGTGCCAACCCAAGTATAAGGAGGGCAAGTGCATTGTACATATGATACCTTGCAGCTGTCTCAAAAATTTCCAATTCACGTTCTCCCACCTTTCCGGTGAGCCCATGTTTTCCAAAAGCACCTAAGGCTATTGCCGCACTGATTAAATACGCGGCCAGTTGCATGGTTTTGATTCCTTGTTGTTGCATTCTACTTTACTATACAGCTTGTTGACAAATAACAGCAATTTATAACCTTTTTAAAAGGAATTTTGAGAGAACGTAAATTAGATGAATAAGTCGCTGGTTTTAGGGGTAATAATTACTGCATCCATTATCGGAGGGCTTATCTATTATTTTTACAATACGCAGGTAAGTGTGCGCGAAACCCCCGCCTTAGAGGCCGTTCCGGATGACGCTGCCATTGTTTTTGAAATTAATGATGCTTCGCAGGGCTGGGCCAATTTATATAATACCGGCATGTGGAAGGATCTGAAAAAATCGGATGATTTTAGTCAATTCAGCGCAAAACTGGTTTCTCTGGATTCTTTGGTTTTCAACAATACCGACTTCAGAAAGGTGTTGAAGAACTATAAATTGTTTTTTTCTATTCATCCATCGCCATCCGGAAAGTTGCAATACCTCTTCGTAATTGAGCTCAACAAAAAACTGGATCTAGACTATATTGACAAATGGCTGAAGCAAAACGCTGGTAAGGGAACAAGTGTTGGCAACCGGGTGTTTAACAAAGTTAAAATTCACGAATTGAATGATGAGCAAAAACATCCTGTTCTCTCATTTACCATTTATGACGGGTTGCTTATATTCTCCGAAACAGGTTCGCTGGTAGATGATGCACTCCGAAAAATGATTTCAGGTACGCCTGAACAAAAGAAAATTTTTGAGCCTGTACGCACCCTTTCCACACCCAATGTGCAGGCCAATATTTACCTCAATTACGGAAACCTGCCCGCTTTTTTCCGCTGCTTCAGCAATAAACAAAACCCGACACTATTTAATTTTATCAGTGATTTTGCCCATACATCGGCACTTGACTTACGGGTGAATCAGGCGGGAATTTTACTTACCGGAGTTACAAATACCAGTATCAAAAAATTCAACTACCTTGATTTATTCAGGCAGCAAATGCCGCAAAAAAATACCATCACTAAACTGGTACCTAATTCCACCGCTTTTATGCTGCACATGGGAATTGGAGATCCCGTTTCCTTTACGAAAGACCTTAAGGAGTTTTTATCCTCGAAAGGATTAACAAACGAGTACCGGAGTTTTTCCGACAGCCTTTATAACCTTTATAAAATACGGGTTGAAGAAAACCTGATTCCGGTAATGGGTAATGAAGTTGCCTTAGTGATGAATGAAAACAGTTCGGCCGATTATACCCGCGATATCTATACGGTGATAAAATCAAACAATAAGGACATTGCATTGCAAAATATCGGCAACCTTAAACGGGCCGTGGCCGCAAAAAGCAGTGCCGATTCAGTATCCATTACCTATAACGGAATTCCGGTAACCCGACTGCCGCTGGGCAATTACCTCAAACTTATCTACGGAGGAATATTCAATGAAATTCAATCACCGTTTATTGCGGTATTAGATGAATATGTGGTAATGGCTAATAACTACAATACCCTGAAGCAGGTGATTGACGGATATAAAGACGGGCAAACGCTTATCAACAGCGAGAGTTATAAAACCTATGCCGATATCAATGCATCACCAGCCAATGTTTCTGTAATGTTTAATATTCCTAAATGTTTGTTTTTGCCTTCTGTATCAGGTTCCGAAGGAATCATCAGCAGCATCAGCCGCAATCAGTCGTTTTATAAAAAATTTGAGTATGTAACATTACAGTATAGCAGTACCAACAATAAGATGTTCTACTCTAATATTAATTACAAATTTGCCCAGTCATTTACCGAAGAGACCCGAAAACTTTGGAATGTACAACTGGATACTACACCTGCCATTAAACCTTACGTACTCTACGATTCGGAAACACGGCAGTATGTGGTGCTGGTGCAGGATGTACTTAACACTGTTTACCTGTACGAAAACAATGGTAACCTGCGCTGGGATAAAAAATTGGAAGGGCGCATTTTGGGAGATATTGTAGAAGTAGATGCCATGAATAACGGGCAGCGGCAATACCTGTTTAATACAGCCGACTATGTGTACCTGCTTGATGCGGCAGGGCGAAATATGCTTAATTACCCGATGAAGCTTGGGGCCAAAGCCTCTGCCGGACTTACTGTATTAAAACCCGATACCGGAGATATTCGTTATTATATTCCCTGTGAAAACCAAAATGCCTACGGGTATTCGGTAAAAGGAAAATTACTTGACGGATGGAATCCGCGCACGCTGGAATACAATGTAGCTTACCGCATTCGTACTTTCCGTATGGGGGCAAAGCAGTTTCTGTATTCATCCACCGAGCGGGGAACTGTGTATATATGGCAACAAAAAGGATTGAGGGCTCCGTTTAATTATAAAAAGTCAACAGTTTTCACCACGCCATATAGCGTAAAAGTTCTTGATACCAGTTCGGCCCGTTTATTTGCTTTAGACACCAACGGATATATCTACAGTTATATTTTCGGGGCTAAAGCCGATTCACTTAAACCTGTTTTTGCAGGAGCCGGAACCTATATGGAAGCTATTGATGTAGATTTTGACGGGCATACGGAGTTTTTAGTAGGAGGTGCCGGCAGTTATCGTCTCTTAAGCGAAAGTGGTAAAGAAATTTCACGATTTAATGCAGATGACACAGCGGCTACCGAACCGTTTTTTATTGAGCTCAACGGAAAATTGAAAATAGGTATTGCTTCACCGGCTCATAATAAAGTGTATTTATTCCATAGCAACGGCACTGCCTATTCATCGTTTCCGGTAAACGGGGTAACATCTTTTATGACTTCTGATTTTTACCAGAACGGAAACCGTTACATGGTGGTGGGCGACACGCACGGGTATATTAACCTGTACCTGCTCAAATAAATTTTTACAACGCTATATGTTTTGATTGAACCGGTTTGCCAAAAAAGATGGCAGCATGACGGTCAAAATTTTCGGTATCATCGGTGGTCAGAAATTCACGCGTTCCGTTCTTGCTGCAACGTGCTTCCATTTCGGGGTGGCGGTACAGATAACTGCCCAGACTATGTGCCACAATTTCTCCCTGTGAAAGAACCGATACCTGAGGGGATAAATATTTTTTTATCTTATCAATAAGCAATGGATAGTGGGTGCAACCCAAAATTACCGTATCAATTAAGGGAGATTGCTGCATCAGGTGGTCAATATGCTTTTTGATAAAATAGTCGGCACCCGGACTGTTAAATTCATTATTCTCCACTAATGGCACCCACATGGGGCAGGCCTCCTGAAAAACTTTTACTTCAGGGAAAAATTTGTGCAGCTCAACCGGGTATGATTGTGAGGCAACAGTACCTGCTGTACCCAACACCCCAATATGTTTGCTGGTAGAGTAATTTCCGGCCAGTTCGGTGGTAGGTCGTATCACACCCAATACCCGTAGCTCAGAATTTATTTTTGGTAAATCTTTTTGCTGAATGGTGCGCAGGGCTTTAGCCGAGGCTGTGTTGCAGGCTAAGATAACCAAACTGCACCCGCGGCTAAAGAGCAGGTTTACGCACTCAAGTGTATAGTGATAAACTGTATCGAACGAGCGGTTGCCATAAGGAGCCCGGGCATTATCGCCTAAGTACAGGTAATCGTATTGAGGCAATTGCTCCACAAAATTATTGAGAACGGTGAGTCCGCCATAACCTGAATCAAATACTCCGATTGGCCCTGCTTTATCTGCCATGTTTCAAAGGTGCGGTAAAGTAGTTTTTTTTCCAAACGCAATATTTTAGATACTGAAACATAAAACAGTGAGCCTGATTTGGAACTTTTTTATGTAAACTTGTATCAGCAAGGATGACAAAATAGTTTAATACCTTTTTAACGAGACATGATGACACTATACTTTCCGACAGTACAAATACGCCCTTTTAACCTGATGTCAGAATTAACTAAATTTATCAGGTATTTTTTTCTGTGCTTTTTAACCATTCTTTTTGCAGGGAATAAAATTTACTCCCAAGAATCTGAATTTAGAAAAACATCCATAACCACAGGTGTTGGTATTGGATTTAATGGGGGGCGAAAGAAGTTGGAATGGGATTAATATACTCAATAGGCTGGCAAAAGAGTTTTGGTAAAAAAAATAAACTGCGTGTCAATCCCTATATGATGACCGGGGGTTTTTGGCCATTTGGAATTAGTGATACACGTGATCAATTTTACCGGATAACCACTTTAGGTTTAAATTTTCATTACGATTTAATTAAATATAAAGCTTTATCCCTTGTTACAACTGTTGGAGCGTTCGGGAATTACTCACGCGGATTGCTTGGTACAGGTGGCTGGCCCGAAGCAAATCACAACCAATCTGAATATTTTCACTCTATATATTTTGGAAATAATATGTCGTTAGGGTTAGGTATTAATCCCGGAAAAAGCAGATTTGCTTTAGAATTAAGGCCAATAAATATTCATCTTGGTACAAATCATTTTATTCTTGGTTACCTGATGCTTGGTGTAAATATCAAGTTGACAAAATAGATTAAATGCGAATCAACCTTATATTTATCATTTTTACTGCATGAGCATAACAAAACAAATAGCAAATCACTTACGGGCTATTTATTTCGGGGGCAACTGGACAGTCTCAAGTTTGAAAGAGCACTTAACCGGAATAACCTGGCAGCAGGCAACTATGCAGGTGTATGGGTTTAACTCCATTGCTTCGCTCACCTGCCACAGCACTTACTATGTAAGTACCCTCATAAATGTATTGAAGGGCCAGCCTCTGAATGCCAAAGATGAACTCAGTTTTATATTACCTTCTCTTACCTCGCAGCAAGATTGGGAGCAACTGCTTGCTAAACTATGGGAAGAGGGAGAGGAGGCTGCAAAATTAATTGAGCGGCTTCCTGACAATATACTCATCGATAATTTTACAAATGAAAAGTATGGAAGTTATTACCGGAATATACAGGGTATAATTGAGCATTTGCATTACCACCTTGGACAAATTGTGCTGATCAAGAAAATTCATGCATCAGGGAAATAAGAAACGTTTTAAAATTAGAATTCGGGATCATTATCTCTCTATGACTTTGTTTTCTCAGGTTTTATTTCAAATTTTACAGGCATGGATATACACCACAAATTCTATTTCTTCCACAATAATCAGGAGTAAGAGTTGGTGAAACAAAAATTACCTTATTACGAGCATTTAGATGGTTTACGTGGTTTGGCAGCCCTCATGGTGCTTGTATTTCACTTTTTCCGGCATCCGGTTACGGCTTATATTACTACTGACAGGTTTAGTAAACTTACCGAATTCACTCAGCACGGGGTGTCGCTGTTTTTTGTGTTGTCGGGTTTTGTGATTACCCGTATTCTCCTAAATACCCAAAACGAGCCATTCTATTTCAGGCAATTTTACCGGAGACGGGTGTTACGGATTTTCCCTCTTTATTATGCCTTTCTGCTAATCTGGTATTTTGTGATGCCTTTTATTATTTCAGGGAAATCAGCAGTTATTACTCCGTTTTTCAATCAACTGCCATTTTATACGGGACTTCAAAATATGGAATGGCTAACCGGATTGGTTCCTTATGGTCCCGGGCACTATTGGTCGCTTGCCATTGAAGAACATTTTTACCTTATCTGGCCGCTAATGGTTTATATTACCCCAAATAAATACCTGAAACATCTTATCATTTTATTGGTTCTGCTGGCTGTGCCTTTAAAAATCTATTTTCTGTCGCATGGCATTCCTGTTGACCGTAATTCCTTTGCCCGATTTGATCAATTGCTTTTGGGAGCCTTATTAGCCTGCTACGAATTTGAAGGGGCCCTTAAAAGGAATACCCAATTTTTTAAGAGGTTTTTTCAATTACTGCTATGGTGTGCGTTGCTCTCAATTATATGGCTGTACATTAATCAAAATGCCATTCCTGTATTAAAAGAAACAGCAAAATATACTTTTCTTGGCTTGTTGTTTTTTTCCCTTATCGGGTTGCTTATACTGCATCCTGAAACAAATTTTTATAACGGATGGTTACGGTTAAGAGTAGTGCAGTGGCTTGGCAAAATCAGTTATGGAATATATGTGTGGCATATATTGGTGTTAAATGTGGCCGCGCATTATTTTACAACAGGCATTATTGCTTTGGATATGGGGATTTGTGTTTTGTTTACAATAGGCATTGCACACCTCAGTTATTTTTACTTTGAACAAAGGATGCAGAAATACAAATAATGTTCAGGACTTAATTTACCCGCTCTACCCGTATTTCTTTCAGGTTCTTCAGGTATCGTCTTCCGCTTAGGGAATCGCTTTTGGAAATAAGTAAAATCCGTTCAGACATATCTTTAAGTTTCACTCCGTTTTTTTCGGTAATCAGATAAACATTATTGCCCACTTCGGTATTGAACAGTTCATTCCACGAGAATACCACCTGATGGGTATCGGCTGAAATACACACAATGTAAAAAGTGTTTAATTCATGGGGTTTATAGGTGAATATGCCTGCTTTGGTTAGTAATGGCTTTAGCGGAACTCCGGTTGCCTGTTTAATTTCCTCTTTCACTTCGCCCCGGTGATTGGTGATTAAAATATTTCCAACCGGTTTCCCTCCAATTGATATAAGATCAGAAAGTGTTAGGGTAAGTTCATTTTTTACTTTTCCGGTTATCGAAAATGAGTTGGTGGGCTGCGGTTCGTAATGGTACCATCCGGTTAATACAATAGTAAAACACAAAAGGAGGGGATTTATCAGGTTACGCATGTATCGGTTACAACCAGCGTCTTGATTTTTTTATGTATGAAAAGTATTCCTCCCCGAATTTTTTCTTCAGGTGAGGCTCTTCAAATTTTACAACTACCCAGTGGAAAAAGGCAAATACCACTAATGCGTAAATGAATATGAAAAGGTTTTCTTCAAAATACGCCAGCCCAATAATAAAAAGGCACACGCTCAAATACATTGGATTGCGCGAAAGTTTATACAGTCCACCGGTCACTGTTTTCTGAGGTTCTTCTCCCAGCAGAAAAGAAAGTTTTTTGGTAAACCAAACGGCAGGAGTACCTTTTCCCTGCACCACAAATGCCAGCACGCACCACAGGTAAACCAATAGTGCGATTGCCATAATAACAAGTGATATGCGAAATGACCACATCCCACAATTAATATAATAATGCGGCAAAAGGTAGCGCGGAATGAGTACCGCAACTGTTAAGGGCACAATCAATGAAAAAATAAGTGAACGGACAAGCGTGGCCATTTATTTATCGAAGTAATCTTTACAATATTTCTGTAAAAAACCTTTGGCTGCATTGTTACCAAGCGCTTCGGCAGTTTTAAAATCTTCGCAGGCACCTTCACCGTCTTTTAAAGACAAACGTGCAAATGCCCGATTGATAAGCACCACCGTATTTCCCGGATATTTTTTTAGAATGGCTGAATAATCATCAATGGCTCCGTTAACATCTTTAAAAAACTTTCTACACGAAGCCCTGTTATTATACGCTTTCATCTGATATAAATCGGGATTTAGTGTTATCACAGTATCATAATCGGCCATGGCACTCCGGTAGTTGCCCATGGCTTCATAAATCATTGCCCGCTGAAAATGGTATTCAGCATTTTTCTTTTCATAAAAAACGGCATTATTTAAATCGGCCAGCGCTTCGTCATTAAAACCATTGGTAAATAAAATAACTCCCCGGTTAAAATAGCCTTTGGCATAATCGGGTTTGCTAAGCACGGCCGCATCTATATCCCGGAATGCGGTTGCGGTGTCGCCCATCTCATAATAGTTAAGTCCCCGCAGCAGGTATGCTTCATGGTCTTTTGGAAAACGGTTAATTACCTGTGTAAAATGTTCGTTAGCGGTTTTTAATTGTTTCAGGTTGGTGTAAGCAATACCTAATCCCATATGGCATTCGGTAAAGTTGGGGTCGGTTTGCAGTGCTTTATTAAACTGAACAATGCACTCCTTATATTTCCCTTTATTCAGTAAACCATTAGCTACATCATATTGCTGCCTTGCTGCCGGATTTATTTTACGGGTTTGGGCAATGGCATAGCTTGCAAAAACAAAACATACAAGGGTAAAAAGCAGTTTACGCATATAGTGGGAAAGCTTTCATTAAAGTGTTTACCCGTTTGCGAACGGATTTAATTATTTTTTCATTTTCGTGATTCATGAGCACTTCATCAATTAACTCAACAATTAAGCCCATTTGCTTTTCTTTCATTCCGCGGGTGGTGATGGCAGCTGATCCAATACGAATACCGGATGTAACAAAAGGGGATTTATCATCAAACGGAACCATGTTTTTATTTAAGGTAATATCGGCACGCACCAATGCATTTTCAGCTGCCTTGCCCGAAATGTTTTTATTTCGAAGGTCAATCAGCATTAAATGATTATCGGTACCCCCGGTGGTTAACTGATAACCTGCATCGGTTAAGCCCTTGGCTAATGCCTGTGCATTTTTAATTACCTGTTTGCAGTATGCCTGATAATTTTTGGTTAGTGCCTCACCAAAGGCCACGGCTTTCGCTGCAATAACGTGCTCAAGGGGGCCGCCTTGTGTACCGGGGAAAACAGCACCGTCAAGCACTGCCGACATGGGCTTTATTTCGCCTTTAAGCGTACGTTGGTTAAACGGGTTATCGAAATCGTTTCCAATCATAATCAACCCACCTCTCGGGCCTCGCAGCGTTTTATGGGTTGTAGTGGTTACTACATGGCAATGGGGCATTGGGTTATTCAATAGTTTGGTGGCAATTAATCCCGATGGATGCGAAATATCGGCCAGTAAAATAGCGCCCACTTTATCGGCAATCTCACGCAGTTTTTTATAATCCCAGTCGCGCGGATAAGCTGATGCACCGCAAATAATCATTTTTGGTTTTTCTTTAACGGCTATCTGTTCTACTTTGTTAAAATCAATTCGTCCGGTTGATTTTTCTACTCCGTAAAAAACGGGGCGATACAATTTACCTGAGAAATTTACCGGTGAGCCATGAGTTAAATGCCCTCCATGCGATAAATCAAAACCAAGAATGGTATCACCCGGATTTAAGCAACCAAGCATAACTGCTGCATTGGCTTGTGCCCCCGAATGGGGTTGCACGTTTGCCCATGCTGCCCCAAATAATTTACACGCTCTGTCAATAGCAAGTTGTTCTATTTCGTCTACCACTTCGCAACCTCCGTAGTACCTCCGTCCCGGCAATCCTTCAGCATATTTATTCGTCAGCACACTGCCCATGGCTTCCATTACCTGCGGGCTTACAAAATTTTCAGATGCAATCAGCTCAATTCCGTGTTCCTGACGTTTTGCTTCCTGATTTATGAGTTTAAAAAGAATATTATCTCGTTTCATATATAAAAATGTTAACGAGTCAAATATATAACTGCCGCACGGGATTCATGGTCTTGTGACGGGCTTTTTTAATACATAGTTGCAAGTGGCGGAGCACATATTTTCACAAGCTTAATTTGCAGATAGTTATAAAAGTGTCTATTTTTTATAAATAGTGGTGTCTTATTTTGTGTATATGTTGAAATGCGCTGTTGTATCAGGGTATTAAAGAGAATAGCTTTGAGAAAGATTTGCTAACTGATAATAATTCTTAAAACACTATGTACAACAGAAGGCAGCTTCGTTACAACAGTTCTACCGGATTCGGTTTTGCCCCGTCAAGGCAGTACGGTCGAAACATCTTTAATATAAAGACGTTTGTCATTTATTTAACGATGTTTTTACTGAGTTTGCTTTACATCGGTTTGGTAGCCTGAATTAACCGGAATTCAACCTTTTTCGGGGTGAATTAATTTCACCTTGTTACCCGTTATCCGCCTGCATCAATATATTCCTCATTTATTTCTTTGTGTTCGTGCGCCATTCATGTAGTATATTCGGCCATTTATGTGGCGGGTCGCATTATCTGTTTTTATACTTTTTTTTTCGTATCAGTTTTCGTGGGGAAACCATGTGCGCGGGCTGGTTACCGATGCCGTTTCACACGAGCCTTTGCCTTATGCCAATGTATATGTAAAAGCGGGGCAATCGGGAACAGTTACTAATGGAAATGGAGCATATGATTTGTATTTACCCGATGGAGATTACACCATTGTTTTCCGTTACCTTGGTTATCGAAGCACTGAAAAACGGATACAATTGAAGCAGGCCGACATTGAACTTAATGTTGAACTATTTGCCGAAAAAATGGAATTAAACACTATCACGGTGAAAGCCGGTGATGAAGACCCTGCCTACGCTATTATCAGAGAAGCCATCAAAAAAAGGAGTTATTACCAAAGTCAGGTTAATGCATATTCATGCCAGGTGTATATAAAAGGGGTGCAGCGGTTAATTGAAATGCCCGAACGTATTATGGGATTGCCTACATCTAACATAGTGATAAACGGTATGGCAGCTAATGATAGCAACCTGCAGGGAATAATTTATTTGTCGGAATCGGTTTCCAAATTTAACTACGCTGTTCCCGGCAAAATTCAGGAAGAGATGATTTCGTCAAGGGTAAGTGGTAAAAACAATGCATTCAGCTATAACAAAGCTTCGGATATGCTGTTCGATTTTTATGAGAATAAACTGCATATTGATGCCATTAGCGAGCGCGATTTTATATCACCCATTGCTTACAATGCCATGTTTTATTACCGGTATAAATTACTTGGTGCTTTTGTTGAAGACGGATACCTCATTAATAAAATTCAGGTTATACCAAAGCGAAAACACGATCCCTGCTTTTCAGGAAACATATATATTGTAGAAAAAGAATGGCGGCTCCATAGTATAAATGTAGTGATTACTTCCAATGCACAAATAGATTTTGTGGATACACTCAGGCTTCAGCAGGTATTTGCTCCGCTTACCAAAGAGGTATGGATGCCCGTATCCAACCGTTTTGATTTTTCTTTTAGTGTAATGGGTATTCGCGGCAACGGATATTATCAGGGAATCAACAGCAATTACAATCTGCAACCGGAGTTTACAAAAAAAACATTCTCAGGCCCTCAATGGAAAGTACTGGAGGAGTCGAACAAAAAGGATTCGGTATACTGGGACAGTATCAGACCATATAAGCTAACAGAAGAAGAGCGTACCGATTACCGGAAAAAGGACAGTCTGCAAACGGTTCTTGAGTCAAAAACCTACCTCGATTCGCTTGATAAAAAATTTAACAAACCGGGTGTTTTTTCGCTGCTTGTATCAGGCTACGGATATAAAAACAGGTATCGGAAAGAAGTATGGAGCATTAGCGGACTTGCTCCCAGCTTTCAGTTTAATACGGTAGAAGGGGCTGTGATTAATCTGAACATGAGTTATGACAAACGCACTGAAAGCAAACAACGTTTTTTCCTTTCCCCTACATTCAGATATGGTTTTAGCAACAGACATTTTAATCCCAAATTGCTTGCTTACAAATTGCTGAATAACGAAAACTTTACCAGTATTTTTATTAACGGTGGAAGTGATGTGATGCAGTTTAATAACCAGCAACCCATCACTCCGTTTTTGAATACTTTTTATACGCTGCTCAATGAGCAGAATTTTATGAAAACCTATGAGAAAGTTTTTGTACGTGGGGGGTACCGGAAGGAAGTAACAAACGGAGTTTACCTGCGCACTGAAGCAGAGTGGGCGCACCGCTATGCATTGCAAAATACTTCTTACTATAAACTGGTAGATGATGTATATGGCGATTTTACATCAAATGATCCGCGTGATACAGCCAACCACGGACCGTCCTTTAAACCGCATCAGGCTTTTTCAGTTACATTAAGTGCAGTATTCAGGTTTAAACAAACCTACGACTTAAGACCAAATCAGAAAATTATTACCGGCTCAAAATATCCTTCCCTTACTCTGTATTACAAAAAGGGGATTTCGCAAATAGCCGGAAGCGGAGTGAATTATGATTTTATACGGGCAATGGTAAAAGATGATGTGCATTTGGGATTATGGGGAACACTCAGTTATCAGATTACAGCCGGTGGGTTTGTCAATGCCCGCAACATGTATTTTATGGATTATTACCACGTAAATGGGAACCGTACATTTGCTCTTAACAAGCTTAAAGACCCGGGAGACGTGGGAGGGGAGCAGGCTACCATTGCCGGATTTATGTTGTGCGATTATTATGTGTTCAGCACCACTAAACCTTTTTTTGAAGCTCATGCCGAACATCATTTTAACGGCTTTCTGGTAAATAAATTACCTTTGCTGCGCAAAACCCGGTTGCAGGAAGTGGTGGATGTTCATTATCTTCTTTGCAACCAAAGCACAAATTACACAGAGTTAAGTATAGGAATTGAGCATATTGGTTTGGGTGATTTTATGCCTGGGTTTTTACGTATTGATTACGTTTCTTCGTTTACCACGGTATACGGGCAACTGAGGCACGGAATACGTTTTGGTTTGGGATTTTAATTGTTACAAATGAAAAAGATTTTAAATTATATCAACGGACAATTGATGGAGCCGGTTTCGGGCGATTACCTCGATAATTTTGACCCGTCAACAGGTAAAGTATATTCCCTGTGTCCGGATAGTGATGAACGCGATGTGGAACTGGCCACAAAGGCGGCATTGCAGGCATTTGCTTCGTGGAGTGTAATGGCCCCCGAAAAAAGATCTCGCATTATGTTGCGTATTGCTGAGTTGATAGAAAAAAAGCTGGATGTACTTGCCGAGGCCGAGAGTATTGATCAGGGTAAACCAAAATGGCTTGCCAAAAATGGTGAAATCCCCCGTGCAATTTCCAATATCCGTTTTTTTGGTACCGCCATTGAACATTTTGCGAGCGAAGCTCATCCTATGCCGGGTCATGCCATCAATTACACATTGCGAACGCCAATTGGGGTGGTAGGTTGTATCTCTCCGTGGAATTTACCCTTGTATTTGTTCACCTGGAAAATTGCTCCTGCTCTTGCATCAGGAAATTGTGTGGTTGCCAAACCTTCAGAGATAACTCCCATGACCGCTTACCTGCTGGCGGAAATTTGTATTGAAGCCGGCTTACCTAAAGGGGTTTTGAATATTGTTCACGGTCTTGGGCCAAAGGTGGGATCGGCTATTACAGTTCACAAACAAATTAAAGCCATCTCATTTACAGGCGGCACCAAAACGGGCGCTGAAATAGCCCGCACTGCCGCTCCAATGTTTAAAAAGCTTTCACTCGAATTGGGGGGCAAAAACCCGAATATCATTTTTGCCGATTGTGATTTTGATAAAATGCTCAATGAAACTTTACGCTCCTCGTTCTTGAATCAGGGAGAAATTTGCCTGTGCGGGTCACGTATTTTTATTGAACGCAGCATTTACACCAGGTTTAAAGAGGCATTTGTAGAAAAGGTAAAAGCGCGCACTATTGGCGATCCGCTGCTTGACAGTACACTGGTTGGTGCTATTGCCTCAAAAATGCATTTCGAAAAGGTGATGAGCTATATTGAACTGGCCAAACAGGAAGGAGGAACTGTTTTGTGCGGGGGCTATACGGTAAAGCCTGAAGGCCGTTGCAGTGAAGGATGGTTTATTGCACCTACCGTTATAGAGGGATTAAGCTTTGACTGCCGCACCAATCAGGAAGAAATTTTCGGGCCGGTAGTAACCATAACACCATTTGATACCGAAGAGGAAGTACTGGCGTTTGCCAACTCTACTGAATACGGACTTGCAGCTACCTTATGGACCGAAAATTTAACACGGGCACATCGTATAGCTGCTGAAGTAAAAAGCGGAATAGTTTGGATTAACTGCTGGTTACTGCGAGACCTGCGCACTCCGTTTGGCGGAGTAAAAAATTCAGGTGTAGGGCGAGAAGGTGGATGGGAGGCCATGCGATTTTTTACCGAGCCCAAAAACATTTGTATAAAGCTGTAATCACTTTCGAAGGCAGTAACCTGTCCCAAGCCGGGCTAACTTTTTAAATTCGAGTGGCTCATGATTCAGGTAATACACATTTCCCGAATTGTAAATGTATACTTCAAGACCTTTGAATGCATCAACCTGAATGTCATTCTTGCCGTAATGATTCACAAATACATATGCCCCTAAAATTCCCTGTAGATTAGTTTTCCCAACCCCCTCCTGATTTACTATCAAAATACCTGCAGTTCCGTCAGCAGCAACATCCCCCTGTAATTTTTGGTTTACAATTAGGTATTCGAAACTGCCATATACATACATGTCATTTGAGCTTTCATTAAGTAATGTTACTACACCCTGAGCAAGTGAATCAGATCCGATTACGGCTGCATCTTCAATAGTATGTATCATGCCAAGGGTGTGTACATTAATTTCAACCGGAATTCTGTTTTGAAAACTCCGTACCCAGTTGCACACATTCTGATTATCGAGGTAAAGCACACCGCGGTCAACGTCAGTAATTATTTGTCCAAGTAAGTTGCTGCCTGCTGTTATTTTTATGTAAGGAGGTTTGGAGAGATCTTGTTTTAGGTAAATGTCAAAATAATTTCCTGCATGAATATCGGTGAAGTTAGAAAGGTAACGTGTTTCAGTTCGTTTTTTCCCGGCTGAGGTAATGCAATCATCCATTTGTTCACCGGTGCATGTACTCAGCGTAAATGATATAAAGAGGTAAAAAAATATACTAATCTGCTTCTTCATTTATGATAAAACTGATACCCTGCGACCCATTCTACAAAATCGGCCTGCATAAAATGAGTTTTGAGAAAACTGCCGATAAAAAAACCTTTATATACTTCAGTTTTTAGTCCGATACGTTCATAGATCGCTTTTTTTACTTTATGCGGATAATAGGCATAAACTCCTAATTGTGTAATCATACTCACCCTGCCTGCTTTTATTTCATGCCCCACTGTAACTGCCGCCTGAATATTATCTTTTATCCGGGTACTGGTGTAATTCTGCAAGTCGGGGGTACTTAAATAAAAATACGATTTGTCATAAAATACATCTATTCCGGTAAGCCATGTACTGCGCATACTCACCTTGTATTGTAAATTTGACGAAAGGGTAAACACATCAAATCTGCGGAATCGTTCGTTCCCCTGTTCTTTGTAAGCCCAGCCTCCAAAAAAGTAGTACCCCCATTTTTTTACCGTATCCATTTTTTGATGCAGGCTATCCATTTTCGGAATCTGGCGCAGGTATGGATTGCTGAGAAAATAACTAAATCCAACCGATGCCGATGGGTAATTAATTCCAAGGTTGGGCAACCGGATATTGCCACAGGAGAAATGCATTAGTCCGAAGCCGGCATTGAGCTCAATATTTTTATATACCCGGTGATGGTAAACCAGCATGGCCTGGAAAGCAAGATTTAACGGAGAACCAATAGTTGTATTTTTATAATTATCCTGTGCATCAAAAATTTTTGTAAGGTAACCTAATCCGGTGCCGAGTTTAAAATTCAGTTCAGCATTTGGTTTTCGGATCACACCAAATTCAAATTGCGGAATAACGGAATAGGCTTTTCCGGTAAGATTAGGTTTCCCGAAATCGCTGTATAAAAACGAAACACTTATGCGGGGCAATTTGTACTTTATTTCCCACGCGCTGGTTCCGCTTGTTTTTTTGATGAATTGCAATTCAAATGAATTGCCGGGGCCATAAATATTTTTATTTTTATCGCTGTGTGCCCAAATAAAACCCGGTAAGTCATTAACAGCTATTCCTAAGTGGCCGTCATGTATAAAACGATATAAAAAACGGGTACTGTCCTGGGCTTTTGCCACCGACATGATTCTGATAATAATTAAAAGGATAATTCCCCCCCGTTTCAGCATGGGCTGCAATTTACAATTCTTTTTATCCCTTTGCTGCGCATTCTTTATTATTGCAGTAATGATTCAGGTACTATTTGTATGTTTAGGAAATATTTGTCGCTCGCCAATGGCCGAGGGCATCTTTGCGCGTATGATAGAAGATGCCAAATGGAATCAAAAGGTGGCATGCGACTCGGCCGGTACCAATTCTTATCATATCGGGGAATTGCCCGATGAGCGAATGAGAAAGACAGCTTTAAAACACGCTATTCAGCTAACGCACAGGGCACGGTCTTTTAAAGAAAAGGATTGGGAAGCATTTGATTATATTCTTGTAATGGATAATCAAAACTACCGGGAAGTAGTAAAAAAGAAAACAGCCGGAGCACGCGCAAGCATTTATTTAATGCGAGAATTTGATTTAGCAGAAAAAGGGGCAGAAGTTCCCGACCCGTGGTATGGAGATTTAGATGGTTTTGAAAGTTGCTATACTATTTTACATCGCAGTTGTAATCAGTTTCTTCAATATTTAAAATCAAAACACCAATGGGATTAAAAACGGTTACCATAGAGGTTTTTGGAAAAGTGCAGGGGGTATATTATCGGCAAAGTGCTCAAAAAAGGGCCCTTGAATTAGGAATTACCGGCATGGTACGCAACCGGCCCGAAGGCACCGTTTTTATTCATGCAACCGGAGACGAAGAAGACGTAATGGCATTTGTAAACTGGTGTAAGGATGGTCCTATGCTGGCTCATGTAGATAAGGTAGACGTAATTGAAACTCCGCTTACTATTTTTAACGGATTTGTGATTGAACGGTAAAATCGGGTTGAATTTGATGTTATGTCTGTGAAATAAACCCTGTATCTTCTTTCCAGGGGCCATTATCGGCAGCAAATGTGGCCAGCACATCGCATCGTTCATTTTCCCGGTGTCCGGCATGGCCTTTTATCCAATGAAATTTAATATGATGTTTTCGGTAGAGCGGTAAAAACTGCATCCATAAATCCGGATTTTTTTTGTCTTTGAAACTCTTCTTTTCCCATCCAAACAACCACCCTTTTTCTACAGCTTCACACACGTATTTCGAGTCGGTATAAATGTCAATGTGCAATCCTGTTCGGGTAAGTGCTTTTAATGCGGCAATCACTGCCATTAGTTCCATGCGGTTGTTGGTGGTTTCTTTATAACCTGCGTTCAGTTCTTTTCGGTGTTTGCCATATATCAGCACAGCACCGTATCCACCCGGACCCGGATTTCCCCTAGATGAGCCGTCAGTAAATATTTTAATGTTCAATTAGTTTTTCCCTTTTGTTTAACGGCTTTCGGACGAATAAAGCTGGCCGGTTTTTTTGTTTCGCTGTTCCAGTTGTTTCCTTCACTTTCCGGCACTGTTTTCGTTTCCAGTTTCCATTTTACTTTCCAGCCTTTGCAGGTTTTTTCTCCCGACACATAACCCGAAACAATGCGATGGTATCCTCTGTCGGTACAAAAACATCCTTTCATCAATACTATTTTAATGTCTTTGGCATCGTACTTAAAACTTGTGCCTCCAAGCGGCACTTCAAAAATAATGCGCATGGTGTATTCATCATCGGCAATGGCAGGGTCGTCTTTTTTGCGAAATTCGTAGGTAAATACCATGTTTTTACCTCGCTCTATGCTTACACTCAGACGTCCGTCTTCCAATTCTTCAATTTGCAGTGACGATTCGGGAGTATAGGTATACGTGTGTGTACCTGAAATAGTTTGTTGGGCACCTACAACTCCTGCCGATAAAATAAGAGCCAGTGCAAATGCAATTTTCTTCATAAGTTTCAAATTAAATGATTTCTGCCACAACAAAGGTGCTTCCTCCAATAAAAATGCAATCTTCGGGTGTGGAATTATTTTTAGCGGCTTGCAGGGCATCGCTCACTTTTGACACTACTACACCTTTCAGGCCATAAACCGATGCTTCCTTTTGCAGCAGGTTTGCATCTAATGCGCGGGGTAAATCAGCCTGTGTAAAATAGTAGCATGCATTAGGTGGCAGCAGAGCCAATACCTTGGTAATGTCTTTATCTTTCACCATCCCTATTACCATATGCAGTTTTTTGTAAGGCAATACCTTTAGTTGTTTTACTACATATTCCATCCCGTTTACATTATGACCGGTATCGCATATTATTAAAGGGTTGTCTCCTAACTGATGCCATCGTCCTGCAAGGCCGGTTTGTTTTTTTACCTGAGCAAGTCCCTGATATAAGTGCGTAGTGCCAATTTCGAAACCCTTTTGTTGCAACTGATGAACGGATTCAATCACGGTAATGATGTTTTTTTGCTGATACATTCCGCCCAGTTCGCAAAATAAATTGCGGTATTTAATTTGGCTGTCTACTGTAATGGTACACGAAAGGCCCGATCCTGCAAAAGAGATTTCGGTACACCTGTTCTGTTCATCGGCAAAAAATACGGGAGCACTTTCCTGTTCTGCTTTTTCAAGAAAAACCTGTTTTGTTTCGGGTTGTGTTTCTCCTATGACAACAGGGGTATGAGGTTTAATTATACCGGCTTTTTCGCTCGCAATTTTAGCCAGTGTATCGCCAAGTAAATCGGTGTGATCCCAGCCAATATTGGTGATAACGCTCAGTTCGGGTGCAATAATATTCGTTGAATCAAGTCGCCCGCCAAGTCCGGTTTCAATAACAGCTATTTCTACGTTTTCGTGAGCAAAATAATCAAAGCATAAAGCAACAGTCATTTCAAAAAACGATGGCTGTATCTGTTCAAAGGCGGCTTTATGTTTATGTACAAAATCAATTACATATTGTTGCGGAATCATCGCCCCGT
This sequence comes from Bacteroidia bacterium, assembly GCA_019695215.1. Taxonomy (GTDB): domain Bacteria; phylum Bacteroidota; class Bacteroidia; order UKL13-3; family UKL13-3; genus JAGPCK01. The sequence continues at coordinate 25,956 of JAIBAK010000011.1, read as the reverse complement.
TTATACGAATACGTTCTCTGAAATCTTTGAGGTGAGGAGAGGTGTAGAGACCGGTTTTGTATCCGGCATTTTGAAGTACCGAGGCAAGCATATGTGAAACCGAACCTTTTCCATTAGTGCCGGCCACATGGATGGTTTTAAATTTATGTTGCGGATTGCCAAGTAAACTACATAGCGCAATGGTATTGGTAAGATCGGGTTTTAGGGCAGCGGCACCAATGCGTGTAAACATAGGCAGGCGACTAAATAAATATTCGAGTGTTTCGGAATAATTCATCTGTTTGCAAAGAAAACACTCTGCCTTCTTAATGTTGCAAGGAGCAGGGAACTTTTACGATAAAATTAAATTGGAACTACGGTTTGTAGTTGAATTCAATAGGGATGGTACCTACCTGCAGGCTGGGAGCATCGGGTTTGGGGTTGTATTTGATTTGCATGGCTACCCTTCGGGCACATTCCCATAATTCAGGATCGGTGGTGGTTGAGTTTCTTCCTCCCGGCTCAGCCTTGGTTACATTTCCATTGCGGTCAACATAAATGGTTACCATTACACGTCCGGTAGTTTTTGAATTGCAGTTAAATTGGGGTTTATACTTGAGGTTACGACCTTTTAAATGGCCGCTGCCTCCCACAACTCCATCCGGATCTCCGTTTTCCGAGCCATTGGGGTCGCCCTGATTTCCGGGCACATCACCATCGCCCATGCCTTGTGAGTTGGGGTCGCCATTAGTACGACTTCCGGGAAACAAAGCTTTGGTATTCACTTTTGGCTGCGGTTCTTCGGTATTGGTGGTAGTTTGTGTTTTTTCAACAGGGTTCTTTTTCTCGGGATTAGTTTTAACTACAGGAGCTTCTTCTGCATCGCTGGTTAATATATTTTCTTCATCGGTAGTTTGAGGTGCACTTGCGGTTACTTCCGGTTGTTCGGCAGCCGGGGTATTGTCGGGGCCTCCCTGATCGGGTTCACCCAAGCTTATTTCCATCATGGTTTCTTCGTGTCCTAATGGAGGATTTGGCGGACGCAAAAACAAGGTAACCAGTAACCCTATTAAAAGGGCATGAAACACCACCGTAATTACCATACTGGTAATTTTATGGGCTCTTTCAGCTTTTTGTTGTTGGGCACTTATTGTTGTCATACACTTGTGTTAACGTGTTGAACATAGTTTTGGTATTGTATCTATCGGTGACGAAGATGTAAAACCCATGCATCCTGATTTTTTTCTCCGCGTATTTTGTTCAATTCGCGTTCTGCTTCCAGCCTTGAATCAACCCGAAGGTAAGCCACGCGCAGCAATTGCGTTTCTGCTGTTTTTCCCGCAAACATGGCTTCGGTGTATCCATTGCTTTTTAGTTTGTCGAGCATTTTTACAGCATTTTTCTCATAGTAAAATGCTCCGGCAATTACGTAGTAACCTTCAGCTAAATCTTCTTCCCGGGTAAATGGCAATTGACCGGAAGTCGTTTCAGCAGGGGTGGTAACGTCTTTTTTTACTTCTGTTGTTTTTATCGGTTCGTTTTCCGTAACAGGTGTGGTTGCAACTGTATGTTGCTCGGGCTTTATTTCATTAATAGCTTGCTGGGTTTGTGTTTGCTCTTCGGTAAGTGTGGCTTTTGGTTCTGTTTTTACCTCTGTAACAGGTTTGGTATGCACATAGGTGGTATTGGCAAATGACGATGTTTGGCTGCTGTCGTTTTGTAAGAAAGGCAGTTGAATATTATAGCTGGCCAAAAACATGGTGAAAAACGAAAACAACACCACCACTGATGATGCAATGATGAATGGTGCGCCAAGTTTTTTCTTACGAACTTTTTCAGCTTTTTCTGCAGGAGTTTCAGCTACAACAGGTTTAGTTGGTTCGGTTATGAGCAAAGGCGCCACGGTATCTGCCCGTTCAATAATTTTGGGAGCTTTGTTTTCTTTCTCAGCAGCCACAGTAACCGGAATAGCTGCCACAGGTTTTAGTCCGAAACTCTCATATAAGAAAGTGTCTGTTTTTTCGGGAGAGAAAATTAATTTTTCGGCTGCATCAATTCTGAATGAGCCTACACCGTCAATTACAATATTCTGGTTTGCCTGCAGCAGTTTCTGAATTTCCTGAGTAAATCGGTTAGCGGCAAGTAAGGCCTCGGCATAAGAGCACGATTTTTTTCTGCTAATATAACTGGTGAGCAACCCGTCATTATGTTGCAGGTTTTGATTGAAAGCAATCTTTTTTGACGGAGGAAATAATTGTTTCGATACAGGATTAACGGTTGCCGCCTGTGGCTGGCCTACTAAGCCACCAAAGCCGGGTATAATTACGCAATCGTAATCATAAAGCAGTTCGCGTATAAAAGTACTTATCTCAGAATTCGCCATTTTTCAGTGTACTGAACGAGGTAAAAATATCTGAAAACTAATTGACAAACAATTTTGCTTTTTACAGTTTATACCAAAGTTTTGAACATGTGAGGCTTATAATGTAAAGGCAAGCCCTCCGTGTACGTTTATTCCATATACCTGATAATTGTACCAGCGCATATACCTGTTTGCAGTTATATTGTTGACATTCAAGAAAAGGGATACGGTTTTGTTGTATCTGTAATCAATTCCCATATTCAAATCGAGTAAACTTTTCATTTTTTCAAATTTCCCGGCAGGCGAGGAAATAGGGTCGGCAATGTAGGCATACCGCTGATTCATAAAATAAATATCGGTTTTGAGTAAAAATTTGTCTCCGATATTATATGTGCCATTCAAACGAAGATCGCTGGTAGGCAATTGCGGGGCTTTACTTAGCCCTGAAACCTTGTAGCCGTATATATTTCCGGTGGCTGCCAGTCGTATTTTTTCCGAGAACTGGTAATTGATTTCTGCGGTAATGGTGGTAATTTTAGCATCTGCGGCAACTGCTGTAAAATTTGCTCCCCGGCTGTATGAATAATCATTTACAAAAAACAACATGTCTTTTGCTGTACGGTAGTTATATCGCACTAAATAACCCAGGGTTGATGACAGGTTACCTTTCAGCCCAAAGTACATTTGAGTATAACGGGTATTGGTAAAAACAGGCTGAGACGGATTCGGGATTAGTGCAGTATTTACACTTCCTATGGGATCGGTAAACCGGTTTTCACCCAATACGGTTCTATTGGTATTTTTTATAACGTCTCCGGTTATTCCAACAAATGAAATGGTTTTTTTAGGAATCAGCTCATATCGGGTATCCACCACCAGAAAGGGATAAAATCCGCTGTTAGCATCGTCTTTATAGTAAGTAGTATTCATTCCTAATTTCATGTGTAAATTAGACTGAATGCTGAGGTTGTACACCGGATTAAACCGGAAATAAGTACGCGTAAACGGATAACTGTTGCTCACTACATTTAGCCCGGTATATAATTCAACATGATGTACACCCTGAATCAGTTTTGAAAAATTTCCATCAATGAGTAAATCATGTTCTTTAGGATCGGAACTATAAGAGGAGCCATTAAACAAATAATAATTTAATCCGATATCGTATCGGGTAGAGGCACTGTCGTGCTGTACATTGCTCAGTTTGCCGCTCAGGTTAAAGGTACTTAAAATGCGTTTGGCGGGGTCAATAAAAAACGGGTTGTTTTTGTCAGTAATACTGTCAGGAAGACCATAAGCCCGGAAGCCATTGCGCTGGTAATTTCCCTGCATACTCAGGGTACTCTTTTTAAAGAATCTTTTCACTTCACCTCCCAGCTGATTATCGCTGAAATTGTTGTATGCTTCATCGCCTTTAGCCGAATAGTGTTTGAAAAATACATTGCCATGGTAACTGCGAGAGCGCAGGCTGTTCATATAAAACTCTATCAAAGGCGAACTGTAATTACCAAATCCCAGTTTGGTGTAATTGTTTTTGAGTTTTGTGTACGAGTTGCTTCCAATCATCATTGGTTTGACCGGATTGATTGAAGGTTTTATTCCTAATTGCAATCCGGGAACCCCTGTGTAAGATAATTCAGGAGCTTTGGTAGCCGGCACCTCCGGATTGGGTAGTGTTTTTTCTTTAATGGCATTGGCAATTACCACCGAAGGTGTAGAGATAAGCACAATATTATCCGACCTGAGGGTATCCTGTGCTGCAACTCTGTTTGCATTTCCTATCAATGCGAAAACAAAAGCAAAAAGGCAAATTTGAATTGAATATAATTTCATATCTGTTACTCCTCCGTTTGATTTTGTTGTTTATCCTTTAATTCTTTTTCGGCTTTTTCTTTTGCCTCAATCGCGGCCAGTTTATCAATGGCTACCTTTTTCAAATCCTCACCTTTGTAGTTTTCAATTATGCTTCGCAACGTTGCTTTCGATTGAAAGGCATCGTTTTTCTGTAAATAAACATCGGCCAGCAGCAAATAGCCTTTTGCAAGCCAGTATTCATAAGTCGAAAAATCTTCTGACAACTGGAAAATGATTTTTTCCGAATTTTTCAAATCGTTTTTCAAATAGGCTATATAAGCGAGATTGTATTTTGCTTCGGCAGCATTTACATTTCGGGTTTCCTTCAGCACATATTCAAACTCCGGTTTAGCCGAATCGGGCTGGTTATAATTTTCAAGGAAAATTCTTCCGAGAATTAAATGACTTTCTGTTAAAGCTTCTTTAGTGCTTTCGGTAAAGTTTACCAGTTTTTTTGCTGCCAGAAAGCTGGTGTCAAATTTCATGAGGCGGTAACTGCTTCGTAATTCTCCCAGATAAGCCACCATTTGATTTTCTTTGTTCTGAGCAAGCTCTTCGAGCAGCATGTAATAACTCAGGGCGTAGTTATAATCTTTTTTCAGGTATTGAATAACCGCTGCCTTGCGGGCCGATATTTCACTGAATTCATTTCGGGGTTGCTGTAATACGTATTGGTAATCGGCAAAGGCCGAATCGTATGACTTGTCTTTGTAAAGGCATTCAGCTCTGTAAAAACTGGCCTGAGTTCTGAAATAACCTTCCTGAAAACTGCGCAGGTATTTAGAAAAGGAGGGAATCGCTTTAGAGCAATTTCCCTTTTGGTACACTGCCAGTGCCGATTGGTAAGAAACAGAATCTTCTTCAGATAAACTGGCTGCCGCACCGGGGATGGTTTTTAAATAGTCAAAATATAAATCGGCTTCTCCGCGGGCTACGTAAATGGCACGAATGGTATTTAATGCTTCTTTGCCTTCATCGGTTTTAGAATACAGTTCGGCCACCTTTTTAAACTGTTCCAGAGCTTTATCATCCTCGTGTTTGTTGTAGTAAACCAAACCCAAACTCAAACGGGCTCTGCGGGTGTGAATACTGTTTGGGTATTCAGAGAGGATATATTCAAACTCCCGGATTGCACTTGGATACTCTTCCTGTTGCAACCGCGTATTTGCTATTTCAAATAAGGCATCATCAATAAATCCTGAGCGGGGATATTTACTGGTAATCGTTCGCATGGATTTTACTTTATCGTCAGGTTTGTTCAGTATGCCTTCAATCATTCCTTTCTGATAAAGGGCATAATCGCTGGCTGCTGCATTTTTTGTTACTGCATATTCATAAGCATCCATTGCTTTGCCATAACTTTTAGTCTGGAAATAACAATCGCCAATGCGCACACACGCATCCAGAAACAGTTGCGGCTGCTTTCCATAAGCACTTTCCAAATCTTTAAACTTTTCGAAACTGGAAGCAGCTGTTCCGTAATGTTCGGTCTTGAATTCACAATAAGCAATATTGTAATAGCAAAGAGAAAGGTATTTGGTGTCTTTAATTTCGCTTGGGTAGTAGTTTAAACAAATATTGAACTTGCTTTCAGCTTCGGAATATTTACCTTCTTTGTAAAGCATTTCGCCCAGCCAGAAATTTGCCAGCGAGTACAGCTTTTTATCAAAGTTGTATTCGGCCGATTTGGCAAACAAACGGTTTGCTTCCGCAAAATTATTATCGAGGTATTCCTGTTCGCCCTGGTAGTAGGTTACCCGCTGGTAAGCCATTTTAATATCGTTGTTTTTTACTTTTATGCTTTCCAGAACCGGAATGGCCTGCTTATAGTTTTTGGTGTTCAGCAACAGATCGCTTAGTACTTTTTTGGCTTCATCTGCATTTTTATGTTCGGGGTAGGTGTTTATGAATTCAACAAGCTGCTTGCTTCCCTGCTGGTGAAAAGATAATTCGTAGGATAATTTCCCGGCATTAAATAAGGCTTCGGAAGTTACGTCTTCAATGAATCCCAGGTGGTGGGCGCGTTCAAAGGCAAGCCGCGCATTTTGTTTTTTACCGAGTTTAAGATAACAATCGGCCAGATTAAAACTGGCGTATTGAGCCAGAGTATCGTTTCCCTCGGCTACTTTTTGAAATTCCAGATAGGCTTTATCGTAATTTTTATTCTGGTAAAAGGTGTAGGCCATTTTATAAACTTCCTGATTGGTCATTGGTTTATTAGTAGCCTTATATTTTTCGAAATAGGTTTGAGCCTTTTCAAAATTTCCTGCTTCGTAGTGAGCCTGCGCCAGCACTAATGCCACATCGTTTACAATTTCTTTATTAGTTATTGTATCGGCATACGAGATGAGTGTATTGTATTGCCCTTTGATGTAGTAAATCTGGGCAATATACAGAGGAACTACAGGGCCATAAATTTTTGAAGTGGTTACCCGTTCAAAATGTTTAAGGGAATTGTCCCAGTCCGACTCGTTGTAAAGCAGAAAACCGTAGTAATAGTTGGCCGGGAAGTAGTATTTGTTCTTTATTTCGGTGGTTTTTGCAAAAGCCAGTTTTGCCTGTGCGAAATTGTCTTTTCTGAAGTGGCAGTAGCCAATGATAAAATTATATTCCGATACTTCTTCGGGAGAAAGGAACCCGGTATCAACCGTTTCCATTTGTTCAAGGGCATTGCGATATTCCTTTTGCCTGAAATAATACCTTCCTAATTGATAAGCCGATGCTTTAGCTTTCGGACTTTCAGGGTATTTTTCTATGATGCGTGTAAACATGGTTAATGCATCCGGATTCATTAATTCCAAAGCGCAGGTGGCAATGTAATACTCGGTATTAATTTTCAGGAGCGGGTCATCGCATTTGTCGAGAAAAATACTGAACTGCCTTTGAGCAGCACCGAATTTTTCCTTATCAAACAGTTCGATTCCTTTGTTGTAAAACCGGATTTGGTGATCCTGAGTTTGGGTTATTTGTGCTTTTGAGGCTCCAAAAGCCAGCATAAGCAGCACGGGTAACAGCCTTTTGAAACGTATAAGCATGAAACGGATTGATTACTACTTATTCAAAAGTAGAAATGTCAATCGCGCTTAAAAGGTGTAATTTATCCCCAGACTGGGCATAATTGGCAGCTGATTGATGCGTCTGTTGGTCACCCGTTCAAAGTAAAAAATGTTTTCGCGGTTGTAAACATTGGTTGCGCTGGCAATAATGGCCATTTTGGTTTTGTTCTTAAACGTGATTCTTTTTTCGGCCGAAGCATCTAACCGGTGGTAGTACGGAAGGCGCCCGTTGTTGTAATCGGCATAGTGAATGCCAAGGTTTCCGTTCTGATTAGTGTAATCGGTAGAAATGCCGCCAAACGGAATTTGCATGTAATAACCCTGGGTTTGGGTAAACGGAAAACCGGATGCCAGATTCCAACGCAGGTTTATTGTATATTGCTTTTCTTTTCCAAAGGTGTAGGAACCAACAAGGTTTACGTTATGCCTGCGGTCAAAGCTTGGGAAATAAGTTCTTAATTCATCGGTACGCTCCACAAATGTGAGGGAGTAAACCGCCCACAGGTAAAGTTTTTTATATTCGTAGCGGTAGCTGATATCACCGCCATAGGCATTTCCTGTTTCTACAATAAAATCGGTACGCAAATAAGCCGGTTTATTAAAGTACTGTGGAACGTCATCGTAGATTTTATCCCGGTTTACATTAATGAGTTGCGGATAGTGTTTCCAAAATCCCTCCACGTTTATAAGTCCGTGTTTGCCTAGTTCAATTTCGGCCCCTAAAACTCCCTGTTGCGACCATTGCAGGTAGTTTTTTACAGGTTTTCCTTTGAAGGTGGTGGGCAGGTTATCGGGTCCTGAAAGAAATCCGTAAAACAGGTTTACCACATCGCGGTCTGAAACGGCCGCAATAAGATTCTGAGAATAAATTCCGGCCCCGGCTTTAACACGGATGCGGCTGGTTACGTTCCATTTTAAACCTAAACGCGGCTCAATAGATTTGTTCCCAAGTGAGGCATAATAATTAAAACGTACACCGGGCTCTATTAAAACCCTTCCTGCCGTAAGTTTATATTTCATATATGCAGCCAGTTGACTGGTGTTTTCATATTGCTCCACCGGTAAATTTCCTGTAGAGAAGGTTTTGTAGCTGGTACGGAATCCTTCCATTTCAATTCCGTATTTCATGTCGTCCTTACCCAGATAATAGGTAAAATTTAAGGAAGCATTAAACCCGCTTATATCGCTGAAACGAGGTTTTAAATCGGCTTCTTTTTGATCCATTCCATATTTTGAGTAGGCTACCACAGCATTTATCAGCGTGCTGCTACCTTCCGGAATAATAGAAAAGTTGCCGCCCATTCCAAAAGCATTCCAGCCATAATTGGTAGTTGAAAAATTTACCCGGTCACTGAAATTAAATCCGAAAAAATTTGTTTTGCTTCCGTTAGGCGCCACAAAAGAAATTTTGCTGTAGAAATCATCGAAATGATAGGGCAAACCATTCGTGTCGGCATAATTGTAAAACATCTTTGAAGTTTTATCCAGATACGATGTTTTGTATGACAATATGTACGATGCGGTTGCTTCTCCTTCTTTATATGCTTTTAAAGGCCCCTCAAGTAATACCTTAGATGTAAACGGGTTGACGGCAAATTTTCCAGATGGTTTTATTTTATTTCCTTCCCTGGTTTGCACATCAACCACTGCCGATACTCTTCCGCCATACTGAGAGTTAAATCCCCCGGCATACACATCGGCACTGCGGATAATATCGGCATCATAAACCGAAAAAAGACCAATAGAATGGAACGGATTATAAATCACCATTCCGTCAAGCAGCATTTTATTTTGAATGGGGGGGCCGCCACGTATATAAAGCTGACCGCCCTGGTCTCCGCTAAAAGTAACCCCCGGTAAAACCTGAAGGTACTGGATAAGATCAGGCTCACCACCAACGGTAGGGATATATTTCAGGTCTTTGGGTGTAATGGTAATTTTTGAAATCTCTACCTGAGTTTGCAGTTTTTGCTTCTCGGCCGATATACTGACTTCTTTTAATTGCCTTGAACGGGCCGTAATGTAAAAGGATGTATTAATTACTTTTTTATCTGAAATATCAAAATGATGACTAAGGGTGTCGTACCCCATGGCAATGATTACCAATATATAAGAGCCGGGCTTTAATTTACTTAAACTAAAAAATCCGGTTAAATCGGTGGCTGTTCCATTTGATGTGCCCTGTATAAATACAGTTACAAACCCCATAGGTTCGGCAGTGGCTTTATCATATACAAACCCCCGTATCTCTCCCGATTGGGCAAGAGCGTATAGGTTTGCAAATAAGAATAATATAAAAAAGTAATAATGTTTAAGTTTCATAAAATTTTTGGGCGGCACGAATATAGTCTTTTCGTAAATCAATAACACAGACAGTTAATTGGGATTGAGGGTTTAGTTTTGAGGTAAATATTTTTCAACTTCCTGAGGGCTAATATCAAATTTTTTCACCTTTCGTTTTTTCTCGAGCAAAATACCCATTGGGAAATGCCCTATGCCCACTAATTTATTAATGTTCCGGTTGGAGTATGCGCAATACCAATCTACATTAGGGAGTCCGGCAATAATTTGCAACGATTTGGGATTTCCCCCGTAATGAATCCACACTAATTTAAGCTTCGGGTATTTCTTTCTTAACGCCACAAATGCCGTAGTATCTTCGGTGAAATTTTCATAAGGGAAACGCACAAAATAGAGATAAACAGATTGCCTCCTGTAGCGGTTAAGTTTAAATTTTCTTCCGCTCGCTTTGGTAAAAATTATCTTAGGGGCTTTACTTCCTTCAGCCAGTTTTAAGGTAATTAGTTCGTCAGGAATTCGCTCCACTTCGATTGAATTTCCGTAAGGATCAATTTTAGTAATGCGGTACTGGGTGTTTTTAAATTCCACAAGTACTTCAGCTTTTTTTTCAGGCATCAGGCTTGCACCAAAACCGGTTTCGGTAGGAAGAAAAGGTGCACCTGCATCAGCTACAAGAATTTTATCTACTCCGGCATCGGTAAATACCCCGTTGCAATTTACATCCATCAATCCAATGGTTATGGAATCAAGGGATGAATAGTACGTTCCCCCTTTGCAGTTATATCGCTGCTCTCTGAACGAACAACGCAGTCCTCTGAAAACTCTTGATTTTTCCTGCATGCGGTAAAACTCATCCATCATATCGCGATAATGGTCTTTGCCCACCAGATTAAACCGGGTTATTCGGTATGATAAATTGGCCAATGAATCAGAAGGGTTCACCAGATTTATTACAAGTTCTGCATCCCCGCGTTTAAATAGCAATGGCTCCCCGTCATCTGTAAAATTATAATTCAGATTGCGGTCAACATACAGTATGGGGTCTTTTCGGTTACATGAATTTATAACCACCACCGCGATATACCCGCCATGATTTTTATGAATATTAGCTCCGAAATAGAGGAAAAAATAGGAAGTATCACTTGCTGCGGGAATAGCAGGCAAAACAGCTTTGAATTTTACAGGTTCCTTTCTTCCCTCGGCTTCGGTCATTTCCATTTCACTGTTGCTTAATTTGAAAACAGGAAGCGGGTTTAGTGATTTTTCGAAAATATCATTTTTGATGCTTGTATTTAAACTCACCGAAAGATGCTGGCCGGTGGCATTTTTAGCCATGAGGGCATACATAATTACCATTACAGGTAAAAGTAAAAATTTGGGTAACAGCTGTGGTGTTTTAAAGCGAATCACAATTATATTCAGGATATTCAGGCCATCAATATGCGGGTAAGCATAACCATAAGGGCAATCAGGAAAACTACAATTGAAATTTTATTAATGGTATGCATGGCTTTGAGGTATCCATTCCCATGGTCATCCTGTGGCTTCCAAAAGGTAATGTAACTCCATATTTTCTTTAACATAATCGGGTTGTTTATCAATACAGGCAAAGGTAAATATTTTAACCGCTAAAACTATTTTTAGGCTTATCTAAAAATAGGCTATATTTGTCGCATGTATTCGTTTACCGAAGAAAATTATTTGAAGACTATTTATCATCTTTCGCAGCAGAAACACCCCGAAAGTGTGACCACCAATGCTATTGCCGAGTTATTGCAAACCAAGGCGGCATCGGTCACTGATATGTTAAAAAAACTTTCAGACAAAAAGCTGATTTCATATGTAAAGTATCAGGGAGTGAATCTTACCGAAAAAGGGAGAAAGGTAGCTATTGGTACCGTGCGAAAACACCGGTTGTGGGAGGTGTTTTTATTTGACAAACTTAAATTCGGATGGGATGAAGTGCACGAAGTAGCTGAACAACTGGAGCATATTCAATCGGATAATCTGATTGAAAAGTTAGACGCCTTTTTAAACTATCCGACCGTTGATCCGCACGGTGACCCGATTCCGAGAAAAGACGGTACTATAAAAAACCAGAAACTCACTCCGCTGGTCGAATGCAAAAAAAATACACAGGTGGTTATGTCGGGTGTTAAAGAGCATTCGGTTTCGTTTCTTCAGCATTTAAATAAGATGGAGTTGAGTTTAGGGAAAAAAATAAAGATTCATGAAGTTCATGAATTTGACCGAAGTATGGTGTTGATGGTTGATAAAGGGACAAAAATTCTGGTGAGTAATGAAGTGGCAAAAAATATTTTAGTATCGGAGGTTTGAATCCATGTCTGAGCAGCACAAGTCACTGGCCGAAGTTCATGAATCGGTAACCATTCCAAAGAGCAGGAGTTTTTTTAAGACACTGCTGGCATTTCTTGGCCCGGCTTATATGGTAAGTGTAGGATATATGGATCCGGGTAACTGGGCAACCGATATTGCCGGAGGAAGCTCATTCGGTTATCAGCTTATATGGGTATTGCTTATGTCGAACCTCATGGCGCTGTTGTTACAAAGTTTTAGTGCTCGATTAGGTATAGTGCGCGGACTTGATTTGGCACAGGCCAGCAGGCAGACTTATCCGGCACCGGTCAATATTGGTTTATATGTATTGGCTGAAATTGCCATTGCCGCCACTGATTTGGCCGAGGTAATTGGAATGGCCATCGGGTTAAATTTATTATTCAGACTTCCGATGTTGTGGGGCGTGGCACTCACTATTCTCGATTCATTTGTGTTGTTATTTCTCATGAATAAGGGCATTCGCAAAATGGAAGCTTTCATAATTGCACTCATAAGTATTATAGGATTGGCTTTTATTCTTGAAATGTTAATTGTAAAACCTCATGGTGCAGAAATTATTCAGGGATTTGTTCCCTCGTTTTTAGAGAATAAGTCATTGTATATTGCCATTGGTATCATAGGAGCAACGGTAATGCCCCATAATTTATACCTGCATTCATCTTTGGTGCAATCGCGCAAATTCAGCAGGGAAATGGAAGGAATTAAACAGGCATTAAAATTCAACCTTATCGATTCGGCTATTGCCCTTAATCTTGCTTTTTTTGTTAATGCTTCTATTCTTATTCTTGCTGCTGCCGCCTTTCATACTCAGGGTTTAAATCAGGTGGCCGAAATTCAGGATGCACATTTACTGCTTCAAAACCTCTTTGGTACACTTGCCCCGGCCTTATTTGCTATTGCGCTTATTGCTGCCGGACAAAGTTCAACCATTACCGGCACCTTAGCCGGGCAAATTGTAATGGAAGGATACCTTAACCTGCGTATCAGACCCTGGGTGCGCAGAATTATTACCCGCCTCATTGCAATTATTCCTGCAGCACTGACTATTTTAGTCATGGGAGAGGAGAATCTTGGCGAGTTGCTGGTGTTAAGTCAGGTGATTTTGAGTTTACAATTAGGGTTCGCAATAATCCCGCTTATTCATTTGGTAAGTGATAAAAAATACATGCGCGAGTTTTATGTAAAACCCGGAGTAAAATGGCTTGCCTGGCTGGTAGCTTTTATTATTGTGGCACTAAATATCCGGTTGGTTATAAGTGAAACTATCCCTGTATTTACCAGCGAAAGTATTGCATTTGTATGGAAAGGATTATTGGGGTTGGTAATTTTGGCAGTATCAATGCTGTTGGGTTATGTCATCTTTTTCCCGATGGTAAAACGAAAAGAGGAAATCAGAAAACTGCCTCATGAAAGTATAGGTGAGCTTAGCCATTTGCAACCTAAATCATTTAGTAAAGTGGCGGTTGCTTTAGATTTTACAGGATCCGAAAAGACAATCATTGAATATGCAACCTCCATTGGAGGGAAGTCAATCAAATACCTGTTGATTCATATAGTTGAATCGGCCGGGGCACGAATGATGGGTGAGGAAATTATTGATATGGAAACAAAAGCCGATATGGATTTACTTAACGGTTATTGTTCAGCTCTGGGCAAATTAGGATATCAATGTGAGACCTTTCTTGACTTCGGGAGCCCAGTGAAAAAAATTGCCGAAATTGTAAGTCAGCAGAATTGCGATTTAGTGATAATGGGAGCGCACGGTCACAAAGGAATTAAAGATATTATCTTTGGAAGCACAGCTGATGAGGTTCGGCATATTGTAAATGTACCTGTAATGATTGTAAAATCATGATAAATCCGTTTCACCCGGGAGATATGAAAATTTATAAGTATGTGGTGGCTCCGCAGGATACCGCTTTTTTTGACTCGGGGCAGGTGCATCCTGTATATGCCACATTTTCTTTAGGCCGAGATGCGGAGTGGACCTGTCGGTTATTTGTGTTAGAGATGAAAGAACCCGATGAAGAAGGGATTGGAACTTTCTTACGCGTAAACCATCATGCCCCGGCATTAGTGGGTAGCGAAGTTGTTTTTGAAGCGAAGCTAAAAAGTGTAAAAAAAAATGAGATCATCTGCAGCTTTGAGGCAAGGGTAGAAGGCAGGTTGATTGCATCGGGTGAAACGGGTCAGAAAATACTTAAGAAAAGCAAACTGGAGCAGTTGTTTAATAATTTATGAGCGAAGAAAAGAAAAAGCGCAGTGTACAAAATCTGAATCTGGTAAACCGAAAGGCTTCATTCGAATATGCTTTTATTGCTAAGTTTATAGCCGGTATCCAATTAATGGGCACCGAAGTAAAATCGGTTAGGGGCGGACATGTAAATATGAGTGAAGCATATTGCGTTTTTGAAGGAGAAGATTTATTTATAAAAAACCTGCATATATCAGAGTTTAAAACCGGGGGCTATTTAAATCATGAGCCTTTGCGCAAAAGGAAATTACTTCTCAAAAAAACAGAACTAAAAAAGGTGAGACAAAAATTAGCTGAAAAGGGATTAACCATTGTACCCATTCGTTTTTTTGTTTCGGAAACGGCCTTTATTAAAGTAGAAATTGCGATTGCCCGCGGAAAAAAGGCATTTGACAAACGCGAGGATTTAAAAAGGAGGGATACAGACCGGGAAATTCGCAGGGCGATTCAGGATTAAATGGGAAGTTCTGGCGAGAAAAACAGGTAGTTTAGCGAGTGATAAAAGTCATGTCTATTTTTAAAACGCTGATAACGTTGCTTGTTTATTTTGGTTAACATTCTTTTGTTAACAACCATAGTTTTGATTTATGGTATTTCCGTTTATGTTTGCTTTAGAAAATTTCTAACCAAAAAACATTTATGAAAACAACAAAAAAACTTTTAGCAGTTGCAGTTTTCTGCATTGCTGCCCTTGCAACACAAGCCCAATCATTTGGTGACAACAAAGTATTAAGTTTCGGTGCCGGTTTTGGTGGTTCTGCCTTCATGTACTCCGGTTCTGATGCAACTCTTCCTCCTCTTCAGGTTCAATTGGAGTTTCCGATGAGCGAAAAAATCGGTGTTGGTGGATTACTTGGTTATGCCGGTTCTAAGTGGGAAGGCTTTGGAGTTAAAGTAACTTATTCATACATTCTGGTTGGTGGTCGTGCGTATTATCACTTCATGAACACTGATAAAATGGATGCTTATGGGGCCTTAACTTTGGGTTACAACATTGCTTCAGGCAAAGTTTCTGGTAGTGGTATCGGAACTGCTGCTCCGGCAAGTAGCCTTCTTTGGGGCGGTACTTTAGGTATGCGCTATTACCTGAGCGACAAATTCGGCATTAATGCTGAACTTGGTTATGGTCTAGCTATCTTCACTGTTGGATTAAGCATGAAACTGTAATTAAGAATTATAGTAAATAAAAAAGGCCTTCGTACCAACGGAGGCCTTTTTTATTTACCAGGCATTATCTCCTATTAGCGGAACAAATCTGAAACTGTCCAATTCAATCTGATCAAAGCTGCCATCTGCTTTTTTAATTACACTAACCATACGTTGATTCTTTTCGTCCCCTACCGGAATAATCATTACACCGCCCGATGTTAATTGGGCTACTAATGATGCAGGAATAAAAGGTGCTCCGGCAGTTACAATAATTTTATCAAAAGGAGCAAAATTAGGCAGTCCTTTAGAACCATCTCCCAAAAAGAAATGAGCCCGGTAACCAATTTCATTCAAAAACGATTTGGTTTTGTGGTACAGATTGGCTTGCCTTTCTATAGTGTAAACCTTTGCTCCCAATTCAAGTAACACACAGGTTTGATATCCTGAGCCAGTTCCTATTTCTAATATTTTTTCTCCTTTTTGTACATGCAATACCTGACTTTGGTAAGCAACAGTAAATGGATGCGAAATAGTTTGTCCGTCCCCAATTGGGAAGGCCTGATCTTTATAGGCAAACTCATGAAATGTACGGTCAAAGAAAAAATGGCGCGGAACTTTTCCTATAGCGTTAAGCACACCCGCATCGCTGATGCCTTTCTTTTTTAACTCACTGACCAACTGTTTTCTTTGTCCCTGGTGTTTGTAGCTGTCCTCAAAAGTCGCCATGACCCTCCGTTCGTTAATAACCTTCTCTTAAAGGGGCTGCAAATTAAGGTAATTTTGTTTCAAACCATATGCATGCATGATTAACGTTGGCATTGTAGGCACATCAGCTAAAGTAAATACTCTGGTTGAGACGCTGAATGAGTTACCCGGAGTAAATCCGGTGGGGTGCTACATCGGAGGCGATGTGAAACTAAGTGACCAGCACAAATCGCTACTTGTTACTTCTCCCAATGAATTAATAAGATCTTCAGATGCAGTAGTTGTTTCAAGTCCGCATTATTCATTTGACATTGCCCAAAGCGTTCTTCGTTCAGCCAAACACCTGTTTTTAGATGTACCGTTTGAAGTAAATGTAGAGCAGGCCGGGAAATTGAAAAATCTTGCGCACGAAGCAAATGTTCAGTTTCAAATAGGATTATCCGAGCGTTTAAATCCTGCATTTATTGCCGCGCGGGCCTATATTCAAAAACCAATGTTTATAGAAGTGCATCGGCTTATGCCTTTTGATGTCCATAGTGCCGAGGGTTCAATTATTATGAATCATATGATACATGATTTGGATATTGTGCTTCATTTAGTCAATTCAAATGTTAAAAAATTGAGCGCCAGTGGCGTTTCGGTAGTTACTGCTGATCATGATATGGCCAATGTGCGATTGGAGTTTGATAACGGTTGCGTGGTAAACTTAACTGCGAGCCGAATCTCCCGTCAGCAAATGAGCAAAATCAGAGTTTTCGGATATAACTCTTACGTTGCCATTGACTTTGCCAAAAATAGTTACGAAGTAGTGCAGCATAACAGGCAAAACGGACGACTCACTCCGATAGAACTTCAGCAATTGCTTTCGGGTAAGGTAAATGACCATGTGAGTGTATTTGAAAATTCGGTAGCAGAATCTAATAGGGTAAAAACAGAATTAGAGTTATTTTTGCAATCAATAAAAGGCAATACCCGGCCGGTTGTAAGCGTGAGCGATGCATATCAGGCCATGTACGTTGCCCAGCTGATTTTGGAAAAAATCAGTAAAAATGCACTTGATTAAAAAATAATATCTATGACCCAAATGCCATTTAAACTGTGGCTTGCCCGACTAATAATCGGTACAATTATTCTTGCGCCATTTGGCTGCAACGTGATTAATCCTGACGAGTCGATTCCGTCTTACCTCTACATTCCTCAAATTACGTTAACCACTTCCGGCAGTCAGGGTGCTGCCTCTAATCAAATATTAGACGGGTGGGTCTATATTAACGATGCCTTGCAGGGAGTTTACCAGTTGCCGGCTACTATTCCGGTTTTAGCTACCGGCTACACCAAAGTAGAAATACGTGCAGGAGTGAGAAAAAACGGACAAAGTAACCTGAGAATTTACTACCCGTTTTATGCGGGGTATGTTAAATACGCAACGTTATTACCTAAAGTTGTCGATTCGCTTGGACCCATTACCATTTCGTATAAACCCAATACTAAATTTGAACTGATAGAGGCCTTTGATGAACCCAGTACTAAATTTGAATTATATAAACACGGAGTGCTTGATACTTTTTATAGGGTAACGGGTAAACCTTATGCCTGGGGAGGTAGCGGAGGTTCGGCATTAATTGAAATTAAAAATGATACTACCATTGTTGAAGTAACAACACTGAATGAATATCAGCTTCCCTCATCTGGAAATGAAGTTTATCTGGAATTGGATTACCGGTGCAATTATCAGTTCACTACAGGATTTTATGTAACTGAAGGAAATTCAGGAGACGTCCAGCAGGTGCCCATTCTGAGTTTATATCCAACCGATACTACCTGGCATAAACTTTATTTGAGTTTGAAGGAGGATATTTCATCGCAGGAACCAAATTCAAAATTCAAAATTTTCTTTGGCTCGGCTAAAACTTCAACGGGGTATACTCCGCAAATTTATATTGACAACGTAAAACTCGTACGCTTTGAATAAGCGCCTACAGGTATTTAAATACATGGCACTCGATTACCTGGCAGCAGCGGTTGCCTGGTTTTCGTTTTTTGCTTATCGTAAACTAATAATTGAAACCGAAAAATTCGGAGACCAGATTCCTGTACAGCCTGATACAAAACTTTATCTTGGCTTGTTGCTTATACCCCTTTATTGGATTGCTGTTTATTTTGCTACAGGTACCTATCACGATATTTACCGCAAGGCCCGGCTCAATGAAGTGCTGCAAACGCTACAAGTGGTATTTATAGGAGTACTCGGTTTATTTTTCCTATTGCTTTTGGATGATGAGGTTCAATCGTACCGTGCATATTACCGTACTTTTTTAACCCTGTTTGCCCTGCATTTTACTTTAACTGTTATCGGGCGTTTTATTCTAACCACCATTACAGGGCGAAAAATACGAAACAGGGAAATTGGATTTAATACCCTAATAGTAGGTTCTAACCAAAAGGCACTCGAACTTTTTACCGAATTGCAATCTGAGAAAAGATCTCAGGGGTATTTTTTAAACGGGTTTGTTACTGTTAAGGGAAGTGACGAGCAGCACCTTTTATCCGGTCATTTACCCCAATTGGGAGATTACACACAACTTCCTCAGTTTATCCATTCAAATGAGATTGAAGAAGTGATTATTGCTATTGAGAGTTCGGAACATAAAAAGCTGAACGAGATTATAAATATTCTGGAAGATGAAAATGTGATCATAAAAATTATTCCTGATATGTATGATATTGTCTCGGGTTCAGTAAAAATGAATCATATTTTCGGAACAGCACTCATTGAAATAAGGCATGAAATTATGTCTTCCTGGCAACAGGCTGTTAAACGGGGATTCGATATTTTTGTTTCCTTTTTTGTTTTACTAATAGGTTCTCCAATTTATTTGCTCATTGCTTTAGGAGTAAAGTTATCGTCTAAGGGACCGGCTTTTTTTAAACAGGAGCGAATTGGATTGCATGGCAAACCATTTTTCATTCATAAGTTTCGTACTATGTACACGGATGCCGAAAAGGAAGGTCCTGCCTTATCTAGTAAGAATGATAAGCGCATTACACCATTCGGGTTGTTTCTGCGGAAGTTCAGGTTTGACGAATTGCCACAATTTTATAATGTACTTATAGGGGAGATGAGCTTGGTAGGGCCCCGACCCGAACGCCAGTTTTTTATTGACCAGATTGTAGCCAGGGCCCCGCATTACAAACACCTGCATAAAGTAAAACCGGGAATAACCTCTTGGGGGCAGGTAAAATATGGCTATGCCGAAAACGTTGACCAAATGATAGAGCGACTCAAATTTGATATTATCTATATCGAAAACATGTCTCTGGCAGTTGATCTCAAAATACTTATCTATACCATTCTCATCATCGTTCAGGGCAGGGGAAAGTAATCGGCAAGGTTGTACTCAACCACTACTAATGTAACCGTAGGTACCGTGGGTACTGGCGGAAAAGTAGTGAATGGAATGATGGCTACTGCTTATCCAAATCCATTTGATCAGCATACCTTGATTATATATACTATTAGCAAACCAGCTGAAGTTGGTGCGAGCATTGTTGACATTACCGGACGTGAATTATACAGCATCCCGACTGAAAGTAAAGATGCTGGTAAACATGAAATTGACTGGAATGCGGCTAATCTGGCTGCTGGAATTTATTATGTTCGTTTAACAATAGATGGACAGGTTGAAACTCTCCGTCTCATTAAAGCAGGTAAATAAAGTTGTCAAATTCCTAAAAAGCCCCTTCGTTGTGAAACGAAGGGGCTTTTATATTTACACCACCTCAATAAAGGCAAAGTCTGAATTAATCAATGAAAGAAGGTAACCAGCCAAACACGATTAGACTTTAACCAACTTATTCATAAATATTCCAGTTAGAACTAATAAGAAGTCTTTTCAAGTTATTATTTTTTTCCCAGCAAATATTTTAGCCGAGGTTTTTATAGTTTCATCTTTTTTATATTTTTGATGATATTTTTTTCTATGAAATCGAATCTTATAAAAGAAATTTCTGCTCGAACAAAATGGGTTCATGGCGGGGTATTAATTTTCAATTGTGTTTCTTTTCGAACAGTGATTTTTATGTTTTTACTCTGTTTGATGATGTTTGTGAATGTTTCAAGTGTTTTTGCTCAACCTGGATATGGTTTTAGCTCTACCTCTGGCACATATACAGCCATTACAGGGGGCACACAACTTTCTTCTGGTGGTGGAATGGATAATGCCACCTTTCCAATAACCTTACCCTTCACATTTAATTTTAATGGGACTAATTACTCACAAGTGTATTTAAGCGAGAATGGGTATATGAGTTTCGGTTCAACCGATCCGGGTGCTACAACTAAATTTGCAATTAGCAGCACCGTTTCGGGTTTTGAAGTTGCAGCGCCATTTTCATATGATTTAGCCGGTATTGGGTCTGGTTCTGAATTGCGATACCAAGTACTTGGGAGCTCACCAAACCGCACTTTTGTAGCTCAGTGGTCAAACGTTCGGCTTTATTATTATACCGGGGAAACGTTCAGTTTTCAGCTAAGGATAGATGAAGGAAATGGAGTCATAAATAATCAACTTATTAGCTTTGTATATGGTACATGTTTTACCACCTCAATGACTGCCTGGGCCCAGGTTGGTTTAAGGGGTAATACCAATTCAAGTTTTATTAATCGAACTACAACCACCAATTGGGCTGCCACCACCGCAGGTTCTACTAACGCAGATGTATGTACCATAACGACTACAGTGGCCCCGTCATCAGGTCTTACTTTTATCTGGACTCCATTACCCATGACTTATTCATCCTCCACCACCTTTCAAGCTACGACCAATTTTGCTGTTCCCGGATCAACAAATCAACAAATAATAGGAGTTCAAGTGATGCTTTCAGGTGGAGTAGCTTCACCGCTTAGTCTTACTTCGCTCAAATTAAAGGTTACGGGTAGTTCATTAGCTTCAGATATTCGTAGGGCTAAGGTTTTTTATACGGGATCCAGTTCAGTTTTTTCTACCACAAACCAGTTTGGCTCGGTGGTGAATTCGCCTACAGATTCGTTTTTAATTACCGGTTCGCAACAACTCATAAAAGGGGTAAATTACTTTTGGGTTGCCTACGATATAGATAGCGGGGCAATTATCGGAAATTATTTAGATGCACAGTGTTCCCAACTAACGATTGCCGCAAACAATTATACTCCAACCGTGACTGATCCTGCAGGGTCGCGTCCAATTATGAAGGTATTGAATGGAGTGTATACTGTAGGGACAGGAGGAGATTTTTCAACTCTTACAAAGGCGGCCAATGTGATCAACACGGCTGGTGTTAGTGGCCCTGTAATATTTAAGCTAATTGATGCAGACTATTCGGCTTCGGAAACTTTTCCAATTAAATTTAAAGTAATTCCTGGAGCAAGTTTGGTAAATAGTATCACTATAAGACCCAATGCAGGGGTAACCCCTACCATTAAAGGAAGAGCTTCATCAATCATTATGTTTGAAGGAACTGATTACGTTACACTCGATGGTTCCAATAGTGGCAGTAAGACAACAGATTTAACTATTCTTAATGAAGATACCAATACCTCAGCGGTTATTGCTTTTGGTAGTTTAGGAACCTTATCGGGAGCCACAAATAATACCGTGATGAATTGTAATATTATTGGAGGATCAACAAGAGTGGATGTTTATGGTATTTTTGTAGCAGGAACAGTTGTTGTTTCTACTTCAACAGGGCCGGATAATGATAACATTACAATCAAGAACAACAATATTAAGCGAGTTTGGATAGGGATTGATGTTGCCGGAACCTCCACCGGTTTATTAGATAATCTTGTAATCTCTGAGAATGTTTTAGGTGATGCTAATCCATTATACACCGTATCTTATTTTGGTATTTCGATTTCTCATGTCAATGTCGCACTTGTTAAATCAAATCATATTTCAGGTATTTCTATTCCCGGAGGAGTGGCATCAAATATTTGTGCTATAGGTATCGGAGGCACTATTAATTCAGGGTATATTATTGGTAATATTATTTCCGGAATCCGAAACCAGTATAGTAACGGATATGGAGCTTATGGTATCTCGGTGGGTCCGGGAACAATGAATGGTTTAAATATTATAAATAATCATATTGCTGATGTTTCCACAGTGAATTACAGCACAAGCAGTACTACGTATAATGCATTTGGGATTCGTATTGCCGCTTCAGGAACTTGTAATATCTATCATAATTCGGTTAGCCTTTTTGGCGCTGTCCCTAATATAGGTACAACTCCTCACTTTAGTTCTGCATTCTTGGTTATGGTTCCTTGTACAATTGACTTACGAAATAATGTATTCGCTAATACTCAAACCGGATTATCCGGGGCAAAAAGTTATGCGGTATATAGTACTATAGGTAATACATCGTTTGTTAATACAACTAATAATAATGATTATTTCGTTTCCGGACCGAATGGTATTTTGGGATACATAGGTTCTGCAGATCAATCAACCTTGGCTAATTGGAAATCAGCAATAGCCTCCCCAAGGGATACATCCTCAATCAATACCGTACCTAATTTTAACAGCAATATTAATCTTCGACCCTTGTCAGGGTCGGTTTTAATTGGGAATGGAACCCCTGTGTCAGGTATAACTACTGATTTAATGGGAGCCACACGTAGTGGAACCACTCCAACCATTGGGGCATATGAAGCTGGAGGTGAATTTATACCCCCGGTCATTTCATTTACTCCATTAAGCAATACAATTTCATATACTAATCGAATAACTTCAAGCTTTGCTACCATTTCGGATGCCTCAGGGATAGATACATTGTCTGGTACCAAACCAAGGCTGTATTTTAAAAGAAATACAGAAGCAAATGCCTATGCTGGTAACACCAGTGGGGATAACGGGTGGAAATGGGTAGAGGCTAATAATAACAGTTCCCCTTTTGATTTTACAATTAACTATAGTTTGTTAACTGGAGGTGGGGTTAATCTAGGTGATATCATTCAATATTTTGTCATAGCACAGGATATGGCGTCTGCTCCAAATGTAGGTTGGAACACGGGAAGTCCAAATTTCTATGCTTTCAATACTATTCCCGTATCAGTATCATTGAGTGCGGTAAATTTCCCTTTAGGAGGCAATATTGCATCATTTAAAATTGCCATTCAACTTAACGGAACTTATCTTATTGGACAAGGTCAACAAATTACTTCTCTTACAAATTCAGGAGGGTTCTTTGACTTGGTCAATAAAAACGTGGTATCAGGTAACATAACGGCAAAAATTACCTCGAATCTCAATGAAACGGGTACAATTGATTTGAATTCAACAGTTGAAATAAATGGTTCAGGATACTTCATATCAATAGTTCCTGACACAACTTTACCAAGAACAATAAGTGGAAGTTATGCTGGAGGATTAATCAGGATCAATGGGGCTGACCGAATCAAAATTGATGGACACTATGGAGCAATGGACTCGGTTAATTTATTCACAATTAAAAATTATCAAACTTCATCAAATGCAAGTTGTATTCAGTTAATAAGTAAAGGAAACCAAAATGGGGCAAGCAATAATACCATTCGTAATTGTGACTTTTATATGCCACGCACAGGTGTAAATTCCTATGCAATATCTGTGGGAGGGGAGACTATTGGAACTCCTGGTTCTGATAATGACTCCTTGAGTGTTTTAAATAATCATTTCTTATCTTCTACCGCAGGTCTTATAATTAGCGGATCGCCTGGAAATGAATGTGATTTAGTTAGCATTAAAGGCAATACGGTTGATACAGCTGCTTTAGGGGGATTTTTCCTTTCCTCCATTCGTTCACTGGTTGTCGATTCAAACAAAATTAATCGGGTTGTTTCAATTTCTGGTATGGCACCTTTAGGCATTTCCCTAGATAGCAACGTTAGGAATGGAATTATCTCCCGCAATATTATCAGGAATGTAATTTCATCTGATCAAAATTCTTGGGGTATTTATTTGGGTTTGGGGGATTCAAATTTGTTTATCAGCCGTAACATCATTTATAAAGTGAATCATACTGGTTCAGGTGGAAAAGGAGGGAAAGGGATAGATATAAATACTTCACTTGTCAATTCGGCTATTGAAATCGCGAACAACATGGTTTCTGACATTGGGGGTGAGGGTAACTCAATCCTTACATCTGATGCCAATGTAGGTATACGAATTAAAGGGGGATCAGGTGGGGTTAGGCTATTTCATAACACCGTAAATATGTATGGAATTTGGAACCGAACTGGTGCCACTTCTGATGTAAGTGCGGCCTTTGCTATTACCTCATCTGCATCAACCAATCTTGATGTTCGTAATAATATTTTCCGTAATTCTATAGTTAATTCAAGTGGTACTCAAACATCCTACGCTATTTATAGTGCTACGACTGCAACAACATCATTTTCTGGAATCAATTACAATAACTATTTCGTAACAAGTGCCCAGGGTATACTTGGGAGTTTTAATGGTGTTAACCGCAATAATCTTTCTGATTGGAAATCCGTTGTTAGTTCTGATTTGTATTCACAAAATCAGAATTTGAACTTTGTTGATTCTACTTTTGATTTACGTTTGGCAGGTGCATCAATCGGTAATCTGTATTTACGGAGTAAATCAATCATTGAAATTTCAGAAGATAATTTTGGGGTTAATCGGGGGAAAGATATAACTTATATGGGTGCCCATGAGGCAACAACATTTTCTAATCTACTTGTTGACGCAGGCAGTAATGCAACGATATGTAAAGGACAGTCCATCACTTTGGGAGGAACGCCAACCGTTATGGGTGGAATTCCATTATATTCATATGTCTGGAATCCTTCATCTGCTACTACTTCCAATCCGGTTGTTAATCCCGCTACTACTACTTCTTTCGTTGTAACAGTTAAAGATACTATGGGTTTCACTTCAACAGATACTGTTTTGGTGACGGTGACTGTGGTTGCCTTACCAACAGCAGCCCCCACATCAGTTTGCCAAGGTCATCCTGCTATGCTTAATGCTACTGGTTCGCCACAATTCAAATGGTATGTAAGTCCTACGGGAGGTAACCCAATTGATACAGGAGCATCAATTTTAGTTTCAGGAATAACCGCTACAACTACATTTTATGTAGAGTCCTACGATGGGGTGTGTGCGAGTGACAGCAGAACTCCGGTCGTGGTTACTTTTAATGCTAAACCCGATGCAACATTCACTATTCTAGGACAACTGGCCGGTCAGGTTACCTTCAAAGCAAATGCGCTTTCAGGTGTAAATTACAACTGGAATTTTGGAAACAGTACTACTTCAATTGCTGCAAGTCCTACCTGTGTTTACACTACCAACGGAAATTACAATGTCAAGCTGGTTGTTCTGAATACGACCACCGGTTGTTCAGACTCAACTACTACTAATGTAACTGTAGGTACCGTAGGTACAGGCGGAAAAGTAGTGAATGGAATGATTGCTACTGCTTATCCAAATCCATTTGAGAACAACGTTACCATTGATTATACAATAAGTCAGACCACTATCGTGTCTGTTAAAATCGTAGATTTAATGGGTCGGGAGGTAATGAATATTCCTGCTGAGCAACAAAATGCAGGTAAGCACCAAATCAACTGGAATGCTGAGCACCTAAGTGTCGGATTGTATTATGCCCGTTTTAACCTTAACGGACAAAATTATACCCTGCGTTTGGTGAAAGGTCATAAATAAACTCTAACGAAGAAATAAATCATAAAAAGGCTCCCGTACCTCGGGGGCCTCTTTTATTGAAAAACTGCCTAATTTTGTTTTTGATATGACCAAATTAAAAATTGGAATTCTTCGTGAAGAAAAGCAGCCCCCCGACTTACGTACGCCCCTGAGCCCGCAGCAATGCCTCGAACTTATACGCAAATACCCTGATGTGATGATTAAAGTTCAGTCGGCATCCTTTCG
>JAIBAK010000077.1 GCA_019695215.1 Bacteroidia bacterium | reverse complement strand
TTCAGGTGAGCAGTTTTTTCTTCTTCGCTCATTTGGCACAATGAAAAAATGGCCTCGGGAGCACCTTTCGTGTAAACAGCATAACCGTTTAAACCCGGATGATGAATTACACGTGTAAAAGCCATCAGGTGGGTTGTAAGCGGATACTCTTTCTTGAGCACTTCTTTATGCACAGGAACGGACAGGTGTTCGCGATATACTTTCTCAATAGCTTTTTCCATTGGTTCAACCGAACGGGATTGTGATGCATAATGAGCAGCTGTAATTAATGCAGAGATACGTTCTTTGTTAGCATTAAAAGTATGATTCAAAAAAAATGAGTTGTGGCAATGTAGGGCGGCTATTTCCATTTTATTGCGGGTAATGGTTCCCGTTTTGTCGCTGCACAGCACAGTAGCCGCCCCCAGTGTTTCGATGGCCGAAGGATTTCGGGTAAGGACATTTTTTTTTGACAAACGCCATGAACCTAAAGCCAGAAATACGGTGAGTACTACCGGAAACTCTTCAGGCAATATGGCCATTGCCGAGGATAGCCCGCTTAACAGCGATTCAATAAAGTTTCCTCTTGAGGTATAAAATGCCACTACCACCCCCGCGCTTATCACACCACCCAGAATAAACAGATTTCGTATCAGCGATTTCATTTCTTTTTGCAGGCGTGTTTCGTCCTGCTCAATTTGCTGAAGCGAAGTTCCTATTTGTCCAAATTGTGTTTTTTCTCCTGTTGTTTTTACTCTGGCCATTCCTTTTCCCTGCACCACCAGCGTGCCGCTGAAAATTTGCTTTTCTCTGTCGGATGAATGAATGGATTTAGTTA
Organism: Bacteroidia bacterium; assembly: GCA_019695215.1. Taxonomy (GTDB): domain Bacteria; phylum Bacteroidota; class Bacteroidia; order UKL13-3; family UKL13-3; genus JAGPCK01. The sequence goes on along the minus strand of JAIBAK010000077.1, from coordinate 3,517 downwards.
CCGGCATAGATTCTCCGGTAAGTAATGATTCGTCAACGGTAAGGTGAGCAGCTTCTATCAGTTCGGCATCAGCTGCAATACGGTCTCCTTCATGTATCAGGAGTAAATCATCAGGTACCACTTCTCTTCCGGGTATTCTAAGTTCAATACCGTCCCGTACCACAAGTGCCCGGGGTGAAGATAATTTTCGCAGCGCATCCAGCGCCTTTTCTGTTTTTTGATATTGATAGAAGGTGATAAAAATAATAATGAGAATGGTGCCTGAAAGTATGGCTCCTTCCCGGTAATCTCCTAACACCATGTACAAAATTCCGCAGCTGATTAAGAGCAGAAACATGGGCTCTTTCATTACTTCAAGCGCAATACGCCAAACGTTTTTAGGTTTGGCTGCAGGAAGTTCATTAAACCCGCAGGATTTTAACCGTTCGTTTACTTCAGATGAAGAGAGTCCCTGATGCATGGGCACAAAGGTAGGGAGGCAGGTTGATAATATTGGTGATACCTGCTTAATCTGTTTCGTACTCGAGTTTTACAGTTATGGTAGCTGTTTTTCGTTTAGAGGTCGTATTAAATGAACCTCCCCATGAATACTCTTCGGATGAGTTTTGCGCTACAATCTGAAATACCCCCATATCGGCCTTTTTAAGTTTCCCTACACTGCTTCCTGCGTTTTCGGCAATACGTTTGGCTCTTTCACTGGCATCTTTGGTAGCCTCGGCAATCATTTCAATTTTTAAGGCGGCCAGTTTAGTGTAGTAGTACTGCGGATTATTGGAATAAAACTGAATTCCTGAATTAATCAATTCGGTTACTTCGCGCGAAACACTCTCTACCTTGTCTACATCGTTTGATTCTATCTGTACATTTTGGCCTAACCGATATCCTTTGAAAACTGATTTTACTCTCACCCCTTTTTCATACACATCGTCATATTCTTCGTTAATGTCAACAGAAGTGAAAATGATATTTCCGGGTTTAATTCCCTTAGAAATCATGTAGCTTCTGATGCTTTCCCTGTCTTTATCTAATTGTGCATAGGCCTCTTTGAGGTTAGGATTTTTTTGGGTGAACGAACCACTCCATACAATCAGATCCGAAACAAAGTTTTTGCTTCCCAGCCCTGTTACGGCTATACAATTGGAAGATTTATTCCTGTTTTGAAATGCATGGGCAAGCAGGTAAGCCGTTGCTATAATTGCAACAGCTGTAATCAGGGCATTGAGGTGTGTTTTCATGCAATGGTATTAATTTGATCAAAGATGGAAAAAAGGAGGCAGAAAGAAAACGGAAAAGGGGTCAAAATATTGTTGGGGGCGATTTGTTTTTGTGCTTCAGGCTTCCCAATCCTCATCTGCCTTCAACAGATCCTCATCTGTTGTTTCACCGGGGTGAATATAGTGTTTCACAAAGGTGCACCACTTGCAATCGGGTTCTCCGCATCCTTTATCAAACTCCTTGTTTTGGATACGGTCATAAGTATCCATAATCTGCCCTTTCACAATGGTAAGGTCTTCAGCGGTAATTTCAATGCGGGCTTTTTCAAATATTTTTCCTTCTTTATCGGTAGGCTCAATAAAGTCAAATTCGGCACTCACCATTTCCCACTGTTTGCTTTGTTCGGCATCCATCAAAATTTTGTAAAACACGGCCTGCCGCCAGTAGTCACCGCCAAATTTATCTTCGTAGGTCGCATTTTCGGGCAACTGCCCCTTTACCGGAGGGTTCAGTTTTTTCTTGGCGTTTTTAAACTGTCCGGTTTTATAATCCACCACATGGCACAGTCGTCCGTTAAATTCTATTTTATCAATTTTCCCGTTTATGGGCACGTGGTTCAATCCGGCACGTATACTTCGCTCGGTGCTCACCACTTTATTCCATGAGGCTAAATAGTGGCCTACATATTTTGGAAGAATTTTATCTCCGTATTGCCTTCTCCGTTCATATTCCTCTTTGGTAAAAGAATCCTGACTGCGGTACATAAAATAATCAAAATCGCGCATCAGATCCTCTACCGGTGGAAACGTTTTTGTTTCACTATCCAGCATTTTTTTGAAGTAGCGGTCAAGGGCATCATGCACAGCCGAACCAAAACTCATACTCGCATTTTTAGCAGCCGGTACCCTTAATAAATTCTGAAAGTAAAAAGTTAAAGGGCATTTCAGGTAATTGTTCAGGTGTGTTACGCTCATGCTGTAACTCTCCAGTTGTTTATCAATCCAGACTTTGTCAATAAGCTCCATGGTTTTGCTGCTGCCTTCCTGCATCATCAGCAGGTTGTATTCAAGCAGTGCCTCATCTGGCAAACTTATCTGTTGTTTTTCTACCTGTTCAAAATTTTCAAGTTCGGCTACAAAGCGGCTTTTCTCAATTTCTTTTTGTTCTTTATTTAAATTGCTCCACGAGATAATTAATTCTTTTTTGGCACGGGTTAATGCTACATAAAATAACCTGCGCGCTTCTTCGGTTTCACTCCCGTCAGCTTTGCTTTCGAGCAAATTGTCGGGTAAGGCGTAACCGCGTTTTATGCCCGGTTTATCCCATTCCTTCAACTGACAGGCCAAGAGGTAAACAGTTTCAAATTCGAGTCCTTTGGAGGAGTGAGCTGTTATAAAATTTACTCCTTTTACAGCATAAGTTATTTTATTTATGTCGAGCGAAATTTCATAATCCCTCATCAGGTTGATGGTGGCCAGAAAATCACGAATACTGATTCCCGGATGTTTTGTACTCTCGTCTTTAATAAAGTCAAACAGGGTGGTAAGTTCCTGCATCAGCCAAACTTTTTCCTTATCGCGCATCACATAACCTAACACTCCGCCTCTGGTAACTATTTTTTCGAACAATTGCTGGAGGGTAATATTGTGCACATGCTGTATCCAGTATTCCAAATCATCGCTTAACCTGCGCATGGCGGCAGCTGCCTCGGGCTGCGTTTTAAAAAGATCGTTTTGCGGCTTTGGTTTTATCTTTTTTAACTCTTCTCTCCAAAAGGTATTTCGTTTATCACGTATATCGGCAGCAAAGCGGGCAATATCCAAAGCGGGGATTTGGAAAAAATCGTAGTGTAAAATTTCAAACAACAAATCTTCCCGGCTATGAGGCATATAAGCTTCCCCGCTCACGTATTCCAAAATGGTGAGCAGTTTTTGCACAAATAAACTGTTAAGTATATCCGACTTTTTCCGAATATTTACCGGAATACTTTTTTGCTCCAGATATTGTGAAATTTCTTCTGCCTGTCTGTGGTTTCGGTATAAAACCGCAATTTCACTCAGGTCTTCCCCGTTTTTGTAACGCGCTTCAATTTCACTGGCAATATGCACTGTTTCATGTATGCTGTTATAATATTCACGCAGCACAGGCAATACCTCCAGTCGGGCATATTTTTCATTAGAGGCAATTAAATTTTTGTTAAGCCCGGATGACTGATTTGCTAAGCGTTCAGTATTATTGCTGATGAGGTGCTGAGCCAGATCAAGAATATGCTGTGTGGACCGGTAGTTTTCTGTAAGCATAA
>JAIBAK010000049.1 GCA_019695215.1 Bacteroidia bacterium | reverse complement strand
GGTGTGACAAGACGAAGGCCAACGCTGCAAGGGAGAAAAGGGCGTGAACCTATCTGTGTCAATAGCTGAAAACAAGTGGATTCAGTAGTACTGAACATTGGTTAGAAACTTTTCCTTGGGTATTTATGAGCGGTCGGTTTATTTTGTCCCATCACCATTTAGCACACACACATTGAATTTAACCAAAGGTAAGCTCATCTCCATTGGCGGAGCCGAGGATAAAGGAACCGATTTAGAAGAGGGATTTGTACAACGCAACCGCCTTAATTTTTTCGAGCTTGGTATTTTAAAACGCATTGTTGACGAAGCAGGCGGCAAGGATAAACATATTGAAGTAATCACCACAGCTTCCTCCATTCCGAAAGAAGTGGGCGATAATTACCTCGATGCATTTGGCAAAATAGGTTGTACCAACGTACATATTATGCCTATCCGTAACAGGGAAGAGGCGAGCCATCCCGAATATATTGAGCGCATTAAAAATTGCAGCGGAGTGATGTTTAGCGGAGGCGACCAGTTGCGTTTAACCAGTATTTTTGGCGGCACCGAAATTTATCAGATTCTGCACGACCGTTTGGAAAACGAACAGGGTTTTGTGATTGCGGGTACCAGTGCCGGAGCTATGGCCATGAGCAATACCATGATTTATCAGGGAAAAAGTGATCTGGCGCATTTAAAGGGTGAAGTTAAACTTACCGCAGGTTTGGCTTTTGTGGGCAATGTAATTATCGATTCGCACTTTGATAAACGCGGCAGGTTTAACCGGCTGGCACAAGCGGTGGCCAGCAATCCGCAATGTACGGGCATAGGGCTGGGAGAGGATACGGGAGTAATTATTTCCGATGGAAATCACCTGGAGGTAGTAGGCAGCGGTGCCGTGGTTATTGTGGACGGAAAAGATATTAAACACACCAATATTACCGATGTGAGCATTGGTGAACCGATAGCCGTAGAAAATCTTAAAGTAAATATTTTGGTACGAGGCAACGGATACTTATTGAAAGAGCGCAGGTTTTTAGCCGTAGCAGGAGAGGTAGTGATTTAGCAAACATTCCTATGTAAACCAATCGGATGTTTGAATGAAAATTGTTTTTTGCAACCATTGCTGCGGAACAATTGACTATAATTAAAGGCGAAGAAACTTTACACCAAAGTTTGTGAAATTTATTTAACTTAAAATATAAACTATGTATTCTATTATTTTTTCTCTTCTGCAAAAAATTGTCAAAGTACCAATAAACAGACAGGTTGCTACGGTGCAGAAATTCTCATTGTATTTTTATTTACTTATGGCTCTCTCGGGGATACATTTTACGGCTAGTGGCACACATATTTTGGGCGGGTCAATGAGTTATAGTTTTATTTCAGAAACTACTGATACGCAGTTTTACAAAATAAAATTGGTGCTTTACCGGGATGTTAATTCAACAACTCTGTTTGAAGATTCTATTGTGCTGGGAGTGCATAAAAATGATGTGCTAAGGAGTAAAGTAAAGGGGGTGAAAGTTTTTGCGGTTAGTAAAAAGAATGTTTCCGGAACAATACCCGGAAGTAATTGCGGTGTTCTCAGTAATTTGCAGTTGGAGCAGGTTCAGTATGAAGCTATCGTTGGTATACCATATAGGGCAGATTCGGGCTATATTGTTACGTGGCCGCGATGCTGCCGGTCGAACGGGGAAACCAACATAACTGATAATTCAGGTATGCTGAGTGCAGTGTTTATTTCACCCGGGAAATTCCGAAACAGTTCACCGGAGATTATGGTTAACCCTTTTATGTTTTTATGTCCGGGAAAAGTTTCTGAAATTAATTATCAGGTAGATGATAAGGACGGGGATAGTCTTGTTTATTCATTAGTGCGACCTTACACGGGAGGAAATGCAGTCAATCCTTCACCTTATTCGGATGAGTTGGCTGTACCCGAATATTTGCCTGCTTTCGTAAATATTACTTACAATATGGGTTTCAGTGAGACAAAACCATTTGGCTCGGGAGGAATGGCTGAAATAAATCCTCTCTTTCCTAAAAGCTACCTAAGGTCTCAGAATGCTGGGGTATACTCTGTGTCGGTAGAAGTGAAGGAGTACAGACAAGGTATTTTTCTTGGTGCTGCCAGGTATGATTTTATTATCGCCATCCCGCTCACTACATGCAACAATAATGTTCCTGTAATTAATCTGAGCATGGGTGATAGCTTAAACCTTACTTTCGGGGCAGGCAAAAGCAATTGTTATCAAATGAATATTACCGATACGCAGGACAGCATTTTTCTTACTTCAAAAGGAGATATTCTGGATGGCACCGGTGGATTTAGCGGAACCAGAGCCACTTTACCCGATGTATACGGATTTAAGTCTGCTCAATCGCAGCTGTGCTGGATTCCACCCGTTTCGTCAGTTAGCAGTAAGCCTTATCTGGTGGAAGCAATAGTAAAAGACAATGGGTGTCCTTCCGCCATCCGATACATTAAATACTTTATCACAGTGGTAGATTCAGGAGTTACCGGTGTTGCAGGGCCTGAGTTCTGGAGTGAGGCACAGGTATCTTTATTTCCAAATCCTGTTTCTAACCGGTTAACTATTCAGTTTATTGAATCTAAAAATACGGAAACAAAATTTCAGGTTTTTAATCTTTACGGGGAAATGGTTTTTGAGTTGACAGGTGAATCTGATGAGGCGGAATTTGAATTGAATTTGTCAGGACTTACCACAGGGGTTTACTTTTTACAGTGCGAGCGGAGGAATGAAATAATTTATAGAAAATTCATTAAACAAAACAATACGACAAACCGATAAGGGCGGAGCGAAAAGGTACTACTTAAGATACAAAATCCTTTTGTCCGGATAGTTATTTATAGCGAATGATAAACCAAAAACAACGGATACCGGATTAAAGAGCGCAGGTTTTTAGCCGTAGCAGGGGAGATGGCAGTGGGGTAATTTTTCCTCTTTGAGATTTTAAATTTCCTCTTAACTTTGAAGAGTGAAGTATTGACTCAAATGAAAAATTATTTCTTTTTGTTTCTTTTAGGCTATTCATTTACTTCAATGGCTCAAAACCGGATTTCAGTTACCTGTGGTTTGGTTTCTCCTATGCAACGCCACAAATACGTGTCAGATTTATTTAATATCACACAATATCCCAAACTTACTCCCGTTGTCAGTTACGGATTTGGATGTATCATTGATTCTTCTAAATCTGTTTCGCTGGTTTTAGAGGGCAATTACCGGGGCGGAAAAGCAAAGGGGTTTGAATATGAAATTTTTTCAGGGTCGAATTCAACATATGCAGATTTAAAGTATGATGTGGCATCATTAAGTTTGGTTGGAAGGTTTGCATTAACCCGAAATAAAAAATGGTTTGCCTTAGTCGGAATATCTTATAACTCTTGTTTTCGGGAGGTGACAACCAAACGGCTTTATACTCCCAATCCGATATGGTATTCTGATATTTTTGATCAGAAAGATATAAGAAACGGGAAAACAGGATTTACGGGAGGGATTGGATACAATTATCATAAATTAACGACACAGGTAAAAGTTAACCTGATTAAAAATCAGGTATACCCTGATTCTTATCCTTATTTTATTGATCACTCTTCCTTGTCGTTTGACATGTCTTATGCATTTCACCGTAATAAGGCTATAACAAAACTTCCTTTAAAAGACAGCTCCCATCGTAATACGACTCATGTGGTATTGTACGGGTTACGGTTAGGGGTAGTATCTACTATAATTGATTCTTCAAATTATAATTCGGATAAACTGCGTATTGATTTTTGTAAAAGGGCAAGCGGTGGAATTGAACTTTCTTTTTTTATTATTCCCAAGATTACGAGAAAAGTTTCGTTGGTTACTGAGACAGGAATAAGGTGTGCCCATTACCATGTTTCTCACAGGCCGGTAAGTCCATACCCGAGTTTTGAAATAGGTTACAACTTACAGCATTATTTGTGGACCATTAATGTAAACGCAATGCTCAGGTTTGGTATCGGGAAAAATGAAGCGTTTTATTTTCAAACTGGAGCAGGTACTACCGATTTGCATCGATACAAGGCGAAAGGAGAACATTATGGTGCTCCTACAATCGGATGGTGGGAGCCTAACGTCAGTGCGTATACCACAAAAGAAATTAATGATTTCCCTCTTGGTATTTCCCGAAGAAACGCTTTATTAGGTTTCGGGTTTCAACGGATTAAAATTGGCAACAGGCGTTTGTTTGCCGAGATGCGTGTAAGTGTTCCGCTAAATCATTCAGGCATCTTATTTAAGGAGAGAGATAATGTGGTAACATCTGTGAGTATTGGATATTTTTTCAATAAATTTTAAAGAGTAATTTGTGAAAAACAGAGTTAAACTTTTTTTCTCCTTTCTCTTGTTAAGTGTGTTTTCTTACGGGCAGGGTCAGGTTACACTTCATGCAGGTGTTACACAACCATTATTAATTTCAAAGTCAAAATGGGATGCACTTTTTCGCAATCCTGATTTATCTCCTGTTTTACTATATGGTATCGCTTTAAGAGTTGATAGTGCCAAAAAATCATCTTTATATTTCGAAACAGATGTTTTCAGCGGAAAAGGAAAGGATATGAAATGGGGTTCAGTTGGGGGTTATGCTACCTCATCACTGCAATATCGCGTCATTACTTTTGGTTTGGTTAAAAAATTCAGATTAGGAACTGATAAGTTATTTGCATTAACAGGACTTTCTGTAAGTTCTTCATTTTTGAAATGGGAAGGGATTGAAGTAAACGGATTTGGCGGATCGATTTCCGAAACGCTTTTGCGTGGGAGAACAAAAGGAGGTAATGTGGGGATTCAGGCAGGCATTGGTTACAGATTAAAATCTTTGACATTTTCAGCTCGTATGCGACTGATCAGCTACTTTAAGAAAATGGGTTGGGGGTCTTTTAATTTAGATCATTCTGCTGTTTCACTTACTATGGGATACAACTTTACAACAAGGAGCAAAGTGAACATTGCTGCCCCTAAAGGGAAAGGAAGGCGTCCTATTGGTTTACTTTCGGGATGCAGAATGGCAGTTCTAACCATTCATAGAGATTCTTCGGTATATAATTCATATACGAGGCGGATAGATGAATGTGAGAAGGTAGTTAAGGGCAAAGAGTTTTCATTTTTCATAATTTATCCCCTTATAAACCGTTTATCTTTGGTAACAGAGGCTGGTGTGGCATATGCAACGTATAATGTTACCTACACCGACAATTACCATCTGGACAATTATTCTCAGGACTGGTACAAATTAAAGTATGAAGTTTACACCTTGAATTCTTCCATACTTGCACGATATGGTATCGGTAAACGTGAGTGTTTTTTTATTCAGGCCGGGATTGGAATAAGTGATAGAATAAAATTCAAAGCATCCGGTTTCTTTGATTATAATTACTTTATCGGCAGTGCATGGGTAAAGCGTATACATTCTTTTTATGTAGAAGATTTTTGGCTTTTCCCTTTTAATATTTCTACCCAGAATGCCTTAGTCGGTTTCGGCTTGCAACGGATTAAAATTGGCAACAGGCGTTTGTTTGCCGAGATGCGTGCAAGTGCTCCTTTAGAAAGGGCTTATAACACGAAGCACTTTAGTAAGGATAATTTGGTTACCTCGTTTAGTGTCGGTGTATTCTTCAATAAATTCCGGTAATATTGTTCCGGCAGTGTTATTTAGTCCTCATAAATCCGCACTTCTGCTTTTTCGTTTTGCATCCAGCCGCGGTACATACCATCGGAGTTAAACACCAATTCCACATGACCTTTAGCATCAATTGCAATTAAACCGCCTTCGCCACCCATTTTTACTAATTTGTCTTTTACAACGTAATCGCAGGCTTGTTTCAATGTATATCCTTTATACTCCATCAGGCAACTGATATCATGAGCTACCACGGCTCTTATAAAATATTCTCCGTGGCCGGTGCAGCTAATGGCGCAGGTGGCATTATTGGCATAAGTTCCTGCCCCAATAATGGGTGTATCGCCTATGCGCCCGTAACGTTTGTTGGTCATGCCTCCGGTAGAGGTGGCTGCGGCCAGATTACCGTGCATATCAAGCGCAACGGCTCCCACCGTTCCGAATTTTTTTTCATCTTTCGCATCGGTATGATCCAATTGGTACCGTTCGGTGTCTTTTACTTCCTGCCACTGGCGGTAACGTCCTTCTTCAAAAAAGTATTCATCGGGTTGAAAGGGGAGGTTCATTTTTTTGGCAAAAACTTCTGCTTCTTTTCCGCACAGCAGCACATGCCCCGAATGTTCTTTAATCATACGGGCTAATTGCACCGGATTTTGCACGTTACTTATGCCGCACACGGCACCTGCTTCTAATGTTTTTCCATCCATAATGCTTGCGTCCATTTCGTGGGTTCCGGTATGGGTAAATACGGCTCCCCGCCCCGCATTAAACAAAGGAAAATTTTCGAGTGAGGTAACAGCTGCTTCTACGGCATCCATACTTGCTCCGCCTTTTTTGAGGATAGCATAGCCCGCCTCAAGCGCCTGTGTTAATCCGTGCAGGTATTGTTTTTCTTTTTCAGGGTCCATCTGGCTGCGCAAAATGGTTCCGGCTCCGCCATGAATGGCTATCTGGATTTTATTCATTTAACTTTATACATCATATCATTTACCCAGCTGCGCATTTTTTCATAACCTTCTTTCATTTGTTTATTCCAGTTCTCCACGTTTTCCTTGTATTGGTCAACGTACTGCATTTGCAGTTCTTTAATTTTTTCTTCCAGCTCTTTCCTTATTTTTTCTGCTTCGTCTTTGGCATTCATTTTACCCAAAGCAAATTGCAACTGCAATATTTCAAGATGCGTTTTGAATGCCTGCGCATTGTTGTCATACATTTTCATCAGCATCTCAAAATTGTTTTCGTAAGCTTTTTTGCCGTCTTCAAATACGCGGTGCATGGCATCTTCAATTTTTTTGCGCTGCTCTTCAAATAAATCCTTTCCGTCAGCTTTGCCCAGATTTAACTGCAGCATCAGCGTTTCGAGGGAAGATTTTAATTTTTTGCCGTTTTCTTCGGTGGTATTGATGGTTTGGTCTAAATGCTGTTTCCAGTGTTCAATGGTTTTGCGAAGCAGGTCTTTTTGTTTTTCAAATGCATCTGCCGCATCCATTTTGCCTAATGAAAACTGCACGCGCATATCTTCCAGGCGGGTATGCCATTCTTTTACCCAATGATTTAATTGTTCTTCAAAATTGTTTGCCATAACTGTTTAATTTAATATTTGCCTTTTCTGAAAATGGAGAGAATAAGTATAACGCCAAAAACCCCCGAAAAAATAATTCCGATAAGTCCGATGATGGGAATATTGTTCCAGTAGGGAGGGATATGTGATAACACAATGAGGGAGGAGCCTATAATCATGGCGGCAAGAATGATAGCTGCTGCCAGCCGGTTTGAAATAATATCGAGGGTGTGCAAAACGGGTTTAAGTCCCGTAATTTCAATTTGTATTTTTCCTTCTTTAATACGTTCAATGATTTTCTTAAAATCGGAAGGCATCACGCGCAGGTAATCCCATATATCAAGCAGAGAATTGAGGGTAAGCATCATTAAATTTTTTGGGCGTATGCTTTCTTCAAACAGCCGCAATGACTGGTGACGAATGTATTTTAGGGTATTAAACTCGGGGTCGAGTATATTACTTATCCCGTCAAGTATTACCAGGGTGCGGAGTAATAAAAAGAAATCATTGGGAAAGCTGAGCTTGTGTTTGTAAATAATATATTGAAGGCGGTCTACCACTTCGGTCATGTTTCGCTCGTCAATGGTATAAGGAGGAAACTCGTCAAGTAAAATATTGATATCGTATTCAAGTTCTTCTTTATTGGCTACTTTTTTATGTTTGGTAAGCCGTTCAATGGCATTTACCAGTTTCGAAAAATTTCCTTTGGTAATAGCTACAATTAAGTCTTTAAAAGCATCTTTATCCTGACGGTTTAAAGTGCCCATCATCCCAAAGTCAATCAGACAAATTTTACCATCGGGCATTATCAGTACATTTCCGGGGTGAGGATCGGCATGAAAAAAACCGTGTTTAAAAATCTGTTCAAAATAAAGGAACAATCCTTTCTTGGCTAATTCGTGCAGGTTTACTCCGCTATCGCGCAGCTTCTGCACCTGATTTATTTTTGTGCCCGAAACATATTCCATAGTAATAACCCTGCGTGTACTGAATCTGGTATAAACAACGGGAGTGTACACTAATGGCTCGTCCTTAAAAATTTCCTGAAAGCGAATGATATTATTTGTTTCAAGTAAAAAATTCAGTTCGCGGTTCATTGATTTGTTCAGCGCTTTCACAATTTCCACGGGTTCTAACCGGGCAAGGTTTGAAAAATTGTGCTCAGCTATTTCGGCCAGTTCAGCTAAAATTTCCAGATCGGTATCTATCACCGATGCAATATCGGGTCGCTGCACTTTTATCACTACATGCTCACCCGTTTTAAGCCGGGCTTCGTGTACCTGCGCAATGGAAGCCGATGCAATGGGTTGCTCGCTAAAGGAGGCAAATAATTCTTCTACCGGAGCGCCAAGGTCGGTTTCAATAATGGTTTTTACATTTTGAGTGGCAAAACTTGGAACGGCATCCTGCAATTTTTCAAGTTCATTAATCAGTTCAATGGGCAGCAGGTCGGGCCGGTTGCTTAAAATTTGTCCAAATTTGATAAAGGTAGGACCAAGTTCTTCAATAGCCATGCGCACGCGCTCATAACGGGTATAACTGTATTTACTAAGTTCACCCTGCAATTGCCGGTGGGGTATAAACCGCCTGAAGCGGGAATGCGCCAGTACATCGTCAAAACCATATTTCATCAATACGCGGATGACCTGACGGTATCTGCGCAGATTTTTAAATTTCATGATCGGATGGTTTGTTTAGTTTGGCTTCCAGTTCGGCTATACGTTTTTTTAATTCGTTCATTTCTTTCATGCTCGGAGTTTGAATTTCCTGCATCAGGTCGTTTAAACTGCTTTTTAGTTCATCACTCAAGTGTGCCAGTTCACCTTTTCCTGAATTAAAAAGTTCGTTAATGATTCGCTCTCCCTCTTCTTCGGTTAATTTCCCTTCAATCTCCATTTTTTCCAATAAGGCGCGTACTTTTTCGCTGGTAGAAGCCAACCCCACAGCCATGTAAAGAAACTTTTTTAAACGCTCGTCCATAACCTGTTTTAAAACAGTAAAGGTAGAAAGGAATGCCAAATAAAAAAAATGACCTATATCAGCGCGGTTTATGATTTTGAATAGCGATAAACGGGTTTTTAAGAGCTTTTAATACAGGCGAACTGTTGAAAAATGCAGGTAAACAGAATAGTAAATTCGAGTGAAGCGGTGTTTCTTTGCAGCCTTTCACACTTTATGCTTAAAAACGAACGAATTCTTCTGTTTATTCTGGCGGCAATTAACTTCACCAATATTGTAGATTTTATGGTGATGATGCCGTTGGAAACATACCTTACTACTCTTTACGGAATCAGCCATTTTCAGTTTACGGTTCTGGTTGCCTGTTACACCTTGAGTGCCGGAATATCGGGGTATGCAGCTACTTTGTTTGTTGATCGTTTCGACCGTAAAACATCTCTACAGATTATTTTCATCGGGTTTATTATCGGCACACTCCTTTGCGGAGTGGCTCAGGGATATTACCTGCTGCTGGCTGCACGCATTGTAACGGGCGTGTTTGGAGGTGTGCTGGGGTCGGTGGTAATGTCTATTGCGGCCGATGTGATTCCTATGGAACGGAGAGGAATGGCCATGGGAATCATTACCACCGGTTTTTCCATGGCGTCTATTGCAGGAGTTCCGCTTGGGTTATATCTGGCAACCCTTACCGATTGGCATGCTCCGTTTCTTTTTCTGGTATTGGTAGGTTTAATTATCATGCCTTTCATCTGGAAATTTGTTCCTCAGGTTAACGAGCATATCCAAACCAAAGAAGACCGCCCCGGTTTCAGCACTATTCTGAAAGAAATTCTTATTGAGCGAAACCATCTAAAGGCCTTAATTCTGATGGTAAGCCTTATGCTGGGTCATTTTTGTATTGTACCCACTTATGCCCGGCACATGGAAGCCAATGTGGGATTCACCAAGGATCAGGTAACGCTTATTTATTTTGTTGGGGGATTGTTCACCTTTTTTACCTCACCCATCGTTGGGCGAATGGCTGATAAATACGGTAAGAAAAAAATATTCTCTGTTTTTGTGGTTTTGTGCGCTGTTCCGGTTTTAATTATTACCCATATGGGGCGTGCTCCCTTAATACCGGCATTGGTAGTAACTACCATGTTTTTTGTTTTCTCGGCAGGTCGGTTTATTCCTGCTCAGGCATTGGTTACAGGTGCAGTAAATCCGAAAATAAGAGGAGGATTTATGAGTTTTTCATCTGCTTCCCAACAGGTGGCTGCAGGAATTGCGTCTCTAATTTCAGGTTTAATTGTTACGGAAAATACTGATGGTACGCTGGGCAATTACAATTATATCGGATATGTGTCGGTCATAATTACCATGAGTTTGCTGTTTATGGTTCCGCGTTTGGTAATACGCGAAACATAAGGTAATTTCTTAAATGGAGAGGTGAATGCCCGTATAATTGTAAGGCGTAATCTTTTTTAATTCACTTTTTATTTCTTCGCTTACATCAAGCAAATCAATAAAGCCGGCAATGGTTTCGGCATCAATTTTAGTTCCGCGGGTAAGGGCCTTCAATGCCTCATAAGGCTGCGGGTAATTTTCTCTGCGCAAAACAGTTTGAATGGCTTCGGCTACCACAGCCCAGTTATTTTCCAGATCGTCTTTTATTTTTTGCTCGTTGAGCAAAAGCTTATTCAATCCTTTTAGCAGTGATGCAAATGCAATAAGCGTGTGGGCCATGGGTACTCCCGCATTGCGCAGCACGGTAGAATCGGTTAAATCACGTTGCAGGCGCGAAACCGGAAGTTTGGCAGATAAATGTTCAAAAAGTGCATTAGCCAGTCCCAGATTTCCTTCGGCATTTTCAAAATCAATCGGATTTACTTTATGAGGCATGGCCGATGAGCCTACTTCATCTTTTTTAACTTTCTGTTTAAAATAATCCATCGAGATATACGTCCACATATCGCGGCAAAGGTCAATCAGGATGGTGTTAATGCGTTTGTGGCAGTCAAACAGGGCAGCGAGGTTATCGTAATGCTCAATTTGAGTGGTAACCTGCGAACGGTTTAATCCGAGGACACGATTCACAAAATCGTTCCCGAATTTTGCCCAGTCAGTTGCCGGATAGGCTATATGATGGGCATTAAAATTTCCGGTAGCTCCCCCGAATTTGGCCGAATAGGGAATATAGAGCAGTTGTGCCGCTTGTGCCTGCAAACGCTCTACAAATACTAAAATTTCCTTTCCTAAGCGGGTAGGAGAGGCCGGCTGCCCATGGGTACGTGCCAGCAGCGGAATTTCTTTCCATTCACCGGAAAAATGTTGCAACTGTGAAATGATGGCAGTAAGTTGAGGTAGGTATTGTTCATTTACCGCGCGTTTTATAGAAAGCGGAATGGCGGTATTATTTATATCCTGTGATGTGAGGCCGAAGTGAACAAATTCTTTTACCTCACCTAATCCGATTTTATCAAAGGCATCTTTAATAAAATACTCAACGGCCTTTACATCATGGTTAGTGATTTTTTCCGTGTCTTTTATCTTTTGGGCATCGGCTTCTGAAAAATTGGTGTACAAACCGCGAATGGATTTTTTATGAGCTTCGTTCACCTTTCCCTTCAGTTGCGGTAGAGGCAACTCACACAAGGCAATGAAATATTCCACTTCAACCTCTATGCGGTATTGAATAAGGGCAAATTCTGAAAAATAATTGGCCAGGTTTGCAACTGTTTTGCGGTAACGACCGTCAATAGGCGAGATGGCGGAAAGGGGGGTGAGTTCCATGTATGTTGTTTGAGGGTACAAATTTAACTAATTAAAAGGTTTTATTCTATTATTTATTACCTTTACAATACTAAAATGAAAATTGTCCGTTTAAATATTCTGTTTTTGATTTTTCACCTCATCGGATTTCAGGTGCATAGTCAGAATTTCGTGCCTAATCCTTCGTTCGAAATGCTCAATATGTGCCCTTTTGGATATTCTCAAATTGATTTCGCACTTAACTGGGATAAAGCATACATGCATAGTGGTACATCAGATTATTTTCACACATGTGCTTCCGGTTCGCAGGTAGGTGTACCGTATAGTTTTTTCGGGTATCAACATTCACATACAGGCAGCGGACATGCCGGGTTTTATTTGTATTCGGAAAGTTCAGAATACAGAGAATACATTATGTGTCAACTTACACAAGCCTTAAAACCAAGGAAGACTTACCGGGTGTCGTTTTATTATTCTCTTGCCGAAAAGTCTGCATTTACTGTAAATGGAATAGGGATTTATTTTTCTTCCCAGTTGCCTGTTCCTCCTTCACAAAACTCATCAGTTTTGCCATTTACCCCGCAGGTAAAAATGAACGAAAGGGTAAGTAGTGATACCTCCTCATGGATATTAGTTTCTTTTGAATACGTTGCAGCGGGTGGAGAGAAATATATGACTATAGGGAATTTTAACAAAAACAATCAATGTATGCCGCTTCGAATACGTACAGGCAGTTTCTCCTATGTATTCGTTGATGATATAAGTGTTGAGCCAAAGTGTATTTCTCTGAGTGGGAATAATAAATTATGTATTGGAGATTCTACTTTACTTACTGCTTCGGGTCCGGTACTCGGGTGGGCGAATTATCTTTATCCCAATGTTCTTCTTTCCCGAGATTCTTTTTTATGGGTGAAACCTGCTGTTTCAACACGATATCTGGCCTATGCCACCTGCGATACTATTCCGTTTTATTTGTATGCCTATAATAAGCCCGAGGTGAACATCGGTTCAGATATTGTTAAATGTGAAACTGACTCGGTTACACTTAAAGCTTCAGGTAAAAATTATGACCTGCTGCTTTGGCAAAATATGTCTGCTGATTCTTCCTTCACAACGCAAGATACGGGTTCGTTTTATGTAACAGTATCAAATACTTTTTGTTCCGCTTCTGATACCGTTAAAATTAGTTTACAACCGCTTTTTTCTGTTGATTTGGGCCCTGACAGAATTGGCTGTGCGGGCGATACTATATTGTTAGATGCGGGATACCCGGGGGCAGATTATAAATGGCAGGATGGGGCAGATGAGAAGGTATATCAGGTTACTCACACCGGAATATATGCGGTGGAAGTATCAAGACCGGGATACATATGCAAAGCCAAAGATACAGTTGAAATTGTAATTCATCCGCTTCCTTTGGTTGATTTAGGTTTGGATACAAACCTGTGTGAGGGCGAAATAATCTCATTTAACCTTCGGTCAAAGGGATATCAATCAATAAAGTGGCAGGACGGAAGCAGAGATAGTGTATATATTGCTAAAACGAATGGCTTATATTTTGTGCAGGTGAGTGATGCATTTTGCTCGGCTTTTGATACGATACAGTTGATTTGGCACAAACCCGTGCAAACAGATTTGAAAGAATCATATACAGCCTGCACGGGCGACAGCATTCGAATTGATTTTGGGAAATATAATTTTAAAACTATTCAATGGAACGATTCGGATATATCGGTTACTCGTTATTTTAAAAGGAGTGGCACTTATGTGGTTTATTATTCAGATAGCTTTTGTACGAATACAGACTCATTCACTGTTCTGTTAAATTCAATGCCGCGGTTTTCATTTCCACCTGATACGACTTTGTGCAAAAATGATCATATTTTACTTATTCCCGGGATACAGGATGCCGGATATGTATGGCATGACGGATCAACCGCAGCCTCTTTTGAAGTAAATCATCCCGGATTATATTTTGCCACCCTAAGCAATGTCTGCGGGCAATTCTCCGACAGTATTTGGGTGGATGATTGCAACTGTATGTTTTATGTACCGAATGCCTTTACCCCCAACGGGGATTTGTTAAATGAAGGGTTCAAACCAATAGGGTGTATGCCGGAGTTTTATCACTTTATGATTTTTGACCGCTGGGGAGAAATGGTTTTTGAAACTACTGATTATAACGAAAGCTGGCAAGGTTACTATAAGGGAAAACCCGCTTTTGACGAGGTGTTTGTTTGGATGCTGGAATATGCTGGAAGTACAAAAGCCAGAAAAGCTACAAAAATATCACGGGGAACAGTTACCTTGCTAAGGTGAAAACTAAGATTATTTACCTTTTTATATCACTGATTTTTGTTTGCACAGGCATCACCCGTGCACAGCAGTCTGATTACAACTGGTATTTTGGTAATATGGCCGGAATTAATTTCAAAAACAACGGCATTGCCTTAACCGATGGTAAGCTGGTAACATCCGAAGGGTGTGCATCAGTAAGTAATGCCAAAGGCGATTTATTGTTTTATACCGATGGAATTGTAATTTACAACAGGTATCATCGCGCCATGACCAATGGGGATGGATTAAAAGGGCATCAGTCAAGCTCCCAGTCTGCCCTTATTGTTCCAATGCCCGGAAATTCACTCGTATATTATCTTTTTACCTCGGATGCAAATTTCGGTTCAAACGGCATTAACTATAGTTTGGTTGAGTTTACCAACCAGACCGACTCAGGGCGAGTGATACGGAAAAATGAAAATCTATTTGCACCTGCTTCCGAAAAATTAACAGCGGTAAAACATGCCAATGGTATCGATTTTTGGATTATAACCCACGAAGCCGGAAATGCAACTTTCAGGTGTTACTTATTGGATACTTCGGGAATTCATCTTGCCAGTTCTGTTCAAAGTTCAGTTGGTTCGGCATTAACTATTTCCTGGAATAATGCCGATGCCGTAGGAACACTTAAAGCAAGCCGTGACGGAAAGAAATTAGTATCAGCTGTGTTGGGGAAAGCAACTTTTGAGTTATACGATTTTAATCCAGCAACCGGAGTTGTTTCTAATGCAGTTGCATTAACCGATGCTGTTAAATTTAATAATGCGTACAGCGCAGAATTTTCGCCTGATGGAAAGTATGTGTATTTTTCATGCACCGGGGCAAAGGGTATTTATCAGACTGCCGTATATCCCGATGCAGCGCGTATGCTTCAATACCTTATTTATATTCCGTTTAATTCGGGTTATGGTCCGGGCGCTTTGCAAATAGGGCCTGATGAAAGATTATATATAGCCCGCGCATCTGCTTCTTTTCTTTCTACAATTCGTTACCCAAACGGAGTTTATCCGCTTTCTCAATTTAATGACACGGGTATTACGCTTGGCGGAAAGCAATCGCTTATAGGACTACCCAATAATGTACATTTTAGTTACGAAACTGATTTTGACTACAGAGTGGATTGCAGCAGCGATACCGTTTTTTTTACAAACAAAACGGTGAAGTTCGATTCCATTCGATGGAATTTCGGAGATCCTTCAACAGGGAAATGGAATACAGACAATAAGTATATAACCAGCCATGTTTTTTCTGCATACAGCGTGTACAACGTTTCTTTGATTGTTTTTCTTAACGGGGGTACCGATACAGTAAGCAAAAACATAAATATTATAAAACATAAACCTGTAGACCTGCCCGCAGATACGGTTTTTTGTTTTGACACCACATTTTTTCTCAGTGTTTTCGATTTTTCCTACCAGGCTTATTTATGGCAGGATAATTCTTCAGATTTTAAGATGAAAGTATCTTCCGATAATTGTTACAGGGTTAAAGTATTTGACGGGGTATGCGCTTATGAAGATTCCACCCGCATTGCATTTAAACGAAGTCCTGTTTTTTCACTTGGAAACGACACGGTTTTATGTTCGTCATTCACTATTCCGTTAGTTATTTCAGGACAAAAATCCCTTTTCAACTGGCAGGACGGAAGCAAAGATTCTGTTTTTAAGGTAATCATTCCCGGAGAATATTTTGTATTGGCCACCAACGAATGCGGCACTTTTTCCGATACAGTGCTTATTGAAGATTGTTTATGTATACCCATTGTGCCCACGGCTTTTTCGCCCAACGGAAACGGACATAATGATACGTTCAGAGCAGAAGGATGTGTGCCGTTCGCTTTTGAAATGTTCATATTTAACCGCTGGGGGCAATTGGTTTTTCAAAGCAACTCCATTGTAGATGGGTGGAACGGAATGGTTAATGGTAAGCCTGCCGAAGAGGGGGTTTACGGATGGCTTATCAGGTACACACAAACCACAAGGGTAAAACGCCCAAACAGGGAGTTGCACGGTTCTGTTACCCTGTTGCGCTGAGCATTCAATTGAAAAATCGGGTTCGGGCTGCCGTTCGTGGGAAATATGCAGCAGGTGGTCGGATAATATTTGAAGCCAGCGCGAGTTGAAGTTACTTTTGTTCGATAGAATAATATCCGTACAAAAATTAATTTAAGCAGGTATCTCATATGAAGCAGTTTTTTAAATTTATGTTCGCCTCCATGTTAGGCTTCTTTTTATCCATTCTGGTAATCGTTTTTCTTTTAGCAGGGTTGGTAGCCGGTATAGCAGGAAGTTTTGGCGAAAAGAAAGAAGTAAAAGTAAAGGAGAGCTCCGTTCTTCGTGTTTCCCTCAATTATCCTATTGGCGAGCGTACGCCCAAAAATCCGTTCGAGAATTTCAGTTTTGGCGATAATAAGGATGATGAGGATAAAACATTAGGACTAAATGATATCTTAGACAACATTCGCAAGGCAAAAACAGACGAACACATCAAGGGGATTTTTCTTGATATTTCAATGATGCCAAACGGTATGGCCACGCTTGAAGAAATCAGAAATGCGCTGATTGATTTTAAGAAGTCAAAAAAGTTCATTTATGCCTATGCCGAAATTTATACCGAAGGAGGATATTACCTTGCCTCGGTAGCAGATAAGATTTACATTAATCCGGCCGGGGATATGCTTTTTAACGGCATGAGCGCAAATATGACCTATATGAAAAGCATGCTGGATAAAATAGGGGTGGAGGCACAGGTAATAAAACACGGCAAGTTTAAAAGTGCAGCCGAGAGTCTGGTACAGGATAAAATGAGTGACGAGAACAGGAAACAGGTGGAAGAGTTTGTGGGAGCAATGTACAGGCATTACATGGAACAAATTGCGCTGGCGCGTCATAAAGAAGCAGCCGAAGTAATGAGCATTGCGGACGAATTAAAAATACAGACTGTTGAAGAGGCCAAAGCACTCGGAATGATTGATGAAATTAAATACCGCGATGAGGTAATGGAAGCTTTAAAATCAAAACTGAAGCTTAAGAAAGATGATAAAGTAAATTTTGTAACTCTGGGAGGATATAACTCGGTACCTGCAAAAACAAATGTTTCTAAAAATAAAATTGCGGTAATTTATGCCATAGGAGATATAAACGGAGGCGAAGGAGATGATGAGTCTATTGGATCCGACCGGCTGGCAAGAGCGATCAAAAAAGCACGGGAAGACAAAAATATAAAAGCAATAGTATTGCGTGTAAATTCACCCGGAGGAAGCGCATTGGCCAGCGATGTAATATGGCGTGAAATGATGCTTACCAAAGGGGTAAAACCACTGATTGTTTCCATGGGTAATGTGGCAGCTTCGGGAGGGTATTATATTTCACTGGCTGCCGATACCATTGTGGCGCAGCCAAACACCATTACAGGCTCTATCGGGGTAATAGGCGTATTGCTGAATGCACAAAAATTATTGAACGATAAACTGGGGGTTCATATGGACGGTGTTAAATTCGGTAAATATGCTGATTTAGGAAGAGCCGACCGTCCTCTTACTGCTGATGAGCGCGCCATTATCCAAAAAGCCATCGATCGCATTTACTTAGATTTTATTTCTAAGGTTGCCACAGCCCGTCATAAAACGAATGCCGAAATTGATTCCATTGCGCAGGGTAGAGTTTGGGCCGGAACCGATGCCCTTAAAATAGGTTTGGTGGATGTATTGGGAGGTATGGATATGGCCATTGAGATAGCCGCCAAAAAAGCGGGTTTAAAAGAGTATAAAGTTACTTCACTGCCTGAGTTAAAAGATCCGCTCGATGAGCTGATGAAAAGTTTTGGTACCAGCATGAAGGAAGAAATGCTGAAGGCGGAACTGAAAGAAAATTACCCTGCTTACCGCAACATGATTAAACTAATGAACATGCAGGGATTACAAACCCGTATGCCTTTTGAAATTGTGATTGAGTAAAAAGTGCCCGAATACATTTGAAAGGTCGTGTAAACAAGTTTTACACGGCCTTTTTCATATAAATCATTTTTTGCTTTTCTAATTGCATTGGGTTTAGTAATTTGCCCGTGTATGAAAAAATTCATTAAAATATTCGCCATTGTTTTTGTGGTTTTACTTGCTGCGTTAATTGCATTGCCGTTTCTGTTTAAAGACAAAATTGTAAACGCAATTAAAATTGCGGCTAATGAAAATCTTAATGCTAAGGTGTCATTTAATAATGACATAAGCCTTAGTTTAATAAAAGGATTCCCGAATCTGAGTTTAGGGATAGATGAATTATGCGTTGCCAATTTGGCACCGTTTGAAGGAGATACACTGGCATATCTTAAAAATTTTTCAGCTACGGTTGATTTAATGTCTGTGCTGAAGGGCGATCAGATTAAAATCAAAAAAATATTTTTAGACGAAGCAAAGGTGCATGTAATTGTTTTGAAGGACGGGAAAGCAAATTACGATATAACCAAACCATCTGCAGATTCAGCACAAACCACAGGAGAAGAAAGTAAATTTAGTATTGCATTAACTAAATATGAATTACGTAACTCGGTTGTGATTTATGATGACAGGAGTCTGGATTTTTTGATGAATTTAACCGGATTAAATCATCAGGGGGAGGGCGATTTTACACAGGATTTATTTGTGTTAAAAACAATTACCGATGTAAAGGAAACCAATCTTGTTTACGGAGGTATCAAATACCTTCATAAGGTAAATGCAGGGATTAAGGCCGACCTTGATATGGATATGAAGAAATTCAAATTTACATTCAAAGAAAACGAGGCAAGATTAAATGAACTTTATTTAGGGCTTGACGGCTGGCTGGCAATGCCAGCCGATGATATTGATATGGATTTAAAATTTAATGCTAAGAAAACAGATTTTAAAAACATCCTCTCTCTGGTTCCTGCTGTTTATGCTAAAGATTTTGATGCAGTTAAAACATCAGGAAAACTGGCCCTTGACGGAATGGTAAAGGGAACTTATAATGATAAAAAGATTCCCGCATTTACACTTAATTTACTTGTAGAAAACGGAATGTTCAAATATCCTTCTTTACCTGTTGCAGTAAATAACATGAAAGTGAAACTTAAGGTCTCTAATCCTGACGGAGTAGATGATCATACCATTGTTGATTTATCTGAATTCCATGTAGAGCTAGGGCAGGAACCTTTTGATGCAACACTTTTAATGAAAACACCGGTATCTGATCCTTATCTTAAAACTGCCATGCAGGGAAGGGTAAATCTGGATAATGTGGTTAAGTTAATTCCTTTGGAAGAGGGCATGAAGCTGGGTGGAGAAATAATAGCTGATTTCGCTGCTGACGGACATATTAAGTCAATTGAAAAAGGGGCTTATGATAAGTTTAATGCGAGCGGAAGAATCAGTGCCTCTCGTATTAATTATTCATCGAAAGATTTACCTCAGACTTTTTTGCTCAATTCGGCCACTTTAACCTTTAACCCCCGCAACGTTTCCCTTACCGGATTCGATTCTAAGATTGGAAAAACAGATATGCGTGCCGATGGTACCATTGATAATATTTTTGGGTATGTACTGCGGAATGAAACGATAAAAGGAGTGTTTAATTTCAATTCAAATTTGATTGACGCAAATGAGTTTCTGACCGAAGAACCGGCTCAGCCGGCCGTTGCCGATACCATGCCTTTGCAGGCATTTCAGATTCCGGCTAATATTGATTTTACTCTTCAAAGCCGTGTAGGGAAATTACTTTATGACAACCTTGAATTAGGCAATGTACATGGAGTGGTAAAAGTTATCAATCAGCAGTTAATTATGAATGATGTGGGGATGAATATTTTTAACGGCAGCGTTGAAATGAGCGGACTCTACGATAGTAAAAACATTCAAAAGCCTTTGATGGATATGTCGTTTGGATTGAAAAACGTGGATATTCAAAAAATGGTTAATTCATTTGAAACCGTACAGAAAATGGCTCCGGTGGCCAAAAATGCTCAGGGTAATATTAGCGCTGATTTTAAAATGAAAACCATGTTGAATAGTGATCTTACTCCGGTTGTTAATAGTATAAATGCTTCGGGAAAATTATCAATACCACAGGCTACCGTAAAAGATTACCAGCCGATGGTAAAGGTGGCCGAGATTTTAAAAATGCCGCAATACAAAGAAGTAAAAGTAAACAACGTAAATATTCAGTTTGAGGTAAAAGACGGGAGAATTTATGTGAATCCTTTCGATATAAAATCCGGAAATATCAATATGAATGTAAATGGGTCTTCGGGTTTTGACCAGAGTATTGATTATAAAATTTCCGCAAAATTTCCGCGCTCTGAAATGGGAAGTGCTGCTAACGAAGTATTAGGCAATCTCAGTTCTAAACTGGGCAGCAAAGGAATTAATTTATCTATGGCCGATATAATTAATCTTGATATTCTGATGGGAGGAACAGTGCCCAGTCCGGTTATAAAAACTTCGTTTAAAGATTTAGCTAAGGGAGCAGGGGAAACGGTTAAAGATGAATTAAACAAAAGGAAAGAAGAAGAAATTGCCAAGGCAAAGGCAGAAGCCGAACGATTAAAACAAGAAGCATTAACGAATGCAAATAAGGCAAAAGCAGAAGCCGAGGCCAAAGCAAAGGCGGAAGCCGACAGAATTAAAGCGGAGGCCGAACAAAAGAAAAAAGAAGCAGAAGCTGCTGCCAAAAAGAAAGCGGATGAAGAACTTAAGAAACGATTGAAAGGAAAACTGAAATTGTAGTTCATCGAAACATATATATATTAAGTGGCAAATTTAATCTGTTGGTAGTAAGCGCTTTGTGTTTTTGATCGGGTTTTAGGGCTATTTTCTATATAACCAATTGGTTTTGATAGGAAAAGTTTTTGTTAAATTTACGTTTTCGTTGCTAATAATATAAATTTTTATGAAGCATAAACTACTTACCCTAAGCTTTTTTTTAACAGCATTTTTCTTTGCATTGTCATCACATGCACAGAATTTGGCTTTAACTGCCACAGCCACTCATTCCGGAGGAGGAGCAGGCGTTTATGGGCCGCAGAATTACAATGATCAGGTAATCTCTACCGGAACATTCGGATGGGTTTCCACCTCCGGAAATCCTTCTACTACTTCATGGATTCAATTTGATTGGGCCTCAGCGGTAACTTGCAGTAAAATTAAATTTTACTGTGATCAGGTTTCTACCCGAACGCTTACAGGCGGTACAATTCAAAAGTGGGACGCAGGAACTTCGGCATGGGTTTCCTTGCTTACTTTTTCTGTTTCACCAACTCTTATTTATGAAATTACATTTCCAACTGCTACCACAACAAAACTTCGTATCACTAATCTGGTAACTTCGGGCTCTCAAAGTTCAAATCCTTCTCTTAACGAAATTCAGATTAGTCTGGGAGCTGCTTACGATTTGGCTCCATCTGCTGTATTAAGTCCGGTTAATTTCTGCGGAGATGCCTCGGCTCCGTTAACTGTAAGGGTTACTAATAATGGTTCGGCAAGTATGACTGGGTTTAATATCACTGCGCAAATGACCGGACCGTTGAGCGGAACTTATACCCGTACATCGTTTAACCGTACCATTGCATCAGGTGCCACTGATACCGTAATTTTTACAACCGGACTAAATACATTGACAAATCTGGGTCAATACAATTTTTTGATTTACCTCTCGCATCCGCAGGATACTTTCCGCACCAATGATACATTGAGGTCAACGCTTCAGGTTATCGGAACTCCGCCTAATCCAAGTTTTACGCATGCTTCTGCGGTGTGCGGTTCAGGTCCGTTAAAACTTCATGTGAGTGCTATTCCAAATACAGGTACTTTCTGGTATACTTCCTTAACTTCAGCTATTGCAGGAATGAATGATACTTTTATTACACCACCACTGTATTCACCAAGTGCCACCTACTATGCTTCAAGAGTTAGATATGATGTAAATAATGTGATGGGATTTTCGCAGGGAAATACCATTTACGGAGGAAATGGATATAATTTTATGTTTGATGTCAGGGCAGGAAATACAACTTTAGTGCTCGACAGTATTTCGTTTTATAACGCAACAGGTGTAACAACATCTTCGTATAAAATTTTCTATAAAACAGGAACCAATATCGGATTTCAAACCAACTCAGGAGCGTGGACTTTAGGAATGAGTCAAACCAGTTATTCAATGAATGGGACAGGAGAAGTTAAATTGCCATGCGGAAATATTGTAGTACCGGCCGGACAAACTGTTGGGATTTATTTGTTTCTTGAAAGTACATACGGATATTCTCAAACGGTTAATCAAATTTCAAATTCCGATGTAACTATTCCGAATGCGGCATCTATTGTTTATGGCGGGCAATTTGGTGCATTATCAACCACCTCTTATCAATGGACAGGTAAACTTTATTACCGGAAGTTATGCATGAGCGGAGTGCTTAGTACAACTGTTACAATGAATCCTAAGCCCTATGGAGGAGACGTAGTACCGGATACGAAGTTTCAGGGTATGAACAACGGAGGAGCGAGTTACGCACCTGATATAGTAGGCAGCCAGGATACGGTTAGTTATAAACTTAACCCTCCGACCGGCTTTAGTAATTCCAACTTCGGCAGTG
>JAIBAK010000010.1 GCA_019695215.1 Bacteroidia bacterium | reverse complement strand
CAATTGGGTTATGAAGTAGTGACCCTAACTGATGCCATGCTAGCCAATGAAAACTTAAACCAGTTTGAAGCCATAGTTACCGGAGTGCGGGCATACAACACCAATGAAAAAATGCCGCAGTTTAAACAAAAGCTGATGGACTATGTAGCACAGGGAGGTAACCTGATTGTGCAATACAACACCAACAGCTGGGCCGGACCGCTCAGCAGTGATATTGGTCCGTATAAATTTAAAATAACCCGGGATAGAGTAACCGATGAAAATGCCACCGTGAATTTTGAACTGCCCAATCACCCGGTATTGAATTATCCGAATAAAATTACTGCCAGAGATTTTGAAGGCTGGATACAGGAGCGATGCATTTACAGTGCCGGTGAAGTAGATTCCAATTACGTAATGCCTTTGAGCATGGCCGATCCCGATGAAAAACCCAATAAAGGCTCCCTTATTATTGGTAAATACGGCAAAGGATATTTTGTGTACACCGGTTTGGTTTTCTTCCGCGAATTGCCTGCAGGTGTTCCGGGTGCCTATCGCTTATTTGTAAATATATTGGAGCTTGGGAAATAATTTCACGCAAAGCACGCAAAGACGCTAAGCTGTTTTCTCTTTGCGTTCTCTGCGTCCGATAGCTATCGGACTTTGCGAGATAATGATGCAAAATAAAAACTGGACATATCGCTACTTCCTTGTCATCGGCTTTTTGCTGATGGTAATGAAACTGCATGCCCAGAAAGCAAATATTTCCTCCAGAAAAGTGGAAAATCTGATGGCTTTTACGCGCCTCTATGGTTATGTGCGCTGGTTTCACCCCAGCGATGAAGCTGCGTCCATAGATTGGGATGCATTTGCCATATATGGCTGCAGTAAAGTGGAAAACGCCTCGAATGACGAGGAGTTGATCTCCATTCTTAAAGAACTTTTTAGTCCTATAGCACCGTCCGTTGTCATCTACAAATCTGAGGATTCGGTTGCTGCATCCACCATTCCATGCCCTTCAGGCAAACACAATATCACTTACTGGCAGCATGAAGGAGTAGGGTTGGGAGGTGAAGATCAAGAGGGCCTATACAGAAGTGTGCGTGTCAACCGGCCCCAACTGAAGAATGTTAAATCAAATGACCGCAAATTTGGCCCAATATCATCATGGATTGACGCAACGGCATACCGGGGGTGTGAATTCAGATTCAGTGCTCGCGTAAAAATGAATTCATCCATTTTGGGTACAGGACACCTTTGGGTAATGGTTGACAAAAAAAGAGACGGTAAATACAGGCACGGATTTTTCGAAAACATGGATCGATCCCCTATCCGTTCAACCGAATGGCAGGAATACGAAATTACAGGAACCATTGATAGCGATGCCGACCTCATGTACATCGGATTTTTTCTCCGTAACCGAGGAGAAATGTTTATTGATAACATGAGCCTTGAAATAAAACTGGCTGACGGTTCATGGAAGCGGTTGTTAATTGGCAATTTCGATACTGAAAAGCCGGGTGAAGTTCCTTCCGGGATGTTTGTGTCCCCTTATATAAAAAAACAATACCTGATCTGTGCCGACTCGCGTGCGGCTTACCAGGGTGCTCTTGGCCTTTCTATCAAAAGCCGCAATCAAAAAGAGTTTGCTTATAAAAATGCCCGTCCCATTTTCGATTTACAACCCGCTTCAAACGAAATCATATACAAACAGATCGATCATCATATAAGCTGTATGGTTCCGCTTTGCTTATACGTTAAGGATGGTACTCTTCCTGTAGCAGATAAAAACCGCTTAATAAATCTTAAAAACAAAATCGATTCGGTACAGCGCTTAAAGAACCCTCTGTATCTTACATTGGCCGATGTTGTAGTATGCTGGAATGTTTTTCAGCATTTTTACGTGTACTGGGATGTTGTGAAAGCCGACTGGAACGAAGCATTGCGGGTTGCCCTTTCAGAATCTTATACTGCCAAAATGCCGGAAGACTTTTTGCGCGTTCTGCGAAGGTTAACCGCAAAAGCAAAAGACGGGCACGTATATGTTTATGATGGTTCCAAAGACTATTTCCCTCCAATAGCCTGGGAATGGGTTGAGGAAAAACTGATCATTACTCATGACCTTGATAGCTCCCTTGCCCCTGAAAGAGGATGTGAGGTGAAAAAGATAAACGGAATAGCCTCTTCCGAGTTCTTTGAAGACAAGGCTCAGTATATTTCAGCGGCCACCAAAGGGTGGCTTGATGAACGTTTGAAATCAGAAACCCTTGCGGGCCGTCTCAACGATTCTGTTCTCCTTGAGGTGGCGCAGACAGATGGATCAACGTCTGTACATTGGCTGGTGCGTACCATTGCGGAAACGGATTATTACAACTTGTTCAAAAACAAAATTAGCAGCCGCAAATTATCCGACAGCGTTTTTTACGTGAACATAGATGTAGCAGACATGAGGGAAATCGACAGCATCATGCCCCAGCTGGTAAAAGCTAAGGCTATAATTTGCGATATGAGAGGCTACCCAAATGACAACAACAATTTCTTCCGCCATTTTGTAAACAGATGGGAAAAAGACACCTTCTTCTTCCACTGGTTTCAAGTGCCGGAATTTATTTATCCCGATCACGAAAAGATATATTATACCAGAGAAGAAGTAAGCAAACGGCTTTTTCGCAAGTACATTGGTCCACTGAAGCCTTTTCTAAGTGCACAAATCATATTCATTATTGGGCCTGGCGCCATTAGCTGGGCAGAAACATACATTGCCTCCGTTCAGGGGGCGGCTATCTTTGTAGGGCAACCAACTGCAGGAACCAATGGAGATGTAAACAGTTTTCGTTTACCCGGAGGTCACTCGGTTCAATTTACTGGTCTTAGAGCTTACCGGCCAGATGGAATACCTGTACATAGTATGGGTTTTTTGCCCGACATTTACGTCAATAAAACAATTATGGGGGTAATAGAAGGGCGCGATGAGTTTCTGGAAAAAGCCCTTGAGTTAGTGAAATAAGTTTTCCTTTCAACGAGAATATTATTGTATCCGATTTAGAATGAATAAAAAATGGACATATCGTTACTTCCTTGTCATCGGCTTTTTGCTGCTTGAGATTGTTTTGTTTTACTTTTTTACCCGATACTTCTCATGAGTGCGCTCGACTGGCTGGTATTGTCGCTTACCCTGCTTTCGGTAATTGCTTATGGTGTTTATAAAAGCCGGCACGAAAAAAATTTAGACAGCTATTTTAAAAGCAATAATTCCATGAGCTGGTTTTTAATCCTGCTCTCTATTATGGGAACACAGGCAAGTGCCATCACCTTTCTTTCAGCACCGGGACAGGCCTATACCGATGGAATGCGTTTTGTGCAATATTATTTTGGCCTGCCTCTGGCAATGGTAGTATTGTGTATCACGTTCGTTCCTCTGTTTCACAAATTAAAAGTGTTTACTGCCTATGAATTTTTGGAACAGCGTTTTGATAAAAAAACCCGCATCCTCACTTCTTTATTATTTCTCATTCAACGCGGCCT
This sequence comes from Bacteroidia bacterium, assembly GCA_019695215.1. Lineage (GTDB taxonomy): Bacteria > Bacteroidota > Bacteroidia > UKL13-3 > UKL13-3 > JAGPCK01. The sequence continues at coordinate 84,903 of JAIBAK010000010.1, read as the reverse complement.
GTCAACCGGCATCAGCATTTATGCGCCTTCTATTATTCTCTCTTCGCTGCTGGGATGGAATATTTACCTCACCAATCTGGTAATGGGCGGGCTCCTCATTATATACACCGTGAGCGGAGGAGCCAAAGCCATTGCCCATACCCAAATGCAGCAGTTGGCTATTGTATTTGCGGGCATGTTTGTAGCGGGCTACATGATGGTACATCTGCTACCTGATGGGATTGGCTTTTTTGATGCATTACACGTAGCGGGCAAAACCGGAAAACTCAATGTTATTGAAACAAAAATTGATATCACAGATTCCGGATGGTGGAAAGATAAATACAATATCTGGAGCGGATTAATTGGCGGTTTTTTTCTGGCCCTCTCCTACTTTGGTACCGACCAAAGTCAGGTGGGACGTTATTTAACTGCAAAAAACATCAACGAAAGCCGAATGGGTTTATTAATGAATGGTATGGTAAAAGTGCCCATGCAATTTTTAATTTTGCTGGTGGGCGCATTGCTGTTTTCGTTCTATTCGTTTTACAAAGCCCCCGTTTTTTTTAATCAGGCACAAAGCGAAAAGGTGCTCTCCTCGCCCTATGCAAGTGAATTTAGTTCTTTGTCTAAAACCTATGATTCGCTGAATGTGCAAAAACAACGTTACTCTACGGAGCTCATCGGTGCCATGCAGCAGCACAGAGAAACGAATGAAACGCAACAACTGCTGAAGGCAACCGAAGCCGCTGCACAAAAAACGCGAAAAGAAGCCGTTGAGGTTATTAAAAAGGCTTCGCCCGCTACCGACACCAACGACACCAATTATATTTTTCTCTATTTTGTTGTACACCATTTACCCAAAGGCTTAGTGGGTTTGCTTATCGCCATGATTTTTTTAGCAGCCTGGGGCAGTATAGCCGCAGCTCTCAACTCGCTTGCATCAACTTCGGTTATCGATTTATACAAACCAAGTCAATCGGACAAACGAACAGAATTACACTATTACCAACTCTCCAAAAGATACACGCTGGCCTGGGGAGTATTTTGTATTGCAGTAGCCATGTTTGCTTCAAAACTCGGGAGCTTAATTGAAGCGGTAAATGTACTAGGTTCTCTTTTTTACGGAACCATTCTGGGCGTTTTTATGGTGGCGTTTTATTTTAAACGGGTTAAAGGCGATGCTGTTTTTTATGCTGCATTGCTTACCGAGTTTTTAGTGATAGGTATTTACGCAGCCAATATTGTTTCGTTTTTGTGGCTTAACGTAATTGGCTGCCTGCTTGTTTTGTGTTGCGCGCTGCTTTTCCAGCCGATGTTAAACAAATTAAGCCGCACCACAAAGGGTACGGCTTAACTCGGGTTTGCAAATCTGTTTTTGTTATTTTTTCTTTTTTGCCGGCTCGGCATCTGCCTTAGGTTTCCACTCGGCAATTGCTTTTTCTACCTGCGTTTTAAAGAAAAACCCGGCCGGGTTTTTATCTCCTTCGGTTTTTGCTTTTACGGCATTGGCATACGCGTTTTTGTACTCTTTCAGCTCGGCCTGAATTTGTGCTTTAATCCACAGGGCATACCACTCGTTTGGTGCTAAAGTCAGAGCCATATCAATTTGTTTAGTGGCATCGCTCAGGTTTTTCTTTTCCAAATAATAGCGGGCTGCATTGGCATGAATTCTCCAGGTACCTGAGGTAGCCGATTTAATATTGTCTTCGGCCTGTTTATCGGTAGCTGCTTTTACAACAAAAGAAACTTTTACCATTTCCCACTCCAAATCAACACTGGTTTGGTCATCGGTGGTATTGCTGAAAATAAAGGCCATACGCTCGCGCTTAGGAATGGTTGACGGAAATGTTTTCACGCGCACTACATCGTTTTCCTGCTTGTACTGGTCGGTTGATGCGCTTGCGTCTTTGTTAATGATTATCGTCCATCCGGTTTGGCTTGGAATAATAAATAACGAATAACTTCCTTTGGCCACCGCCACGTTTTCAATGGTTACGTCTTTGCTGAAAGTAATTTTGGTAGCCGAGTTAGCCCCTGCGCGCCACAGTTGGTCGTAAGGAACGAGGTCTCCCCAAATGGTGCGGCCCTTTACTGCCGGACTGCTGTAGTCAATAGTAATGTCAGTAAGCCCTACGGTTTGCATCACCTGTGCTTTGGGACTGGGTTGCGGCAATTGCAACTGCGCATACACATTGGCAAAACCAACAAGCGCAAACAACATGGTAAAAATTGTTTTCTTTTTCATATGATTTATTTTGATAAGATTATACTACTTTTGAGAGGAAGCAAAGGTAATACGCAAATGCATTTGTTAAAACATTTATTCCGTACCGGTTTATTATTTTGTCTCCTGGTTGTTTTCCCCAACCGGCTCACCGCACAAAGCAACGGTAAAACCATTTTATTTACCGGAGCCGTTATTCATATGGGAAACGGGGTGGTTATTGAAAACGGGATGATGGCCATACAGGGAGGAAAAATTATTCACGTAGGTGTTGTTGGCTCTGCTTTTTTCAAAACTGCCGAAGTAATTGAACTAAACGGAAAACACGTTTACCCGGGATTAATTGCCCTGTGTAACTATGCCGGTTTAAACGAAATAGATGCTGCCAAACCCACACACGATTTTGCCGAAACGGGAGAATTAAATCCCAACGTAAGGTCGTTAATTGCCTACAACTGCGACTCACGCATTTTGCCCACTCTTTTGTGCAATGGGGTAGTCTACACCCAGCCAACACCTCAGGGAGGTGTGGTGAGCGGAAGTTCTTCGTTAATGACCACTTCTTGCAGTAACTGGCAGGACGGGGTGGTATGTTCCGATATCGGCCTGCACATTAACTGGCCCGAATTTATTCCCTATGCGCGATGGAGCGAAGCCGATGCAGCTGAAGCAAAAAAACATATTGACGCGCAATTAGCTAAGCTCAAAACATTTTTTTCTGAAGCCAAAATTTATTCCGACAGCAGGCAAACCGGAGAAAGCAAATTTGATGCGGTGCGCCCCGTTTTTTCGGGCAAACAAAAAGTATTTGTTTCAGCGGTGCTGGGTTCATCCATCATAGAGGCGGTTTTGTTTTTTAAATCTCTGGGCGTCTCTGTTGTGTGGGTGGGCGCAAAAAACGCCCTGTCTGTTGTTTCTTTTCTTAAGGAAAATAAGGTGGCGGTCGTATTGCAAACCCTGCATCGTTTACCCGCAAGTGGTCAGGCAGAAATAAACGAACCGTTTACCGAAGCAGCCTCCCTTGCAAAAGCAGGGATTGTATGCTGTATTTCTAACCGTGGTTCGTGGGAAGTGAGAAACCTTCCTTTTAATGCAGGCACAGCCGCTGCTTATGGTTTAACCAAAGAAGAAGCGCTGATGATGGTTACCCGAAACCCTGCGCAGGTTTTAGGTGTTGATTCATTGATTGGGTCGCTGCAAAACGGGCGATTAGCTACCCTGTTAATCTGTTCGGGCGACTTATTGAATATGGTCGAAAGCAAAGTAGAGCGGGTGTTTATAAATGGAGATGAAGCATCTTTAACCGACAATCCGCAGTTTCAGCTATACAAAAAATTTGATCAGAAATATTTTGGTCAATAGAACTCCTTATTGCGAGTTCAAATCAATAAGGGTTTTAATAATTTTATGGTCAGAAAACGTTGTTGCAACCGTTTTAAAATTGAACCCGTCAAAGTGTTCGTTGAATAAAATATAATCAATCCGATAAGAAGGAAAAGGCCCGGTATATGTGGTTCCAATTCCGCTTCCGCTTTCTTTGAATGCATCCTTCATTCCAACAGAAAGTTTGTTATAAGCATATGACACGGGCGTATCGTTAAAGTCTCCGCACAAAATAATCGGATATTTGGTTTGCTCCATAAATTCAACCAGGTGATCAACCTGTGCCGAACGCTTTATAAATCCGGTTTTCAGTTTACGTAAAATATTTTTGGTTGACACCACATCGGTATCGTCTCCTATTTGCGCATTGTTTACAAACTGATAGTCGTATTTTTCAAAATGAATGGACTGCAAGTGGGTATTAATAACCCTTACGGTATCTTTTTTGTTGATGACAATATCAATATACGCACTGAAATTGGTTGATGTGGAATCGTAAATAATGAGCCCTTTGTCAATGATAGGAAAAACGCTAAGCATAGGAAGGCCTTTTCCAAGAAGCTTGTTGTCTTCTATTTTCACATAGGCCATGTTGTACTTTTTCAACTCCTTCTTAAGAATAAAACCTTTAAAGGCATTTGATTCGTACGACTCCTGCAGACATAAAATGTCGGGCATATCGTCTTTAAAAATTTCACTTAATGAGTTGTTGGCCGATGCCTTATTTTCGGGGGCGCCAAAGTTGTGCGTGTTAAGACTAATCACCTTTATGGTGCGGGTAATTACTTTTGCTTTTTTAGGGTCGGTTTGAAAATAAGCGGTGAGGTGGTTATATCCGATAAGCATAGCTACCAGCGAATAGAGGCAGGTCATTCTAACCTGAAAGCCCCAGTAAAGAAAAAAGAAAACGTTTACGAGAAGTAAAACCGGATACGCCATTCCGGCAAAAGAAAAATACCAGTACTCCGAAGGATTAACATAGGGCGCCAGATAAGAACACAATAAAACAAGTATCCCCAGAATGTTTAGCGGAAAAAATATCCTGTTTAATATATACATTATTCGTTCTTACTTGCTTTAAACAAAATTTCCTTTTCATTTGGTGTCAGGCTTTCATACCCCGATTGGGATATTTTATCAAGAATTGCATCTACCTGTTCCTGTGTAGGTCCTTCACTCCTTTTCTTCTGCTCTGCCCTGTGAACTACTTTCAACGCGCCCTTTTGCCCGAACAAAGGTCCAAAACTATCAAAAATTTTCAAGATTCTAATACCCGGATCGTTCCCTCTCTTAATTTGCCTCATTAAAACATACCCTAATACAGCCCCGCCAATATGTGAAATTTTTCCTCCGGTATTCCCCGCGGGCATTGATAAAAAGTCGATTAACACATAGGCAATGGCAAGATATTTTATTTTTACCGAGCCTAAAAGCAGCAGCATTACCTCGTATTCCGGAACAAGTGTAGCCGTAGCAACCACAATACACATTACTGCAGCCGATGCCCCTAAAAGATAGGGAATTGGAATTGCCTGATGGACTGCCGGAATAAAATTATACGCAACCAAGGCCAGAAAGGCTCCGCCTAATGCTCCCGAAATATAAAAAAACCAGAGCCGGTGGTTGTTTCTGTTAAAGTCAGAAAAAATGCTTCCAAACCAAAATAACACCAGCATATTAAAAAGGATATGCATGAAGTTGTCGTGCATAAAGGCATAAGTAATAATTGACCAAGGCTGTTTGATTAATTGCTTTGGCTCCAGAGCAAGTTCAAGCCAGCTCTTTATTTCGGCCAAAACCATATTGTCGGTTTTCGAAAGCCAGAAAAACACGTGAAACAATTCAAACAAAATAAACAACCCTGCATTAATCAGGAGTAGCGCCTGCAGGGGCGAAACCTGATGTATGGCCTTGTTTCTGATATCGTTTTTGAGCCCCATTTTTAAAAATATATGCGGCTGTTTTTTTGCCAGTAGCGAATAAGAAAAAAGCCAAACAGCATGCCGCCCAAATGGGCAAAATGCGCCACATTGTCTCCCGGATTATTTGCAAAACCCGCATACAGTTCAAATAAACCATAGATGGCAACAAAATATTTTGCCTTCAGCGGTATGGCAAAATAAACATACACCACTGCATTGGGAAAATACATGCCGTAAGCCAGCAACACGCCAAACACCGCTCCCGATGCACCTACAGTTGGTGTGTTGAGTAAATTGTTTATGGCTGCAAAATTAGGGTTGGCATAATTCATATGCTGAGCTAGTAAATCTCCACCCCGGGTTAAAATTTCATGGAGCGCAGCGGGGTCAATTCCCGCAATCATATCGTAATAGGAGTAGGCTAAAACAGCCATGTGAAGAATTGCTGCTCCAATACCTGTAACGAGGTAGTAAATAAAAAACCGTTTACTGCCCCACACATTTTCCATCATGCTGCCAAACATCCACAGGGCAAACATGTTTGAAAATAGGTGCATGATATTACCATGCATAAACAAGTGCGAAAACAACTGAAGCGGTTTAAAGTTGGCCGATTTATAAAAATACAATCCAAGCGTTTCGTTCAGGTCTATTCTGAATTTTTCCTCCAAAACAACCGTGGCCAGAAAAAATAATCCGTTTACAATAAGCAGGTTTTTTACAACCGGTGGTAATATCTGAAAGCCTCCGGGGCGATAATCGTTCATCTGTTTCTATTTAAATAATGTTTCTATTTGGTCGGCTGCCAGTTTTATATACGTTCTTTTGCCGCCCGGAGTATAGGTGGGTTGATCACAGTAAAACAACTGCTCGGCCAGTTGCCTCATGTCGTGTTCCTCAAGGCGGGTTCCGTTTTTTATTCCCGCTCTTTTTGACAATAACAACGCCAGATTTTCTTTTCTTTTTTCATCTCCCTCCAAAGCACTTTGCCTGTAATCGGCCAGTATGTCGAGAATAAGCTGTTCTTCATTGTCCTGCGACATGTCTGCCGGCATACCGTGAACAATAAGATTGTGCTGTCCGAATTCTGTTACGTCAAAACCCATTAAACGCAGCTCCGGAATTAATTCTCCGGCCAGCTCAAAATCGGTTTTGCTTAACTCTATTACTCTGGGAAAAAGTTTTTGCTGGCTGGCAATAGGATTGTATTCAGCTGCGGAAAGGTATTTTTCAAACAACACCCGCTCGTGTGCTGCCTGCTGATTAATGATAAGAATTCCGTTGACGGTGATGGTCAAAATATACTTCGCATTTAGCTGCAGCATGGGTGCCGAACCCAATTCTTCTCTCGCTATTTTTTCTTCCTGAGGGGTGATAGCCGGTCGGGTCTCCTGTTCTGTGTGGCGGGCATCAAACATTTTTTCCCACCCCTTGGTAGTGTCTCTTTTATACAGGGACGGCTGAACAAAAAGCGGATTAAGCGCGGCCTGTTTTTTGGGTTCGGGCGCACGAGGAACATATCCGTCAGGAAGAGGGGCGGGTGGCAAAAAACTACTTAGGGCGCTTGACTCATACATGGGAACGGTAAAGAAATCGCCCAGCGCTTTTTTAATTACCGTTTTTAAAACAAGGTAAACAGAACGCTCGTCCTGAAATTTTATTTCTGTTTTGGTAGGATGAATATTAACGTCTATTTCCTTTGGGTCTATTTCAATATTTACAAGGTAAAACGGAAACTGGTCCTTTTCAATCAACTGTTCATAGCACCCCATTACTGCATGATGAAGGTATGGATCTTTTATAAATCGGCTGTTTACGAAAAAAAACTGTTCGTCCCTCGTTTTTTTTGCTGAAGAGGGGGTGCCTGCAAAACCCGAAATTTTGATCATGGAGGTTTCTTCCTCAAATGGAATAAGGTCTTCGCTTTTGCGTCCTTCAAACAGCTGCACTATTCTTCCCTTTAAATCGGTTGCCTGAAGGTCGTATATGGCGGTGTCGTTGTGCTGCACGGTAAAATGAACCTGCGGATTGGCAAGCGCCATCCGAATACACTCGTTTAAAACGTGGCGGGTTTCAACGGGATTTGATTTGAGAAAATTTCGTCTGGCCGGAACATTATAGAACAGATTTTTTACAAGAATGGATGTGCCTTTTGTGCAGGCTACATATTCCTGATTGGTTACCTCCGAAGCTTCTATATTGATTTGTGTTCCGAGTTCGTCCTCTGCCCGCTTCGTTTTTAATTCTACCTGAGCCACGGCCGCAATAGAGGCAAGAGCCTCCCCTCTGAAACCCATGGTACGCAGCTTAAACAAATCCTCCACCTGTTTTATTTTGGAGGTGGCATGGCGCTCCCAGCACATGCGCGCATCGGTTGGGCTCATCCCCTTTCCGTTGTCGAGCACCTGAATTAAAAGTTTCCCCGCCTCCTTAAGGAACAAATCAACTTTGGTGGCCCCTGAATCAATGCTGTTGTCGAGCAACTCCTTTACCACGGAAGCCGGCCTTTGCACAACTTCTCCGGCAGCAATTTGATTTGCTACGTGTTCGGGCAACAATCGAATAATGTCTGACATGAAAACTATAGATTCAGAAATTGCGTTTGCAGCTATCAACAACCATTGCTTGAAGTGTTAATATTCGCGAAACAAAAATACAGATTTATTCCCCACTTTTGCACACACTGAATGAAATACAAAACTCTCCTCCTCATTCTTCTTTCGCTTAGCTGCAGGTCGTTATCTTTTGCTCAGGATAATATTGCCCTGTGCCCGGCCTGGGCTGCACCAAACACCTGGGTCGATTCGGTATTCAATTCCCTTACCGAGGAGGAGCGCATTGCCCAGCTTTTTATGGTTGCGGCCTGGTCCGGCAAAGACTCTGTGCATATCAAAGAAATTAGTTGCTTAGTGCAGGAACTTAAAATTGGCGGATTGATTTTTTTCAAGGGAGGACCCGTGCGTCAGGCGCTTTTAACCAATTATTATCAGTCGCTGGCAAAAGTTCCCCTGCTCATTGGCATTGATGGCGAGTGGGGGCTTTCCATGCGACTTGACAGTACGCCTACTTTCCCCCGACAAATGGTGGTGGGGTCGGCCGATGAAGATACCCTTGTTTTTTTAATGGGAAAAGAAATTGGCAAGCATTGCCGCAGGCTGGGCATTCATATGAATTTTGCACCGGTGGTGGATGTAAATAACAACCCCCGCAATCCGGTAATCAATGACAGGTCTTTTGGCGAAGACAAATATAAAGTTGCCCGAATGGGAACAGCCTATTCACTCGGGATGCAGGGTGAAAAGGTAATGGCGTGTGCCAAACACTTTCCGGGACACGGAGATACCGACAGCGATTCGCACTACAGTTTGCCCATTATAAAAAAGACCCTTGAACAACTCGATACCCTTGAGCTTTATCCGTTTAAAGAGTTGTTTAAAAATGGAGTGATGAGCGTAATGAATGCGCATCTTTTTATTCCCGCCCTCGACTCTACACCAAATCTCGCCTCGTCCATCTCGCCCATAGTGGTGGATAGTTTGCTGAAAAAGAAAATGGGGTTTCAGGGCCTTATACTTACCGATGCCCTAAATATGCAGGGGGTAAGTAAATTTAATACTCCGTGGGATATCAATATCAAGGCGCTGCAGGCGGGAAATGATGTGCTTTTGTTTGCCGAACAGGTGCCGCTTAGTATTTTAAAAATAAAAGAGGCAATGGATAGCGGCTTGCTCGACCGACAAGCCGTTTATGCAAGTATTAAAAAGGTACTGCTTTGTAAACAATGGGCCGGTCTGGATAAGCCGGCATTTGTTGACACCGAACACCTGATAGAAGACCTGAACTGCTGCTCCACCGATTTGCTTATTCGGAACGTAATAGAAAAGTCGGTGGTAATCGCCAAAAATCAGGAAGGCCTTATTCCGGTTAAGGATATAGAAAGGCAAAAAATTGCACTGGTGGGTGTGGGCGCTAAAGAGTACCGAACCTTTGAAGAGATTGCGCTTAACTACGCCCGCATGGACCGTTTTTTTATTGACAAAAACGACCCTCAAAACCTGTATGATAATCTTTTCGAGTCATTAAACTCCTATGATTTGGTTATTGTGTCGTTACACAACACCAGTAGGTTCGTAAATAAAAACTTTGGCTTATCCGATCAGGAAATTCGCTTCATAAACAAACTCAACCTGTACAAAAAAATGATTCTGGTAAACAACGGAAACCCCTACAGCATGCAGTTTATGCCCAACATAAAATCGCTGATTGTTTCCTATGAAGATTTGTCCTGGAATAATGAGATTGCCGCACAAGTTTTATTCGGTGCCCGAACCGCAACCGGGAAACTTCCGGTGAGTGTAGGAGAATATGCAATTAATTCAACCGACACGGGAGAGCTCCTGAACAGGCTTTCATATGTTTTATCGGACCAATTGGGTTACGATGCCAAAACCATGTCAGCTATCGATACGCTTGTAAGCAGGGCTATCAGTGCGGGCGCTATGCCGGGCTGCCAGTTGCTGGTGGCTAAAGATGGCCAGGTTATTTACCATAAAGCTTTCGGACATCAAACTTATGATAAAACCACTCAGGTTAAAGAATACCATTTGTATGATGTGGCCTCGCTCACAAAGGTTTTATCTACTACGCTGGCCGCTATGAAACTGCACGAAAAACACCTGCTTGACTTGGACAGGCGTGTAGGGCACTACGTTCCTGAATTGCGCGAGACCAACAAAAGAAATATTACCATACGGCAATTGCTTTTGCACGAATCGGGGCTTCCGGCCTTTATTCCGTTTTACAAAAAAACACTTGTTGACGGGAAATTAAATCCTTTGCTTTATAGCGAAAAGCAGGACAGTCTTTTTTGCATTCCCGTAGCCAAAAACCTTTGGCTGCACAAAGACTATTTGGATGTGGTGTGGGACGAGATTCTGTCGTGCGATATAAAAAAAGAACAGGGGTACGTTTATTCAGACCTCAATATGATTCTTCTGAAAAAAGCTATTGAAAACATTACCGGAGTTTCGCTCGACAAGTTTGTTGACTCGGTTTTTTACAAACCGCTTGGTTTAGCCACTATGGGATACAAACCGCTTGAGCGATTTCCTGCTGAATTTATTGCCCCTACCGAAAACGATAGTGTCTTCCGCAAACAGTTGCTGCAAGGATATGTTCACGACCCCGGAGCGGCTTTAATGGGAGGTGTGGCCGGCCATGCCGGTGTTTTCAGCAACGCAAACGATGTAGCTGTGATTATGCAGTTGTTGCTGAATAAGGGCGAATATGGTGGCGTTCGTTTTTTAAAGCCGGGAATTGTAGATGAATTTACCGTGAAGAGTTCTAAAATAAGCCGCAGAGGGCTTGGATTTGATAAGCCCGAAACAAATACACACAAGGCAAGCCCGTGCAGCAAACGGGTTTCTCCTGACACATTCGGGCATACCGGATTTACAGGCACATGCGCCTGGGCCGACCCGCAAAGCGGAATTGTATTTGTTTTTTTAAGCAATCGCGTAAACCCAAGTGCCGAGAACAACAAACTCATTCAAATGAATTTGCGTACCGATATTCAGGATATTATCTACCAAATTATAAAGCCATAACCCGTTTCTTTCGCTGCTCGTGTCCCGCAGTTTTATCGGTTTTGTTATACCTTCGTCCCCGAAATGAATATTGGAATAGTTTGTTATCCCACTTTCGGGGGAAGCGGGGTAGTAGCAACCGAGTTGGGAAAGGCTTTGGCTTCGCGAGGTCATAAGGTGCATTTTATTACTTACAGTCAGCCGGCACGATTAGATTTTTTTAACGAAAATCTGTTTTATCACGAGGTAAACGTTTCTACCTATCCACTGTTTGATTACCCTCCTTACGAAACCTCACTGGCGAGTCGCCTGGTTGATGTGGTGAAGTTCGAAAAGCTCGATATTCTTCATGTGCACTATGCTATACCCCACGCTTCGGCTGCCGTTTTTGCCAAGCATATTCTCGCTTCCGAAGGAATTCGTATTCCGGTAATCACCACCCTCCACGGAACAGATATTACGCTGGTGGGACGAGATAAAACTTATACGCCCGTAATTTCATATTCTATTAACGAAAGCGATGGCGTTACCACCGTTTCCGAGTCGTTAAAAAAAGAAACGCTGGAGCTTTTTGATGTGAAAAAGGAGATCGCGGTAATTCCGAATTTTGTTGACTTTTCCCGCTTCAGTAAAAAACCCAAAGATCATTTTCGTAAGGTTATAGCTCCCAATGGCGAAAAGATGATAATACACACATCTAATTTTAGAAAAGTAAAGCGTGTGGGAGATGTGGTGAGGGTGTTTCAAAAAATTAATGAGAAAACGCCTTCGCGCCTGTTATTAATTGGCGATGGGCCTGAGCGAATAAATATTGAGATGCTTTGCCGCGAATTGAATATTGCTTCACTCATTACTTTTTTGGGCAAACAGGAAGCCGTTGAGGAAATTCTGTCTATTTGCGACCTCTTTATTTTACCCTCTGAGCATGAAAGTTTCGGACTGGCCGCACTTGAAGCTATGGCTTGCGAACTTCCTGTTATTTCTTCCAACACCGGTGGTATTCCCGAGTTGATGATTGATGGAGTTACCGGTTTTATGAGCAATGTGGGAGATGTTGAAAAAATGGCGAACGATGCATTGCTCATTTTAGAGGATGCTGAAACATTAAAACGCTTTAAAAGCAACGCTCTTGCTCGTGCCCGCGAGTTCAGTATCGATACTGTTTTACCTCAGTACGAAAAGTTTTACTCAAGCGTTTTGAGCGCCTTTAATTAATATTTCCCTTTTAGTTTAGTTAGTTTTTTCAGCTCCATCAGTTCAAGCGGTGTAAGGTAACGCCAGTCTCCCCGCTTCAGGTCTTTTTTGGTGATTCCGGCATAACTGGTGCGATCAAGTTTGTCAACTTTATAACCCAAATGCTCAAACGACCGGTGTATAATTCGGTTTCTTCCGCTGTGAATCTGAACACCGATTGTTTTTTTGTCGTCCGCCACATAAGCTATATCATCAAAAGCAATAATTCCGTCTTCCAGCTCCACTCCTTCCTTCAGCTGCTGCATATGTTCCGGTTTTAAGTTTTTATCCAAAACAGCTAAATATATTTTAGTGATATTAAACCTGGGGTGCATAAGCCTTTCTCCCAAATCTCCATCGTTGGTAAATATTAAAACTCCGGTAGTATTTCGGTCCAAACGGCCTATAGGAAAAATCCGTTCTTTAATTTTTATAAGGTTGGTTACAATATTTCTTCCCCTCGGATCATCGGTGGTGGTTATAAAATCTTTTGGCTTGTTCAACACTATGTACACAGGCTTTTCCGGTCTTATGGAGCGGTCGCCAAACTTTACTACGTCTCCTTCCGTTACCCGGTGCCCCATTTCGGTAACTACTTTTCCGTTTACGGTAACCACTCCGGTTTTTATAAATTTGTCAGCATCGCGTCTGGACGAAATGCCTGAATTAGCAATGAATTTATTAAGCCTGATTCCATCTCCCGAATCCTGTTCACTTTTTTCCGTTTTTTTGTGGGTTGATCTGGATGGTTTACGAAAACTTTCGCCCCTTGGTTTGCGATATTTGCTTTCACTCAATCCGGTTCTTTCTTCTCCCAAGTCTTCTTTTCTTTCTTTTGCAAAACCCCTTCTTGCCTCAGAAGAGCGGCTTTTGTTAAATCTCCCTTCCGGTTTCCCGCCTTCTCTCCTTTCTACCCGGCTGTTGGCGTTGCGCTCCTTTTTATCCGAAAAACGAGCGTCAGTCGTGTTGCGGCTATATCTTCTTTTTTCTTCAAAACCCTGTTTATTTTGTTCTCCTTCCTGACCTTTTCGCCCCCTGTTTAATGATGGTTTATCATAGCGGTCGTTTCTGTCGTGTGAATACCGTTCTCTTCCGCTTTTATAAGTTCTTTTGCGTGGCCCTCCTGTTTCCGACTCCTCTGCACGCGAACTTTTATAATTCCGGATGTGTTTTTCCACCGGTTGCCGACTGCCGCTTCTCTTGTCGGTCCTTTTTGCCTGACCATCAAAAGAGGGCTTTTCATAAGCGGTTTTTCGCCCCCTCGGAGCAGAGTTTCTCCTTTCGAAACCCTTCTCGCTTTGGTTTTCTTCTCTTGTTTTATAGCCCCCTCTGCCAAATGCTCCCCTTTTATCCGGTCGGCTACCGGGTTTTTCTCCCGTGGTTTTTCTGCCACTGTAGTTTGAACTTCTTCTTTCAAAACCCTCCCCGTCCCGGTTGTCTCTGGTTTTATATCCGCTCCTGCTGAATGTTCCTTTTTTGTCTGACCGGCTATTGGTTTTTCTGCCGGCTCCCCTGCTGTCTTTTGACTTTTCGCTATTTCCCTCTCCTCTTTCTTTTTTCCCTGATGAAAAATTTTTTCTTCTCATACTTTCTTTTTTAAGCAGCAGCAAAGGTAACCTCTTTATTGCTTTAGCCCCCCTTATTTTCTGATTCATTTGTTCATAGGGTTTTAAGATTATTAAAACCATTCTTTTTTGAGTACTTTTGAACAGGTTTATGATTCATTTTTCCGAGTTTACGCTGAGCAATGGGCTAAAAGTTATTCATCACCGGGACGAAAGCACCCCCCTGGTTGTAATGAATATTCTGTATAAAGTAGGGGCCCGAAATGAGGATCCGGGAAAAACCGGATTTGCACACTTGTTTGAACATCTGATGTTTGGGGGGTCGGTTAATATACCCGAATACGACACCCCCCTGCAGCAGGCAAGCGGAGAAAACAATGCGTTTACCAATAACGATATAACCAATTACTACCTCACCCTCCCGGCTCAAAATATTGAAACGGGCTTTTGGCTTGAGTCTGACCGGATGCTGAGTCTGGCATTTAGCAGCGAATCGCTCGAGATACAGCGAAGCGTGGTCATTGAAGAGTTTAAACAGCGCTACCTGAATCAACCGTACGGAGACGTGTGGTTAAAACTAAGGCCTCTTGCCTATAAAGTTCACCCCTACCGGTGGCCAACTATAGGGAAGGAAATAAAACATATTGAAAACGCAACCCTAAACGATGTAAAGGCTTTTTTTAAAAACCACTATTGTCCAAACAATGCAATTATGTGCGTGGCGGGCAATATCACACTGGAACGGGTGAAAGAGTTGTCCGAAAAATGGTTTGGCCCTATTCCAGCCCAGCCCATAGAGATAATTGAATTGCCTGCCGAGCCCCCGCAACAAAAAGAAAGAAGGGAAACGGTATCGGCTAAGGTTCCGGCAGATGCTATTTATATGGCATTTCATTGCCCGGGCAGGCGCGACCCCCGATATTATGCAGCAGATCTTTTAACCGACATTCTTTCGCGCGGCCGCTCTTCTCGTTTGCTTAATTCGCTTGTAAAAGAACAAAAGTTGTTCAGCGAAATCGGGGCTTATATTACCGGAGATGCCGACCCCGGATTAATTGTGATTGAAGGAAAGGTAAATCAAGGTGTTTCTCCCGAAAAAGCAGAGATGGGCGTTCGCGCAGAACTGACTAAATTAATGACAGAACTTGTTTCGGTTGGCGAGTTAAATAAGGTAAAAACAAAAGCAGAGTCAACCATTGTTTTTGGAGAGATGGGAATATTAAACAAAGGAATGGCCCTTTGTTATGCAACCTTTTTAGGAAATACCAATCTTGTTAACGAGGAGTTAGCGTTTTATCAAAACGTTTCCTCAACTGATATAAAGAAGGCTGCGGTTGATTTTTTAAGCGAATCTAATTGTTCAACACTTCATTATCTTACTGAAAGAGCATGACCCTTAACAGAAAAATAGCTCCCGGATTCGGCCATATAACCGCATTCTCTTTTTTGCCGGTGGTTGCTTCAAAAACAGATGGGGGTGTGCCTTGTTATTTTATTAACGGGGGAGATGAAGATGTTGTTAAAATTGACTTCATTTTCGATGCAGGAAGCAAAAGACAACACAAAACCTGTTTGGCTGCTGCCACCAACAGCCTTTTAATGGAAGGAACCCGTCAACACAATTCGTTAGAACTTGCCGACAAATTAGATTCTTTGGGTGCCTTTATTCAAAACAGCTGTTCTGCTGACGATGCAACGGTTTCCATTTATAGCCTCAACAAAAACATTGGTCTTTGTCTCGAGGTTATTAATGAGATTTTCAATGAGGCCTCGTTCCCGGAAAAGGAGCTACACACTTATGCCAATACTCAGGCGGGGCGGCTGAGAATAAGTCAAAAAAAGACCGACTACCTTTGCAGAAAAGCCTTTTATGCCTCCATTTTCGGAGCCGAGCATCCCTATGGCCGAAGTGCAAATCCGGAGGATTACCTGAACCTGCAAAGGGAAGAGCTTGCCTCTTTTTTTTTCGAAAACTACTCAGCAAACGGATTGAAAATTATTTGTTCCGGCAAAATAACCGAGGACATTCAATTGCGCATCCACCAATTAACTTTTAAGAACAATAAGCTTCAGTCGAATTTGCCCCGTTTTGAGCCAAAGCCGCATTTCAACAAAAAGCAGTTTATCGCCCATAGCGAATCGGTGCAGTCTACCATTCGCATTGGTAAAAGAATGTTTGACCGCACCCATGAGGACTACCGGCCCATGCAATTGTTAAACCTGATTCTGGGTGGTTATTTTGGCTCCAGACTAATGAAGAATATTCGTGAAGAAAAGGGGCTGACTTATGGAATATTCTCCTCACTCGAGTCCTTCAGAGGCGATGGGGTTTTCTATATTTCTACCGATGTAAACAATGATTCCCGCGCCTCTGCCGTTAATGAAATATACCATGAAATTGAACGGCTGAAACAGGAACCAATACCCAAGGAAGAGCTTGAGATTGCCAAAAATTACTTTTTAGGAGCGTTCCTGCGGGGGTTAGACGGAGCGTTTTTACAGTCTGAAAAGGCTAAAACACTTATTGATTATAATCTGAAGCAAGAATATTATACAGAGCTTTTTAAAATTATAAAGGAAACGGATTCAGACAGGCTTATTTACTTGGCTAACAAGTATTTGGGCAATAATGATTTTTATGAAATTATTTGTGGGTCGCAATAAGCTGATTTACAGCACTTTGTTATTTATTTTGTTGGTTTTGTGCCAATTAACTGCGCATGCAGTCTCCGGTCCGGTTAAAATGATACGTGCCTGCCCCGGAAAGTTTGACAACAATATCACCATCTCCTGGAATATTCCACAGGACCCTTGTGGTTCTTTTTCGGGCTACTACATTTACGGGAGAACAAGTCCCTCTGTTATGACATGGACACTAATTGATATCGTAACATTTTATCCAACCAATCAGTATATTCACACAAATGCTCTTAGCTATAAGGTTAGCGGGCAATATTTCATTGAAGTGCATTATGACTGCGATTTTAGCACACCTCTCTATTCTGATACAATCTCAGTAAACAAAACTCCTCCAGCAGCTAAAATTGATTCGGTGAGCGTAAATATTTATACCGGGGAAATAATTATAGGCTGGTCAAAAGTGAATGCCAAAGATGTAGCCGGCTACACCGTAAAAGACTTTGACGGATCCGGTTTTTCAGACTTGTCATTTACTCCTTCCAGCTACTTTTTGGTTGGCTCCGGTATTGCAAATCCGCAAACCAAATCGTACGGATACGGTATCGCCACCGTTGATAGTTGTACACTTGAATCGACAATAAGCGATCCCCACCATACCATTTTTCTTACCGCTACCACAAACGAATGTTACAAGTCTGTAACATTATCCTGGAACCGATATGATGGGTCGTGGGCCCTTGGAGCTATAGGCTGGCCGGTATCTAAATACGAAATTTATGCTGCTACCAATTTTGGGGCATTTATTAAAGTCGGAGAAACGGCTTCCACCACAACAACCTATACCCATTTTGGACAAATGCCGGGAGACAGCTTAACCTTTTTTGTCAGGGCCATCAGTTCGGGTTCAAGCTCCAGTTCATCTTCAAACACGTTTGGACATCGCAGTGCCACCAAACCTATCCCTCAGTTTTGTTACGTTAGATGTGCCGATGTGCTCGATGATGGTTCTATTAAACTTACCTGGCACCCGGATCTGACAGGAGAAATAAAGAAGTTTAATATTCTACGATCAACCAATGGTGTTGACTTTTCAATTATCGACTCCACCAACAATGACCTGACTTCAGAAAAAAGCTATACCGACACCAAGGTTAATGGCAGCTCCGGTTATTATTATTACAAAGTGCTCTGTTATGATTTGTGTGACTCGGTTGTTTTGGGCTCAAACACCGTCCGGTCTATATTTATTCAGGCAAGTACAATTGGTGTTTCTACAGTCAAAACATCGTGGTCTTCTTACGCTGGGTTTTTAAATCCAATCGAGTCGTACCGGGTTCAGCGGGGCGTTACAAGTACAGACGGAACCGTCACCTGGGGAGACCTGATACAAACAAAAGACACGCTTATTTTTGACGATAATCTGCCCGATGATGTTGGAGAGGATGGTATCTGCTACCGCTCTATTGCTTTTGAAGATGGCGTGAATGTCTTTGGTTTTTCCGACTCCTGCCACTCAAATACTTCCTGTGCAAAGCAACCAATTATCGCATTTTTTCCAAATGCGTTTGTGCCCACTGGAGAAAATACCATATTCAAACCCGTATGCTCTTTTGTAAACTTTAAAACATCTTTTATGGTAGTTTATAATCGCTGGGGAGAAGAGGTGGCCAGAATTACAGACCTGAATCAGGGTTGGGATGGAAAGAAGGGTGGGAAGATTCTTCCGGAGGGGATTTATTTCTATATGGCCACCCTATATGGAACACTTAACGGGTCAACAAAAATGTATTCCGGAGAGGTTTACCTTTTCAATTCTGAATAATCATTTCAAAAAATAGCAACTCAAAATAAAAAGGGCGTTCCACGTGGAACGCCCTTTTTATTTGCCATAAACCCAGCAAAAAAATTTCCTACCTTTGCCGTGTTTCACGTGAAACATAATCACATGCATAATCTTTATGACATAATAGTTGTGGGGGCGGGGCATGCAGGATGTGAGGCGGCCCACGCAGCGTCCACCCTTGGCTCCCGAGTTCTGCTTATCACCATGGATATGGGTAAGATTGCCCAAATGTCATGCAACCCCGCCATGGGAGGTGTAGCTAAGGGGCAGATTATCAGAGAAATAGATGCAATTGGTGGATTGTCAGGGATAATCTCTGACCGAAGTATGGTGCAGTTTCGAATGCTCAACCGCTCAAAGGGTTCGGCCATGTGGAGCCCAAGAAGCCAAAACGACCGCTCGTTGTTCACTGCGCTTTGGCGGCAATATCTTGAGGGGTGCCCAAACCTTGATTTTTGGCAAGACTCTGTTAAACAGGTAATTATAGAAAACAACAGGATTTCCGGAGTAATAACAGGCTTAGGAATGACATTTAAATCTAAGGCCGTAGTACTAACCAATGGTACGTTTTTGAATGGAATTATCCATATTGGCCAAAAACAATTTGGCGGAGGGAGAATGGGAGACCAGGCCTCGTTTGGGATAACAGAGCAACTTGTTTCGTTGGGGTTTAAATCGGGGCGAATGAAAACCGGTACTCCGCCAAGGATTGATGGAAGGACTATAGATTACACAAAAATGGAAGAACAAAAGGGAGATGATCCTCCATCGGGTTTTTCCTTTAAAAAAATTGCTCTTCCGCAAAAACAGCTTTCCTGCTGGATAACGTACACGAACGAGAAGGTACATGAAGTTTTGAGAACGGGCTTCGATGAGTCGCCTATGTACTCAGGAAGAATACAGGGTTTGGGGCCCAGGTATTGTCCCTCTATCGAAGACAAAATAAACCGCTTTGCCGAGAGAGACCGGCACCAGATTTTTGTGGAGCCCGAGGGCTGGTCCACCTGCGAAACATATGTGAACGGATTCTCCACATCTCTTCCTGACCACATACAGTTGAAGGCGCTTAAGCTTATCCCGGGATTTGAGAACGCCAAAATGTTCAGACCGGGTTACGCCATCGAATATGATTATTTTCCCCCAACACAGCTAAAGAACACCCTGGAAACACACTTATTTGAAAACCTGTACTTTGCCGGACAAATAAATGGCACCACGGGCTATGAAGAAGCTGCCTGTCAAGGACTAATGGCCGGAATAAACGCCCACCTGAAACTAAAAGAAGAACAGCCTTTTATTCTTAACCGCTCTGAAGCTTATATTGGTGTTTTGATTGATGATTTAATCAATAAGGGCACGGAAGAGCCCTACCGAATGTTTACATCTAGGGCTGAGTACAGAATTTTGCTTCGGCAGGATAATGCTGATATTCGGCTTACCCGCTTATCACACAAAATGGGGCTGGCAGACAGCGAGAGACTGGCAGAGGTCAATAAAAAAGAGGCAAACATTACTTCCATCATCAAGTTTCTGCAAAAAAGCGGAATAAGCCCGGATAAAGCCAACCCAGTACTTTTAGGTGTCGGCAGTTCAACCATTAACCAGCAGGTAAAATTGTCTTCGTTGCTTGTGAGACCCATGATAAACCTCGATTACCTCATTCAAAAGGTTGACTTTATTTCGGAAGAGCTTGGAAAATACAGCAGGGAAGAGGCTTTGGGTGCTGAAATTTTGGTAAAATACGATGGTTATATTGCCAGAGAGAAAGATTTGGCAGACAAGATTAATCGTCTGGAAAATGTGCGGATATCTCCCGATTTTGATTTTCACAAAATAACATCCCTTTCAGCGGAAGCCAGGGAGAAGCTGTCGCGGGTTAAGCCGTCAACCATTGGGCAGGCTTCCAGAATAAGCGGAGTGTCTCCGGCTGACGTCTCTATTTTATTGGTGCAATTCGGACGTTAGATTTATTACTTTTGTGCAGAAATGAACGAAACTCTAACATCGTGTCCGGTTTGTGGCGGAAACTCTTTTGTTACAGAAAGAACATGCACCGATTTTGTTGCTACGGGACAGGAGTTTTCGTTGCAGCGGTGTACCCATTGCACCCTGCTTTTTACAAACCCAAGACCCGATAGCCGACACATTTCTCCATACTATCAAACCGACAATTATATTTCTCATACCAGCTCTAAAAAGGGGGCCATCTATTTCCTTTACGATATTGTGCGGCTCATTAGCCAATCGAATAAGCTGAAAAAGATAAATGAACGACTTAAAAACAAAACTTCTTTACTCGATGTAGGCTGTGGTTTGGGTTATTTTCTTAACACAGCGAAAAAAGACGGATGGAAAGTGGAGGGGCTGGATGTTTCGGAAGAGGCAAGAACACATGTAAAGCAACATTTTGGAATAGACGTACACAAAGAGGAAGCTATTAAAGGCTTTCCTGATGCTTCATTTGAAGCAATAACCCTGTGGCACGTGCTGGAACATTTTCATAACCTTCAGGAGTGGGTGATTGATATGGGGCGGGTGCTGAAACCCGGTGGCCTTATGTTTGTGGCCGTTCCGAACTCGGAGAGCTATGATGCCAATCACTATCAGTCGTTTTGGGATGGTTATGATGTACCACGGCACTTATATCACTTCAACCACAAGTCAATTGAAGTCTTGTTTAGTAAAAACGGATTAACCGTGGTAGACAGGCTACCTATGATATACGATTCGTATTATATTTCGTGGAGAAGCGAAATACATAAAAAGTCGCTTCTTGGGTTTTTAAAGGCCGTGATAATCGGACAAATTTCGAACTGGAAAGCTCGAAAAAGCAGAAACTACTCCAGCGTACTCTATATTATAAAGCATGCAGATAAATAGACAATTAACTTGCTTATTGTTTGTTTTACCCTGGTTTTTATTGCTATATTCCTGTGCTAATATTGTTCCGCCATCCGGAGGGCCTGTAGACAAGCTTCCTCCCTCTGTTCAAAAAGAATCTCCCCCCAACGGCACTGTTAATTTCTCGCAAAGACATATTGAAATCTGTTTTGATGAATTTATTTCTATATCAGAAACAGAGAAAAATATTTCTATCTCCCCGCCACTTAAAACAAAACCCACCATTACGGTATCGGGCAAATGTGTTCATTTTGCTTTAGACCGAGATGAAACCCTTTTAGCAAATACTACTTATACCATTAATTTTGGTAGTTCTATTGCCGATCTGAATGAATCAAATAAGGCCTTTGAGTACAATTATGCATTTTCAACAGGGAGTTTTATTGATACATTGTATGTAGGTGGGTTAGTAACCCACTCATTTACCAGACAAAAGATTTCTGATTTTACGGTTGGTCTGTACAGTCACATTTGCGATTCGTGCGTTGAAAAGGAAAGGCCTCTTTTTTACACCAAATCAATTACGGGCGGGGTTTTTAAAATAAATCGCGTTAAACCCGGGCTGTACTATATAGCTGGTTTTAAAGATGAAAACAGCAACGGCATGGCTGATAAAGGAGAATTGTTTGCATTTACAAATAGTCGGATTGGGGTTACTGACAGTAACCGTATCATAAGCCTTTTTGCGTATACCAAACCTTTATATGCTGCGGGTTCAATAATAGATACTGTTTATAAGGCAAAAGGGGAGACTGGGTTAGTCTTTTACAAAAACCCTTCTGTTCCATTAATAAAAACCTCCTACCTGTACCGGTGGACAAACAGATCGGACTTTGATACGCTTTTTTTATACTCCAATACTACAGCATTTACGCAGCCTGTTGAGATTATCTACCCCGAAAAAACCATTAAAATACCCTCATTTACCAATAATGAAAAGGCAGTTCCTTTACAATTAATTGGTGTTTCTCAAAAAGAAGATACTGTTACACTATCTTATTCAACCCCTGTTGCCAGTGTAAAAAAAGACTCGGTCAGTTTAAAAAGAGACTCGGTACAGCTCTCTTTTAAATTGATTAAAAAAGATAGCTTTTCTATCACAATTATACCCGAAAAAAAACTACTTCCCGGAACCTATATACTAAGCGCAGGAACAGGGTTTGTCACCGATATTTTTCAAACGGTTTCAGCTAAAAACATTACTTATCTGGTAATTAAAAAACCTGAGGATTATGGTACTATAGGATTAAACCTGATAAACCCAAAGAAAACCCCTGTTATATTATTGTTGGTAGATGAAAAGAATGAGGTGCACCGAGAACTCGTAACAGCTGGCGAAGGAGTGTTAAAACTAAAAGATATATCACCGGGTACTTACCGACTTAAAATAGTTTTTGACACCAATAAAAATGGAATTTGGGACGGAGGAGATTTAAATACCGGACAACAGCCCGAACGGGTGGTTTTTTTGTCAACATCCTTTCAGGTTAGGCCTGATTGGGACTTAGATAATAATATTGTTGATATAGAAAGTTTTAAGTGAGTCAAATTACTCCTGTTATTATATGTGTATTTCGTGTGGGAAAGAGATGTTTTTTATTAAACCATCATACTTTAACTCATCCTAAAAATGATAACTTTTAACAGAGGGTTACTTTTTAACAGTTACTAAACAAAAAAGTATTTTGTATTTAGTAAACATCGGGTTGTTAATTCACTTATAAACGATGTGTATTAAATTGCTTTATTATTGATAATCATTCCTTATTTATGTGTGCACACTGTTGATTAAATAGAGACAACTAAATACACAATGAAAATTAAATTAATTATCCCCGAAAAACACATCCTTATATATTACTAATATAATTTTTAAATCTTTTTATTAATTAGCCTAGAGCAGATAATTTGAAAGTTAAATTCTTTAATGCTTATTTTTGAAAGCTAAAGTTTTATCATGATTGAGGAAATTAAGAACATAAAGGAGGAAATAAAAAATATAAAAATTACCAGTGCCGATCAGCTGGAAAATTTCAGAATAAAATACCTGAGTAAAAAAGGAAAGTTATCTGATTTTTTTGATTGGTTAAAAACAGCACAACCCGAACAAAAAAAGGAGTTTGGAAAACCAATAAATGAGTTAAAGAATTTATTACAAAATACCTACGATCAGTATAAAGCACAATTTGACTCGGCAGATAACGCACTAACCAATGAACTTGATTTAACTTTACCCGGAAACTCAATAAACACCGGAACCAAACATCCGTTAACACTCATACAGGAAGAACTAACAGGTATATTCAGGAAACTTGGGTTTGCTATTGCTGACGGGCCTGAGATTGAAGATGACTGGCATAATTTCTCGGCACTTAATTTTCCCGATAATCACCCGGCCCGAGATATGCAGGACACTTTTTTTATTGATAAGGAAATTGCTTTAAGAACCCACACATCTTCGGTACAGGTTAGGTATATGGAAAAAAATAAACCTCCTATGCGGGTTATTATGCCTGGAAGGGTTTATAGAAATGAGGCAATTTCGGCCAGGGCAAATTGTTTTTTTCACCAAATAGAAGGGTTGTATATTGATGAAAATGTATCGTTTGCCGACTTAAAGCAAACACTGTATTATTTTGTAAAAGAACTTTTTGGAGAAAACGTAAAGATTAGGTTCAGACCAAGTTATTTTCCTTTTACCGAACCAAGTGCCGAGATGGATATTAACTGCCGGATATGCGAAGGAGCCGGATGCAATGTGTGCAAACACAGCGGTTGGGTAGAAATATTAGGTTGTGGTATGGTTGATCCACAGGTTTTAACCAATTGCGGAATTGATTCGGAAAAATATACAGGCTATGCTTTTGGTTTAGGCGTGGAACGTGTGGCTATGCTTAAATATGATGTAAAAGATTTACGAATTTATTTTGATAACGACTTACGTTTTCTAAACCAGTTTAAGAAAATAAGCTAATCTTATTGGGGAATATTGTCTCCTCTCAGTAAACGATAATGTGACCGGGCTTCGGAAATGAAAAAACTGCCGGGGTATTTTGTTATAAAATAATCATACGTCTCAAGTGCTTTCTCGTTTTGTTTCAGCTGTTTTTCATACATACGTGCACAGGAAATAAGTGCATTATCAGCTAAAATGCCATCGGGGTAATTTTTCCAAACTCTTTCAAAATACATCAGGGCTGTTTCATAATTTCCTTTCATTAGCGCAATTTTCCCTTTCTGAAAAAGAATATCATCGGTTAATTCATGATCAGGAAACAGTTTTTCAAGCCGCTCCAGCACAAGCAGGGCACTATCTGGTTTATTTCTGTAAATCAACAGGTCGGCTGCGGCAAATAACTCAAGAGGTTTTTCGGTTGTATCTAATCCGGTATTATCTAAAATTATCATCAGCAACTCAATTGAATTATTTGAAATAAGTTGTGAGGTGGCGGTTTTTAAAACATCAAGCTGTGTTTTTGCCCAATCAAAGTCCCCTCTGAAATAACTGAGCTGGGCGTTTTTAAATTTCGCCTCCTGCCCCAAAGGCTCCTCTTTAAAATCATAATCAACCTGTTCGTATAACAGGGTGGCTTCCCACACTTCGCCTTTAAAGAGATAGATATCTCCCAACTCTAATTTTGCACGGGCATTTACCTGCGGGTTTACACCGGGTAAATACGAAAGTTCCTTCAGAAGAATAATAGCCGTATCCGATTTATTTAGGTAAAAAGCCTGAAGGTGTGCCAGGTCTTTAATAAAGTTCGCACTTAAATGGTTGACCCCAAGGTCTCTGATATTCTCAATATAATCCGCCTCCAATCCTAATAAGTCACTTGTGGTATAGTTGCCCGATAATAACTTTTTATTTCTTACCTCCAGCAAGCCGTACCGGGCCGAAAGGGTGAACGGCTTATCATTTCCAAGCTCAATTACCGCCTGAAAAGCTCTGGCAGACAGGTCCAGCAGGTCAATATCCCGTGTAAGTTCTGCAAACTGATAGATTCTGCGCCCGTTCAGCTTAAACCTTCGGTCCACGGCTTTGCACTGTACAAATGCTGCTTCATATTGCTGCTGTTGAGTGTATAGCCAAATCAATAATTCCGGAAAAACCATTTTATCCGGTTCGTCAGCCACCCTTTTGATCAGCAGCTTTTTCATTATGTCGGCACCCTCTTTTTTTGTTTCAAAATGCTCCCCCAAAAACGATTGTACATCATCCAGCCTGCTATCGTCATAGGAGAGCAGGTTTAAAAACTCGGTAATCATTTCCTCTTCGAGTCCCTGTTGGGCAAAAAGCTCGGCCAATTCCAAACTAAAAGCTAAATCAGCCTTTGACAATTTCCTGAACTTCAGGTAAACTTCTGCGGCATAAGCGTACTCTCCCCGTTTTTGAAAAGCTTTTGAAAGTTGTTCGGCATAAGCCACATCAGCCCTCATGTTTTTTATAAGGGCATCGCACTTTGATTTAAACACGTCTGTTTTGCCCTTTAATTTGGCTATATAAGCCATATCAACGGCAAAAGAGGGATTGGCCTCGTTTCGCTTTTGCGAATGCTTTATAACCCGCTCAGCCAAATCAAACGATTTAAGACTTATATAACATTTCAGCAGGTTGTCGTAAACAAAAATATCAGCCGGCTTTTTGTTTAGCAGTTTTTCATAAATCACCGCGGCTTTTTCGTATTCGCCATTGGCAAAATACTGGGCTGCCAGCCTTTCGTCCTGCTCCTGAGCCGAAGCCGTAAGCGCGAAAAGAAGCACCGAAATAAAAACAAAAAGTTTCCGGGACATATGAATTACAAATATACAACGTTTAGCAATGCAGGCTGCTTGTGAAAACAACACCCGGCCGGTCGCAGTAAACAGGCTGAAAAGGAGAGTTGTGTAATCAAGGCTTCGGAGTTGCATGTATGAAAAAGCGGTCAAGCGTTTATAACTTAAACGGGTAGTTTCCCTGTTGGCAGATACATTTGTTCTGAATTCACATGAGTGCATTAAAAAAATTAGCCTCTCAAACCGTTGTTTATGGAGCGTCCCATATTCTGGGAAGGTTAGTTAATTACTTGTTAGTTCCCTTACAAACAAGGGTGTTTAACCCAAACGAATACGGAACCATCAATGAATTTTATAGCTATGTAACATTTTTTATTGTGTTACTTACCTATGGAATGGAAACGGCATTTTTCCGGTTTGCCAACAAGGAGCCCGGCAACGCTAAAGTGTTTTCTACCGCACTTATCTCACTGATTGGCTCATCGTTGTTGTTTGTCGGGTTGATTGGTTTATTTGCGCATCCTATTGCCGGAGCCATTCATTACGAACAACACCACGAGTATGTAATTTATTTTGCCTGTATCCTTTCGCTTGATGCGCTGGCAAGCGTGCCGTTTGCCTATTTGAGGCAACAAAGCAAACCCTTACGTTTTGCGCTTATTAAAAACACCAATATCCTCATCAACATTTTGTTAAACCTGTACTTTTTGCTGTTGTGCCCCTATGTGCAACAAACCAAAGGGGTATCTCTGCCATTTTATTCGGGGCAAATAGGAGTGGGGTATGTTTTCGTTTCTAATTTGGCGGCAAGTGCACTTACGCTCCCGCTGTTGTTTAAAGAAATAAAACTGGTTAGCAATGGTTTTGACGCGACAATATGGAAACAGATGCTGACATACGGGGTGCCGCTGCTTATTGTGGGGCTTGGAGGAATGATCAATGAAACCCTTGACCGCGCCATTATGAAGTACCTGCTGCCGGATATGAATGAAGGCCTGAGACAGGTGGGGATTTACGGAGCCAACTATAAACTTTCTATACTGATAACCATGTTTATTCAGGCCTACCGATATGCGGCCGAACCGTTTTTCTTCTCTCAGTCCGCAAGTGAAGACAGCCGGAAAGTGTACGCACGGGTAATGAATTATTTTGTTATTATTTGCCTGTTTATCTTTCTGTTGGTAACCCTTTATATAGACGTATTTAAGTATTTTATCGGCCCCGGTTTTTGGGAGGGGTTAAAGATTGTTCCGGTATTATTATTGGCCAACGTGTGCCTTGGGGTTTATTTCAACCTGTCGATATGGTATAAGCTTTCTGATCAGACGAATAAAGGCGCCATTATTTCAATTTTAGGAGCCGCCATTACCATCGTATTGAATATTTGGTGGATTCCGCTTTACGGATATGAGGGCTCGGCATGGGCAACCTTTATCTGTTACTTTGCGATGATGCTCATTTCCTATGTCTGGGGGCAAAAGGCATATCCCATTCCTTACCAAACCGGGCGCATTGCGGGGTATACCATTCTGGCTATGTTGCTGTTTTTGTTGAACGGGCAATTGCAGCAACGGCTTTCAGATACCGCAAGTCACCTGCTAAGCGGAGCAATGCTTATAGCCTTTGCCGGGGTGGCCCTGCTGTTTGAAAGAAAGAATAAAACAGTAACTTCGCGCCACTAAGCAATTTTTAGGTGATTCAGGTAAAAATAATTAACCAATCGGGTAACCCTTTGCCGGCATATGAAACCACCCACTCAGCCGGAATGGACTTAAGAGCCAATTTGGCGCAGCCCGAATTTATAGCTCCGGGCGAACGAAAACTGATACCTACCGGAATTTTTATAGAGTTGCCCAACGGTTATGAGGCGCAAATACGCCCCCGAAGCGGGCTGGCTTACAAGCATGGCATCACGGTTCTTAATTCACCGGGTACCATTGATGCCGATTACCGCGGAGAGGTAAAAGTGCTGCTTATTAATCTGGGAACCGAACCTTTTGAGGTTCAAAACGGAGACCGGGTTGCCCAAATGATAGTGAGCCAATGCTCACAAATTACCTGGGTGCAGGCCGATGAGCTGGGTGAAACAGAACGCGGTGCCGGAGGATACGGACATACAGGAAAAAAATAAACATAAAATTTAGACATGAATATAATTGTACCAATGGCCGGTATGGGCAAACGAATGAGGCCTCACACGCTAACCGTTCCAAAGCCCCTTATTCCGGTTGCCGGCAAGCCCATCGTTCAATGGTTGATTGAAGATATTGTTACTGTTTGCGGAGAGGGTGTTCAGGAAGTGGCTTTTGTGGTGGGTCATTTTGGCGAAGAGGTAGAGAAAAATCTGATGGATATTGCCAAAAGCGTAGGTGCCAAAGGAAAAATCTATTACCAGGACGAACCATTGGGAACAGCCCACGCCATTCTTTGTGCAAAAGAGTCGCTTAAGGGAAATGTGTCGGTTGTATTTGCCGATACCCTGTTTAAAGCAAATTTCACCCTCGACCGGACAAAAGATGCCATTATTTGGGTACAGCAAATTGACGACCCGAGGCAGTTTGGCGTAGTGAAGGTAAACGCAGACGGAATTATCACCGAGTTTATTGAAAAACCAGCGGAGTTTGTTTCGGATCTGGCCATTATAGGCATTTACTATTTTAAGGACGGAGAATACCTGAAGCAGGAGTTGCAATACCTGCTGGATAACAACATTAAAGAAAAGGGCGAATACCAGCTGACCAATGCCATGGAAAACATGAAGAACAAGGGTTATCGGTTTGTGCCGGGTAAAGTGGACGAGTGGCTTGATTGCGGAAATAAAAACTCTACAGTTTACACCAATCAGCGAATGCTTGAAATAAAAAAATCAACGCAGCTTATTCACCCTTCGGTGGTGCGCAACAACTCGGTGATTATTGAACCCTGTTTCATTGGCGAAGGAGTGGTTTTAAACAACTCGGTAGTGGGGCCGCATGTTTCGGTTGGAAAAGGAAGCAGCATCACCAATTCGGTAATCAGCAACAGCATTGTTCAGCAAAACACCAGCATTTTGCAGTCAAACATTTCAAACTCTATGCTGGGAAGCCATGTTTCCTACAAGGGGAAAGCCGATGACCTGAGCCTGGGCGATTATTCAACCTTTGAACAATAGCGGTGAAGCGCCTTTCGCTGTATTTTCTGTTCATGATTCTTTCGTTTTCGGGTTTATCTCAAAAGAAAAAGCCGGATGAGAAAAAAATGCTCGATTTTGAAAATGCATTTATGAATGCACAAAAGGAGCAAATGACGGGAAACGATGAAAAGGCATTCGACCTGTTTAAAAAATGCACCAATATTGATCCCAAACAAGCTACGCCCTACTATAAGCTGGCTCAGCTTTCCATGAAAAAAAGAGACTGGAGAGACGCCCTTGAATACAACCAGCAGGCTCTTAAGCTGGATGGAGAAAACAAATGGATTGTATTGCAGCAGGCACAAATTTATGAGGCAACCCGTGAGTATGAACTAGCCGCAGGCTGCTATGAACGCATCACCGAACTGGCCCCCGAAGACCTTTCAAACTTTGAACAGGCAGCCAACCTGTATTCGATGGCCGGAAAATTCGAAGAGGCTATAAAGGTTTATGACAAGGCAGAAAAGCAGCACGGAATTAAAGAAACAACCTCCCTGCAAAAAATAAAACTCTATCAGCTGCTTAAAAAACAAACTAAAGCCGAGGCCGAAATTCAAAAACTAATTGCCGCTTATCCCGCAGAAATGAAATACCGCGGAATTCTTGCCGAATTTTATATTTACACCAACGAAAAGGAAAAGGCCGTGGCAGTGTATATGCAGGTGCTGGAAAAAGAACCAACGGCCGGCTGGGCTTACATTGCCCTGAGTAAATACTGGGGCGAGAAAGGCGAGCACCAAAAAGCGTTCGAAGCCCTTAAAAAGGCGTTCAGCGATGAACGTATTGAAGTAAAGGAGAAAGTAAATGCCCTGCGACCCTACCACGACTTTAGCGAAAACAGCACCAACAAACAGGAAGCGCTGGAGCTGGCCGAAATACTCTGTAAAAAACACCCCAACGAAGCCGCGGCACATATCGCCTATGCCATGTTGCTGTACAGATACAAACAATACAACGAGGCAAGAAACAGGTGGCAACAGGCCTTGTTGCTGGAGCCCAACAATCCGGTTGCCTGGCACCAAACTATATCGTGCAGCCTTGAGCTGAAAGAATATGGACGCGCAGCCGGAGATTGTGAAAAGGCCATTGAAACCTTCCCCGAAGTGTACGATTTTTATTTGCTGGGGTGTATGTCGTATATTGAGCAAAATCAATATAAGCAGGCTATCGAAAAAGCAAAAGCCGGTTTAGAAGCAGGGGGGGCTGATAGCGAAACGCAAATACGACTATTAGCCAGCTGGGCCGATGCGGCTAACCATCTTAAAAACTACAAACAGTCGGATTCGCTCTTTGAAAAAGCCCTTGAACTGGATGCCGAAAACACCTTTGTGCTGAATAATTACGCATATTTTTTATCTCTGAGAAAAGACAAGCTGGAAAGAGCAGCCGAAATGTCAAAAGCCACCGTTGCCAAGGAGCCCGATAACCCCACCTACCTCGATACCTACGGATGGATACTATACCAACAGGGAAAATATACCGATGCGCTGCCTTATCTGGAAAAAGCAGTGGGGCTGATAAAAGAAAGTGCTGAGGTAAACGAACACTTTGGAGACCTGCAGTACCGTTTAGGAAATATTAAACAAGCGCTTGTTTACTGGAACAAAGCTCTGGAGCAGGACATAAGCCGGAAGGCTGCATTGGAGAAAAAAATAAGAGAACAAAAAATAAGTGACTAACCAATTAGCAAAACTCGTTTTATTCGTACTGGCAGCAACCGTTTTTGGCGCCTGCAAAAGCCATAAGCCCGCAGTAAAAACCACCCCCGTAAACAAATCCGGCAGCGAAATAACGCAAAAGAACGAGCTGGTTCAAACACTACGCAAACAACAAACGCAATTTGAGTTTTTCAGCGCCAAAATAAAAACCGATTTTGAACAGGAACGGGGAAAAGATGCGAGCCTAACCCTTCATCTGAAAATGGAGAGCGGAAAATACATCTGGATGTCGGCTGTGGCTATTTTAGGCATTGAGGTGGCCCGCGTTTACATTACCCCCGACTCCGTAAAAATTCTGGACAAACTAAATAAACGCTACCTTGCGCAAAGCTATTCCTACTTTAACCGGTTTTCGGATTTGCCCCTTACTCTGGAGGCGCTGCAAAATTTATTTGTGGGCAACCAGATACTCGAGCTGGACGACACCTCTAAAACCGACTCGGTGGCAAGCGGGTATTTACTGAAGCGGTTTCTTAATAAAACCCTTTATCAGGTGTATGTAAACAAATCGAGTAATGAAATTTTTTTACAGGAATTTGTGCGTTCCGACAGTGCACAAACTAACCGGCTAAGTGTCCAGTATTCCGAATTTCATCATACCGGCAATGTGCGTTATGCGAATAAAATGAGCATTAAAACCGAGGCTAAGGACATTTTGAAGGCTACCTTTGACTTCCAGAATGTTTCCCTCAATCCAATTGATCAAATCGTTTTTACCATTCCGGCCAGCTATTCGGCAATGGAGTAGTTTTTTAATGCTGCTTGTTCTTTCCTGTTCGCTTTTCGCGCAGTCGAGGGCCGAGCTGGAAAAAAAACGCAAACAACATGAGCAGGAGATAAAACTCACCAAAAAACTATTGCAGGAAACCCAGAAAAAGCAAAAGGTCACCCTGAATCAACTGGAGATAATAGGCAAACAAATTTCTACCCGCAACAAACTCATTAATACCATTGGCGAAGAGATTGATTTAACCGAGCAGTATATCATTGAACTGGGGCAAACCATACAAACCCTGCAAAACGACCTTCAAAACCTGAAGGACCAATACGCAAAACTTATTCTGGTATCGTACAAACACCGCAATTCGTACGACCGCATCATGTACATACTGGCTTCCGAAAGTTTTGATCAGGCCATGAAGCGGATAAAATACCTGCAGCAAATTACCGCCTACCGCGAAAAACAGGCGCACCTGATTAAGGCAACCCAAAACACACTGAAAGAAAATCTGGCCGAACTCAACCACACCAAACAGGAAAAAGAGGTATTGCTGGTGAGCAAAGAGGAAGAGAAGAGAGAGCTGGAAGAAGACAAAAAAGAAGAGTCGAAAGTGTTGGTGGCACTAAAGGCAAAGGAGAAGGA
The DNA here is from genome assembly GCA_019695215.1 of Bacteroidia bacterium. Lineage (GTDB taxonomy): Bacteria > Bacteroidota > Bacteroidia > UKL13-3 > UKL13-3 > JAGPCK01. Next base: position 52,599 of record JAIBAK010000010.1, on the reverse strand, counting down.
ACTGCGCAAGCAGTTGCAGGCCAAAGAGGCTGCCGCCAAACGACTGAGAAAAGCCATTGAAGATTTAATAGAAAAAGAAATAGCCGCTGCACGCAAAAGAGCCGAAGAAGAAGCTCGCAAAAAAGCAGCCGGTACCCCCACAGTTACCAATGGCAACGAAACCAAAAAGGGAGCCACTGCAGCCGAACTTGCCCTTACGCCCGAGGCCGCACAATTAGCCAACGATTTCAGCCGCAACAAAGGCAGCCTGCCATGGCCGGTGGAGCAGGGTTTTATCTCCAAATCATTCGGGGTGCATCCGCATCCCACCCTCAAAAACATTACGGTAAACAATACCGGGGTTGATATAGCTACCGGAAAAGATGCTAAAGCCCGAGCCGTTTTTAGAGGAGAGGTAAAGATGAAGTTTTTTGTACCGGGTATGGGTTATGCGGTTATTATTTCTCACGGAGATTATTACACCGTTTACACCAACCTGGCCGAGGTGTATGTGAAACCCGGTGACAAGGTAAACACCAAGCAGGAGATAGGAACCGTGATGGTAAATGAGGTAGAAGATAAAACCGAGCTGCACATCGAAATTTACAAAGGTAAAGTTCGGCTCGATCCTGAAGAGTGGCTCTTTAAAAAGTAATCAGCTGTTTTTAATTTTTTGCTCAATGGCCGAGGTAGAAAACCCCCGAACAAAATCAATAGTGGTTACATTTCCGCCTTTAGCTGTAACGATATCGTAGCCCACAATCTCTTCGGGTTTGTAATCGCCACCCTTTACCAACACATCGGGTTGCACCAGTTTAATCAGTTCGTAGGGCGTTTCTTCGTTAAACAAAATCACCGCATCAACACAGGCCAGGGAAGCCAGTATCTGCAGGCGCGACTGCTCGTCCTGTATAGGGCGCGCAGGGCCTTTAAGGCGGCTTACCGAAGCATCGGTGTTTACTCCTATAATCAGCTTGGTGCCACAATCGGCTGCCTTGGCCAGGTAGTCTACATGGCCACGGTGCAGCAAATCAAAACAGCCATTGGTAAACACAACTTTTTCGCTGGTATTTCGCCACTCTTTTAACAAAGCGGGCAACGATAAAGCAGTCTTGATTTTTGAAAGATTACGGCTGTGATGTCCCATATTGTTTTTTGCGGTGTGAAGATAATACCATAAGCGATGCCACGCCACCCAGTGTGAGTAAAATAACCATTTGAGCTCCGTGTACCAAAATGGCGTAAGCCTTGGCATCTTCGGGCGCTACACCAAAAAAGCCTAAGGAAAAAATAATGGCCGCATGGTAAGGACCCGCCCCTGCTCCCGGAGCCGGAATAACCATACCAATGGTGCCAATGGCAAAAACGGTAAGGCAACCGGCAAAATCAATATGCGCGGTAGGCTGCATGGCAAACAGGCAGAAATACATCATGAGCACATAACATATCCATATGGCAAACGAATACAGCACAAACAGCAGCGGAGATTTTACCTTACGAATACTGAGCAGCCCCTCGCTGAAACCTTTTAACACCGAAATAATTTTTTGAACCAATGTGAGCTGAAGCAGTTTTTTGCGAAAGGCAAAAAAGAAAATCAGTCCCGAAAAAAGGAGTGCTGCGGCAATCACTTTAGGGTTTTGCCAATACGGAACCGATGCTGATGAAGAGCCTAAACTTGCATTAAAATAGGTTTGCATCATGTCTACCTGCAGCAAAAAAACGGCAACGAGCAAAATAAGCAGAATGAGTAAATCAAAGGCCCTTTCGGTTACTACGGTTCCCAACGATTTGTCAACAGGCACGTCATCGGTTTTATTCAATGCCGCGCAGCGCGACACTTCACCTGCCCGCGGAATCACATAGTTCATCATATAGCCCACCAGCACGGCCAGCACACTGTTTTTTACCGGCACTTTGTAGCCCAATGCTTCGTAAAACATCACGGCACGCAGGCCGCGCAGGTAATGGCTCAGCAGCGCAATGCCCATGCCCAGGGCAAGCCACGAAAAATCAGATTGTTTTATTTTTTCAAATTGTTCGCTCCAGTTGGTACCTTTAAAAACGAAGTAGAGAAAATAAGCCCCGATGGCCGTGATGAGCAGGTATTGAACAATGGTTTTAAGATTTTTCAAATCTTAAACTAAACGGTTGTTTTCGTCAGGATAGATGCTGATGGGTTTGTATTTTTTGGCCTCTTCAAACTCCATGCTGCAGTAAGAAATAACAATCACCAAATCGCCCACCTGTGCTTTGCGGGCTGCGGGGCCATTCATGCAAATAACCCCCGAGTTGCGTTCGCCTTTTATCACGTAGGTTTCCAGGCGTTCGCCATTATTAATATTTACCACCTGCACCTTTTCGTTTTCAATCAGGTTAGCGGCCTCCATCAGCGCCTCATCAATGGTAATACTGCCCACATAATGTAACTCGGCCTGAGTTATTTTGGCTCTGTGAATCTTTGATTTAAGTAGCTGTATATGCATAAAAACGGGGCAAAGTTAGGGATAAAGTTTGAAAAGTCATGAAAACAAGCCACCCATACCTCCGGGCTTTTATTTTTGCATAGCACAATCAATCACCATTCTGTTCATGAAAGCTATCCATCCGTAACGGACATGGCTTCCGCTTCCTGATTTGACCCCTATATAGCGCATAACATTATCGTTTGCGGGGTTCAACCCAAAAACGTAGCTGTATCTACGTATTATTGTTTTGGCGCCCACTTTTTCAGAGCCGGCCCAAAACCACTCATCATTTGAAACGTCTGTTTTTCCACTGTGCCAAACATTAACCGAAGCAACATTGTCATTTTCTTTCAGGTAGAAGGGGAAAGCCGTATGATAAACGCTCACCAGACTATCGTCAGCTATCGCCTCCACATACTTAGTTGTAAGATTAATGGTGGTGTCTTTTGCCGGAGGGGGTAGGCTTGTTGACGTGCTTAAAACCGTGTCACTGTGTTGTACCAGAAAAAGGTCTTTGGGAGAACCTGCTATACTAAAGGAACTGTTTTCAGGAGTAAAATAAACATAATACGAATCACCGGCACCAAGCGAGTGAGTGTATTTGCATGTAAAGCCAATGTCGTTTACCCCATCTTTATTGAGGTCAATATGCAGGGTGTTGGTACCCGGAGGCGGCACCCCTAATGATCGGGTGTAATAGGCGTTTTCCACCTGCCCGGCTAAAAATGGATTATTTATGCCTTTTTCCCTGCAACCAAGGATTGATACCAACAACAGAAAAACAAAAAAGCAGCGTCTCATATACGTTTTAGTTAATTAGTTCAAATATAGTAAAACTTATCTATGGCCTAACATCGAAGTTAAGCAGGCCATATCATATTCCCTCCATTTCTTCGTTTTAGCGTATTATTGCAACCCATGAGTAAGCTACACCTGGCAGGTATTGTTTTGCTGTTATCGGCTTTGTTATCGGGCTCGTGCCGCAGGGAAGAGCTGTTTACCACCGACCCATCGGCCAAACTTTCCTTTTCGCTCGATACCGTTTTGTTCGATACCGTTTTTACCGGTGGTGGCGGTGGCAAACCCGCTTCCATTACCAAACAACTGCGCGTGTACAACCCCAACAAACGGGCGGTGCGCACCACCATTCGCGTGGCCAAAAGCTATTCCTCGTTTTTTAAAATAAATATTGACGGCATTCCCGGCCCGGTGGTAAAGGATTACGAAATACGCGGCAAGGACAGCATTTTTATTTTTGTGCAGATTTATATTGACCCCACCAATTCCCTCAATCCGTTTATTGTAAACGACTCGCTGGTGTTTGAAACCAACGGCAATGTGCAGGATGTGCAATTAGTAGGGTGGGGGCAAAACGCCCATTATTTTAGCGGAGAGGAAATTGCCTGCAACAGCACCTGGACCAACGATAAGCCTTATGTGATTTACAATTCGGTAATTGTGCCGCAGGGATGCAAGCTCACTATTGAAGAAGGGGTGCAGATTTACTCGCACGTAAACTCTACTTTTTACGTAGCCGGCACCTTAGAGGTAAAAGGCACCAAAGCCAATCCGGTAGTTTTTCAGGGCGACCGCCTCGAGGATGATTACAAAGAGCTCCCCTCGCAGTGGGTGGGCGTGCGGTTTTTGCCCCAAAGCATCAACAACAAAATTACCTATGCGGTAATTAAAAACGGAATAGTAGGCGTAGAGGTTGACTCGGTACCCGTAAACGGCATTGAAAACCTGAACCTGCAACACACCATCATTCGCAATATGTCGGGGGCGGGGCTGGTGGGATACACCGCTACCATTAAAGCTATCAATTGCCTGGTGTATAATATGGGTAAATACTCGTTTGTGGGCGAGCTGGGAGGCAACTACACGCTGCACCATTGCACCTTCTCGGGCTACAATAATTTTATGGGCCGCACCGACCCCTCGTTTTACCTGAGCAATGCCGACTACGAACCCGATGGCGGACCCAAAACCGCCTGCCCGCTTACCTATGATGTAGCCAATTGCATTATTGACGGCAGCGAAGACGATGAAGTGGAACTAAACACCAGTGGCACCGGCACCATTACTCCCAGCCTGCGCTATTGCCTCATTAAACAGAAAAAAGACGGAGTGGTACCCGCGGGGCAAAACAATATTTTAAATCAGGATCCGCTGTATAAAGATTTTAATAAAAACGATTTTCACCTCTCGGCCACTTCGCCCTGTATCAATAAAGGTTTTTCATTGGGAGTAACCATTGATTTTGATGGCGACCCCCGCGATGCGCAGCCGGATATTGGGTGTTATGAGATGAAGTGAAGGTAATACCGTTAAAGACACGTTTCAGATTCGGTTGCATTAATTCCAAGTGGTTATTTGTGCGTAAAAAATTTATCACCATCCCATTTCGCGGGATTGTTTATGATGTAATCAGAAATTGTTTGATAAGATTGTTCGTTTCGTATGATGTGTTCGTGGTAATTGCGTTGCCATAATAGTTGGTTAAACCCCAACAACCGCAATTGTTTTGTAACCGATGATTTATACCCGCGAACAATGGCACCGATGGTTTGTGACGTTGACCGTAGGGGCGAATTGCATTCACCCGTGGGTTCGCCCGGTTTATCCGATATTTGTATTTTGTTTTCAATATTGGGCGAATGCAATTCGCCCCTACCCAACAACCGGATAATGCCATGCATATGATTGGGCATTATTACAAATTCGCCCAATTCTACATTGGGTCGCAATTCGGGTGTTTTCAACCATTCATTATGTGCCATTACACCGTAATCGTTTAATACCATTTTCATATTTTCAATTTTCCCAAATCTGCATTGTCTGTTTTCACAACATATTGTTATGAAATATGCACCGGCCTGAGAATAATCGCATTCTTTTAACCGTATTGACCTGCGATGATGGATTTTCGGATTGTATTTCATTTTTTTGTGGGGCAGAAATATTAGGCATCAAACACCTTCGATAATTTTTATTTCATAAGCAGAGTTAACAAGGTTTGGGTAAGCAAAAGTCGGATTGCAAATCCTGAAGTTATAAATGTTCGGAGTTACAAATTCCGAGCGGCAGGGGTTTATTCCTTTGTTCAAAGGTATTAAAAATACCGGCTTTTGATGCGTCAAAAGTAGAAGAATATCGTTTGTAATTGCAACACAGGGGAGCACTATGATAAAACAAACGGAAAGATATTTTCTCCGTTCCTTCAAGCGAAGACGCTTGAAGCATTTAAATCCACACATTATTTCAGACCCAATAACTCAGAACTCACTTTTTAGAACCGAAATCATACACACGTTAAGCACCCCACTTTTCTTACTTAGATATGAAAATAGATTATCAGGCAGAAGCTTCTCCCGATAAGCATCGGAAGAAGCATGACGAAATAGTTCGAAGACATCCCCCAACCCCCTTCGCTATACGCACCACCAACCGCTGCAAGGGGGACAGTTTTCGGGCGGCCCCGTTGATTCTTTTTCCGGCAATAAATCAGGTTATTGCTCTTTTTTTAAGGGGGGCGGGGGGGAACAAGCCTTTTATTTCTGAACTTTGGGATATGCAAAAAGATATTCAACAAATAGACCTGTTCCCCGCCCTTGAGGAGCCGGCAATAGTCGCCAAGCCATCGTTGCCCAGAGTGGATCTTCCGGAGCTATCGTTTAGCCTAACGGAACAATTAAAGCTGGCCTTTCAAAACCGGGACGAGCGGGCATTAGAGTACCTGCTGAGCGATGCCGGAGAATTTGGCCAGCTACTTGGCCGCAAAGACCGATTTATTTATGAGTATATAAGCTATTGCCACAAGTTGCAGCAAAAATACGGGCAGTTGTTTATTCAAACATTAGAAGGCCGCTGCCAGGGCTTCTATTGCTCAGATTTCAATGGCCACTTAGACGGGTTTTCGGTATCGGTGCACAGTGTTTCGCTCAACAAACAATTGTGGGTGTTTAATATCCTTTGTGAGCCTCAGCCTGACGGGAAACTGGATATATGGAAATGCCACGGTTTTAAAGTAGATAAAACAATCGTGTGAGGCCATGCCCCTGCCCCCTAAACCAGCGGAGTGTCTGGATTGTATTGGCTATTAACGGGCAGATGCTTCGTTGCTCTCAGCATGACGTAACAGGCCCGCGCTGTAAGGGAGACAAAAGACAAAAAGAAAGCGTCACTGCGAGGAATGTACCCATGACGAAGCAGCCTCCCTGTTGGAGGCGCGTTTCCTTTTCAGGAGATCGCTTCTCCCGATAACTATCGGGATCGCGATGACGGTTTAGGGGTACAAACGGGCAGATGCTTCGCGTGCGCTCAGCATGACGGTAAGGGTAAATTTAGTTGGATTAGTTGGAGGCCATCCCCCTGCCCCCTTCTCTATCCGCACCACCAACCGCTGCAAGAGGGACAAAAATTATTTTACTTTGGTCAATACCCCGTCAAAGGTTTCGCCATTGAGGGTGCTTTTATAAAAATACTTTTTCCCGTCAACTTTGTACACCCGCACAAACAGGTTTACTCCCGGCTTAAACGGGAAATCGGGGAGGTTGGTTTTAATGAGGGTGGCTTTGTATTCGCAATCGCTCAGCCACTCAATGGTAGATTCGATGGTGTGTTTTCCCTTGTGGTGAAACTCGGTGTGGTGGTTTCCTTCTATCACCACCTTCACGGTTCCATCGGGCGATTTGTAAGTAAACTCTCCCTCGTGAAACCCAAGGCAGTTTAACCCACCGTCAGCGGGCTTAAAACTTACGCAAACCCCAAGGCACAGGGCGACTACAAAAAAGCGGAGTATTTTCATTTTAAAATCAAATTAGCTTATAATACGTTTTCAGCCAGCGGTCGGGCACTTCATCGTTGCAGGCGGTTTCATAATCCTTGTACGAGCAGGGCACTAAGTACCTTCCTTTGCGGCTCGATTTTTCAACCGGATACGGAACCTCCATCCACCAGCGGTCGCTTTTCAGGCTTTTGTAAAACACCACTTCGTGGGTGCTGTTGTTAAAGGTAATTCGATAGGTTTGAAAATCGTTGCTTTCGGCAGCAGGGTAATCGTTTTTGCGGTTGTGCACCCCGTCAACAAAATACCAGAGCATTTGCGCCAGCAGTTTGGCCGTTTGGTTTTGTACATCGGCATGCGGCACATACCCAAACAGGCCGAAAGAACTTAATTCGTTGCTTACCCCCGCATAGCGCGCTATCTGGCAGGCTTCGTACCCAAACAGGCCATTGGGCGATCCCGTTAATTGTCCGGGAGCATCGCTCATTCTTATGGCGGCCATATTAAAACAACACATATCGGCATCGCGCAGCAGCGGTTCGCACTCTTCCATGTTTTGCGTTACAAAGCCAAGCCTGAATGCATCAAAGTTCATTCGGCTAAAGGTTTGTAAACTTTCTTCTTCGCAAAAATAGGTTTGGTAAGCCAGGTGCGTAATATTGAACAAATAATTGGGCTCGTGCAAAATGATGCGGTTCAGGTAAGCTTCTTCTTCGGCACCTTCAACGGCACTCAGGTGTATGTGGCTGTCAACACTCACTAAGCGCATGGTGCGGGTGCTTGTTTCATAAGCGCGGTACTGGTCAAAAGCCAAATCGGCTGTGCCGCCCAGCACTAATAGAATCTTTTTTTGTTTCAAGGCTTCTTTGGCTACTTCGGCCAGTGCAAAGGCGGTATCGCTTAGTGAGGCACCGGCTTCAATATTTCCCAAATCGGCCAGCGAGAGGTTTTCGTGCTGATTGATGAGTTTGTACAACTCGGCACGAATGGCATCGGGCCCCGCTGCGGCTCCGGCCTGTGAGGCTATACCCCGATCGTCTTTTACCCCAACCAGCCAAATGCGGCAGTCTTCGGTATCTGGAAATACATCGGTATAAATGCGGGCCTGCCTAAACCAGCTGCGGGGAGAAGAGGTTGCCAGTTGTTCAACAACCGTTTGGGAAACAGGCTTTAAAAAATCTGTTAAATTCATGTGCCAAATATTTGAAGCAAATTAGCCTATTTTAGCGCAGCTTCTCTAACAGAAGTAATCAACTAATCAACATGATTCTGGTTACCGGTGGGACAGGTTTTTTGGGGGCACACCTCCTTTGCTCGTTGCTTGAGCAAGGCCAGCGTGTGCGCGCCATTCGAAGAAAAAGCTCTCTCATGGATGAGTTTAACCTGATAGTTTCCTATCGTTTTGGTAAACACTCGCCCGATGAAATTAAAAAACTGCTTAACGGGCTGGAGTGGGCAGAAGCCGATTTGCTCGATGTTCCGGCCCTTGAGGAGGCGTTTGCAGGAGTAACGCACGTGTATCACGCAGCGGCCATGGTTTCTTTTGTACCAAAGCATGTGGAGCAAATGATGCAAACCAATGTGCGCGGAACAGCCAATATCGTAAACCTGTGCCTTGACTTCGGCATCAAAAAACTATGTTATGCCAGCTCTATTGCCGCGCTTGGCCGTGCCGAAAACGGGCGGCTGATGGATGAAAAAACCGAATGGGAAGATTCGCCATTAAACTCAAACTACGCCATCAGTAAATACCGCGCAGAGATGGAAGTGTGGCGTGCGGCCGAAGAGGGATTAGATGTGGTGATTGTAAATCCCGGAGTTATTCTGGGTGCGGGCAACTGGAAAAAAGGGTCGTGCCGTATGCTGGCTACGGCCAGTAAAAAACTACCCATGTACACACAGGGTGTAAACGGATATGTGGATGTGCAGGATGTAGCCAAAGCGATGATACAACTTATGGAAAGCACCATCGTTCACGAGCGGTTTGTGCTGGTAAGCGCCAATCTTTCGTTTCAGGAGCTTTTTCATTTGGTAAACCGCCAAACCGGAAATCCGGATCCAACAATTAAAGCCCCCAAGTGGCTAACCTCGCTTGCCGTTCCGTTAGATGCATTGCGGGCATTTTTAACAGGGAAAGACCCGCTTGTTACCATTGAAACCACCCGCGCCCTGCACAACCGGTTTTTTTATAAAGCCGAAAAAATTCAAAAGCAAACAGGGTTCACCTTTACTCCTGTTGAAACCACCATTGCCGAAAGTATTTTGGCGTTGAACAGCGGTGCTTTCTAAAAATTTCTTATCTTCGAAATTAAATTATCCCTTTTGAGATGACAAAACACATAAAGTTTTTTTCAGCAGTTATACTGCTTTCCCTTATTGGTCTTCAGTGCAAAAAAGAGAGCGACCCAAAAGATCCGATTATTCCCACCCCCGAGCCGGCTACCGGAACGGTGATGGTAAATGTAAAAGCCTATTCGGGAACAGATCCGCTGGTGTATGGCACCACTTACACTAACGCCAACAGCGAACAGTTTAAAGTTTCCATGTTCAGATATTACCTTACCAATATTGTGTTGATGGGAGATGGCACTACCCCTGACTATGTGCAGCCCGAAAGTTATTACCTGGTTGATCATGGTTCGGCCAACGCTACCTATCAGATAAAGCTCGACTCAGTTCCGAAGGGAACGTACAAGGGTATAAAATTTATAATTGGAGTAGACAGCCTGCGCAACGTGTCGGGTGCACAAACCGGAGCGCTTGATCCGGGCAATGGCATGTTCTGGACCTGGAGTTCGGGGTATATTCAGTTTAAATTAGAAGGCACTACCGTAAACCCCAGCGGAAACTTTGCTTACCATATTGGTGGCTTTAAAGGAGCGTATTCGGCTGTTAAGGAAAATGCTTTTGTATTCACCGGCACCACCCTGCAACTGGCGGGAGGAGCCACCAAAAACCTGAACATACAGAGCGATGTGCAGGAGGTATTTAAAAACCCGGCAGTTTGGAATATTGCCTCTATGCGCAATATAAGCACTGCGGGCGCTTCGTCAAAAACCATTGCCGACAACTATGCCGACATGATTCGGTTCGGGTCCATTCAATAATATTTTTATGCAAAATAAAACACAACGGGCAGCCGCCTTTTTAGTATCAGTAATAATACTGGCTGGTGCGGGCTGTAAAAACAAAGAAGAAGGCCCCGTTGTTTCACCGTTTACGGCAAAGGCAACCGTAACTATGCAGCACGTGTTTGGTGCCGCCCCGCTGGTTTTATCATCGCAGTGGTATGTAAACGCCAATAACGATTCGTTGCGGTTTGCCATGGTCAAATATTATATCTCCAATATCAAACTTCTGTCGGGCGGGCAATCATTTGCGATACCCGGCTCCTACTTTTTAATTGATGAAAGCCAGGAGGCCTCCAAAACCTTTACGCTAAGCGGACTTCCATCGGCAGCGTTTGACGGGATAGAATTTTTAATTGGCGTTGACAGTGCAAAAAATGCCGGAGGGGCACAGGGACAAACAGGAGCACTCGATGCGATACACAATATGTACTGGGGCTGGGCCTCGGGGTATGTGTTTACCAAAATAGAAGGGTATTTTATGGATGGTTCGGAAAGCGGATTTTCTTTACACGTAGGAGGTTTTGAGAGTCCGAACAACGCCATCCGCAAAGTGACACTGAGCTTTGGTGCACAATCGTTGCAGGCCACCAATACCGGTTCGGATACGCTGGTTATCAAAACCGATTGGAGCGAGTATTTCAAAAACCCCGTGACACTTGATTTGAAACAAATCAACAGTGTGCATGCCCCATCGGCTGTTGCCAATAGTCTGGCCGATAATTATGCCGATATGTTTAGTTTTGGTGAGATAAAGTGACCCGCGTATCTGTTTTAGCCTGCCTTGTTTTATCCGGTATTGCCTGCACGCAAACATCGCAACCGCTTATCGAATTACCCGCTCATTTTCCCGAACCCGTTTATCAATTCAAAGGAAATCCTGTTTCGCAGGCCGGAATAGATTTAGGAAAATTATTGTTTAACGACCCGCTGCTTTCGGCCGACAGCACCATTGCCTGCGCATCCTGCCACCACCAGGCTTTTGCTTTTGCCGATGGCGGAAAGGCATTGAGTACCGGAATAAAAAATCAAAAAGGGAGGCGCAATGCCCCCGGTATTTTTAATGTGCAATGGCATCCGTATTTTATGGCCGATGGCGGGGTGAATCATTTAGAGGTAATGCCGCTTGCCCCCATTACCGATACGCTTGAAATGGGCGAGTCCATCAGACAAATGATTACTAAACTAAGGCGCAGTACTTTTTATCCGGCTTTTTTTAAAAGTGCTTTTGGCACCGACAGCATTTATACCCGAAATGTTATGCTGGCTCTTGCGCAGTACATGGGAACATTGGTTTCGGCACACGCCAAGTACGATGACGTGTTGCAGGGAAAAGCGAAGTTTACTAAAGAAGAATCTGAAGGAAAAAAACTGTTTGAGCAGCATTGTGCCACCTGCCATGCGGGGGTTTTGTTTTCCGATTTTAAATTTCGCAGCAACGGATTGGATACCTCTTTTGAAAAAGACCGCGGGCGTGCGCGTGTTACCGACACCAAAGCCGATGAGGGAAAGTTCGTCACGCCTTCGCTGCGCAATGTGGCACTCACGGCACCCTACATGCATGACGGGCGTTTTGAAACCCTGAGCCGGGTGCTACAGCATTACGTGCACGAAATAAAACCTTCGGCTGCTACCGATTCAATATTGATAAAGAAAAAAATAAACCTGTCGGCCAAACAACAGCAGGCGGTGATTGCTTTTTTACATACGCTCACCGATTCGGCTTTTATCACCAATAAAAAATTAGTTCCTTAGTTGGCGGTAACCCGTATTTCTTCAATCTTTTTGGTTTGCATGTTTATGCGAAACGCCACAAAGTAAATAGCCACCTCATCGGCTCCGTAAATGCCAAATGTTTGCGCATAGCCGTGATTGGTTTCGGAAGCTTGTTTAATAGTATATTTTTTAGGCAACTTAATAGCCGCTTTCAGTCGGTTGTTGGCTTCCTGTGCGGTAACGGGTACTTCGTCTGTTTCACTTATCCAAAGCACCTCATCGGCTAAATACCCGGCCATATTCAACTGTTTCAGTGCCTCGCGCAGCGGAGTTACGTTTTTAAAATATTCAAATTCTTTAATCTCTGCTGCCTCTCCGTTAGTATCCTGAGCCAAAGAAACAAAAGGAGAAACCAGTAAAGTCAGAAAAAGAAACAGGGCATTACGCTTCATAAAATTAAACATTGAATTGATAACGCAATAAGGGGATTTTTGGGATAAAAAGTGCATAGCTTGTGTGTGTAAAAACCTACACTTGCAGTGTTTAAAAAATAATTTGTTCAAAAGCAGGAACATGGGCCAAAAAAATCTTCCCGACCTTTGCCGCACCAATACCGAATTAGTGAAAGCCAAGTTGTTTTCGTTTACCCTGCTGGTGTTGCTTTTGGGCCTCATGCAGTTGTTTTCCTTTAATTCTCTTACCGAGAACGACAGGGCGCAATCGGCTTTTAACAAAAATTACCATATTTATTCGCTCAATCTGCCCCTGCATATTTCGTTTGCCGGAGAAGGTTTTCCCATTAACGATTTTGATGTGCGCGAGCGGTTAGATAAAGAAATGCTGGTAAACACCTATTGGCAATCGAACACGTTGCTTATGCTTAAGCGGGCGCACAAATTTTTTCCGCTTATTGTTCCTATTCTGAAAAAACATAACGTACCCGAAGATTTTAAATACCTGTGCCTTGCCGAGAGCGGACTCACTATTGTTACTTCGCCTGCCGGAGCTCAGGGATACTGGCAGTTTCTGGAAGAAACCGGAAAAAAATTCGGGCTCACCATTACTGAAGAAATTGACGAGCGCAACCACCTCGAAAAATCAACCGAGGCCGCCTGTCGTTACCTTAAAGAAGCTTACCGCGAATTTAACAACTGGACACTGGCAGCCGCTTCGTACAATATGGGAATTGCGGGCCTGCGCAAGCAACTCAACAACCAGGGCGTTGATTCGTACTACGATTTATACCTCAATACCGAAACCTCGCGCTACGTGATGCGCCTGCTGGCCATAAAAGAAATTTACGAAAACCCGCGTAAGTATGGCTATTACATCAGTCCGCAACACTTGTATCCCAATATACCGGTAAAAAAAATTGTTGTTGACAGCAGCATTACCAACCTGGCCGATTTTGCTTTGAAAAACGGCACCACTTACAAAATGCTAAAGCTTTTTAATCCGTGGCTGCGCAAACCATTTTTAACCAACACCAATCACTTGTTATTTACAATAGAAATTCCAGAAATACAAGGACTCAACCTGGAAGGACATTTTTTAACTGGCGATTCGGCCGATTTGATTGAAGAAGAAATTCTGGAAGAAGAACCGACCAAGCCGTATGAAGAATTTATACTGGTGGAATATACTGTAGAGAAAAACGAAGACATTAACGATGTGGCGAAAAAATTCAGTGTATCGGTACCCGATATTATGAAGTGGAACCAGATGGTGGAAACCTATATTAAAAAAGGACAGAAGCTAAAAATTTTACAGCACCGGTAAATTACTCTTCTTTCCTGCTATGTTTGGGCGAGAGGTATCCGTGTTGCAATCCGTATTTTACTAATCCGGCAACGTTTTTCACTCCGGTTAATTTAAACAACTCTTTGCGGTAACCTTTCACGCTGTCAAGGCTCAAATCCATCAGTTCGGCAATTTCGCGTGACGAGCGCTCGCTGCACACATGGGTGAGCACCATTTGCATGCGTGGAGAAAGCAGCTGTCCTTTTTCGCGCATCTCTTTAATTTTCTCCAGCACGGGCAAGGCGTAAGGGTGGTCGCTAAGCTGGTGTCGTCCTTCGTGCACTGCAATCATCAGTTGTACCAACTGGCTTACCGGAAGTGTTTTGCTTACAAAAGCCACGGCACCATGCAAAATCATTGATGCCACCCGCTCTATATTATCCCATTGCGAAAAGGCAATCACTTTCACCATCGGATAGGTTTTGCTCAAAATACCGGTGGTTTCAATTCCGCCAAGAACCGGCATTTGAATGTCCATTAACACGATATCGGGCAACCGGGGATGATTGCCTAATTGTTGTAAAAACTCCTCTCCGTTACAAGCGGTAAAAGCTATTTCTACAGCACCAAAACGCGACAGCCGGTGTACCAGCAGGTCTGACTGATACGTGTCGTTTTCGGCAATTGCTACAGTAATGGCGGTTTTTGTATTACTCAAGGTCGGGCAAATTATTGACCATTCAAAAGTATTTACCCCTATGGATAAAAGCAATTTCCCCCCCCCAAAAATGAAGGATATTTCCGAACGGGTATCGCGCCTGCGCGAAAATCAGTAATTTGCAAAACCCTCACCCTGCTTGAGGGGGGCTATACCTCTTCCAGCAGGGTTCGGAAGGCAAGCACTTTGTCTCCGTAACGTTTGGCGGTTTCGGCTTGCAGGGCGGGAGCAAACTCATTCAGGTAGCGACCGTAGTGGGTAAGGCTAGGGCAGCGGTACTGTATGGCATAGGTAATTCCGTTGTTTTCCTCATGCAGCAGACGCAGCATTTTCGATTCGGCAAAAAGGCCGGTTTGCATTACCTGAGGCACATGCACCTCTTTCATCCATTGCAGCCACTCATCGTGTATGCTTTCATCGGCCAGGCTCACCGTTACGTTGTATATAATCATGCACACGAAATTACGCAGCCTTTCGCCAAATTAATTATTTTCGCAGCAGTTTCTTTTAAAACATTACAAGCACAATATGGGACGCGCGTTTGAATTCAGAAAAGTAAGAAAAATGAAAAGGTGGGCAAAAATGTCCAAAACCTTTACCAAATACGGAAAAGAAATATCAATGGCTGTGAAGGCCGGAGGCCCCGACCCCGACAGCAACGCCCGACTGAGAGCGGTACTGCAAAATGCCAAGGCCGATAATATGCCTAAGGTGAATATTGACAATGCCATAAAGAAGGCTTCGAGCAAAGAAGATAAAGCTTATGAAGAAATGGTGTACGAGTGTAAGGGACCTAAAGGAGTAGGCATTGTAATAGAGTGCGCTACCGACAACCCCACCCGCACCGTGGCCAACCTGCGCACCATTTTTAACCGCAACCATGGCGAACTGGCAAAAAGCGGATCACTCGATTACCTGTTCGATCACAAAAGCGTATTTACCGTTAGTGCAGCGAGTGTTAATATGGACGACCTGGAACTTGAGCTGATTGATTTTGGCCTGGAAGAAATTGAAAAAGACGAAGACGAAATTATTATTACTACCGCTTTCTCGGGTTTTGGAATGATGCAAAAAGCGCTGGAAGACCGCAGACTGAATATCATAAACAGCGAGTTTCAGCGCATTCCCAACCTCACCGTTGAGGTAAACGAAGAAGAAGCCGAACTGGTAAACACCCTGCTTGAAAAAATTGAAGATGACGAAGATGTGCAGGCGGTATTTCACAACATGAAGCTGTGAGCTGCGCCATTACATCTTAGTTTTACTATCGGGCATTTCTTTTCCGTCAACACTAAAGTGCCGGATGTACGGATACCTTCCCCGCTTCAATGTAAATGGTTTGCGTTTTTCGCCCCGCGTGCCTGAATAAAATTTTGAGCACGATGAAAACAAAGTAACTCCCAGTAATAGCAACAGGCATATCCCCCAACAGCCTGTTTTTTTAATCTTTTGCATGTACTCACCCCCTATAATGAGCAGCAGATTTGTTTGACTTGTATAGATTGGTTGTGCAATATTTGTTTTCTAAACGAGTTTTGAAAGCGTTGTGTTATCTTTTATTTGGTTAAAAACTTGTTTTCTGTACACAAAGCAGCACATATACCCCCTTGCGGGTGGTGTTTTATGCTGCAAAATGAATATTTTTGCCCTATTCATATAAAGGTCAGGGGGAGTTTCACTTGCTACAACTTGCGCGTAAATACATCAAAAACCGGAGGCTAAAAAAACTGATTAAGTTTGGAATAGTTGGCGCTACCGCATTTGGCATCAGTTATTTTGTGTTTAGCGCCCTGTGCAAAATGTACCTTATTGCCAATCACAATACAGGGCTCGATAATCTTTTTGCCGGCATTATTCCGTTTTACCTTTTATTTTCGGTTACGGGCGATATCACCGGTCTGGTGGTGGGTTTCCCTATCAATAAAAAGTGGACCTTTAAACAGCAGGTAAACCACGAAAAAAACTATTTTTGGGGGTATGCGCTGGTGTACACATTTTCTTTTTTGCTCAATCAGTTTGTGCTGTATGCGCTGGTAGAGTGGTGCCGCGGTATGGAATACATCAGCGACCCGTATATTTCAAAGATTATTGCCACCGCATTTTCGGCAGCCAGCAATTTTTTGGGCACCAATTTTCTGGTGTTCAAAAAAAGCCACGTGGTTACCTGAGTGTAGCTGTAAGCCGATTCACTAAAAAAGTTAAGGAGCATATCTCAAATCAAATCGGCCATTGCTTACATGCACACTGGCTGTGCCACTTGAATTGAAAATAGTAAAATCAAATTGCCCGGCTATATAATGTTGCACCGAGTCTAAGCGTGTGATGCGAAGAAAACCAAACCCATTTGGAGTATTATCAGACCCATAATGCCATTGATAGGCAAAAATATGCTTTGACGGTTGATTATATGGTATCACATAATCTCCGGGCTTGGTGATGATTCCTTCCGTACGGAAATACAAATCTCCATCCACAATATCTTTCACTTCAATTTCAACCATGGCATCGTGGTATATTCCGTAGTACATTTTGGACCAGCCATCACCAATAAACGCCTTCCCGTTTATCAAACAACCCAAAGTTTGCTTGCCAGTAGTGGTAGCAGGCGGCAGTTTATCTAATTCGCTTTCTTTTTTGCAATGCAGGCTAAGGCAGCTAAGGGAGGCAAGTAGCAGGAGGAGTTTTATATGGCTCATAGCCGTGTGGTGAGTGTTTATTCAAAGTTAGCGTTTTATTTTTTGTAAAATCAAATCAACTATTTTGTCCTGCTGCCCCGATAGCTATCGGGGTAGCAGCATCCGTTAATGCGGAGAGAGATGCTGAAATAAATTTTATAATCCTGATTTTAATTTGTCATAGAAATCAGCATGACCGTGTGTTTGAGAACGGCAGTTTATGTTTTAATTCAGGATTGCCCCGTAAGTTTGGTAAATGAATAAGTATTACGAGCGTTTGGCTTTTAAATAGCGCTGGTAGTCTTTCATAATGGCTTTATAGAGTAGTTCGGCCAATATGTTTGCCCCTCGTGGCGAGAGGTGGGTAAAATCTTTGGCTGCCAGTGGCGGATTGTTAAATACCCAGGCGGGCATGGAGTTTTTTCCACCCATAGCTTCATAGGCATCCCAAAAAGCACAGCCTGCCGCAAAGGCGGCTCTGCGCTGGGCATCGCGTATCATTTCGAGGTAAGGATAGCTGGCGTAATCGGTGCCTTGTTTGGTAGCAATATCAGTAGTGCCCACTACCAGAATGCTTACACCCGGCATTTGCCTTTTGAGCAACTGCAGTTGTTTTAAAAAACTGTATTCGTAATACTGCACCGCCTGCGAATCTTTTACATAAGGCACCACATTTACCCCGTATTGCAGAATAATAAACCGGGTGCCGCGCAGCTCATGTTGCCGCGCAAGGTACGGGCCGTTCATTCGGGTAAAGTCTGTACCCGAACTTCCGCGCATGGAGTAGTTGTCAACCCGCACTCCCGTTTCGCGGTCGAGCGACACCCCGATTATATCCGGACTCTGTCCGCTGATAAAAGTAAATTTTATATAGCCGCTGCTGTCGGTGGTGCTCCAGGTTTTGCTTCCTGCTTCGGTAGCCGATATGGTATCCGGCAAAAGGGTTCCGTTTTTTTCTACCCGCAATTGCACGGTGCGTTCGCTGGCATACCACAGGGTGGCGCGGTCGTAGTTTTTTACCGTTGCATACGAAAGTTTGCTGCGCCTGAACGATAACCAGGGCAGGCTGCCGCTGCTCACCCAAACCGATTGCAACACACTATCGCTACCGGTAGAATCTTTGGCCACCATTTTGGTAACGGTGTAGCCATTGCGGTATTTGTACATAGCCCCCGAAATTCCATAGCGGCTTTCGTTTACTTTAATTTGCGGATGTCCGTAGCAGGCCTGTTTAATCCATTCACGGCTTTCGCGCTGCTGCACCGTAATGCGCATGCCCGATACATCAATGGGTGTTACTAATCCGGGGCCGCCTCCGCCAAATTGTTTCTGTAATTTATTGCGCAGGTAATCCGAAAACCGGTCGCCTTCTACCTGCGAGTCGCCATAATATGCTACGGCCAGCGGGGTTCCGTGTTGTGCGCACTGTTGCAGCGCATCAAAAAAAGAATTCAGGTCGGTAGCGGTGTTGCCGGCATGCTGCAGATTAAATCCGGTGGTGGTATCGGCCGCTGTAAAAGCCGAATCTATTCCGGTAAGCGCGAAAGCCCCCTCTTCGTTTCCGGCCGAATCTACCTGCACCGATGTAATAAGCTGCTTAATGTTTTTGGTAGTATGTTCGTTTCCGTGCAGCACCTGCTGCAGCGGAACAAAACGCAGTGAAAACTGATTAGTGAGTTTCCATTCTCCCTTTGGCATTAGCAGTACAAACAGCAGTAAAAAAAGCTGAATATAAACAACAATGAAAAAAACTTTCCGCGGATGTATGGTTTTAGGACTTTCCCCTTCCATAGCCCAAATCAGTCTTTTTTGCGCAACGCATTTTTTTGCGCCTTAGTCATTCCGTTTATTTTATTGTATTGCGCAAACTTTTTTCCGGGCACCCAGATAATGAGTTTTTGCCCTATGCGCACATTGTTTGACTTGAGTTTGTTCCACGATTTTATTTGCTGCGGGGTTACATCAAACCAGTCGGCAATATTTCCGAGCACGTCTCCGCTTTTCACGGTGTACATTACTCTTTTTTTATCAAACACCCTAGCGGGTTCTTCTTTAGGCGCTTTAGCGGGCTCAGCCGTTTCTACTTCTTTTTTAGGAGTGGTTTCTCCCTGCTGTTCGGTGGTAGCCGGTGGTGTTTCTTCGGGCTTTGGTTCTGTTTTTTGAATGGTCACCGGACTCATGTCCGATGGTTTTGGAACGTAGATATACACCGAGTCGCGGAGCTTGTTCCAGTGTTTTGCTTTTCCCTTTGGCAAATTGATGATGTAGTTGGGTGTACCCAGCGGAATAATGTCTTTTTTGAAAATAGGATTCAACCCGCGCAGCTCTTCCATTTCAATATCGAGTGTTGACGAAATTTGCTGAAACGAAAGCCACTTATTTACCGTTACCGTATCGTTTATTACCGGCTGTGCCGATTTTCCTATTGCAATGTTGTGCTCTTTGTAAAAATTAAAAATATAGGCCGAAGCAATAAACTGCGGAATCATTTCTTTGTTTTCGGCAGGCAATAATGCATACACATCCCAAAAATTCATTTTATATCCGCTCTGGCGAATGGCTTTGTTTAAAATAGCGGGGGTATTGGCGTAGGCGGCTAACGAAAGCAGCCAGTTATTGTAAATATTATTTAAGTCGCGCAGGTAAGAGGCGGCTGCGATAGTTGATTTGGTCAAATCTTTTCGCTCATCTACAAAAGAGTTTATTTTTAATCCATAGGTGCGAGCCACATTGTACATCATGCGCCAGTAACCGGTGGCACCGGCCGGAGAAATCAGGGCGTTGTCAACTCCTGTTGCAGCCACCACTAAATATTTTAATTCAACAGGCAATTGTTTTTCGCGCAGCAGTTTTTCGATGGTTTGAAAATGCTCCAGCGAACGGCCCAGTATTTCTCCCGTTTTTTCAGGATCGGCCAGGTATAAATCTATTTGTTTTCGTACAGCTTCATTATAGCTGAGTTCGATGGGCGACTTTAAGCTTGCCAGCCGTTGTTCATATAGCTGGTCGTTTTGGTCGGGGGTGGCCCGACCCGTTAAAAAAATGAGTACACAAAAAAATACCGCACCAATCCTTTTCATTCTTTTAATTTGCTTTGGCTTGTTCGTTCATTACCTGTTTGGCAAAAGCCAGCAGCGGAGCTTCTTCAAAATGACGACCCATTAACTGTACGCCAAACGGCATTCCGTTGCTGTGTTTTCCCACAGGAATAGTAACGGCAGGATTGCCCGAAATATTTGCCTGCACGGTAAAAATATCGGCTAAGTACATCGACACAGGATTTGCTGCTTTTTCGCCCAGCTTAAAAGCCGGAGTGGGCGTAGTGGGCAGCAGCAAAAAATCGTGTTCCTTCAGCAGCGCATCGGTGGCGTTGCGTATAACCCTGCGCACCTTTAATCCTTTGGTATAATAGGCATCGTAATGTTCGGCACTAAGCACCAGCGTTCCCAGCATAATTCTGCGTTTTACTTCGGGGCCAAAACCTTCACTGCGCGATTTGCGAAACGATGATTCCATGTCGGTAGCCTGCGGGCTGCGGTATCCGTAGTGTAACCCCGAAAAACGGGCCAGGTTGCTCGATGCCTCGGCTGTGGTAAGCACATAATACGTGGGCACCATGTAATCGAGGTAAGGAAAATCAACCGGCACTACCTGATGTCCGGCAGCTTTTAGCTGTTCAATAACTGCCAGTGTTTTAGCTTTTACTTCCGCATCAATTCCTTCGCTGTCTAAACAGTCCTGTATATAGGCAACTTTATATTTTTTATCACTGTCAAGTAATTTGCTGTAGGCCTCTGGCGGTTTTGAAGAGGCAGTAGCATCGCGCCCATCGGCACCGGCCATTACTTCAAGCAGCAGCGCCATGTCTTCGGCACTTTTGGTAATGGGTCCTATCTGGTCAAACGATGAGGCGTAAGCAATGAGCCCCCACCGCGAAATGCGTCCGTAGGTGGGTTTTAATCCATACAATCCGCAAAAAGCAGCAGGCTGACGGATAGAGCCACCCGTATCAGATCCTAACGAAGCAAGGCACATATCGGCCTGCACGGATACGGCACTGCCGCCCGATGATCCTCCCGGAACGCGGGTGTTGTCGGCATGGTTGAGCACCGGGCCAAAAGCCGAATTCTCGGTACTGGCTCCCATGGCAAATTCATCGCAGTTGGTACGACCAATGATGATGGCATCTTCTTCCAGAATACGCTCTACCACCGTGGCCGAGTACAAGGACTCAAACCCCTGAAGAATTTTTGATGAAGCAGAGACCTTATGACCTTTGTAGCAAATATTATCTTTGAGGGAAATCACCATTCCGGCAAGCTTACCGGCTTTCCCCGATTGAATACGTTGTTCCACTTCGGCCGCACGGGCTAAAGCTTCCTCGGGAAAAACTTCTAAAAAAGCATTGAGGTGGCTGTTCTGTTCAATTTGGTTCAGGTAATGCTGCACCAAATCGCGCAACTTAAGCTGCCCGCTTTGAATATCGCTGAGTATGGCGGATTGTGATGTATATGTTCTCAAACAATCTGTCGTGTTTTGGACCTTATTTTTTTTCTTCAGCCGAGCGGTCTTTTTCTTTCATCCCCTCTTCAATCTGCGACTTCACGCTTTTTTTGGCATCGTTAAATTCACGAACACCCTGGCCAATGCCACGCATGAGTTCAGGAATTTTTTTACCGCCAAAAAGCAGAATCACAGCAAGCAGGATGATAATCCATTCGCCTCCACCGGGCATGCTGAATAAAAGTGTATTGAGCAATTGCATGAGCTTTTGTTTTTGAAGGGTCAAAGGTACAAAAATTATCGGGATTCGCTACTGCTTGTTTCCAAGGCATGTTGCTGACCGCGTGTTGTTTAAAAATCACTTTGGTTTGCCTCCTTCGGTTTGGCTTTTTGATAGCCCGCTTTTGCTACCTTTGTTTTATCTTTATTTTTACACATTAAAAAGTATTTCATGGTGCACAATCATAATCTTGTCACTTACGGAGAACGAAGTTTTAAGTTGGAGTACAAAAACTCTGATAAAGTTTTTTTTGTTATACACAAAAACGATATAAATAGTTCCGGACTTAAGGAGGTATTAACAGAAAAGGCTTATTCTTCTTGTCTTTACTTTCACATTGAACCATTGGCTCAACAAAAAATAGCGTATGTTGGAAAAACGAAGCAGGGATTTCTTAGAAGAGATAGCGATCACAAACAAAAAAACAATGAGTGGGAGTTCGCTTTGGTTTTTTCTTGCAAGGATATGGATACTAGGCTTGAGTTCTATGAAAGCCATTTCGCTTCCCACGGAGTAAAAAACAAACAAAGGCCCTCTTCTACTAATTTACAAGCAACAACAACTCAAACAGAAAATGTTCGTGCTCTTGAATATTTGCTTCAATTGTTTAGATTTATTTCAAATGACAGCAGTAAGCTCAATTCGGAAGAAAAAGGAAGGAGCAATAGATCTGTCGGGACAAATAATAAAAGAAAAGATAATGTTTCAAAAATAACCTCAGAAAAAATAGCTGGAAACGGCTCGGTGTTTTTTAGGGTAGAAGGTACAAAGAAAGAATTTAAAGCAATAGCCGAGATTTATGATGAAAAAACCATCAAAGTTCTTAAAGGAACTACCTTTTCTCCAACTAACAGGTCAAAATATAAACATATCGAGGAGATCCATAAAGACAAAAGCTTTTGGCAAAAAAGAGGGACAGCTCTAGAGTTATTAAAAGACGTTATTTTTTCATCAAAATCTGCAGCCGCTTCGTTTGTGACAGGACAACAAACAAACGGAAATGAGTTCTGGCAAAGAAAAAAGAGTTGAAAAAATGTGATCCCACAATTAAAAGATTCACTATGACACAACATACCTTTGCACTACCATGAACTTTCAGAAAAAATTTTACGACAACTCCACGCTCTTAAAGCTGTACAGGGGAATTCTAAAACCCCGCATGATTGAAGAAAAAATGCTCATTCTGCTGCGGCAGGGAAAGGTGAGCAAATGGTTTTCGGGTATAGGGCAGGAGGCCATATCGGCCGGAGCTACGCTGGCACTTGATAAAGATGAATACATTTTGCCCCTGCACCGTAATCTGGGGGTTTTTACCAACCGCGATATTCCATTAACCAAATTATTGGCTCAGTGGCAGGGAAAATTCAGCGGTTTCAGTAAGGGCCGCGAACGCTCTTTTCACTTTGGCACCAATGAGTACCATATTGTGGGAATGATTTCGCATCTGGGGGCTATGCTTGGCGTGGCCGATGGCATTGCACTTGGCGGTTTACTGAAAGAAGAAAAAAAGGTGGCTCTGGTTTTTTCGGGTGACGGGGGAGCCAGCGAAGGCGATTTTCACGAAGCGCTGAACACTGCGGCTGTTTGGGATTTGCCCGTGATATTTTTAGTTGAAAACAACGGCTACGGACTTTCTACTCCAAGCAACGAGCAGTTTAAATTTAAACGGTTTATTGATAAAGGAACCGGCTACGGTATGGAAAGCCATCAGGTAGACGGCAACAATGTGCTCGATGTGTATGATAGTATTAAAAGTCTGGCCACTTCCATGCGGCATCGCCCGCGACCGGTGCTGCTGGAGTGCATGACGTTTAGAATGCGCGGACATGAAGAAGCCTCGGGGACCAAATACGTACCGCAGGAACTGTTTGACGAATGGGGTAAAAAAGATCCGCTCACCAATTACGAACAGTGGCTGCTTAAAGAAAATATTCTCACGAATGAGCTCATTGAAGAGTACCGCAACGAAATAAAAACAGAAATTGATCACGCAGTAGAAACGGTTTTTGCCGAACCCGATATTACTCCCGAAACGGAATATGAACTGGCCGATGTGTACACTCCGCACGTATCGGTGAGTACGGCTCCGGCTTCCGAAAAAAAATCAGCGAAGCGTTTGGTGGATGCCGTGTCTGACGGACTGCGGCAGGCCATGGAAAAACACCCGCAATTAGTGCTGATGGGGCAGGATATTGCCGGATACGGAGGCGTGTTTAAAGTAACGCAGGGTTTTGTGGAGCAGTTTGGCAAAGGCCGTGTGCGCAACACACCTCTGTGCGAAAGCGCCATTGTGGGAGCGGCCTACGGACTTTCCATCAAAGGCATGAAGGCCATGGTTGAAATGCAGTTTGCCGATTTTGTTACCTGCGGATTTAATCAGATTGTAAATAACCTCGCTAAATCGCATTACCGCTGGGAGCAGCCTGCCGATGTGGTGGTGCGTATGCCCACCGGTGCAGGTGTGGGTGCAGGGCCCTTTCACTCGCAAAGCAACGAAGCCTGGTTTTTTCATGTGCCCGGATTAAAAATTTTATACCCTTCCTCACCAAGTGATGCCAAGGGATTATTGCTCTCGGCTTTTGAAGACCCAAACCCGGTATTGTTTTTTGAGCACAAAGCGCTTTACCGCAGTGTAGAGGAAGACGTGTTTGACGACTATTACACCATAGAGATTGGCAAGGCCAAAAAAGTGCGCGAAGGAAATGAAGTGAGCATTATTACCTATGGAGCCGCTGTGTACTGGGCCGGAGAAGTATGCGAAGAACTGGGCATTGATGCCGATATTATTGACCTGCGCTCCTTATTGCCGTGGGATAAAGAGGCGGTGGAGGCCAGCGTAAACAAAACCGGCAAAGCCATGGTGTTTCACGAGGATACGCTGGCGGGCGGCATTGGTGCCGAGATAGCGGCTCATATTGCCAAACATTGTTTTCAAAAATTAGATGCACCTGTGTACCGCTGCGGAAGTTTGGATACGCCTGTACCTTTTGCCATTTCACTGGAGCAAAATTTTCTGCCAAAGGAGCGGTTTAAAAAAGAACTGCTGGAGCTGATGGGTTTTTGATGAAGGCACACGCGTTTGCAAACGCGCGCGAGTTTGGGGGATTCTATCGGAGGTAAAAGTTATACTGGACCAAAAAAATAGTATATATGAAATTAATAATAAGGATTTTCTTTTATATAGTAGCTATGGTATTAGTCGCCTGCGAAAAAAAAACTCAGCAGGCTCAACAAGTAGGGAATCACAATATTCTAATACTTTCTTCGAAGCACGCTGTTAGTATCATTACCGATTCTATAGTTTATGTTGATAGTATTGTTTGCAATAAAGTATTTCCAGTCAATGAGTCTGTGAAAATATTATCTGCATTTGTAGATTGTGATCATCCTTACGAGATACAATTTAACGACACATCCAGATTGCAAATCATTTGCAAAAAGGAATTGGAAATTGAAAATGATACTGTAAAAATTTGGGTTGGCTATGATAAGGCAGGACTTCATAAATTCCATAAAATAACTCTCTTTCTAAAGGATCAAGACAACAATATTTCATACATAGACACATCTTTTACTTTATCAGTAATTGATCGGTAGTGTACGATATTGCACCTGCGCATCCCCAGCTATCCTTAGTCTGTGACTAAGGATGCAGAATCTAAACAGAAGCAAATGGTTTGTTTTCATAACAGTTAGTTATTATTATAACAAAGCTAACAGCTAAATTCTGGTAAAAACAAATTTGTTAAATTAAAAAATTAAAATGAAGGATGGCTGTCTTTCCATGTTGTAAAAACGAATTGTACGTGATGGGGCTGTTTTTATGATTCTACCCTTGCTCATTTTTATTTCAACTAATGGCAGACGGGTACAGTTAGGTACCGGCTGTTGCATGTTTCATTTATGTAACCAAGGTTACATAAGCTTTCAAGGTTTTTTATGTAGCTTTGTTTGGATGAAACAACATAGCCAATGGAAAAAATTAGTACTGGTGTGTTTGTTGTGTCTGTCCCTTGTTTCAGCCATAGCTTTAGTCATTCAGTTTTTTAATTCTTAAACCAATAAAAATATGAAACGTAACATGGGCAATGCGGACCGGGTAATCCGCTTAATTATTTCAGCCATTATTGCTGTGCTTTATTTTAACGGAACAATAACCGGCACATTAGGTTTGGTGCTTATTGTATTGGCTGCGGTGTTTACACTTACGGCCATTATGAGTTTTTGTCCGCTGTACACCTTGGTGGGGCTAAGCACCTGTGCCGCCAAAAAAGAATAGGAAGGGTTGATTAGGGGGTTTTAGGTTGGGCCGGTTTCTCCTGGTGAGAGATCGGCCTTTTTTCAGGCTTTTACCGAGTGCACGGCTGCGGCAATTTCCCTTATCAGTTCTATGTCTTTCTCTACTGCATTACCCACTACAATCATATCGGCTCCGGCTTTGCAGGCTTTGGTAGCCTGCTCGGCTGTGCGAATACCGCCACCCACCACCAGCGGGATAGAAATGGCACCTTTTACCTTCTTTATCATGGTTTCGGGGATGGGGTGCGCGGCTCCGCTTCCGGCATCCATATAGATTAATTGCAGCCCCAGCAGCTCTCCGGCCATGGCAGTACACATCGCAATGTCTGCTTTATCAGACGGAATAGGGGTGGTGTTGCTCATGTAGCTCACCGAGGTAATATGTCCGCCATCAATAAGCATATAGCCGGTAGGAACTACCTGCAGGTTGCTTTTCTTTAACCGCGGAGCAGCCAGCACATGTTTTCCTATAAGTAAATCAGGATTACGACCCGATATGAGCGACAGCAATAAAATACCATGCGCCTGTTCGCTTATCTGTAAGTTGTCACCCGGAAACAAATACACCGGAATGGCGGTGTATTTGCGCAATGTTTTCACGCACTCTTCCAGGTTTCCGTTAGCAATTAAACTTCCGCCTACCAATAGTAAATCAACCCCCGATTCTTCACTTACCTTACACACCCGCTGTATCGATTTATTGTTCTCAAACGAGTCGGGGTCGAGTAATAAAGCGAATTTTTTGGGTTTTTTGTTTCCCTTTTTATGCAAATCCGTGAGTAAGCCGTTTTTCATTCAAAAATGTAGTTTAAAATAGACGCACGTCCTTATTCTTTTGATTTTCTTTCCCTTGAAACTCCCCGCAAATAAAGGGTTTTTTTGCAAGAATTTTTGTTATTCACAGCCTGAAACCCTTGTCAGACTTAGAAAAAAAAATATACAGCACATTTATGTGGATAAGGCGGTTTGAACGGATGGGTACGACTCCTCTATTTTTGGTTAAAAAACCCCTAAGAAATTTTTAACCCGATTTTAACAGGAGTTTAACAGTAACAAATCATCAAACGTCTTAAAGATAATAGCTACATGAACAAAGCCAGCAGCAAAGCCAGTAAAAAAGACCAAACCGGGTTAAGGTTTGAGCGCTTCTACACCCAAAACGGTGTAAGCCCCTACGACATGTTCGAGTATGACCAGCGAACCTCTGTCATTAAAAACCCTTCGGGAGAGAAGGTATTTGAAATGACCAATGTGGAAGTACCCAAAGCATGGAGTCAGGTAGCTACCGATATCCTTGCGCAAAAGTATTTCCGTAAAGCGGGTGTTCCGCAACCGGACGGAAGTCTTGGCGCAGAAACATCCATTAAACAGGTGGCTCACCGCATGGCGCATTGCTGGCGCGTATGGGGTGAACAATACGGATACTTTAACAGTACCGAAGATGCACAGGTATTTTACGATGAACTCGTATATACATTAATTAACCAAAGCTGCGCGCCCAACTCACCCCAGTGGTTCAACACAGGCCTGCACTCCTCGTACGGGATTGCCGGCAAACCGCAGGGCCACTATTATGTGGACCAGCGCACCGGAAAGCTTGAAAAATCAACCTCGGCCTACGAGCGTCCGCAGCCGCATGCCTGCTTTATATTGAGCGTAGATGATGATTTGGTAAACGAAGGCGGCATTATGGACCTGTGGGTGCGCGAAGCACGTATATTTAAGTACGGCTCGGGTGTGGGAACTAACTTCTCGCGCATTCGTGGCGAAGGCGAAAAACTTTCGGGCGGAGGAACATCATCGGGCCTGATGAGCTTTTTGAAAATTGGCGACCGTGCAGCCGGTGCCATCAAATCGGGCGGAACCACCAGGCGTGCCGCTAAAATGGTGTGCCTTGATTTAGACCACCCCGAAATTGAAAAATTCATTAACTGGAAAAAAGACGAAGAGAAAAAAGTAGCTGCCCTGATTGCAGCCGGATATCCGAGCGATTACGAAGGCGAAGCCTATCAAACCGTATCGGGACAAAACTCAAATAACTCGGTACGTATACCAAACGAGTTTTTCAACGCACTCGAAGAAGGAAAAGACTGGGAGTTGAAGGGACGCAGCAATGGCAAAGCCATGAAATCAATTCCTGCCAAAAAACTGTGGGACATGATTGGCGATGCAGCCTGGGCCTGTGCCGACCCCGGTGTACAATACGACAGCACCATTAACGAGTGGCATACCTGCCCCGAAGGCGGACGCATCAATGCATCCAACCCTTGCTCGGAGTATATGTTCCTCGACAATACCGCCTGTAACCTGGCCTCATTAAACCTGATGAAGTTTTTCAACGAAAACACACTGGAGTTTGATGTAAAAGGATTTGAACAAACCGTACGCCTGTGGACCACTGTACTTGAAATTTCGGTTCTCATGGCTCAGTTCCCTTCGAAAGAAGTGGCGCAGCTTTCATACGAATACCGTACACTTGGTTTGGGTTATGCCAACTTAGGCTCCATGCTTATGGTAGCCGGTATTCCTTACGACAGCGATAAAGCGTATGCCCTGTGCGGAGCCATCACGGCTATTCTGAACGGTGTAGCTTACGAAACTTCGGCTGAAATGGCGAAGTACCTCGGGCCATTCCCTAAGTACAAAGAGAATAAAAACCATATGCTGCGCGTAATGCACAACCACCGTTTTGCCGCATACAACGCCACCGATGCATATGAAGGCTTATCTATTAAGCCTGTGGGTATCGACCCTAAACACTGCCCCGATTACCTGTTGAAAGCCGCCTGCAACTCGTGGGATCGTGCCGTGCAATTAGGAGAAAAATACGGATACCGCAATGCGCAGGCTACCGTAATTGCACCTACCGGAACCATTGGTTTGGTAATGGATTGCGACACCACCGGAATTGAACCTGATTTTGCTCTCGTAAAATTCAAAAAACTTTCAGGTGGCGGATATTTCAAAATCATCAATCAGTCGGTGCCTGCCGCACTCAAAAACCTTGGCTATACCGAAGAGCAGACAAAAGATATTATTGCGTATGCTACCGGCAGTGCTACGCTAAAGGGAGCACCGGGCATCAACCCCGAAACATTAGCTGCGCGCGGATTTACTCAGGAAGAAATTGAGAAATTAGACAAAGCAGCAGCAGGAGCTTTTGAAATAGGATTTGCCTTTAACGTGTGGACACTTGGTCAGGAATGTTTGCAGCGCCTTGGATTTACTGCTGACGAATACAATGCATCCAACTTTAACCTGCTGCGCAAACTTGGTTTTACCAAAGCCGAAATTGATGCTGCTAATGATTTTGTATGCGGTACCATGACGGTAGAAGGAGCACCGCACCTCAAAGAAGAACACCTGCCGGTATTTGACTGTGCCAATAAGTGCGGCAAAAAAGGCGAACGCTATATTCATGCTCACGGCCATATCCGCATGATGGCTGCAGCACAACCATTCCTCTCGGGAGCTATTTCAAAAACCATCAACCTGCCCAATGAGGCTACCGTTGATGAAATTAAATCGTGCTACGAAATGAGCTGGAAGCTGGGTTTAAAAGCCAATGCCCTTTACCGTGACGGATGTAAGCTTTCACAACCACTCAGCAACAAGAGCGATGTAAAAGAAGAAGAGGATGTGCAGGAAGTGGTGGAAAACGTATTGGGACAGGATGCCAACAAACCCGTAGGCGAATTAACAGCCGACCAGGTGCTGGATGCTGCACAAGCTATCTTAAACCGCAGCCAGGATACCGATTTTAAACGCAAGCTGGCTCGCATTGTAGAGCGCAAATCATTGCCTTCTAAACGAAGCGGGTTTACGCAAAAAGCCACCGTAGGCGGACAAACCATTTTTGTACGCACCGGTGAATACGAAGACGGAACATTGGGAGAAATTTTTATTGACCTGCACAAAGAGGGTGCGTCTTTCCGCTCGCTGATGAACTGTTTTGCCATTGCCGTTTCCATTGGTATGCAATACGGAGTTCCGCTGGAAGAGTTTGTAGAGAAATTTACTTTCACGCGTTTTGAACCAAGCGGCATGGTGCAGGGGCACGACAATATTAAAAACTCTACTTCTATTGTAGATTATATGTTCCGTCTTTTAGGATTTGAATACCTTGGCCGCACCGATTTGGTGCAGGTGCCACCGGTAGAAAATCCGGTAGTGAAAAAGCAGGCCGAGCAGGCAGCCAAATCGGCTGTGAATATGGCAAAGGCGCAGCCCGTGGCCGCCATTGCTCCAGCACCGGTGAGCAATGCCGAAAAAACCATGAGCAGCACACCCGCAGCACAGCTTGATCAAACCCAGGAATACATGAGCAGCATGCAAAGCGATGCGCCTCCGTGCAACGTGTGCGGGCATATCACCCTGCGCAGCGGTACCTGCTACAAATGTTTGAACTGCGGCAATAGTATGGGATGTAGTTAACCAATAGCTTTTCTATACATACAAAGCCATCTCCGGCCAACGGGGGTGGCTTTTTTGGTTTTTTCACGTTACTTTGCCGTTTTATTAAACGTGTCGTTACATTATGAAGCCGCACTTACTCTTTGCTTTGGGACTCTTCTTTTCCGCTCAATATTTAATTGCTCAATCATTAAGGCAAATCAGGTCCGATGTCGGTTTTATTGAAAACAAAGGGCAGATCACAGATCAGGATGGGAAACAAAACACAGCCGTAAGGTTCTTATTTAATGGCAAGGGGCTTAATATTCAACTTCGGGCAAGTGGCTTTAGCTATGATTCGTATACCGTTGAAAGCTATACGAAGAATAGCACCGAAGAAGATAGTGTTATGATAAATGAACAAACCATTTATCTATTTCATCGGGTAGATATCGTCTTTGTTGATGCCAATCCGAGCCCTGAACTGGTAGCAGAAAACCAATATCCGGACTATGCAAATTACTATACTCCCGGAACCCCGGAAGGAGGTATTCTATTTGTGCGCAAATACGGAAAAGTAACCTATAAAAATCTTTATGATGGCATTGACCTTGAGTTTTTGCTGGATAAAGAAAATATTCCCAAATACAACTTTATTGTACATGCAGGAGCCAACGCATCAAAAATAAAATGGAAATACGAGGGGGCGAATAAAAGTGAAATTGCAGACGGGAAAATAGTTCTAGGATTACGACAAGGGAATCTGACAGAACACATACCTGTAAGCTATACTTTGAATGATTCAGCAAGGGTAAAAGTAGATTACATCAAGGGAGAAGAGAACCACATATACCGGTTTAAAATTCCGGAGTACAACTCGTCAGAAACACTCATCATTGATCCTTTGGCGTGGGCTACTTATTACGGTGGAAGCGGAGCTGATTACGCAACATCTTTGGTAATTGACCGCTCAGGGGATGTTTGCATGAGTGGAATTACCACATCCAGCACATCCATAAGCACCTCGGGAGCACACCAAACCTCGATTGCAGGTTCCAATGATGCAATGGTAGTAAAGTTTAGTCCGGGTGGCGGGGTGTTGTGGGCTACTTATTTTGGTGGGACCGGAAACGATTACGCACATAGTATGACCACCGATACCAGTAATAATGTTTATATCATTGGGCAAACAACCTCTTCATCTGGCATCAGCACTTCCGGGTCTCACCAAATTTCGTATGGAGGAGGATCGTGGGATGCGTTTCTTGTTAAATTTAACTCATCGGGCATCAGGCAATGGGGCACTTATTATGGAGGAACAGGCGGTGATTTAGCCAATTCGGGTGGCAATGGAGGAACTTCAATATTTGTAGAAGAAGATGGAGATATTTATTTTGCCGGATGTACAGCCTCTACCACAGGCATTCATACAGCCGGGGCCTACCAAACATCTTATGCGGGCGGAGGCTTTGATGTGTTTTTGGTAAAGTTTAACTCATCAGGTACCAGGCAATGGGGCACTTATTATGGAGGAAGTGCTGATGACAGACCATCGGGAGTGGTTACCAATTCATCGGGCGAAGTGCTTATAGCTGGCTACACACAATCCACCTCGGGACTTAGCACCTCTGGAGCATATCAAACGACTTTTGGCGGAAGTTACGATGGATATGCCGCAAAGTTTAGCTCAACCGGGACATTACAGTGGGGCACTTACTATGGAGGCAGCGATTATGACGCCATATACGCGGCCACAATTGATAATGCAGATAATTTATTTGTTCTGGGCTTTAGTGCTTCTACGGCAGGCATTAGCACTTCTGGAGCCTACCAAACATCTTTGGCCGGAGGTTACGATGCGTTTGTTGTTAAAATAAGTAGTTCCGGAACACCTCAATGGGGAAGTTATTATGGCGGGACCGGAAACGAACAGGGAAGGGGCATTTCGATTGACGGAAGTCAAAATTTATATATAACGGGATTAACTACATCTTACAGCTCCATAAGCACAAGTGGTGCACACCAAACCTCTCATGGCGGAGGGGGCAATGATGCGTTTGTTATGAAACTAAATAGCTCGGGTTCCAAACAGTGGGCCACCTATTGTGGAAACAGCGGGTCGGATATTGGGGTTGCGATAGCGGCTGATGCTTCTGGTGCGGTTGTTATTTGTGGTAACACCGCTTCTTCTTCAGGCATGAGTATGTCGTGGGGATATCAAACTTCATCGGGCGGTGGAACAGATGGTTTTATTGCGTCTTACACCTCTTCGGGCGTGCTGCCGGTACAATTCTTTTCGTTCGATGCCGCGTTAATACAGGGGTCATCGGTTTTATGTGAATGGGCTACCGCGAGCGAAATCAATAACTGTTGCTTTGTGGTCGAAAAATCTATTAATGGAAACGACTGGAAAGAGGCCGGTAGGGTACAGGGCAAAGGTAACACATCAAAAATAAGCCGATACAGTTTTATTGATAATGATTCAAACGACTTTAATCACCCCCCGGCAATTTATTATCGGCTAAAACAATTCGACTTGAATGGATCGTACAGCTACTCCAATACCGAAGTAGTACACCTAGGGTCGACTAAGAACGTAGCCATATATCCAAACCCGAATAACGGAAGTTTTACAATAGCACTGAATAAAAAAGCAGCAGGGCAGGTATGGATAAAACTCATAGACATGACCGGTAAGGAAGTTTTCTCAGAAACAAAACACACAGACGATCTGACCGTTCAAACAAACAACCTAATGAATGGAACATATATGATTTTGGTAAATACAAATAATGAGGTTTATTCAAATAAAGTGGTCATACAGCATTAACCCACTACAATGAAAACTTTTTACCTGCTACTTTTTTTGTTTTGTTCGATTGCAAGCTTTGCTCAAACCGATGCACCCCATAAAAAACCCAATAACCGCAAAAAACCCACTTCGAAGGAATGGGCCTCTGCGTATATCACTTACCAAATTTTTGTGAATCCCGATAGCACGTTCGGATATGATATTATTCAAAACGGAAAGCGGATAGTACATCAAACAGTCGTTCCCGGCCGCACTACCGGATCAGGCTTTGTTTCAAGAACAGATGCAGCCAAAGTGGCACGACTTGCTACTAGAAAAATCAATGTATATCCCAAACAAATACCTCCTGCAATAACTGATGAAGAACTAAGGCAATTGCATATCCGGTAAACAAAAACACCCGCCATTGCTGACGGGTGCCCGGTTATTTGAATTAAGGGTTTAAGTTGTTTTATTGCAACAATATTTTTTGTACGCTTACTTGTCCGTTTGTTTCCGAAACCAGCAAATACAAGCCGCGTTTCACAGGAGCTACGTTCAGATCTGTTTTTCCCTCTTCCAGCTTGCCCGATAAAACTTCCGTTCCCATCAGGGTAAGTAATTGATAGCTTCCGCTGACTCCACTCACTACGGTAATGGTTTCAGTAGCGGGATTGGGATAACTGTGAGTGGTGGGTAATGTATTAGTTACGGTTGCAATGGCTGTGGGGGTATTGGGCTGCGTGGTGTAAAGCACATGGCCTATATAGTTAAACCCGCTGCCTATACTGCGGTAATACTGTATCGAATCGGGGAATCCGGTAGCGCTGCGGTAGTACAGCACCGAGTCGGTAAAACCGTATTGAATATTTTCGGATGAGTAGCGCATCAGGTTTCCGCTGCTGAAAAGAAAATTGCGGTAGGTAGCAAAAGGAAGAAGTCCTGTGCCAGAATATTGCGAATCAACCACCATGCTCAGGTTTCCGCTGCCGTCATAATAAAAGTACTGCGACTTCTGTTCATACACGCTGTCTTTATAGGTAAGATACATATATGCCGGAAAACTGCGGAAAGAGGTCATGCGGTTTTGTGCATCCCAGGTAAATTTGGCGCGCGATGCAACAGCGTAATCATTATTTGCGGTAAGTGCATAATCGTAATCAGTGGGGTTGTTATTGGCATCGTAGGTAATTTTGGCGGTCCAGTTCAGGGTGTAGTTGCCCGAGGTCCCTTTGGTGTAGGTATCAATGCGGGTAATTTTGCCTGCGGTGTTGTAATAAAAACTGTCAACCTGCACCGTGGTTTGATCCAGAGTAGTGCCGGTGTAAAAGCTGTCGGCATGGTTATAATAAATCATTTTTCCGCTGCCATCGTAGCCAATCTGGTAAATCCATTTTACCGCAAAGTGGGCGGTATCAACAGAGGTTCCTTTGCTCCAGATGGTTTGTTCTTTTCCGCTGCCGTTGTAGGTAGTGGTTCCGTTTTGCCACGATTGTGTTACCCAGTTTCCGCTCATAAAATACCAACTGTTGTTAAGCAGAAGATTTCCGTGTGCATCGGTTGACACGGTTCGTTTGGAACTATTTTGATAAGAGCCGTTCCACGATTGTACCAACTCGGTATAAGTACCGTTAGTCAGCGCAATAAGCTGGGCCTTTTGCAAAGGCGTTCCCGAGAGTGGATTTGGGTTAAACTGTGCCCAAACAGGCCCTGATGCAGAAAACAGAAGAACGATAAAGGTGTAAAGCGTTTGTTTCATGTTGTGTTTTAAATTTATACCGGGCAAGGTATAATATTATCAACGGGAAACAGATACCACAAAATGCGTATTTCAATCCCGCACCGTTAAAGAGCGGCTTCTGCTGTTTTTTCATTTTTTTGCCCTATTTTCGCCCTTGAAATTCTTGGTAATTATGTACAACGAACAATACAACAAAAAAGTAAGTGAGCTCCGCAAGCTGGTGAGTTATGAGCAATTGGATATTGAAAAAATTGTTTCGCTGATGAAAGAAATCCGCGAAATAGTAAAATCCGTAGGCGATCCGCTGGTGGTAAAAACCATTCGTCTGGCTTATGAAAATATTGAAGCCAATAAGGAGCTTGCTATTGAGTACCTCGAAGATCAGGAGGATCTGAATAACCTCGAGTATTTTGTTGACCTGCTTAAGGACGCCCAGAATAAATACAACCGTGACGAGATAGAGGATATTATGTATGCCCTGCTCGGCATTCCCCGTCCGCAGGAAGAAGAAGGAGAATAAGCGGCCATGCTTCACAACCTCTCCGAAAACAACTCGCTCATCAATCAGTTTGTTGCGGAACTTCGCGATGTGAATTTGCAAAAGGACCGGTTTCGCTTTCGCAAAAACATTGAGCGTATAGGAGAAATTTGTGCCTATGAGCTAAGCAAAACACTCGCCTGGAAAAAAGAAACGATTACTACTCCCTTAGGTAAAAAAGAAATGCCTGTATTGGCCGAACAGCCTGTGCTGGCAACTATTTTACGCGCAGGCCTGCCCATGCACCACGGCATGACCAACTATTTCAGCGAGGCCGATAATTGTTTTATCTCGGCTTATCGCAAACACCACCCCGATGGGAGTTTTGATGTTGTGGTGGAGTATTTGGCTTCTCCCTCCCTCAACAACCGCATTGTTATTCTGGCCGACCCCATGCTGGCCTCGGGCCAATCGGTAGTGCTCAGCTACCAGGCCATGCTGCGCAACGGCACCCCCAAAGAGCTGCATATTGTAAACCTTATCGGAAGCAGCGCAGGCGTGGCCTACGTGCAGCAGCATTTGCCACACGCCCATATATGGATTGCCGCCATTGACGATGAACTGAACCAGCAGGGATATATTGTTCCCGGACTGGGCGATGCAGGCGACCTTTCATTCGGAGAAAAACTGTAAACAACATGCCTGCTTACCGGCATATTTTTTTCGACCTCGACCATACGCTTTGGGATTTTCACAAAAACTCGGAAGAAACACTTCATGAGTTGTACCACACGTTTAATCTTTCGGCCCTCGGAGCAAAAAGCGCCACCGCATTTATCGAAACGTATAAGGAAATTAATCACCACCTGTGGGATGGTTACCACAAAGGCACTATTACCAAAGAGCAGTTGCGCCACAGCCGGTTTCGAAATGCATTTAAATCAAGCGGTATTAATGGCGAACATATTGCCGATGATTTTGGCAACGAATACCTGCGCGTTTCTCCTACCAAACCGCATTTGCTGCCCAACGCCATGCAGGTACTCGACTACCTGAGCAGCAAATACACCATGAGTATTATCACCAATGGTTTTGCCGAGGTGCAGTTTGTAAAACTGAAACACGCCCGCATTGAGCATTTTTTTTCGCACGTGTTCATCAGTGAAATAATCGGCTATCAAAAACCCGATGTGCGCATTTTTGAGCATGCCACCAATGCTGTAGGGGTAAAACCATCGCAAACCATGATGGTGGGCGACAATTTTGCAACAGATATTGTAGGGGCCATTCAGGCGGGTATTGATCATATTTATTTTAATCCTGAACAAACACCGCACAACCTTTCGGTACAAAAAGAAATTTTTGACCTGCACGAATTAATGACGTTGTTATGAAAGCAATCACGTGCTTGTTGTTTTTTTTCATTCCCGCTGTGCTTTTTGCACAAACCGTTGAAGAACGAACAGTAGATTTTATTACACAGCTTAAGCAAAACAAAAGCGACACAGTATATGTTATTAATTTTTGGGCTACATGGTGTAAGCCCTGTATAGAAGAGCTGCCGGCTTTTCAAAAGCTCGATTCGCTGTATAAAAATCAAAAAGTAAAAGTGATTCTTTTCAGCCTCGACTCAAAAAAACAAACGGAAGAGCGACTCATTCCCTTTCTGAAAAAAAAGCAGATTGCCTGCACGGTGTACACCACCAATGTGGTAGAGTTTAATAAACGCATTGACGAGATTTTCCCCGATTGGTCGGGGGCCATTCCCGCCACCCTTGTGTGCGGAAAAACAAAAGAAGGCATTCTTTTCTTCGAAAAACCCGTTACCTTCGAAGAACTCGAAAAAATTATTCACCCGTTAATTGTAAAGCCATGAAACATATTTTGCTTTTTTTAATACTGTTTGTTCCCGTATGGATGGTGAGTGCCCAGCAAGACACGGGTTACAAACCCGGAGACACGGCAAAAGACTTTAACCTGAAAAATGTTGACGGCAAAATGGTTTCGCTGGCACAATACAAAAACGTCAGGGGTTTTGTGATAATATTCACTTGCAACCATTGCCCTTTTGCCAAAGCGTACGAAGAGCGCATTATTGCCCTTGATAAAAAATATGCACCGCTGGGTTACCCGGTTATTGCCATCAATCCCAATGATGCGAATGCAGAGCCCGAAGACTCGTATGAAAACATGATAGCGCGGGCAAAAGAAAAAAACTATTCTTTTCCTTACCTGCTTGACGAAACTCAGGAAGTGGCCAAAACGTATGGTGCCAAACGCACGCCTCATATTTATATTTTGCATAAGGACGAAAAGGGTGCGCTTAAGGTAAAATACACAGGAGCCATTGACGATAACTTTGACGATGCCGCTGCCGTAAAAGCCAAATATGCCGAAGATGCTTTGCAGGCGCTGCTCAGCGGACAGCAACTCACCATCACTACCACCAAAGCTATTGGCTGCGGTATTAAGTGGAAAAAGTAGATTCCCCCGTTTGTGTTTTTTATTTTGATAAACCTTTTCGTGACTATGCTACGAACAGGTGTTCCGTTTGTGTAAAAGTCTCTTTCGCGTGGATTTTTTTTCTTAGCTGTTAACTAAACAAGCAGTTTATTTGCGAACAAATAACCTCATACCTCATGATAAAAAAGTTACTTTATAAAAACACCCTTTCTGTGGGTGTTTTGTTTTTCTCCTGCTCCGTTGTTTTGGCACAGGGAAGTTGGAAACAAAAGGGCGCCAGCATCAACGGGAGTTCTGCCGGAGATAATTTCGGTGCCACCATTAGTTTTGCAGCCAGCGGCAACACCTATGCAGCCGCAGCGGTAAACAATGGCTCAGGCGGCTCAATGCGCGGGCAGGTAAAAGTGTTCACCTTGTCGGGGTCAACGTGGATACAAAAAGGAGCCAATCTGGTGGGCGATGCCAACGGAGATTTTTTTGGTCGCTCGGTAAGTCTTGATTCAGCGGGCAACACTATAGCCATTGGCGGCCCTTACAACGATGCAGGGCAGGGCAGCCTGTCAACATCGGGGCATGTAAAAATTTACAGCTGGAGCGGCAGTGCCTGGACACAAAAAGGCAGCACCCTCTTGGCAGATTCGGCCGGAGAAAACTTTGGATATTCCGTTAGCATCTCGTACGATGGAAATACGGTAGCTGTAGGTATTCCTTTCAGTTCAGGCACTTTAGGGGTGAGCAAAGGGCGTGTAAAAATTTACCGTTGGATAAGCAATAACTGGACGCAAATAGGTGGTAATATCAATGGAGCCAATATGTACGATATTTTAGGGAGTGCGGTATGCCTTAGTGCCAACGGAAACCTTGTAGCTATAGGAGCTCCCGGTAACTCAGACGGAGGTCCTCAAGCCGGCAAGGTGAGTATATTCAGCTACAACGGAACAACGTGGAGCCAGTTGGGAAGCGGTATTGATGGCGATACCAACGACTACTCAGGTACCGCATTATCGCTCTCAGCCGATGGAAAGCGCGTGGCTATTGGTTCGCCACAGGATATTATTAACGGAGGCTACGGGGTGGCCAGAGTATACGAATGGAACAATACCGCATGGGTACAGCTTGGCTCTTCATTGGTGTCGCCTTATTTTTATGATCAGTTTGGTAATGCTATCAGCCTTTCGGGCAATGGAAACAGAATGGCCGTGGGCGCAGCAACCAATGTTACCGGTAATGAAGCCGGCCGTACGCAAATTTTTAATTGGTCGGGCAGCGTCTGGCAACAGTTGGGAGATTCTCTTAGAGGAGACAGCATCGGAGATCAGGCCGGTACAGCCGTGAGCCTTTCGTATACCGGAAATCTGGTGGCCATTGGCGCAACTATGAACAACGGAAACGGCCTTTACAGCGGGCGTGTAAAAGCTTTTGGCTATTGCACCCACAGCAGCAGTTCCATCAATATCACCTCTTGCAACGGATCATACAATTCTCCAAGCGGTAAGTACACCTGGACCACGAATGGAATTTATAAGGACACCATACCCAACAGCGGAGGTTGCGATAGCATCATCACCATTAACCTTACGATTGGCACCGCACTTGTGGTAAACTTGGGGGCTGATATCTCCCGGTGTGCAAATTTGGGGTCGGTCACATTGGATGCCGGCAATCCAGGAAGCGCTTTTTTATGGAGTAATAACGACACCACAAAAACCATCTCGGTAAACACTACCGGAACCTATTTTGTGAAAGTGACTAAAAATGGCTGCTCCGGTTATGATACTATTCAGGTTACGATAAAAACCGTAAATACCGGGATAACCCTCAATGGAGCCATGGTTACATCGGACGAGAATGGAGCCACCTATCGCTGGCTTGACTGCAACAACACGCAAGCGCCAATATCGGGCGCCACTCAAAAAGCCTACACCTTCATTGGTTGCTATGGTTCTTCAACAAACGTTGCGGTAGAGGTTACAAAAGACGGCTGTGTTGACACATCGGCATGTAACAATATTAACCTTAACTGGGCCACCATGAGTCAAACGGTGACGGGCCCTTCAAATGAACCTAATTTTGGCAAATCGGTTGCCCTTTCCGGAGATGGACTCACGATGGCTGTAGCATCACCCGGCAACAACAAGGTACGCGTGTATAGCTGGGATGGTACAGTTTGGAACCAGAAAGGTGGTGATTTAACCGGTAAGTTTAGTGCTAATGATAAATTCGGAATAAGCATGGCTTTATCTGCCGATGGAAAAGTCATCATCATTGGCGATCCCGGTGATGTTGCGTCTCCTTCCTTTAACGACACCAGTTATGTTGCAGTATATGCATGGAACGGAACTTCATGGACCCCCAGAAAGGTAAGTAAAAAAGGTTTCGCAGCAAAAGACAATTTCGGATGTTCCGTTGCTATTTCGGCAGATGGTGGTGTTATTAATATTGGCGCAGCCAGTGCAGCATCTTCTTTTTACTCCAACACATTGCTATACTGGAACGCTGCAACCTCCTCGTATGAGCCTACCACCACCTATATGTTTACTGAAGCTCCGGGACTCCAAGACAGAACACCGGTAACTCTTGCTGCCGATGGCAAAACCTTTGCCATTGGCCTTATTAGATACAACAAGCCATGGCCATCGCCATTAGCACAGGCGGGAGCCATATATGTAAAAAAGCAAGGTTCCAACCCCACCTCCTGGAATGGAATGAGCCGCTTTATTTACGGCACCTCAACCAACGATTTACTGGGTTACCAGATTTGTCTTTCGCATGATGGGTCAAAGTTGGTTGCCGTTTCAAAATCGGCTACCGACCCGGCCGTGTACACCTATTATCTCTATGATACAGGCTATGTAAACACCGGAGCCGTGATTCATGCCGATGTGTACAGCGCTTCCCTTTCTGATGACGGTATGAAACTTGTCACCTGCAACAACACGGGTGTTTGCACATACTATGAGTGGGTAAACGAAAACTGGCAGGTAAAAAACAACTCCATTACCCTATCCAGAACACCCGAGCTGGGATATCGCAACATCAGCAGCATCAACGCCAATGGCAAACGTTTTGCGACCATCAGTGGAAATACAAGCAACTTTAGCGCAACTTCCTATACCTGGTGCAATGGAACATACATGGGCGTGGAGGAACCAGAGGAACGGGGTGTTGAACTCGCTTCCATTACGGTTTATCCAAACCCAAATAATGGAGCCTTTACCATTAAAGCAACCAACGGACAGCAAATAAACACCGTTGAAGTTTACAATGCTATGGGCCAATTGGTGCACACTTCCGTATTGGAAGGGAACACCACCGAAACGAACATCGAGCTACAAAACCAACCCATGGGAATATACTTCGTAAAGGTATCAGCCAATAACACCCATGAAACCCTGCGCATCATGTTGAAGCGCTAAAAGTGTTTTATAACAGATAATGCAGGAAACAACCCGGGATAATTTTTAATCCGCCCCCATTGTTTCCTGCATTATTTTTTTCATATCCCCGATTGGGTTAAACAGGCTGGGTTAATGAAAACCAATTGCCCGAATCGTCAACGAATAATGCTTCGTACCCGTAGAATTCTTTTGCAGGGGGCTTTTTAAAAACTACACCTTTCGATTTTAATTCTTCATACGTTGCCAGCAGATCTTTGCAGGTAAACACTGCCGCACCAAAAGTTCCTTTTTTTATTAAGGCCGTCATTGTTTTAACCGTTTCTTTGTCAAACATGGCCCCTTCAGCTACCAGAAAAAGCGTAATCTCCAGCTCGGGCTGTTCGGGCGGGGTTACGGTTAACCACCTTGCCCCTTCACCCATAGGAGCGTCTGTGTGAACTTTAAATCCAAGCTTGTTTACATAAAAATCATAGGCGCTGTCCTGATTCAGAACATAAATGCACGTGTGTGTAATTTTTGAAAT
Organism: Bacteroidia bacterium; assembly: GCA_019695215.1. GTDB lineage: Bacteria > Bacteroidota > Bacteroidia > UKL13-3 > UKL13-3 > JAGPCK01. Next base: position 10,521 of record JAIBAK010000010.1, on the reverse strand, counting down.
CATATTTCGTGTTTTTTGTTCAAAGATGGAAATTCGGTTTTTAACCCGCCTCTTCAAAATTGCTGTTTTGTCCAGCCGTGGGTTTCGGCAAAACAATTCGGCACAAAAAGGAAAGGGTTTGCCTTTATCGCTGTTCTTTTTATTTCCTGCTCGCTCCGGTATTCCGAGGGCGCCATACCAACATGCTTTTTAAATGTGCCCGTAAACGATGTAGGGCTGTCAAATTCAACCAGCATACTTGTTTCGAGCACCGAATGACCTTTTGCCAATATCGTTTTAGCATGGTCTATCCTTACTTTTATCAGATAATTATTGGGTGTTTTACCGTAAAGTAATTTAAACAGCCTGATGAAATGATACTTTGAAAAGTACGCCTCGCCAGATATGTTATCAAGGTTTAACGGATTAAAATAGTTGTTATCAATAAACAGTTTTGCTTTCACTATCCGCTGATACAAATATCTTTTTTCGTACTGTTTCATTTTTTCAATATCGGGTTTGCTGTTAGAAGCTCGTTATTTTTCCAATATAGATGCCATTGGGAAAGATGTTACAGAGAAACGGTCAATTCCTGTGAGCCGTTTTTCCAGATGCTGTTGCCCAGCTCTATTAATTTTTGCCTGTCGCTTTCTATTACTTTTGCAAAAATATTGCATGCGTCCAGTCCTTTTCCTTCACCGTAATAAATACCTAAACAGTTTGCCGTTTTTGTTCTTAGCGGTTTTGAAGGACCAAAAACAACTTCGCCCGGCTCTGTAAACACAGATGCGTTTTCCTGTATGATGTCAAGTGGCGGCACGTTGTCTATCCAAATTTCCTGTCCCGAAACCCGCGCATGGTGAAATGTTCTGGTAAAGGGCAAAATAGTCAAAAATGCGTTCGATGTTACCGGTGCTGTGTCCCGGTAAAACTCAAATTTTATTTCTACGTTGTCTGAAGTTGTGATTTTAAACCCTGTCATAAATGTCGTGTCTGTTTATCGTTTTTGCCGGTTCATTTTTCTTTATATCTGTCGGGCTGGTCAAAAAGAGTCAGGTCTTTGTATCCCTTTTTAATTTTTGCCGAATGCATTATATCCTTGCCGATGAAGTAGGTGTCTCCTTTAGTGAATGTTTGTGTTTTACCATTAATTGTTATCTCCATTTGTCCGTCAAGCACCACCCCCCATTGTGCATTGTGGGAGTGGTCGGGAACCTCAACGTCCCGGTCAAACTCCATAAAAATAAATTGCTGCTCACCTGCATGCACAAGCCGCGAGTTTACACCATCCAAAGGAATGTCCGCTCCCGGGTGTCTTGTAATGATGTCCGGAAAAAAAGGAATCTGTTTCTCTGTCATTGGAGTCGTTTTATGATAAATCCGTTTTCAATTTTTTCAAATCCAACTTTTGGATAATAATCCGTGGCAGCCGGTGCCGAAAGTAATATTAATGCCGTTTGTTTACCAATGCTGTTTCTTGTAAGCTCTATCAGTTTTTTCCCTACACCATTTGTCTGGTAGTCTTTTCTTACAGCCAGATCCGACAGGTAACAACAGTAGCAAAAGTCAGTTAACGAACGCGAAATTCCAACTAATTTATCCATATCCCAGGCCGTAATAATTAAGTTGGAATTAGCATACATTTTTGCAATTCGTTCTTTGTCTGCTATTGGCCGGTTAATACCCGAACTGTTGTAAACCTCAATAATTTTTTCGGTGTCAGGTGTTATATCGGTTCGGTAAATTATTTCCATTTTTTTGTTCTGTTATTGTTAGGGCGCTGCCTGAAGATTTCTTTTAGACGTTCACACATTAATCGCTAACTCATATATATGCGAAACTTTTGTTCGGTTGTAAATTTAGTAACTTGCTCATAAATCATCAAAGTGGATACTGTGTTTTGTAAGTGTTTCGGGTTTTGCTAAGGTTTGTTTCGGGTAAAGCGGCCTTAAGGGCAAGGTAGCAAAATGCAGGTAAACCGCAAACAATGGGAGAAAGAAATTCGGGCCCCGCTTATGGCTTTGTAGGGCCGGCTTTAAGAATAAGACGCAGGGAGCTGTTTTTGGTTACATACGACCAGGCCCAGTTAATAAATATAATCAGTTTATTTCTGACGGTTAAAATCAGCATCAGGTGCAGAAACATCCATACAAGCCAGGCGATATACCCTTTAAATTTTATAAACGGTAAATCCACCACGGCCTTGTTTCGTCCAATAGTGGCCATGGCCCCTAAATCTTTGTATTCATATTCGGCACAGCTTTTTCCTGTGAGTATATTTTTCAGATTTTTGCCCAATAATTTTGCCTGATTAATGGCCACATTGGCCACTTGCGGGTGACCCTTGGGGTAGTTGGGGGTAGTCATAAAAGCAATATCGCCTATAGCAAAAATGTTTTCAAATCCCTTTACGCGGTTAAACCGATCAACCTGTATGCGGTCGTTAGCAATCCACACATCCGGAGGCAGGCCGTTTATTTTGTTTCCTGTTACTCCCGCGGCCCAAATAAGAGTAGCAGCAGGCAGCGATTGCCCGTTCGACAGAAGAGCTACTTTGCCGTCATACTCCTTTACAAAAGTTTCGGTTATTAATTTCACGTGCATTTTTTCTAAGTAGGCACGGGCCGCCCTGCCCGAGTTTTCGCTCATGGCATTAAGTGTTCTTTTGCTTCCTTCAATCAGGTAAACCGAAAACCGGGAGAAATCAATTCCCGGATAATCCTTTGGCAACACATAGCGTTTAATTTCGGCAAAGGCTCCGGCCAGTTCTACTCCGGTAGGTCCGGCCCCCACAATTACCAGATTAAAAAGAGCCTCCACTTCCGTTTCATTTGCGCTGAGCACTTTTTCAAAAACAGAAATAACCTGATTGCGTATGGAAATGGCATCGTAGGTAGTTTTTAAAGGGAATGCATGTTTTTCGATAGCGGGGTTATTGAAGAAATTTGTTTTACACCCGACAGCAATAATTAAATAGTCGTAAAAAAAATCGCCTGCCGATGTGGCTACCTTATGTAATGACGGATGAATTTCGTTAACCTCGGCCAGCCGGATTTGTATGTTTTTATTTCCTTTAAAAACGTACCGCAGCGGAAAGGATATACTGGAAGGTTCAATTTGTGAAGTAGCCACCTGATAAAACAAAGGCTGAAACTGATGGTGATTTAATTTATCAATAAGGGTGATGTTAAAAAGGGTTTTATCCAATGATTTTGCCAGCTCAATGCCCGCAAAGCCACCCCCAATTATCAGAACGTTCTTTTTCATTTGCAATCAGATTTTATTCGCACCCTTAAACTTTTTACTCCGGTTAGGGTAGTACAGAGTTCTATATTTCGTTTCGAAAAAAAACGCACTCATCGCAACACCTCATACACCACCTGTACCAGCCCCGATGAAAAACCTTTTACTCCGGTTAGTTTTAATTTTTGCCCGGGGAAGCCTTCCTGAAACAACCGTATGCCCGCTCCCAGTAAAACAGGAATATATGAAACCGTAATTTCATCAATGAGTTGTTTAGATAAAAGGGCGTGTACCAACCCGGCTCCTCCGTCAATAAATACGTCTTTAGTGCCTGTTTCTTTTAGTTGCTGTATAAGCTGGGTTAAATCGCCTGTATAAAAATGGATATTCCCTTCGCTCGCTCTCGGGGTTCGGGTAATTACGTAGGTGGTTTTGTTTTTATGCGGAAACTCTATTCCAAAACTCAACACTTTGTCATAAGTTTTTCGCCCCAGCACAATGGTATCAACTGTATCGTAAAAAGCAGCATATCCGTAATCCTCTCCCGCAGCAGCTACGGCATCAAGCCAGCTTATATCGCCATCGGGGCGGGCAATAAACCCATCAACACTACAGGCAATAAACAGTTTTATTTTTTGCATGGTTTCACCGTTGTTGCTACCTGGGGCTCGGTTTGCGGTAATTAAACACGGTTTTGCAATGCTCAAGGTACGTTTTTACCACGTCCATCTCAATGGCGGCATTAGTGGTTATGGCCATTCCGGTTTGGCTGCTCTGGTAGGCCATCCATTTTAGCTGAAACGGAAGATTGGTTTGTATTAAATAGGTTTTATACTCTAAAAGCCATTTTACAAACAGGGCATTGGTGCCGGTAATGTATTTGGCGCAAATGGCTTCGTATTTCTGGTTGTACTGGGTGTAGAGTTGTTTTCCTTTTTCAATGGCCCAGGACGGTGTGCCTTCGCCATCGGGCAGTTTGTTGTACTCTGCTTCAATGGGGCCAAGTGTTTTATTCAACTCATCGTCCATCGCTTTTTGAATTTCGTTAAAACGGTTTTCAAAATCGGTGGCCTGTTGTTGCACCTGTGTCTGCAGGGCCATTATCTCCTGGCTTTCCTGCTGCATTTTCATAATCTCTTCAGGTTTCATGGTTTGGTAACGGGTAGATGCTTTCATGGCCATTTGCATTTTTTCCTGATCACTCATGGCATCCATCTTCTGCTGTATTTTTTGCTTTTCGGCATCTATTTTCGCTGCTATTTCCTCGCGGTATGCCTCCAGCTTATTCATAAACTCATCGTTTTCATAATAGGGTTTGTTGCTAAATGCCGGTATGCGGGTCCAGTAGTCCTGCGCGTGTACCTGTGTTACGGCCAGCAAAACGAAGGCGGCCAGAGCTTTTATTGTTTTCATATACCTGTGTTTTTTCGGGGCCAAACTTACCAAATCAAGGGCAAACTTTAAATTATTTCTTCAGGTTACTTTTTAGCTGTTCCATCCACAACTCGGCTCCCGTTTTTTTTCGAAGCGATTCATTGAGCAACGGCACCGGATAAAGCAGGGGATTAAAAAGCACATTGGCATACACCGCACCCCGCTCATAACTTTTTCCCTTCCACCCACCAAGCTCATTCAGTTCACCGGGAGTAAAATCGCAATTGCAGTTACTTTGCAAAACTACGGGCAATTGATTAACGTGGCGGGGATAGATTTCTTTGGTGTTTAAAAATTGAAATTCGCTCAGGGTAGTTACCGAGTCGTTGTTTGACAGAGGCGCATACGTGTACAAAACCACACTGTCGGGAAGCTCAGCATTTAGTTGTTTTGCAATAAAAAAATAATTGCGGTAGGCTATGGTTGCATCGCCAATACATTTGCCGGGATAATACAAAAAGTTTCCCGCCATAAGGGTAACGAGGCTTAATAGCAACAGCAGGGTGCCCCGTTTGGCTCTGAACTCGTTTACGGCAAGCAGCAGCAAAACCATGGCGGGTAAATGTACCGGTAAAAAATATCGGTGTGCAATGCTTTTGCTCATGAGCACCGAAAACACCAGCAGGCAACTGATAAAAGCTCCGGCCACATACATAAACAGCGGATGGCGGTAAAGTTTTCGTGCGGCAACGGCCCAACCAATAATCACGTAAAAAACAATATTGCCGTAATCAACCATTCGCCAGGCAATAAGGCCCACACTTTTTATCATAGGCAAAACGCCCATCCACGAGCGGTGGTCGGCATACACAGGCGATGAAAACCACCAGCCGGTGTGGCGCGCATGGGCAAGTCCCCATATAAGCAATACCAAAAAGGCAGGAGCAAACAATACGGCTGTTTGCTTTACGGCCAACTTTAGATCAGCTGTTTTCAGTTGTATTAAAAAACACGAAGCAGCGGTGCCTGCCAGTAAAAATGCTCCTTCCAAATGAGTAAGCATCATGAATATACTTGCCGCCCAAAAAGACTTTACACGATGCTGCGGATACAAATTGTTTAAGGCCCATAAAAAGAAAAATGCCAGCGGCAAATGAGTAAGCACCATAGCGCTTTGAGCCACAAATGTGGGTTGAACCACGGCCAGCAACAATACCCGGTGAGCGGTAGTGCCACCCACGGTTTTTATAGCCAGCCCGTGCAATTGCGTGGTAACCCCCAGCGCAAAAAGCAGGGTGAGCAGGTGTGCTACCCACAAATGTTTGCCTGCTATTTTCCAGCAAACAGCAAGTAAATACGGAAACAGTGTGGGATGACCTGGGTCGTGCACGGGCAGGTACCATACGGTGCCTAAGTTTTGATTATAGATATGCACCGCTGCCCGCGAAACCGTAGAAATGGCATCCCCAAAAAAGGGGTCGTGCAGGGTGAGCACAAAAATAAGTACCTGTAGAAGCCAGGCCGCGTAACGGTAATACATAAAGCGGGGTAAAAATAAGAATAAAAACAATGCGTAATATTGCACCCGTGCCTGCACCACTTAAAAAAGTTTTTCTTCCGCTGCTCATCACTTTGCTGAGCGGGTTCATTATCTGGGTTGACCGGAGCAATTTGTACAATGAACTGCTATACGCTTTTTTTTATACCGGACTGCTTAGTGCCGTGTTTTTTCTACTGTTAAGCAAGCAGGCTCTTTCTGCAAAACAACAGGCTGTTATCGGTACAGTATTGTTTTTTTCATTGCTGCTGCGCATTTACCTGTTTCCGTTTCAGTCGGCCGACTACACTAAAAACTTTGCCCTATGGATGGATGAAATACGCCTCCATGGCGGACTATCGGCATTAAAAAATCCGTTTTACGATTATGCCCCGCCCTATATGTATTTGCTGGTATTCATTACCAAACTACCCGTAAACGAACTGACAGGAATAAAAACGGTTTCGCTTTTTTTTGATTACAGTGCCGCTTTTTTTGTGTACGGCATTGTGCGGCAGTTTCGTTCGCTTCATATATCGTTAATAGCTGCCGGGGTGTTTTTGTTTTTACCCACCGTGGTGATGAACGGAGCGCTGTGGGGGCAATGCGATATCATTTACACCTGCCTGTTGCTGGCGGGTTTTTATTTTTTGCTGCACAGGCAAAAAACACTTTTCGCTTTTTTTCTTTCTGCCGCCTTTGCCTTTAAGCTGCAAACTGTTTTTATTACGTTGCTTCCGCTGTTGTTGCTTAGCAGCGGGCAACTGAAAATAAAACACCTGCTCTGGTTTCCGGCAATCTACATTTTAGCCGTTATTCCAACAGCCATGGCAGGCCGCCCTTTTACCAATTTGCTCACCATTTACCTGGGGCAGGCTTCGTCAACGGCACACCTGCTCACAGCCAACGCCCCCTCGGTGTATGCGCTGATGCCCCACGCCAACCCCGATTTGTTCAGTAAATTGGGTTTGGGGTTTACGGCACTGTTCATAGCAGCGTTTTTTTTACTTTACAGGTACAAAAAAAATAAGGGTAAGCTCAACGATTTGTTTTTGTTTACCGCAGCACTCTCACTGCTGCTTATACCTTATTTTTTACCGCGCATGCACGAACGGTATTTTTTTGCAGCCGATGTTTTTTTGCTGGTACTTGCCTTCAGGTGGCCGCGTTTATGGTTTGCTCCCGTTGTATGCGGACTGGCTTCGTTGCTAAGCTATTTTCCGTTTTTGTTCGACAGGCTTCCCGTTCCGTTTGTTTACCTTTCGCTCCCCTTGCTTTTGTTATGCGGGGTATTAGTTTATCGTTACCTGCGTTTATTTTTTTTCACTTAATCTCATGAGCCACGCTAAAGAGGTTTTTTCTTCTGCCATTTTTGCTCCGGTGCAAAAACTGTTATTGCCGCTGGCACAAAAAAACGGAATTGACATTTTTGTGAAACGCGAGGATATGATTCATCCGTTTGTGTCGGGCAACAAATGGCGGAAACTGAAATACAATTTGCTTGAAGCCGAAACAGCGGGCTACACCACGCTGCTCACTTTTGGCGGAGCCTATTCCAACCATTTACTGGCAACGGCCTGCGCAGCCGCATTGTGCGGGTTTAAAAGCAAAGGCCTGGTGCGCGGTGACGAAAAAAGCCATAATCCCGTACTCGGGTTGTGCCGCACGTTCGGGATGGAGCTGGTATTTGTATCGCGCGAAGATTACCGCAATAAAGAACACCTGGCAGCAACCCATGCCGATAACAGCACCTACGTGTTGAACGAGGGAGGAACCAACTATCTCGCTGTGCGGGGTTGTGCCGAGATAGTAAATGAAGTGAATGATTTTTTTGATCACGTATTGGTAGCCTGTGGCACCGGTGGAACCCTGAGCGGATTAGCCAAAGGGTTTGCTCAAAAACACCCGGAAACCAAAGTGCATGGAGTAGCCGTTTTAAAGCAGGGGGAGTTTTTGGCAGAAGTAGTAAACGAACTCGCACCGGGATTAAGTAACTGGCACCTGCACGTGGATGACCACTTGGGTGGTTATGCCAAAACAACACCCATGCTGCTCGATTTGATTCGTACCACCGCCACCGGAACGGGTATCTTGTTCGATCAGGTGTACACGGGAAAAATGCTGCATGCCTGTCTGCGTATGATAAGAGAAAAACAAGTGAAATCCGGAGAACGTGTATTGCTGATTCACACCGGTGGGTTGACTGGATATTTGTCGCAGGTGTAAAGGGAAATCATCTGGAACTCATCTCAAAACCATTCCATGTCACTGTATTCCGAAGGTGTGGGATCGCAATGACGGTGAAATTTTTTGACTGGGCTACGGGCTTAAAAGGGCCCTACATTCTTTAATGGATTTCCTTTATTCAATCATCACCTTTTTGGTGGTTAAACTCCCCTCTTCATCCAGCAACTTCAAAAAATAAACACCTTTTGCCAGTACGGGTAAATCTATTTCGTAGCCGGATCCATGTGGTGTGGTCGTAACTGAAATTTGCTGCCCCAGCATATCATACAATAGAATACTTTGAAAGTTTGCCACTGTTTCAATAGTTAAATGGGCATGGGCAGGGTTGGGGTAAATAGTGAATAGGGGATAACCTTGAGGCGTGCCAACTCCTGACGTTAAGCCTACCCTATAATTACTATCTGTTTTAACTAGCAAATAAGTATAATCACTAGGAAAGCCAGGATTTATAAATTTGCATATGTATGAAATTAGTAGGCCCCCATCAAAAGTTTTGTTGAGCGACACCAATGAGGGTTGACACCATTTGCATATGCTGCACACTAATGTATCTGTCCTATAAATGTTCCCTAAACTGTCAATGTGAAACATGACCGTAGTATTTATATCTTCACCTGACGCATTGTTTAATTGTTGCGTATAAACGTATCCATGTTCTTTATTTTCCACAAGTAATGATTTTGGAGAAGTGGGTTTCTGTAAATTATTAATGGACACCTCCCATTTTAATAATAAATCTCTGTTTAACATACGTAAATAACTTTTAAAAAGACCACTTGCCACATCCTCTTTTTTATAGCCCAATAAAACATCCCCATTTAGGCTAACAGTAAGAAAATTCACTAGGTCTATTTTTTTAATAGTGGAATCAGATACAACACCAAAAGGTACAGAATCCATTTGCACAACATTACCTGTCTTCGAAAATTTTATCATGTTTACAAAATTTCCGTGTTGGCCCAACACGACTAGCCCAGAATCGGGATAACTAGCTATTGGACCATTGAGTTTAAACCCGATACTATCTGTTTCATTTATCTGTTTGAGTGTGTCATTATAAATTACTACTTTATTACTTATTGCAATATGTATTTGCCTCGTCCAATTGTGGGTAAAAAATTTTGGGAACTCGCTATTATGGCTCATGTACTTTGTAGACCAAGACCAATTAAATTGTGTAGTATCTCCTAACTTAAGCATATAATTAGTTGGTAACATACTATCGCAGTATCCGCTACGAGCAAGTATGAAAATATCATTTTCGTATGACTGTAAAGCGGCAATCGGAAAATTATCTGTGCATAAGGCAATGTTAATCGGTTTGCTTGAAGTTTGCTTCCCTTCCTTATTCAGAGTAACTACTTCGATTCCGTTAAGTGCAGCTCCGTGAGGTTTAGAAGTACATACTATCATGTAGGTTGAGTCTTTTAACTGAAATGCGTTCACTGGTTTTAGGTTTATGATAGTTTGATCCCCCTTTACATAAAAACTTGACTGAGCATGTGTAACTTCAATAAAATTTACTAACACAAGCGCAACAAAAAAATGTATCGCCCTCATCTTCTTACCAGCATTTTAGTTTGAAACTTGTTACCCCTCGCATCTTTTGCCAGCATTAGATACATGCCGGATTTTAACATAGAGGTATCAATTAAATAGCCTCTGTTGTCAACATCCCAGTTGGCATGCACATCAATGCATACCTCCCCAAGCAAATTAATTACTTGAATCCTCACCGGTGTTATAAACTTATCGGGGTCAGAAAATGTTACAATTGCCTCTGATTGGGCAGATGCTGCTTTGAACATGGCAAAACAGGCAACGACCGCGATTAATAAGCTAAGTTTATTTTTCATAAAACTCGTGGAAGTAAAAATCGCTAAAGCAATTGATTAAATTGTGTACCATATTTAAATCAGCTCAAATTCCATTAAAATAAAGAGGATTCTTGTTTATCACCACACCAGATATGGAATTTGCGTGTGTGGCAGGTTGGTGTTAAATTTTGCAGTAAATATTGGGGATAATTGTTACGAATAATTATTTTCATAATATGCAGTGGTTAGTGTTTATCAAAGGTAAGGCGTTTTTTTTTGAATAAAGCAAGTATATTCCATATTAGAATATGCTAACCGAGGGGG
>JAIBAK010000048.1 GCA_019695215.1 Bacteroidia bacterium | reverse complement strand
TCACTCATTCTTTTTGCAGGGCAACCGCTCTGTATTTATGTATTAATTTCCGGATGAAAATAGGCCTTGAAGCTAAAGAAATTACCTGTTATCATTGCGGGGATAAAGCCACGGTTGAACCTGTGGTATTTGATGCGCATGAGTTTTGCTGCGAGGGATGCAGTAAGGTGTATCAGATTCTTTCTTCAAATAATTTATGTGATTATTATCTGATTGAAAATAGTCCGGGAATGAAAGTGCCGTTGCTCGCAGGTAAATTTAATTACCTCGATGATGAACTGGTACAACAAAAACTCATCGATTTCAGAAACGAACAAATAACCAAGGTAACTTTTTTTATACCAATTATGCACTGCAGTTCCTGTATATGGCTGTTGGAGCATTTGTATAAACTCGATGAGGCTGTTGTAAACTCGAGAGTGAATTTTCTTAAGAAACATGTTACCGTTACGTTTAAAAATGATTCTTCATCTCTTAGGAAAATAGTAGAGCTGCTGGCCTCCATAGGGTATGAACCTGCTATTAACCTCAACGATATTGAAACCGAAGTAAAAAAATCTACCGACAGAAAACTAATCTATAGAATTGGAGTGGCCGCATTTTGTTTCGGAAATATCATGCTCATTAGTTTTCCGGAGTACTTCGGATTAGACTCTTTTACCCGGGGGGCCTTTTCGCGGTTTTTTGGTTACCTCAATCTGGGTTTATCAATTCCGGTTTTTTTGTACAGTGCCCGCGATTATTTTACAGCTGCGTTTAAAGGTTTGCGAAAACGACATATAGGCATTGATGTTCCGCTGGCACTGGGAATTTTTGTGTTGTTTGTACGAAGCGCTTATGAGGTTATTTCACACACCGGAATCGGGTATTTTGATACGCATGCAGGATTAGTGTTTTTTTTATTAATCGGAAAATGGTTTCAGCAAAAAACATTTGATACCCTGTCATTCGAACGCGATTATAAATCGTATTTCCCGGTGGCTGTTACTGCCGTAAAAGAAGGAAAGGAAGAGTCGGTTCCGGTTACCAACCTGAATATTGGTGACAGAATCGTTATTAAAAACAACGAACTCATTCCGGCCGATTCCATTTTGATGCGGGGAGAAGCCAATATAGATTTTAGTTTTGTTACAGGCGAAACCAGTCCCATGCCAAAAGTACCGGGCGAACTGATTTATGCAGGAGGCAAACAATTGGGTAGTACCATTGAACTGGAGGTAGTGAAAAAGGTTTCGCAAAGTTACCTCACCCAACTGTGGAATAATGAGCAGTTCACCAAAGAGAATGACAGCCGCATTCAAAGTTTTCAGCAGGTAGTAAGCCGTTATTTTACGTTCGGATTGTTAGCGGTGGCGTTTGGTTCGGCAGCCTGGTGGCTGATAGTAAATCCGTCACTGGCATTAAATGCGTTTACGGCCGTTTTAATTATTGCGTGTCCGTGTGCCCTGGCTCTGTCAAGTCCGTTTGCATTAGGAACAGCCATGCGAATTCTTGGGAAGTACCGGTTTTATCTTAAGTCTCCGGAGGTGGTAGAGCAAATAGCCGGAATTGATACAATGGTTTTTGATAAAACCGGAACAATTACACAACCTGCAGAATCTACTATAACTTATCTGGGAGAGGTATTATATGATGAAGAGAAAACATGGATTGCCTCTTTGGTTCGCCATTCCGTGCATCCGCTAAGTAAAAAGATTAAAAATTATTTGGGCGAACAGCCCCTGATTGCGGCACTAAACTTTTCGGAGTTTAACGGAAGAGGGGTTGAAGGAACAGTGGCGGGAAATAAAATTAAAGTCGGGTCTTATGCCTTTATTTTTCCTACCCGGGAGCCAATTGGTTTTTCCGGGGAAAATCCGGATGTGCTGGCCACACGTGTGTATGTTCAAATTAACGGGAAAGTGCCCGGTTATTTTCAGATTAAGCACAGCTACCGGAACGGGTTAAAGAAAGTACTTGCTTCATTTGATAGGGAGTACGATCTGTACCTTTTATCAGGCGATAATGAAAGTGAACGTAGAAGGCTTTCCGGATATTTCGGTGATTCGGATAAACTTTTCTTCCGGCAATCGCCATTAGATAAACTTCAGTTTATTGAACGGTTGCAAAATGAGGGAAAGCTGGTACTTATGCTGGGTGATGGATTAAATGATGCAGGAGCCCTTAAAGCGGGTAACGTAGGAATTTCAGTCACCGAGAATACTGCTCATTTCTCCCCGGCATCAGACGTGATTATGGATGCATCTATGTTTGCGAAATTACCGGCTTTTATCAAATTGTGTAAAAATACTTTAAGAGTAATTCACGGAAGTTTTGTTATTTCGTTATTATATAATGTGGTGGGGTTAAGTTTTGCAGTTCAGGGCACACTCTCACCGCTTATCGCAGCCATTCTTATGCCCCTGAGTTCGGTTACTGTTATTGGTTTTACAACTGTTGCAACTACTGTTTTTGCACGCAAAGGAGGATTAAAATGAGTGTGATGTATGTATTAATCGGCTGTAGTCTGTTTTTGGCACTGGGTGCTCTGGGTGCTTTCATCTGGACAGTGAAATCGGGGCAGATGGATGACGATTACACTCCTTCCGTTCGAATATTATTTGACGATTTAAAATCGAGGCCCGAATCAAAAGAGGAAGACTAATCGATAAAGGAATTTCGGTATGATTAAAATCATCTTTTCACTTGTCTTATGTCATTTTCAAAGTATCCCTATAAAAAGTACTTTTGTCACACATTGGTAAAAAAATAAAACTGAAACTTAATATGCAAATAGAGAAATTTAACTACGACAACAAGATTGTCCGCAACTTTATTGTCGCTACCATGATTTTTGGGGTAGTGGGAATGCTTGTAGGATTACTGGCGGCTGTGCAGTTGTATTACCCTGCTGCCAATCTGGGATTGCAGTACACCACCTTCGGGCGCATCAGGCCCCTGCACACCAATGCTATTATTTTTGCATTTGTAGGGAATGCCATCTTTGCCGGGGTGTATTATTCACTTCAGCGCCTGTGCAAATCCCGGATGTACAGTGACGTATTAAGCAAGGTCCATTTCTGGGGATGGCAGTTCATCATTTTATGTGCGGCTGTAACTTTACCGTTAGGGTTTACTTCTTCAAAAGAATATGCCGAACTCGAATGGCCAATTGATATTCTGATTGCGCTTGTATGGGTTGTTTTCGGAATAAATATGATAATGACAATTGTAAAACGCAGGGAAAAACAAATGTATGTGGCTATTTGGTTTTACATAGCCACCTTTGTAACCGTTGCCATTTTGCATATTGTAAATTCCATTGAACTGCCTGTGAGTGCCACCAAAAGTTATATGGTATATGCGGGTGTTCAGGATGCGCTGGTGCAATGGTGGTATGGTCATAATGCCGTAGCATTTTTCCTCACAACACCATTTCTGGGGCTTATGTATTATTTCCTGCCTAAGGCGGCAGGCCGTCCTGTTTATTCGTATAAACTTTCCATTCTTCACTTTTGGTCGTTAATCTTTATTTATATCTGGGCAGGCCCTCACCACTTATTGTATTCGTCATTGCCCGATTGGGCTCAGTCGTTAGGAGTAGCTTTTTCTATTATGCTCATAGCCCCGTCATGGGGTGGTATGATAAACGGGTTGCTCACCCTGCGCGGGGCCTGGGATAAGGTACGCGATGAGCCTATTTTGAAAATGTTTGCTGTAGGGGTAACGGCTTATGGTATGGCCACGTTTGAGGGACCAATGCTTTCATTAAAAAATGTAAACGCTATTGCACACTTTACCGATTGGATTGTTGGGCACGTGCACGTTGGTGCGCTAGGATGGAATGGCTTGCTCACGTTTGCCATGATTTATTACATGATTCCCAAAATTTACAACACCAAAATTTTCTCTAAAAAATTAATGAACGTGCATTTCTGGCTGGCTACAATGGGTATCGTGTTTTATGCTATTCCAATGTACTGGTCCGGGTTTACACAAGGTTTAATGTGGAAAGAGTTTACCGCAGAGGGGACACTTCAGTATCCCGAATTTTTGAAAATTACTTTACAGATTTTGCCGCTGCATATGCTTCGTTCATTCGGAGGATTGTTGTACCTGTCAGGATTTTTAATTCTTATTTACAACGTGGTTAAAACCATTGGTCAGGGTTCACTGGTGGCCGAAGAGCCTGCCGAAGCCCCTGCCCTTGAGAAAACAAAATTGTTTGTTCCCGGTGAATTCTGGCATGCAGTGCTCGAGAAAAAACCGGTTACATTTACTTTATTGGCTATACTTATGATATTGGTTGGTGGTGCGGTTGAAATGCTTCCCACTTTCCTTATTAAGTCAAACATCCCCACTATTGCCAGCGTAAAACCTTATACTCCGCTCGAGTTGCAGGGACGTGATATTTATATACGGGAAGGTTGTAATAATTGCCATACGCAATGGGTACGGCCGTTTCGTTCGGAAACCGAGCGTTATCAGGGCGAATATTCAAAGGCGGGAGAATTTGTTTATGACCATCCGTTTCTGTGGGGATCAAAACGTACGGGTCCGGATTTGCACCGGCTGGGAGGAAAATATCCCGACAGCTGGCACTACAACCACATGATAGACCCCCGAACCATGTCTCCGGGATCAATAATGCCCCCTTATCCTTGGCTGGCCGAGCAGGCGATTGATATAAACTCTACAGCCGCTAAAATGAAAGCCATGCAAACATTGGGAGTTCCGTATACCGATGATGAAATTGCCAGTTCAGCTACTGCTTTAAAAATGCAGGCCGATAAAATTTCGGCCGGATTACAGAAAGACGGATTTAAGATAGATGGCGATAAAGAAATGGTAGCGCTGATTGCCTACCTGCAGCGTTTAGGAGTTGATATCAAGAAGCAGAATACAGTTAGCAGATAAATTAATTCCTTAAATAACATGAAACAATTTTTAGCAAATGTTACGGGAATGGAAGGTTACCTGATATTCTCCATGATGATTTTCATCGCCTTTTTCATCGGCCTGCTTTGGTGGGTGATCAGAGTTGACAAATCGTATATCCAAAAAATGAAAAACCTTCCATTAGAAAAAAACAGTTAATACCTGACACAATATGAAAAAGATTAATATAACCGCTTTGTTGCTGGCATTAACCTTTACAGCAGGAGCACAGGGAGCCACCACACAACCCGTTGCCACGTTTCACGGCATTCTATTGGGAATTATTTTCGTGCTCACCATCGTTCTGGTAATGGTGGTGTTTACTCTGCAAAAAGTAGTAAACGTAATAAAAGCCGAAAACGAAGGTTCAAAGAAATATGAGGACGACCGCAGTGGATGGGAAAAATTACTTTCACTTAAGCCATTGGCAGCCGAAAAAGATATTGAACTCGATCACGATTACGATGGAATCAAAGAATTAAATAACCCGATTCCACCATGGTTCAATGTGCTGTTTTACGGAACAGTAGTTTTTGCCATCGTTTACCTGCTCATTTATCACGTGGCTTACATGGCCCCGTTGCAGGGTAAAGAATATGAAAATGAGTTGGCCGTTGCCGATCAGCAAAAACAGGAATACCTGAAAAAAGCCGGAAATCTGATTGATGAGAACAGCGTAACGCTGCTTTCGGAGAAAACAAAAATTGATGCAGGTTCGGCCACTTTTGCGGCCCGTTGCGCAGCCTGTCACGGTGAAAAAGGTGAAGGAAAAGTAGGACCAAACTTAACAGACGAATTCTGGATTCATGGAGGAGGAATTAAAAACGTATTTAAAACCATTAAATACGGGGTTCCGGCTAAAGGAATGGTGGCATGGCAAAATACCTTGAATGCAGCACAAATGCAGGAGGTAGCCAGTTATATCCTTTCTTTACAGGGAACTAATCCTCCCGGTGCAAAAGAACCTCAGGGCGAAAAATATCTTTCGGATGGAGCGGCCGCAGCCGTCCCCGATACCTCGCAGGCAGATACTACCAAAAAATAAAATCAAACCCCTTCCATTGAAGGGGTTTAGTTTTTTAATAGAATTGTAACATTTATCACATTATGCATAACAACGTTCAACAGGACAGCCAAACACCTAACCATTTCAGAGATGCCATTGGGGTAGTTGATGAACGAACCGGAAACCGAAACTGGATTTATCCTAAAAAACCTAAAGGAAAACTATATACAGGCCGCACATGGTTCAGCATTGCGCTTATGGCATTAATGTTCTCCGGCCCTTTTATGAAAATTAACGGACATCCCGTTTTGCTGTTAAATATTCTGGAACGTAAGTTTATTATTTTTGGCATACCTTTTTGGCCTCAGGACTTGCCCCTGTTCGCCCTTTTAATGCTCACCTTTGTGGTATTTATCATTGTATTTACGGTGGTTTTTGGCCGTGTGTGGTGTGGGTGGGCCTGTCCTCAAACCATCTTTATGGAAATGCTCTTTCGTAAAATTGAGTACTTTTTTGAAGGGGATGCCAAAGAACAAAAAAGAATCAACGCACTTAAATGGAGCAGCAGTGAAAAACTCACAAAGCGTGGAACTAAAAACACTATTTTCTTCCTTCTTTCCTTTTTAATTGCAAATACCTTCCTTTCCTATCTGGTAGGAGTGGATGAAATGAAAAAACTGGTTACACACGGTCCGGACGCACATATGGGACAGTTTATTGCGCTTACCATTTTCTCTGTGGTATTTTATATTGTTTTTGCCAAAATGAGGGAGATTGTATGCATTGTAGTTTGCCCTTATGGAAGGCTGCAGGGGCTTATGCTTGATAAAAACTCCATTGTGGTGGCGTATGATTTTATCAGAGGCGAGCCGAGGGGGCAGCACAAACGCAATGAATCAGACCATTTAGGAGATTGCGTGGACTGCCATCGCTGTGTGCATGTTTGTCCTACCGGAATTGATATCAGAAACGGAACACAATTGGAATGCGTGAATTGTACTGCATGTATTGACGAGTGTGATGACGTGATGGAACGTATGCATAAACCGCATGGATTAATAAGGTATGCCTCACAGGAGGAAATTGCGAAAGGAAGCGTAAAGCGGATTACTTTCAGGAGCGCTGCATATATGGTCGTTCTCGCCTGCATGATTGGGGTATTAAGTTATCTTCTTATAACCCGCAAAGATGTGGAAGCGGTTATTTTACGTACCCCGGGGATGCTGTTTCAAAATCAAACCGACCATGAAGTAAGTAATATGTATAATTTTGAAGTGGTAAATAAAACTTTTTCCGGGCAGCAGGTAGAAATAAAAGTTGTTTCACCCGAGCACCTCACTTTAAAAATGGTTGACAGGGAAGAGAGTTTACTGCAACTTAAAGAGGATGATATTATCAAAGGTTCCTTTTTTCTTATTCTTGATAAAAAATATATTCAGGAAAATAACACACCGGCTACCTTAAGGGTTTATAGTAACGGAGTGCTGATGGATGAAATTAAAACTAATTTTGTGGGGCCGGTATTACACTGATTTTGTAGCATTAATTTCAAACTTTTTATTTATTCACTTTATGAAAATTCACTGGGGACATAAATTAGTTTTTTTTGCAGTTAGTTTTATGCTGTTCATCCTCGGGATGGTGTGGTATATTTCGCGTGAGTCAGTAGAGCTGGTTGCCGAAAATTATTACGAAAAGGGGATTAATTACCAGCAGGAGATTGATAAGTTCAGCACCAGAGAAGGAAGGGATTTTTCCTTTAACTATGATGCAAATGCAAAATTGATTCTGGTGCATTTTGTTACGGCAAAATCAACTGCGGCAAAAATAAATTTCTACCGGGCTTCCGATTCAAAAAAAGATAAAAGCCTCGAATCAGCCATTGATGCTGAGGGGAATTTGAATCTCCCGGTCTCATCATTTGATAAAGGCTTGTGGAAACTCACCTGCGAGTGGACCGAGCAGGGAAAAGAAGTGGCATTTACCAAAGAATTTTTCGTGCAATAATGTTTGTTGAGATTGCCTTTTTAACTGGTCTTTTAGGAAGTATGCATTGTGTGGGCATGTGTGGTCCTATTGCTATGGCTTTACCTGTGGCCGGGCATACAAACGGGCAAAAAATTTTCGGACGGGTTCTCTATAATTCCGGACGACTGTTCACTTATAGCGTTCTAGGGTTTTTACTTGGAAGTTTCGGTTGGGGATTAAAACTGGCTGGTATTCAGCAGGGCATAAGCATAGCCGCAGGGATACTCATTGTGTTAACAGGTATTTTCAGCACGGCATGGCTTGAGAAAAAAATAGGCAATCCGTTTTTATTGTTTAAAGCTGGCAGTATTCAAAAATTATTTCAGCAACAAAGCATCAGTTCTCTTGGGTTAATTGGTGTTTTAAACGGCCTTTTGCCCTGTGGTTTTGTCTATGTAGGGCTTATTGGTTCGGTGGCAACTCAAAGTGCGTGGCAGGGGGCATTGTACATGCTCTTTTTTGGCTTTGGAACTTTTCCTCTCATGTTAGCCGTTTCTATACTGGGGCAATTTGTATCGGTAAAAACACGCGGTATTTTTCGCAAACTCACTCCGGTATTCGCCATACTTATCGGCTGTATTTTTATACTGCGCGGACTAAATCTGGGTATTCCTTATCTGAGCCCACAAATTTCATCGGGACATAAACACGTGAAGGAATGCTGCAGCAAATAAATCCTAAATAGAAAATCAGAAAGAAAGTTTATAGCCAATTCCTAAATTCGTTGTACGATAGGTAATGGAACCGGGGGCACGCTGCAAATCAGTAAAATTGTAATTATACCTCAGTTCAACATTTAAGAATCCAGGGCCTAATTCCTTATTAATTCCGAAACCGGCAGTTGCATTCAAAGCTACCCGCGAGTATTGCTTCCAATCTTTGCCTGATACCGAATAATTGTAGGTCTCGCTATATGTCGATACTCCATCAGTTTCCTCATATTCTGCGTTTACTGTTAGGGAGGTAAGATACCCAATGGTTGGGCCAAATAAAAAATAGGGCGACAATTTCCCGGTTCCTAATGTATAACGAAGCGTAACGGGTAATTGCAGATATTGTAATTTTAACAGATCTTCTTCTTTGTAACTATAGGGTAGGTCCTGTTCCGAAAACTTTATGATGCTGGTTAGTGATGTATGTTGTATTTCTGCTGCTAAAGCAAATTTTTCGGAGAGTGTGAAAGCAACCTCCCCGCCAAAAAAATAACCTATGCCGGGCGAGTATTTAATGGAAGTGCTTCCATATGTGCCGTCAGTTACAAAAGCTAATTTGGTTAATGATGGCCCTGTTTTAAGTCCGATGCTAATCTGTCCGTTCGAATAGGTGCTCCACTGAAATAGTGTTGCAATTAAAAGTAGTTTTTTCATCACAAGTTGATTTGTCAATAACTCAAATTTAGTAAAATGTTAAAAAAAACAATGCATTTTCTTTTGATTTTACCCGCCCTTTCAAAATCTTGCGTTCAATGAATCACGATTTGTTGCATTGGATAGCACTCACACAGGTACCCGGAGTAGGGTCGGTTAACGCCAAAATTTTAATCAGCTATTGCGGAAGTCCGGAAGAGATTTTTAAAAAGAACAAAGCAAAGCTGATGCGTATTCCGGGTATTGGCGAAATTACTGCTGCGGCCATTGCCTCCTTCACCGATTTTGAACGCGCTGCTCAGGAAGTAGAGTTCATCCAAAAGTATTCAATAAAAGCATTGCCTTACACACACCCTGAATATCCATACAGACTGAAAGAAGCGGAAGATGCACCGGTGGTTATTTACTACCTGGGAAATGCCAACCTCAATGCCGCCAAAACACTTGCTGTAGTGGGCACCCGTAAAGCTACAGAACACGGGAGAGCATTTACTGAACGTTTTATAGCCGACCTTGCCTCATCGGGCTGTTTAATAGTTAGCGGAATGGCTTACGGAATTGATATTTGTGCACATAAGGCCGCTGTGCAAAACTGCTTGCCCACGGTGGGTGTATTGGCTCACGGACTTCACACATTGTATCCATCAGCTCATCACAACACCGCAAAAAAAATGAAAGAAAACGGAGGGCTACTCACCGAGTTTTTATCAGGTCAGGATGCCGATAAAGAAAATTTTCCTAAACGCAACCGCATTGTTGCCGCAATGTGTGATGCCACTCTTGTTATCGAAACGGCACAAAGGGGCGGTGCAATGATTACGGCTGATTTGGCCAATGGGTACAACCGCGATGTTTTTGCCGTTCCCGGAAGAGTTACCGATGAACTTTCGGCCGGATGTAATTTACTCATCAAAAAAAATAAAGCTGCATTAATTGAAAGTGCCGCAGATTTTCTTTTTCAAATGGGATGGGAGCAGGAATTAGCCACCGAAAAAGCAAAACGCAAAAAAGCCTTACCCGTAAACCTCACCATTGAAGAGCAAACCATTGTCAACCTGTTTTCGGATACAGGTAAACTGGGTATCGATGATATTTGTTTAAAGCTAAAAGCCGAGCACGGAAATATGGCACTCACATTATTGGATATGGAATTTAAAGGAATCATCCGTTCTTTGCCGGGCAAATATTATCAACTAAGCAACGCATGAAACAGTTCATTTCGCACTCGCGGGTACTTATTACCCTTTGCATGGTAGTTTTTCTCACCGCTTTTACGCTTCCCTCAAAAAAGAAAAAGAGCGAAGAAAAAAAGCCGCGAAAAATAATACTGATGATAGGCGATGGTATGGGGCTGGCTCAGATATGTGCCGGAACCGTAGCAAACGGGGGGTATTTGCATTTTCAGCGATTTAAAGTAATTGGGTTAAGCCGCACCAGTTCGGCCGATGATTATATTACCGATAGTGCTGCAGGCGCCACTGCCATTTCTACCGGCAAAAAAACCTATAACAAAGCCATAGGGGTAGGGGTAGATTCATTGCCCTTAAAAACTATTTTGGAGTATGCCGAGGAAAACAAATATGCTACGGGTATGGTTGTTACCTGCCCGGTTACCCACGCCACTCCGGCTTCATTTATTGCGCATCAGGCATCGCGCAGTATGGACGAGCAAATTGCCCTCGATTTTCTGAAAACCGATATTGATGTGTTTATTGGCGGAGGAAAGATTTTTTTTGATAAAAGAACTGACGGCCGCAATTTGCTTAGCGAACTTGGAGCAAAAGGATATCTGGTAAAAACTGATACCGCCTCGGTGGCTGCTGTGAAAAGCGGTAAATTAGCTGGGTTTATTGCCAATGAAGACCCCAAAGCCATTTATCAGGGGCGCGATACCAATTATTTACGTAACTCTACGTTGCAGGCAATACAACTTATGAGCGGAAACCCCAATGGTTTTTTTCTAATGGTAGAAGGTTCACAAATTGATTGGGGCGGGCATGAAAATAATATTGAGTACATTACCTCCGAAATGCTTGATTTTAACCGCACCCTGGGTGCGGTGCTTGATTATGCAGCCAAAGATGGCAATACCCTGGTAATTGTAACAGCCGATCACGAAACGGGAGGTTTATCCCTAAATCAGGGGACCTCTTACCGGCAAAAAAAGGTGTCGGCCCAGTTTTCGTCAAAGGCTCATACGGGTATTATGGTTCCCGTTTTTGCATTTGGGCCGGGTGCCGAGCAGTTTGGAGGCATCTACGAAAACACAGAATTATTTTCTAAAATGATGAATTTCTATGGTTTCCGTTGATTGTATGGTGGAGATTTTTACCCAAACCAAAAATTTATATATTTGCAGCCCTCAAATGGCGGGGTAACCTACCCCAATAGCTATCGGGAGGCAGTTACGATTCTGGAAAAATCGAAAAAAGTATGGCGGGGTAGCTCAGATGGTTAGAGCGCAGGATTCATAACCCTGAGGTCGGCAGTTCGATCCTGCTTCCCGCTACTAAAGAGCCGCTTTAAGCGGCTCTTTTTATTTCCCAACAAAGAGCCATCAGCAAAAATCAGTATAATAAGCGGCTGCTGTACCACCAATGCCAATAGAGACTTTCAAAGGAATACCGCCTCGGTTTCAATGTCAAATTTAATACGCACTCCACCCGCCATCGGCCACCAAAACCTGTGCATTCACAAAACCTGATGCATCCGAGGCTAAAAATAATGCAACCTTAGCTATCTCTTCAGGTTCACCCGTGCGCGGGTTTAATACCATTCCTGCCATAATACGGTCGTTTACCAATGGGGTCACTTTGGCGAAGTCAATAGTCTCCGCAATATTGGTATTTACGGCCCCCGGTGCAATGGCATTGCACCGAATCCCTGATTTGGAATACATATAACCGGTATTTTTTGTAAGCCCGATAAGGGCATGTTTACTGGCTGTATAAGCTGCACCGGCAACGCCTCCTTTCATACCTCCCACCGAGGCAATGTTTATGATATTGCCTTTACCTTTGGTCAAAAATATTTTTAATGCACTGCGCATGGCTTTAAAAGGTCCGTCAAGATTTATTTTCATCACCTTTTCCCATAAAGCATTCTCTACTTCGGCTACCGGCTCAAAGTTGTCCATAATACCTGCATTGTTTACCAAAATATCTAATGTACCGTAAGTGCGAACAGCGCAGTCAATCATATGTTCAATGTCTTCTTCGTTTGCCATATTGGCCGTGATGGTGGTAATGATGCCTTCCTGCTCAATAACCTTGCGCTTCAGCTCCTCTAATCGCCCCGGGTTAATATCGGCAGCAACTATTTTGCACCCTTCGGAGGCAAATAACATGGCAATGGCTTTGCCCATACCCGAACCGGCTCCGGTAATTACAGCCACTCTATTCATTAATGTTTTCATACAATATCCTCCTTAATTTTACTATTCAATGTTGTTTTAGTTGGGAGTAGTAAATTCAATATCGGCTCCGAAGGCGGTGCCTTTTTTATTGGTGGCAAAAGCCCTTACGTGGTAAACTGTGTTGGGCAGCAAACCGGTGAGTATGGAAGTAAACACCCCCGTACCCGCTCCAATATTCATTACGTTATTCCCGATACCCGGATTGAGGGTTGTTCCCCAGTAGCACCCGGTGGCGGTTACAGGCGCACCACCTTCATAGGTTACCATTGTGATTACTTTGGCTGTAGCGGGGGTTACCTCACTTACACCTACCGTTACTACGGAGGGAAGAGAGATTTCTTTTTCTTTTTTGCATGAAGTAAATGGCAGTAAAAAAAATGCAGCAAAAACCAGATACCTGCAAAAACTCACTTTAGTTACAATACCTATTTTCATCGTACAAAGGTAGTGGCCTTTAGTCTCCAATGTGATGATTTGCGTCATGCAGGCGATGATTGAAATCATTGCCTGAATACGCAGGAGTAGCTAATTGTCCCCCTTGCAGCGTGCACTTCGTCTTGTCTCACCGAGTTTACCGAGGTGGATTGGTGTAGGGGATGACCACTCCTAATTAAACTGAATGGTAAGTCGGATTACAAACCCTTTAGGTAAGTTCATTTGAAATTAAAGCAACCAAACCCTTCTTTTTTTATTTCTTTTAATCTATATGTTGTACTCACTTATTCCTAAACTATTAAAATCTATTTTAAGTTGTTGCGCGTATTTTACAATGTCATTGCCTATTAGTGTAATTGTTTGCTCCCAAGGATGCCCAAACCAAATATTTTTGAAGTCTTTCGTTAAGAAAATGAAGTAGTCACCATTAGGCAATATCGGAATAATCCATTCACCAAATTCATTTCTGTCCATTTCTTGTCTGGGGTCAAAATCATAGCATTCGTGTTGCCAGTCCAAAGCATAAAGTCTGTCACCAGGCTTGGAAATTTTGTCAAAGAGATTTAATGCCAGCAGTTCTAGCTTATAGAAAGAGTAACTGGAGGAGAAGCAATCTTTAATATCTAATTTCAGTTGTGGAATTGTTGTTTTGATTGCTGGAAATGAATTGATACTTGGTTTAAAGTTGAACGAGTCATAAAACTTGTCCCACACTTTATCATATTCCTGTTGTTCAATTTTTCTGAAGTTCATTATTTATAATTGCGGATAGCATCGTAATGCGAAACAAACTTGGCAAAAGTTTGGTTTTTTAAGCCCTTATTTTCTTTCCCGTATCAATGTAATGCTTCCCTGTTTTTTTATTCGCTCTCCATTGTTGCGAATAATATCGAGAATAACATAGTAAACCCCCGATGGGCATTCAAAGTTTTTTCCATTGGTACCGCCCCAGTGTTCACTCACATCAGTGGTGTGAAACATTAACTGACCCCATCGGTTGTAAATCCATACTTCTATACTGTCGCAATCGGGGTGAAGTCCGCTCACATACCATTCATCATTCATCAAATCCTGATTTGGGGTAAATACATTTGGGATCAGCACTTTTTTTATCGAGTCGGATGTAAGGGCAAGTGTTTTGGTCACCGAGTCGGCACAGGCACTTCCTTTGTTTACTACCAATTTTACCTGATAATTTCCGGCTCCGGCATAATCATGTTTAGGGGTAAAAGCGGTATCGGTATTGCCGTCACCCAAATCCCAATCAGTGGTAAGTACATTTTTCGAAGTATTAATAAAGGTAATTTTATTTTCACAGGCATCGTATAAATAATTGAACTCGGCTTTCGCTCCGGGCAACACGGTAATTATTTTTTCCATGCTGTCGGCAATGGTGCAGCTGGCCGAGTCAATCAGAATTAATTTAGCAAGGTAAACTCCCGGATTTTGGTAAGTATGTACCGGATTACGTAAAGTGTCCTTGCCGCCATCGCCAAAATCCCATACCTGTGTAATGCCTCCGTAGCTTTTATTTTGAAAAGTTACACTGTGAGGGGAGCATCCTGTACTGGGCTTAGGCGAGAAATCGGCTTCAATAAAATTACTTATTTGCAAATCAATTTTAAACGAGGCATTGCTGCATCGCGGGCTCACATTGGTTTTAAAAACGGCATTGGACGAAGTAGGAAAGTCGCTTATGGGCGTACCTCCGGGAGGGCAACTGGAGCATACCGATTGGTAAATAATACCGCGTTTATCAAACCGGCTGGTGCCACCATCCACATGATCGCCACTGTTGTTTCCGCCAAAATAGGTGGCATACAAAAGTGAATCGGCATCGGGACTGAAAACTACAATATAAAAATCTTCATTATCGGTAGTTGACTGAATGGCGTTAGAAGTTATTTGCAGCAATCCGGTAGCATGGCCTGTATTGATACTTCCGCCCCACCCGGATATGTAAATGTTTTCGCAATTATCAACCAAAAAAGCAGATGGTGAAAGGTCGGGGGAGGATTGTCCAGAACCAAAAACCGTGGAGAAAATTACTGTATTGATTTCTTTATTGGTCTTCATTAAAAATTGGCCGCTGTTGGGGTTGTTATGTACCGTAGCTGGAAAAATGGGAAAACTTCCGGTTGTTTGTCCGGTGAAATAGATATGATTTTTACGATCCACATCTATAAAGTAAACCTGATCGTATCCGGTAGTGCCCACATAAGATGAGGCAATAAGTGAATCACCGGTATTGGTCATTTCAATGATTACTCCGTCTGACCGTCCGCCCTGGTAGGAAGACTGTGCAACACCCGCAGTCGTTTTAAAATTGGCGCTGCTGCTTCCACCGGCAATAAATAATTCTTCATCCCGGTTAAGGCGTATGGAATAAAATGCATCGGTAGAGTCGCCTCCGTAATAAGTGCTCCACAACAATTGACTTAAATCGGTATTCAGTTTAAAAACTACTCCATCCTGCCAGCCTCCATATGTTTTTTGAAGTGCTTTAGGGGTGGTGGGAAAATTACCCGATTGGGTGCAGGTAGCAATATAATATTCGTTTTTGCTGTCGTAAATAATATCGCCCCGATAATCATCGGCATAATTATAGGCCAACGAGGCGCGGTTATTTTGCCCGTCAACACCACTTCCACCCACAAAGGTTGACCCCAGTAGCTGGGTTCCATCAGTGCTGAACTTGGAAACTACAATATCGGTTTGTAAATTAAAAGTAGTGTCGTATCCGTTTAAGGTAACAGGGAAATACCGCGAGTTTGATGAGCCCAATACAATAAGGTTGTCATTATTATCACAAACAATGCTGTGAGGGAAATCATTTCCGTTTGAGCCCATATAGGTGCCAAACAGCAGCGAATCTCCGTTTTTTGAGTATTTACTCAGGCTCATATCGCATGGAAAAAATCCGGTGCCTCCGCCAAAAGTCATTTGGAAAGCTCCGGGCGTGGTATGGTAAGATCCGCCTAAGTATTCACTTGTTATTCCACCCGCATATAAATGCCCCTGTGAATCATAGGTGGCGGTATGCCCGAAATTATCGGCAGTAGAACCTGAATAGGTAGAGAAAATAAGGAGAGGATCAATTATCAAGTCGTAATGGTGGTTATAATCTGCCGGGAGCACAAACCCGATTTTATTTTCGTTGAGGATAAAAACACAGGGCACCTGCACAAGTTTATTATTGATGTACTGATACGCATACGGGCGTTGCTCCACCACGGTATTCACACTGGTTTTTAAATAACATTTTCCATCGGCAAGCCACAGGCTGTCGGTTCCGGTAACGGCCAGTTTTATGTTAGCGGCATCGGCACCCGGATGTAAAATGATATCATATTTTACCCCAAGGTTCACTTTGTAAAGTTTCACATCAGTGTGTGCATACATTTCGTGGTACACAATGGTTTCAAACGCTTTGGCGCCCGTAGCCCATTGCCTGCGGTTATTTCCTAAAAAATAATTGAAATACGAACCGGTAGCTTGCTCGGCTTTAATAAAAGGAGAGGTATTGGCTCCTTCAAACTCAATACGGTAGCAATGGCCTTTTAACGTAAAGCTGTTTTTTTCTTCGTCATTCCGGTCGTAATTGAGTTGATGCCATTTCGAAAAGTAAGTTTTAAGCGGGGCATCATCATAAAAATTAAACAGCCAGCCGTTTTTGGTGGCAAAAATAGCCCCAGCGGGGAGTCCTGAGCGGAAAAGGATTTCAGGGTTCCACTGCCCTTTGTTCTCAATAAAAGGAATAGTTTTGATTTCGGGCGTGGCCTGACTTACCTTTTGGGAAAATCCCAAAAAGCTACTGAGCATCAGGGTTGTAAGTATAAATGAAGCTATATTCCGCATTGCTATCTGCAAGATATATGAAATAGTTTGGTATTAAAAAGCAATGGGCCTTAAATAAGCAGAAAGAAAAAATTTTAAATAAACTTGCAACCTTCTACACATGGTAAACGTCACGCAGTATAAGCACATAAAATGACAGAGCAGCTGGATGAAAAGGAACTGGTTCATGGATGTATTCGGGGGGACAAGCGGTACCAGAAAATGCTTTATGACTTATACGGAAAGAAAATGTACGGAGTTTGCCTGAGATATTGTAACGATAAGGACATTGCCAAAGATGTGATGCAGGATGCGTTTGTAAAAATCCTCACCAATATCGGGCAATTTAAATTCACCGGTCCGCTCGAGGCCTGGATAAGGCGCATAATGGTTAATACTTCCATTCAGTTTTATCGCAGCAGCATTAGTTTAAAAGAGGTAGAACTTAGTGAAGCTCACGGGGAGGTTAGGTATGACGAAACTTTTTCAAAATTGTCGAAAGACGAGATTCTGAGACTGATTCAAAATCTGGCACCCGGTTACCGCACCGTATTTAATATGTACGTAATTGAAGGGTACTCACATGCTGAAATTGCCGAAATGATGGGGATAAATGAAAACACCTCAAAATCGCAACTTTCGCGGGCAAGAGTGATTTTACAGGAAGAGATTAAAAAGTTGTATTCAAAATAACACCTTGGAAAACAAGAATAACATAGAGCAATTTGACGAGTTCTTTAAGGAGAACATGAAGGCATTAGAGCCAGAGTTACCTGCTGATATGTGGTCATCAATTGATAACGCATATCAGACCGGTCAGGCTGTAGGTACTTCAGTTGCGGTGTCCAAAACCATAGTTTCTATTATAATTAAAGCGGCCGCAGTTATTGTTCCGGCAGTAGTTATCGGTTATTATCTGGTAGCTACTAAAAGCGATGATTCAGATAAAGCAAAAGAGGTTAAAAAGCAAACTCGGGTTTTGGTTACCGAACAAAGTGCTCCTAGTAGAAAGCAGGAAGCATTGCCACGGCCAGTTGAGCAAACAAATACCCATGTTACCGGGCCAAATGAAAACACTTCGGCTTCAGTTCAAAACCCAACAGGTAAAGAAGCCACCAGAGCATTGGTTGCAGGTAGGTCAAAAAATCAAAGGAGTATAAAACCAGTGGACAACGAGCAAGGCTCAACAGCGCCTTTAGTTGTAAAACAAGGGACAGGTACAAAACAACCATCTGAACCGGGTAATAATTCTTCAAAAGCTACAGCACCTGCGGCTGTGAATTTTGAACCTGAACAACAGGAAATCTGCTACGGAGATATTATCCAGCTTACCAATACTACCACCGGAAATTTTGCCTCGTTTCATTGGGATTTTGATGACGGGCACACACTTGATCAGGTTGCTAAAGAAAACATAACTTATCGTTTTGACCGTCCGGGAGTTTATAATATTACTTTGGTGGGTATTACCCGCGAAGGGCAAAAACTAAACGTAGCCCGAAAAATTAAAGTAGCCATCAGTCAGGCATATTTTGTTATTGATAAATCGGCTTATCCCGAGATTAAATTCAGTAATCAATCTAAGAATGCCGCCACATTCGTTTGGGATTTTGGCGATAATTCGTCACTGAGTACTGCGAAAAATCCAATACACAGGTTTAGCGGAAGCGATAAAGTAACCGTGATGCTTATTGCTCAAAACGGTACCTGCACTGATACATTCCGAATGGATATTCTGCCCGCAGCCGCAGATGTGAAGGGGCAACTATTTATTCCCAATGTAATTACACCTGATTGGGACGGAATAAATGACGTGTGGCAGGTAAAGGCATCTAATATTTCCACGTACCACCTTACCATTATGGACAAAACCGGTAAAGTAATAAAAGAGAGCACCGATTATAATGAAGGATGGAGGGGTATTTGTTCAGACGGGAAGCCTTGTCCTCCAGGAGATTATTACTATGTATTAACTATTAGTACAGACGGGAAGCCCGAATTTACCAAAACCGGAACCATTAAATTGATTCAATAAAATTGTTAGAATTTGAAAATGACAAATAATAATACTATGTTAGCACAGTTAATTTACCTCAAAAATGCAGTAAGAAACCGTTCAGGAGGACAGGTGTTTACTGCCGAAAAAGAAGATAACCAGAAAAAAATGAAAAGAATGCGATTAAAGTTTCTTTCAGTGATGGCCTTGTTTTTAGGCCTTTCATTAGGTTTTAAAGCCTATGCCCAGCCCAAGGTAGTAGCTGCATTAACCGGGAATAAAGGCTGCCTTTACCAAACGGTGCCTTTTACCATTCTAAATGCTCCGGCAAGTGGTACAGCTTATACCTGGAATTTCGGTGATGGTCAAACAGCACCATCGTTAAGCCCGACAACGCAACATTATTATGGTACTGCTGGTGCTTACGTAGTAGTTGTTACAATTACCACACCTTCAGGCCCTGTGTTTGCACAAAGTGATTCCATTTACATAAATAATTTGCCTAAAGCAGATTTTGTAAGTACCAATGGTAATAAGTTCTGTAACCCGGCCAGAGTATGTTTCAAGGACAATTCTCAGCCAGCCACACCACTTCCGGGTCAACCAATTGCTCCAATTACAAAGGAAATCTTCCTTTTTGGGGATGGTGGTATTGACAACAACCTGCACGTTCCACCTTTAAGTCGCGATTTTTGTTACACCTATCCATCGCCAGATTATAATGTTTACACGCAAACCATTCGTGTTATTGACCTTAATGGTTGTATGGATACCTTGAGAAGGCTTAACTACATTTATGTGGTGGGTGATTTAGGTGTTAATTTCACCGTGAATGCACCAATAGGTTGCGCACAGAATCCTGTTAAATTTTACACGAAAGCATTCTTTACTAATACCACCCGACCTGAAGTTGTGTATCCTGACTCAGTAAAAAGTTTCCGCTGGGATTTTGGAGATGGACAATTTGTAGATACCGACCCTGCACACTGGGATACTGTTACGCATTATTATTTTACTAACGGAAGTTTTTCTCCCCGTTTAATTGTAGAAGATATCAATGGTTGTCGTGATACCATGATTTTAACCAATGGGGTTAAAAATACTTATTTCGCTTTTGACGTAGATGCCATTGAGAATCCCATTTGTGCCAATCCGGGCAAAATTTGCTGGAAACAAACAAACGTACCCGGAGCAACCAAATTATGGACATTTTTTATAGCTCCGAATCCGCCATTCGATACAGCAACCAAAACCTGGCAGTATAGTGCAGTTGGATGGAAACCACTTTCTCCGGATCCGAAAATTTTTACTGAAGACGGAACTTTTACACCCTGCAGAACCATACCATGTGGTATGGCTCGTGCCAGTTTAAAAATCCGTGCTCCGGGATGTTTTGATACTACCTGGGTTTGGGATACGGTTGAAGTACTTGGGCCGGATGCTCAAATTGAAACACCGGGCGGACCTGCAGTCGTAGATTCGGAACGTTATCAGTGTAAAGTGGTAAACCCTGTTCACTTCACTAACCTATCCTGCCATTATAAAGCGTGGAATGTAGAACGCTTATGGGATTTTGGTGATCGTTACGCACGCCAGTGTACCACAGATACTAAAAATGGAATTAATGTTACCGGACATGATACATTAAGTTTGCTGGATCCTGTAACATATCCTCCGGGTGCAAACCGACCATGTAATTGTAATTTCTCCCGCGATTCATTGCCGATACATATCTATACAGACTGGGATACTCTCGCACTTAGATCTGTGGCTGGCTCTACATTTATTCAGCCAACTTCGCCACCGTACAGCACTAAAAACTTCTCTTGCTACACGGTTAAGTTGATGCTTTACGACTCGGTAAATCATTGCGGAGATACTGATCAGATGCAATTACCATTGGGGCCTCCCAAAGCAGGTCCTAACGGATCGGAACTTGTACCTGGCGGACACACCCGCGTGGTTTGGAATAATGTGTCGTATGATGATCCTACTACATTAAAAAAATCGGGGATTGAGTGTTTTGGAGCTGCACCTAACGGAATTATTTTCGATTTGAGCAAAACAGTACCATCATGTACCCGCGGTTGGGTATGTATTAACTACGACTCGGCTGCCGGTATTCAGCCAAATAAGTGGGTTTGTCAACCTGCCCACTTTACTCAGTTAAATAATCAGGGGCCATGGGTTCCTCCACCCGCACCACGCGCATGGCCAAACAGAATTGCAAAAAATTACTTTGATCCTCCGGGACTTGCCGATACTAATGGATTTGTTACTGTAGGATTGATTACCGGTAATGGATGGACCGATTCAAAAGGCAATCCTCACTGGTGTTACGATACAGCATACTATCATCAGTTCCTTCGCTTTACTCCGTTTACCCCTGTTTGGGATATCGTTGATTCGGCCAATGGTTCTCCAAAAGTTCACGACTGTATTCCGATGCGCCTTAGAGGTTCTATTCGTAAAAACTATCAGGATAGTCTGTTGGCAATTATCTGGAACTGGCAGGATGGTTACGTAGTTATCGATAGTATTTTACGGGTTGGCTTTGTAAAGCCTAGTAAAGATACTGTTAAGAGCTTTACACGTACCCGTTATTATATAAATCCTCAGGGTACAGTTGATAGTTCAGAGAATTATTCTTTTGTTCAGGATACCATTGTAGGTGAAGATACATTAGTTCATTATTACACCAAGGCCGGAAGGTATTTCCCAAGTGTTACTATGGTGAACACTGCCGGTTGTGTGCAATTCTATTTCCGTGAAATTGTTGCCGGTTTCTATAATGAAGTGGCCATTGATGATACAGTAGTGTGCGTAGGCGATACGGTTAATTTCCGCGATAGTGCTTATTACTGGATTTATCCTGAACCAATTTTCCCTCCTAAAGAAATTTACTATGTTGGTCGTGATCCTTTCCTTGGTGGATATCGTACACAAGCCCCGGCTCCTCCGTACCAGTTTGAGTCTTTAAAATGGAGAATTCTTAAACGCGACAGCACCACAGGTCAGTATACTCTTATTGATCAGCGTAACGGAGGTAGGTTTGGGTATTCCTTCAATAGCGTTGGACTTTACTCAGTCGAGTTGATTGTAACGGATAGTATGGGCTGTAAGGATACGGCCAGATCTTGGGTAACAGTAATTGGTATAAAGGCAGGTGTCTTTGTTCCAAAACCAATATTTGCATGTAATGATACCGTCAGGTTGTATGATCAATCTATTGTGATTGACCCGTATTATCAGGCGTTTGGTATTCGAACCGATAGTATTATGCCGGTAAATCAAAATGGATATTATTGGGAATTTGGTGACGGCAAAACTCCGAGTCCGTTAAAAAATCCGGTGCACGATTACACCAGCAACGATAGCTTTTTGGTTTATCATCGAGTAAAAGTACATAACGGCTGTTCTGAAGATACCACCGGACTGGTGATTATTGACGGCCCTCGCTCTAAATTCAAGATTGTAGGTGATTCTATCGGATGTGTACCTTTTGCGGTTACCTTCGACAACCAATCGAATGAAATAGTAAATAAATCTAAATCGTTTATCTGGTATTTTGGTGATCCTAATGATCCGTTCAATACTTATTCTACTAACGGTGACACGAATGTGACTAAGGTTTATACAAACCCCGGTACATTCTGTATTTATCTCCTTGCAAAGGATAAAGCAATCGGGGTACCTAATTTCTGCCCTGTCAGAGTTTATCCTGACACGAATTCTCCTGATGTTGATACCATTTGCGTAAAAGTGTTGCCGGTAGATACTGTTCATATTTCTGTTGATACTGCGTTAGTATGCCTAGGAGATACCATTAATATCGATAACAGTAAATCGGGTTCTAAATTCACCACATTTGATTGGTATTGGGGTGATGGTATTAATGAACAAACCGGTCCCGTTCCAAGCAAAACGCATATTTATGCTGATACAGGAGTATTCACTGTTCGTGTAAGAGGTAACTATACACCACCCCCTGGCGAACGGGAATGTAAACTGGATGATAGTTTGGTAGTCGCTATCAAGAATGTGAAGGCAATTTTTGAAGCCGATACGGTGTCTTCATCAGCTACAGCTCTCAAACTACCTCTTATAAGGTTTATTAATAAATCCGAAAACGGAGTATTGTTTGATTGGTACTTTGGTCACCCTGATGTAAACAGTTTGGGCGGTTGCGACAACTCATTGCCCGATGACCAGAAGAAATACAACAATATCGGCAAATCGCTTACAGATGAAATCAGACACTGTTACGGTAACGATACCGGTTGGTTTAAGGTATGT
>JAIBAK010000047.1 GCA_019695215.1 Bacteroidia bacterium | reverse complement strand
TATACCGTGAGCAGGGAAAAATCATCAAATCCTTTATACTTTAGCAACAGCAACAAAAACACATCCGAGCTGTTAAACAAGGTAAACAGCAACAAAGCGGTAACGGTGGTTTTATATCCGGCCGAAGCCCTGTTCCAGTAACCGAGGTAAGAGAAAAATTTGTTTTTACCTATAGGAGCTGCGGCTGTCACCGGTTTTTTCTCCCGAATAATCATGGAAAGAGCGATAGTTAACAGGCCCGGAATAAATGCCAGTGTAAAAAGTGTTTTATAATCTCCCGGATAAAAACTGAGGTAGGCCAGTGCTACCAGCGGACCAATAGCTGCCCCAAACGTATCTAAAGCCCGGTGAAAACCAAAAACCTGCCCTTTATGTTCGGGAGTGGTTTCGTCAGAGAGCATGGCATCGCGGGCACTGGTGCGCATTCCCTTACCCAGGCGGTCGAGGGTGCGGGCACCAAACACCCACAAAGGGAAACTGAATACCACCATAAGCGGCTTGCTGACGGCACTTAGCAAATAACCCAATTGTACAAAAGGCAGGCGCCTACCGCTTTGATCACTCCACTTGCCAAAAAAACCTTTGCTTAAACCTGCAGTTGCCTCGGCCACCCCTTCCAATAAACCAATTAACATAATGGAAAATCCGATTTCTTTCAGGTAAATAGGCATCACCGGGTACAGCATTTCACCGGCCACATCGGTAAAAAGGCTCACAAAGGATAAGATAAGAATATTGCGGGTGAGGAATTTCTTCATCAGGTCAAAGCTACTGAAT
Source organism: Bacteroidia bacterium (assembly GCA_019695215.1). Lineage (GTDB taxonomy): Bacteria > Bacteroidota > Bacteroidia > UKL13-3 > UKL13-3 > JAGPCK01. The sequence continues at coordinate 22,580 of JAIBAK010000047.1, read as the reverse complement.
AATGTTTATTTCCCGCAGAACCCGCAGATGTCCGCTGAATTTTCTGCCTTGGTCAGCGGGTTCTGCGGGAAAATTTTAACCAAACTAATAAATGAGTTTACCGATACGGCCTTTACTGCCCGCTAAAAAAACGGCTTTGCCTTTTTTGGCTTTTGATTGACGAACCACATTAAATCCTATACTGAAAGTTAAACACGGATAAATATAAATGCCATGTTGGTTTACAAAAACTTCATGAGTTACTTCTGTATAAGAAGTTCCGGTAACAACTGAGTAGAGGATGCCATTTTCGCTTTTGATAATACCGTGAGTTAGTTCTATGCATGACGTATAAACTGATCCCGCTACAGGTTTAGAATACAAACCATCTGACTTAAAGATATTACAACTGTTGACCAGAACGCAAGTATCACATAAGTAATCCCCCCCTACCACTTTAAAGTAGTGCTTCCCTTTTGAAAATGAAAATGCTCCTGCTGATGAATATCCTTGATGTATACTTAACTCCACAAAAGTAAAAGCTGCCAAAAGTTGTTTCCCTAATACAAGCCTACTTACTCCTCCACCAGTTACAAACCCAAACTCATCCTTGCCCCAGCACCTCAAACTCGTTCCACTGGCCGCAAACACAGCCTCACTATCAAGAGAAACAGGACAAAAAGCGCTATCCAACATTTTCCAACTACTTCCACCGTCATTAGTTTGCATTAACACAAAATGCCCGTTGATGGGGTCGCCCACCATGATTCCATGTTTGTTATCCCAAAAATCCATAGCATCCAAAAACATTTCAGGCCGGTCATCTTTGAAAACCAATTTCCAGGTTTGGCCCCCATCCTCCGTTTTTAAAATGACGGCCGGGGTACCCGAGGCCATGATCACCGCCCGATTTTTATCAAAGGCCTCAATATCCCTGAAATCCGACTTCTCAAAACCCAGCACCTGCATCCAGGTCCAGGTTTGGCCTCCATCCACCGACCGGCCCACGGTGCCTTTGCTTCCGCTCACCCACACCACTTTATCGGTAACCACGGATAAACCTCTGAAACTGCAACCAGCTTGACTTGAATCAATTAACTCAATTCTGATCTGGCCTAACAAACGTGAGGGAAGGGCAAAAAAGGTTAAAATCACAAAAACTTTATAAAGCCGCCACATAGCTATTGTTGTTTTAATTAAAAGAACTTACTTTCGCGTCCCTTTTGTGCCTCAAACTTAAAGCAAAAGTATTTGATTACAAGAGATTAGCATCAGGCAAAAAAAATTAAAGATTTATTCTCAATCTCTTGTAAATATGTTTTCGCTCCCTTACCTTTGCCGTCCCAATTTCGAAAAGTTTTGCATTAAAAAGTTATGCCAACCATACAACAACTTGTAAGAAAAGGTCGCAGCACCCCCGAGTGGAAGAGCAAGTCTCCGGCCCTCGATTCATGCCCTCAGCGCAGAGGTGTTTGCACCCGTGTTTATACTACTACGCCTAAAAAGCCTAATTCGGCCATGCGTAAGGTAGCCCGTGTAAGGCTTACCAATAAAAATGAGGTAAACGCCTATATACCAGGTGAAGGACACAACCTTCAGGAGCACTCGATTGTGCTGGTACGTGGCGGAAGGGTAAAAGACCTTCCGGGTGTACGTTACCACATTGTTCGCGGAGCCCTGGATACAGCCGGTGTGGAAGGCAGAAACCAAAGAAGATCAAAATACGGTACTAAAAAACCTAAGGCAGGAGCAGCAGCTGCACCGGCTAAAGGCAAAAAATAATCGCATAGCAGTAAGATGAGAAAGTCGAGAGCTAAAAAAAGAATTTTGTCACCCGATCCTAAGTTTAGCGATGTGCTGGTGACCCGTTTCGTAAATAACATGATGTGGCAGGGTAAAAAAACCACTGCCTTTTCTGTATTCTACGGGGCCCTGGATATTGTTGAGAAAAAAACACAGGAGCGCGGTATTGATGTATGGAAAAAAGCATTGAACAACGTAATGCCTACCGTTGAGGTAAAAGCAAGACGTGTGGGTGGTGCCACTTTCCAGATTCCAATGGAAGTGCCTGCCGACAGAAGAATAGCCGTTGGTATGAAATGGATGATCAACTACGCCCGTTCGCGCAACGAAAAATCAATGGCCGAAAAATTAGCCGGTGAAATTGTAGCTGCTTCCAAAGGGGAAGGTGCTTCTGTAAAGAAGAAAGATGATACCCACAAAATGGCTGAAGCAAACAAAGCCTTCTCACACTTTAGAGTATAAGCACGAGGAATAAGAAATGTCAAGAGACTTAAAATATACACGTAATATTGGAATTGCAGCTCATATTGATGCGGGTAAAACCACAACTACTGAGCGTATTTTATACTATGCCGGTGTAAACCATAAAATAGGTGAAGTACACGATGGTGCTGCTACCATGGACTGGATGGTTCAGGAGCAGGAACGCGGTATCACCATTACTTCGGCTGCTACTACCGTATTTTGGAAATACCGCGATAATCAGTACCATATTAATATTATTGATACCCCCGGCCACGTGGATTTTACCGTTGAGGTAAACCGTTCACTTCGCGTGTTAGACGGGTTGGTATTCTTATTCTCGGCAGTTGACGGAGTAGAGCCACAGTCGGAAACCAACTGGCGTTTGGCTAATAACTACAATGTTGCCCGTATTGGATTCGTAAATAAAATGGACCGTGCCGGTGCCGATTTCCTAAACGTGGTAAAACAGGTGAAAGAAATGCTGGGCAGCAATGCCGTTCCGCTTCAGTTGCCCTTAGGTGCCGAAGATAATTTCCGTGGAGTAATTGACCTGATCAATTTCCGTGGAATGGTTTGGAACGAAGCCGACAAAGGAATGACCTATGAAGTAGTTCCCATTCCTGAGGATATGCTGGAAGAAGCTACTCAATACCGCGAAAAATTACTCGAAGCCGTATCTGAATTTGATGATACGCTGATGGAGAAGTTTTTTGATGATCCAACTTCAATTTCAGAACGCGAAATTCTGGATGCTTTGCGCAAAGCGACAGTGGCCATGAAAATCGTTCCTATGGTTTGTGGTTCTTCATTCAAAAATAAAGGGGTTCAAACTATGCTTGATTTGGTAATGGAGTTATTACCAAGTCCGATGGACAAAGAACATATTACCGGTACCAACCCTGATACCGGAGAGGCTGTTGAAAGACATCCATCGTATGATGAGCCTTTCACTGCGCTGGCATTTAAAATTGCCACCGACCCGTATGTTGGTCGCTTAGCCTTTATGCGTGCCTACTCAGGTAAGCTCGATGCGGGTTCTTACGTACTCAACACCCGAAGTGGTAACAAAGAGCGTATATCGCGTATTTTCCAGATGCACGCTAACAAGCAAAATCCTATTGAGTCGCTGGGTGCCGGAGATATTGGTGCAGCGGTAGGATTTAAAGATATTCGTACTGGAGATACGCTGTGTGACGAGAAAAATCCGATTGTACTCGAAGCAATGGATTTCCCTGATCCGGTAATCGGTTTAGCTATTGAGCCAAAAACTCAGGCCGACTCTGATAAACTTGGAACTTCTCTGGCTAAACTGGCTGAAGAGGATCCTACTTTCCGCGTGAAAACGGATGAAGATACCGGACAAACCGTTATCTCCGGAATGGGTGAATTGCACCTGGAGATTATTGTTGACCGTTTAAGACGTGAATTTAAAGTAGAGTGTAACCAGGGAGCTCCCCAGGTTGCCTATAAAGAAGCAATTACCAAAAATGTAGAACACCGCGAAGTGTACAAAAAACAAACCGGTGGTCGTGGTAAATTTGCCGATATTCAATTTGAATTATTACCGGGCAATCCTGAAAAACCGGGACTTGAATTTGTAAATGAAATCGTTGGTGGTTCAATTCCACGTGAGTTTATTCCATCAGTTCAAAAAGGTTTTGATTCTGCTATGACCAATGGTGTTTTGGCAGGGTATCCGGTTGACAGCATTAAGGTGCGTTTGTTTGACGGATCTTACCACCCGGTGGATTCTGACTCCTTCTCTTTTGAAATGGCAGCCAAGATTGCATTTAAGGAAGCTTGCCGCAAGGCCGGTCCGGTGCTTCTTGAGCCCATTATGAAAGTAGAAGTACTTACGCCTGAAGAAAACATGGGTGACGTAATTGGTGACCTTAACAAGCGCAGGGGTATGATGGAAGGGATGGATACGCGTGCAGGCTCGCAGGTAATTAAAGCAAAAGTTCCCCTCGGAGAAATGTTTGGTTACGTAACCACTTTACGTACCATCACTTCAGGTCGTGCAACATCTACTATGGAGTTTTCGCATTATGCCGAAACGCCAAAAATGATTGCCGATGAGGTATTAGCTAAAGTAAACGGTAAAGCAGCAAAAGCTTAATAAAATGGTTAGCCAGAAGATTAGAATTAAATTAAAGTCATTCGATTACAACCTCGTTGACAAAAGTGCGGAGAAAATCGTTCGTACAGTTAAATCAACCGGTGCTGTGGTAAGCGGACCCATTCCGTTGCCAACAGAGAAGAAGATTTACACAGTACTTCGTTCACCTCACGTAAACAAGAAAGCCAGGGAACAATTCCAATTGTGCTCTTACAAAAGGCTTCTTGACATTTACAGTTCAACTGCAAAAACAGTTGATGCATTAATGAAACTGGAATTGCCCAGCGGTGTTGACGTAGAAATTAAAGTTTGATCATGTCAGGTATCATAGGTAAAAAAATAGGAATGACCAGCATTTACGACAAAAACGGTAAGGCCGTAGCCTGCACCGTGGTTCAGGCTGGTCCATGCGTAGTCACACAGGTAAAAAATGGCGAAACGGACGGATATAATGCCATCCAGCTTGCATTTGGTGACCGCAAAGAGAAAAATACACCAAAAGCCCTTATGGGTCATATGAAAAAAGCCAACAGCGGACCGAAATCCAAAATGGCTGAATTCAAAGGATTCGAAAATCCGTTAACCCTTGGAGACACCATCACCGTTGAGATTTTTGCCGAAGGCGAATTTGTTGATGTGGTAGGTACTACTAAAGGGAAAGGATTTCAGGGGGTAGTTAAGCGTCACGGATTTGGTGGTGTGGGCGGAAATACCCACGGCCAGCATGACCGCCAGCGTGCTCCCGGATCAATCGGAGCATCGTCATTTCCTTCAAAAGTATTTAAAGGAATGCGCATGGCAGGACGTACCGGTGGTGCAAGAGTTAAGAAAACAAATCTTGAAATTATTAAGGTTATCAAGGATCAGAACCTGCTCGTAGTAAAAGGTGCTGTTCCTGGTCCTAAAGGTTCATTTGTATTAGTTGAAAAGTAAGATGGAATTAGCCGTATTAAACACACAGGGAAACGAAACAGGCCGCAAGGTGAAGCTTACCGAAGAAGTGTTCTCGGTAGAGCCGAATGACCATGCCATATGGCTTGACGTTAAACAGTTTCTTGCCAACAAACGCCAGGGAACTCATAAAGCCAAAGAGAAAAGCGAAGTAAGCGGTTCAACCAAAAAACTGCATCGCCAAAAAGGAACCGGTGGCTCGCGTAAAGGAAGTATCAAAAGCGGTACTTTTGTAGGCGGAGCCCGTATCCATGGCCCTCGCCCCCGTGATTACAGTTTTAAACTGAATAAAAAATTAAAGCAGGTTGCCCGTAAATCAGCCCTTAGCTACAAAGCACAGGAAAATAATATCATCGTGCTGGAAGAGTTCAGCCTGAACTCACCAAAAACCAAAGAATATATCAGCATTCTGGAAAACCTGAAGCTGAATGATTCGAAAACACTGATGGTAGTATCTGATTACAACAAAAATCTGTACCTCTCCAGCAGGAATCTGGCTAAAGCCCGCGTAATGAAAGCAGCCGATCTGAACACCTATGAGATCATGAATGCTAAAAACGTCATTCTGATCGAGAACTCTGTTAAAGCAATTGAAGAAACATTAAATAAGTAAGCAATGAGCGTACTGAAGAAGCCGATAATAACCGAAAAAATGACTGCCTTAACCGATAAGTTAAAGCAATACGGTTTCATCGTTGATAAACTGGCTACCAAAACACAGATTAAATCTGAAATTGAAAAGATGTACAATGTGAATGTTGCCACTATCAGCACCCTGATTCACGCAGGAAAAAACAAAACCCGTTTTACCCGCAAAGGGTTATCGGTGGGCAGAAAACCTGCTTATAAAAAAGCGATTGTTACACTTAAAGAAGGTCAGGTAATTGACTTCTTTGAAAACGTATAAGACAAGTCATGGCAGTTAGAAGATTAAGACCAGTAACACCGGGCACCAGGTTCAGAGTTGTAAACTCGTATGATGAGATTACAACCAATATCCCTGAGAAAAGCCTTACGCTTCCTGTAAAAAATTCAGGCGGACGTAACAACAGCGGTAAAATGACCATGCGCTATATTGGCGGAGGTCATAAACGTAAATACAGAATTATTGATTTCAAGCGTAACAAAGTAGACGTAGCAGCTACCGTAAAAACGATTGAATACGATCCAAACCGCTCGGCTTTTATCGCGCTGGTTGAATACACTGACGGAGAAAAAAGTTACATTCTGGCTCCGCAGGGAATTAAAGTAGGACAAACCGTTATGTCGGGCGCAAAAGCAGCTCCTGAAGTAGGAAATGCTCTTCCGCTTAATGCCATTCCACTGGGAAGTATCATTTACAATATTGAGATGCAACCTGGTCAGGGAGGTAAACTTGCGCGCAGTGCCGGCTCATTCGCACAACTGCAAAACCGCGATGGTAAATACGCTATTGTAAAATTAAGTTCAGGCGAAACCCGCATGATTCTTTCTAACTGCATGGCCTCTATCGGTTCGGTTTCAAACCCCGATCACACCCTTGAGCGTAAAGGTAAAGCCGGTGCCAGCCGCTGGATTGGCCGCAAGCCGCGCACCCGTCCTGTAGCCATGAACCCGGTAGATCACCCGATGGGTGGTGGCGAAGGTCGTGCCTCAGGTGGTCACCCGCGTTCACGCAAAGGATTACTTGCCAAAGGATACAAAACACGTCATCCTAAAAAGACAAGTTCTAAATTTATTATTGAAAGACGTAAGAAGTAATAAGAAGATATGGCTCGTTCGCTGAAAAAAGGTCCTTTCGTAGATGTAAAGCTGGAGAAAAAAGTTCTGGCCCAAGCCGAAAGCAAAAAGAAAGCGGTGATTAAAACATGGTCACGCAGAACCATGATTACTCCCGATTTTGTGGGACAAACTTTTGCCGTTCACAACGGAAACAAGTTTATCCCGGTATATGTAACTGAGAACATGGTAGGACATAAACTTGGTGAGTTTGCCCCTACCCGCGTATTCAAAGGTCACCCGATTAAGAAAGACAAGTAAACATGGAAGCAGTAGCTAAGTTAAAAAATTGCCCCACTTCACCACGCAAAATGCGTTTGCTGGCCGATTTGATTCGTGGCCAGCGTGTGGAGAAAGCTTTAGGCATACTTAAGTTTAATGCCAAGCAAGATAATGCCATCCGTTTAGAAAAGCTGTTATTATCAGCTATCGCCAACTGGTCGCAGAAAAACGAAGGTTCACGCGTTGAAGAAAGCGAACTGATTGTTAAAACAGTTTTCGTTGATATTGCTCCTATGCTTAAGCGCATGAGACCCGCCCCTCAGGGAAGAGGATACCGTGTAAGAAAAAGATCAAATCACGTAACCCTGGTTGTTGACAGCAAGAACCCGGTGAACGTTACAGAAGAAACAACCGCAACTCAAGAGTAAAAAAGTAATATGGGACAAAAAGTAAACCCGATAGCATTAAGACTTGGCATTATCAGAGGCTGGGAAAGCAACTGGTATGGTGGAAAAAATTTCGCTGAGAAACTCATTGAAGACGAAAAAATCCGTAAATATCTTTTTGCACGTATTCCTAAAGGTGGTATCTCTAAAATAGTAATTGAGCGCACCATTAAAAGAATTATCATCACTGCTCACACCTCACGCCCCGGTATTGTAATCGGAAAAGGCGGACAGGAAGTTGATAAGATTAAAGAAGAAATTAAAAAGCTTACCAATAAAGACGTTCAGATTAACATTTTTGAAATCAAACGTCCAGAGCTGGATGCAAAACTGGTAGGCGATTCGATAGCTGCACAAATTGAAGGCCGCGTTTCTTTTAAACGTGCCATTAAAACGGCTATTGGTTCTACCATGCGAATGGGTGCTGAAGGAATTAAAGTAATTGCTTCAGGTCGTTTGGCAGGTTCCGAAATGGCCCGTACCGAACAGTACAAAGAAGGACGTACACCACTTCACACCCTGCGTGCCGATATTGATTATGCCATTTGCGAAGCAAACACGGTATATGGAAAAATTGGTATCAAAGTATGGATTTGCCGTGGCGAAGTTTTCGGTAAACGCGACCTTTCTCCTAATATCGGAATGACCGAAAAAGGCGGACAAGGCGGTAGTGCCGGAGGCCCTAAAGGCAGAGGCGATCACCGCGGAGATCGTGGCGACCGTGGCGGAGACAAAAGAAGATCAAGAAAAAAATAATTGAGGTTTCATAAGATTTTATAAGATGTTACAACCAAAACGTCAAAAGTTCAGAAAGCAGCAAAAAGGAAGAGTAAGAGGCCTTGCCACTCGCGGCAACAGCATTGAGTTCGGATCATTCGGACTCAAATCGCTTGAGCCTTCCTTCATCACTTCGCGCCAGTTAGAAGCTGCAAGGGTTGCAATCAACCGATTCATGAAAAGAGAAGGTAACGTTTGGATCAGAATATTCCCTGACAAACCTATTACCAAGAAACCGGCCGAGGTTCGTATGGGTAAAGGAAAAGGTGCGCCCGAGTACTTTGTTGCCATTGTAAAACCGGGCACCATCATGTTTGAAGCTGACGGAGTTCCTGTAGCCGTGGCCAGAGAAGCTATGCGCCTGGCTGCGCAGAAACTGCCGGTAACAACCAGATTCGTAGTTAGACCTGATTATTCAGAATAAGGAGAAGCTCATCATGAAAAATAACGAGATAGTTGAACTGTCGTCAAAAGAGTTGATGACAAAATTAAAAGACGAAAAAGCACGACTGGCCAAGATGACGTTTAACCACACAGTGGCTCCCATCGAAAACCCAAGCCAGATCAAAGCAACTAAGGTTACCATAGCCCGCCTTCTCACCGAAATGAGAAAAAGGCAACTGGAAGGAATAAATAAGTAAGAAATGGAAGCTGCAGAAAGAAATACACGTAAAGAAATCATCGGAAAAGTGGTGAGCAACAAAATGGATAAAACCATCACCGTTTCTGTTGAACGTAAGGTAAAACACCCCAAATACGGAAAGTTTGTAAAGAAAACTTCCAAGTTTAAAGCTCATGACGAAAAAAACGAATGCAACATCAACGATGTGGTGCGCGTAATGGAAACTCGTCCGCTGAGTAAAGATAAAAGATGGCGTTTGGTTGAAATAGTAGAAAGGGCTAAGTAACATGATACAACAGGAAAGCAGACTGAAAGTAGCTGATAACAGCGGAGCAAGAGAAGTTCTTTGTATCCGTGTGTTGGGCGGAACCGCCAAGCGTTATGCTTCAATCGGTGATAAGATTGTGGTAACCGTAAAAGATGCCCTTCCTTCAGGAGGCATTAAAAAAGGAACGGTATCAAAAGCCGTAATTGTGCGCACCAAAAAAGAAGTTCGCAGAGCAGATGGTTCATATATCCGTTTTGACGATAACTCATGCGTTTTGCTTAATGCATCTGATGAGCCAAGAGCTACCCGTATCTTCGGACCGGTAGCCAGGGAATTAAGAGAAAAGCAGTTTATGAAAATTGTTTCATTAGCACCGGAGGTACTTTAATTATGCAAAGAAAATTTAACAAGCAGCCCAAGCTGCATATCAAAAAAGGCGACACCGTTCAGGTAATAAGTGGCGACAGCAAGGGCCAAAAAGGCCGTGTACTTGCCGTTTTCACCAAAACCCTTCGTGCAACCGTTGAAGGCCTTAATATTGTAAAACGTCATACCAAACCAAATGCGCAGAATCCAAATGGAGGTATTCTGGAAAAAGAAGCTCCTATCCATATTTCTAATCTGAAAGTGATTGGAAACGATGGAAAGCCAACCCGCATTGGTCGTAAGGCTGACGAAAATGGAAAATTAGTAAGATACGCTAAAACTACAGGGGAGGTAATTAAGTAATGAATACGCCCAGACTTAAAGAAAAATACACCAAATCGGTTGTTCCTGCACTAAAGGAAAAATTCGGTTACAAAAACGTAATGCAGGTTCCGCGCTTAACCAAAATATGCCTGAATCAGGGCGTGGGAGCCGCGGTAGCTGATAAAAAACTGGTAGAAGTTGCCATAGGAGAAATGACTCTTATTTCCGGACAAAAAGCTGTTCCTACCAAATCAAGAAAAGACATTTCGAACTTTAAACTACGGGCAAACATGCCTATTGGTACCCGCGTAACTTTACGTGGTGATAAAATGTATGAATTTCTCGACCGCCTAATCTCTGTTGCCCTGCCGCGTGTACGCGATTTTAACGGGGTAAATGATAAAGGATTTGATGGCCGCGGCAACTACACATTAGGTGTAACCGAGCAAATCATTTTCCCTGAGATTAATATTGACAAAGTAAGCCGCATTCAGGGAATGGACATTACGTTTGTTACCAATGCCCCTACTGATGAAGAGTGCTTGTCACTTCTTAAAGAATTCGGAGTTCCTTTTAAAAATCAAAATAAGTAAGCACAAATGGCAAAAGAATCAATTAAAGCCAGACAGGTAAAAAGAGAGAAACTGGTAGCAAGGTTTGCCGAAAAAAGAGCAGCCCTTAAAGAAGCCGGTGACTGGAATGGTTTGCAAAAACTTCCGCGTAACTCCTCACCTGTTCGCCTCAGAAACCGCTGCAAACTTTCAGGCCGTCCGCGCGGATACATCCGTGATTTCGGTCTTTGCCGTAACATGTTTCGCGAAATGGCATCCATGGGCAAAATTCCTGGCGTAACAAAAGCCAGCTGGTAACTTTAAATTAATAAACAACGCTTGCCGGAAAGAGTTATTCCAAATGGCTTACTACCGGGCAGCTTAAACAACACATAACAGAAAATGACAGATCCGATTTCCGATTATCTCACCCGAGTGAGAAACGCAATCAAAGCAAATCATCGCATCGTGGAAATTCCGTCTTCAAAACTGAAGAAAGAAATTACCCGCGTGCTTTATGAAAAAGGTTACATCCTCAATTTTAAATTCGAAGATGTTCCCAATCATCAGGGCGTAATTAAAATAGCCCTCAAATACCATCCGGTTACAAAAACTCCGGCCATCCGCACCATGAAAAGAATAAGCCGCCCCGGCTTACGTAATTATACAGGTGTTGATACTATGCCAAGAGTAATAAACGGATTGGGTATTGCTATTTTGAGTACTTCAAAAGGTGTAATGACCGATAAAGAGGCACGCTCAAATAATGTAGGTGGTGAGGTTTTATGTTATGTTTATTAATAGGGAGGTAAAAGTATGTCACGTATAGGAAAATTACCCGTTACCGTACCTTCAGGAGTTGAAGTAAAAACTACCCCCACCTCTGTTACCGTTAAAGGTCCGAAAGGTGAACTGAAGCAAGCAATTGATCCGGATATTAAATTAGAAGTTGATAATGGAGTATTAACCGTTACCCGCCCTACCGACAGCAAACGTCATAAGGCATTACACGGATTGTATCGCTCACTTATCAGTAATATGGTTACCGGAGTTACTCAGGGATATCAATTAAAGCAGGAGCTGGTAGGTGTAGGTTACAAAGCCAGCACCGATGGACAGATTCTTGACTTAACCCTTGGCTATTCGCACCACATTTATATGGAAGTACCTAAAGAGGTAAAAGTGAAAGCTGAAACTGAAAAAGGTAAAAACCCCATTATAACCCTCGAGAGTGCTGACAAGCAGTTAATCGGACAGGTTGCTGCCAAAATCAGATCCTTACGTAAGCCTGAGCCATACAAAGGAAAAGGTATCAAGTTTGTAAACGAACAATTGAGAAGAAAAGCCGGTAAATCGGCTGGTAAATAAGTAAGCGTATGAGCAACGTAAAAACGGAAAGAAGAATAAAAATAAAAAAGAGAATCAGAAGCCGCATTTTTGGCACTGCCGAAAAACCAAGGTTATCTGTATTCCGCAGCAATAAAGATATCTATGCCCAAATCATAGATGACGTAAAAGGTACTACGCTGGCTTCTGCTTCGTCAAAAAGCCTGAAAGATAAAATTACCAAATCCGATAAAGCTGTTTTAGTAGGAAAACTAATTGCCGAAAAAGCACGTGAAGCCGGAGTTGAAACCGTAATTTTTGATCGGAATGGTTACCTTTACCATGGCCGTGTGAAATGCCTGGCCGATGGTGCACGCGAAGGAGGTCTAAAATTCTAATTGCAAACAGTATGTCAACAGCTAATATAAAAAGAGTAAAATCAAGCGATATCGAACTTAAGGAACGGGTTGTAAGCATTAAGCGTGTAGCCAAAGTTACCAAAGGTGGTCGTACATTCAGCTTCTCAGCCATTGTGGTTGTAGGCGATGGAAAAGGTATTGTAGGTTACGGATTGGGTAAAGCCAGCGAGGTTACCGATGCCATTACCAAAGGTATTGATGATGCAAAAAAATCATTGATTAAAGTTCCAATTATTAACGGAACTGTACCTCACGAAATGATTGGTAAATTTTGCGGAGGCAATGTATTTCTTAAGCCTGCATCGCACGGAACAGGTGTAATTGCCGGTGGTGCCATGCGTGCTGTTTTGGAAAGTGCCGGTATTACTGACGTACTTGCCAAATCAAAAGGCTCATCAAACCCGCACAACGTGGTAAAAGCTACCATTGATGCGCTGGTAAACATGCGCGATGCATTTACCGTGGCCCAACACCGCGGATTAGGATTAAAGAAAGTTTTTAATGGTTAATACAATGTCGAAGATCAAAATAACACAGCTAAAAAGCACCATCGATCGCAGCGAAAACCAGAAGAGAACCGTAAGAGCTCTTGGTTTAACCAAGGTGAATCAATGCGTTGAACTGGAAGCCACTCCCCAGATAATTGGAATGGTAAACAAGGTAAGTCACTTATTGAAAGTTGAAAATATTTAATCATTATGGATTTAAGCAATCTTAAACCCGCAGAAGGTTCAACCAAAAAAAGAAAAAGAATTGGTCGTGGTCAGGGTTCAGGCCACGGTGGAACTTCTACACGCGGACATAAAGGTGCCGGCTCACGCTCGGGTACTAAAAATAAAGCCGGATTTGAAGGCGGTCAGATGCCATTGCAAAGACGTGTTCCTAAGTTTGGCTTCAAGAGCCTGAACAGAGTAGAATACGTTGGCGTAAACCTTGACGCTATTCAAAAAATAGCTGATGAAGCAAAAGTTACCAAATTTGATCATGCCGTATTTCAAAAACACGGGATTGTATCTAAAAATGATCTGGTAAAAATATTAGGCCGCGGAGAACTGACAGCCAAAGTCGAAGTAAGCGCACACGCTTTTTCTGCAACGGCTATCAAAGCTATTGAAGCTGCCGGTGGAACTGCTAACAAAATTTAAACTTTTTTGACAGAGAAAAGTAAATGAAGCGATTCATAGAAACCATACGAAACATTTTCCGCATAGAGGACCTCAGAGTTCGTTTGCTGAATACCCTTTGGTTATTGGTAATTTACCGTATCGGAACCTACGTGGTGCTGCCGGGTATCGACCCTAACCAACTTCAGCAATTAAATCAGCAATCTAAAGACGGAATTTTAGGAATCATCAACATGTTTGCGGGCGGTGCATTTGCCCGTGGTTCTATTTTCGCCCTGGGCATTATGCCCTATATTTCTGCTTCCATTGTGGTGCAGTTGCTCACCATGGCTATTCCCACATTCCAGAAAATGCAGAAAGACGGAGAAGACGGTCGCAGAAAAATTAATCAGCTTACCCGTTACCTCACCATCATTATCACGGCCGTTCAGTCATTCGGATATTTAATTAACCTGAAAAACGAAAGCCCGAGTGCCATCCTCTCGGTTACAAATCCGGAAGTGATTTCGAATTTTACCTTTATGTTTACCTCTATTGTAATTCTTACCTGCAGCACCGTATTTATTATGTGGCTTGGTGAGCGTATTACCGATAAAGGTTTGGGTAACGGAATTTCGCTTATCATCATGGTTGGTATTATTGCCCGTCTTCCGTTCTCGTTTATTGCCGAACTAAATTCAAGAATTAACGAAGCAGGTGGCGGACCGGTAGTATTCCTCATTGAACTGGTTGCACTGCTCGGGGTAATAACCCTGGTAATTTTACTGGTTCAGGGAACCCGCAAAATTCCGGTGCAGTATGCCAAGCGCATTGAGGGAAACCGCCAGTACGGAGGAGTTCGTCAATACATCCCCTTAAAAGTAAATCAGGCCGGAGTAATGCCAATCATTTTTGCTCAGGCATTAATGTTTATTCCGTCATCCATAGCACAGTTTTTCCCTAACGAAAGTGTACAGGGATTTGTAGGCGCATTTGTAGATTATACTTCCTTCTGGTACAATTTTACTTTTGCCGTTCTCATCATCCTGTTCACTTATTTTTATACAGCCATTTCACTCAACACCGTGAACATAGCTGACGACATGAAACGCAATAACGGCTTTATCCCCGGCATAAAACCCGGAAAACCCACAGCCGACTTTATTGATGCCATTATGTCGAAAATTACCTTACCCGGAGCTTTATTCCTTTCATTAATTGCCATATTACCAGCTATTGCCGTGTTATTTAACATCAATAGCCAGTTTGCCCAGTTCTACGGAGGCACCTCTCTGCTTATTTTGGTGGGTGTAGTACTCGACACCTTGCAGCAGATTGAAAGTCACCTGCTAATGAGGCACTATGACGGTTTAATGAAAAGTGGCAGAATAAGAGGCCGGCAAACCACGGCAGGAGCCGCATAAGTATTTGATTAATTGAAAAGAATAGAGTAATTTCGCAGCCCATTTGAAAAGATGTCGAAACAGGCACTGATAAAACAAGATGGAACTATCACTGAAGCATTATCTAATGCAATGTTCAGGGTGCAACTGGAGAATGGTCATGAGATCATTTGCCATATCTCCGGTAAAATGCGCATGAACTACATTAAGATTCTGCCGGGTGACAAGGTTTCGGTTGAAATGTCGCCTTACGACCTCTCGAAAGGAAGAATAACGTACCGTTACAAATAATTGAGCAATGAAAGTAAGAGCATCAATCAAAAAGCGCAGTGCCGACTGCAAAATAGTAAGGCGCAATGGCAAGCTTTACGTAATTAACAAAAAGAATCCTAAGTTTAAACAAAGACAAGGTTAAGATATGGCACGTATATCAGGTATTGACTTACCAAAGAACAAACGGGGCGTAATAGGCCTCACCTACATTTACGGAATAGGCCCGTCAACGGCTGCCAAAATTCTTGATGGTGCAGGAATCTCTCAGGACAAAAAAGTGAGCGAATGGAATGATGACGAATTATCAACCATACGTAAAACCATTACCGATGGAATTACAGTGGAAGGTGAACTTCGTTCAGAAAAACAACTTAACATTAAGCGATTAATGGATATTGGCTGCTACCGTGGCCTTCGCCACAGAAAAGGTTTACCGGTAAGAGGTCAGCGCACCCGCACCAACTCTCGCACCCGCAAAGGAAAGCGTAAAACAGTGGCAGGTAAGAAAAAAGTTACTA
Organism: Bacteroidia bacterium; assembly: GCA_019695215.1. Taxonomy (GTDB): domain Bacteria; phylum Bacteroidota; class Bacteroidia; order UKL13-3; family UKL13-3; genus JAGPCK01. Next base: position 6,887 of record JAIBAK010000047.1, on the reverse strand, counting down.
AGTAATTAATTGAAATAATCGAAATTAGATGGCATCACCTAATAGCAAAAAGGTTACAAAAAAACGTGTGGTTCACGTGGAATCTGTTGGTCAGGTTCACATCACTGCTTCGTTTAATAATATCATTATCTCTGTTACCAATTCAACGGGACAGGTTATTTCATGGGCTTCTGCCGGTAAAATGGGTTTCAGAGGTTCTAAGAAAAATACTCCATACGCAGCAGGTTTAGCCGCCTCTGAGTGTGCTAAGGTTGCTTTCGATCTTGGCCTTCGCAAAGTAGAAGTTTTTGTTAAAGGTCCGGGGTCGGGCAGAGAATCTGCCATCCGTACCCTTGCCATTGCCGGTTTGGAAGTAACTTCAATACGCGACATTACTCCGTTGCCGCACAACGGCTGCCGCCCTCCTAAGAAAAGAAGAGTTTAACGAACAAAAATTACAAGCAAAACATGGCAAGATATATTGGCCCTAAATCAAAAATAGCAAGACGCTTCAAAGAGCCCATCTTTGGTCCTGATAAAGCGATGGAGAAAAGAAATTACCCTCCCGGACAACATGGACAAATGCGTAAAAGAGCCAAACTTTCAGAATACGCAGTGCAGCTTTACGAAAAGCAAAAAGCAAAATATACTTATGGCTTGCTCGAGCGTCAGTTTGCAAAAACTTTCCATAAAGCAGCCGTAATGAAAGGCATTACCGGTGAAAACCTGCTGAAATTACTCGAAGCACGTTTGGATAATGCCGTTTACCGTTTAGGAGTGGCCAATACCCGCAGCGCAGCCCGTCAATTGGTATCGCACCGCCATATTACCGTAAATGGAGAAGTAGTAAATATTCCTTCATATCAGTTGAAACCGGGTGATGTGGTTGCCGTACGCGAAAAATCAAAATCACTCGAAACCATTACCGAATCCCTGAGCCACCGCAGCAACAAATTCTCGTGGTTTGAGTGGGATGCTGCCGGCTATAAAGGAACTTTCCTTGCTTACCCCGACAGGGAGCAAATACCCGAGAATATCAAAGAACAACTCATTGTTGAATTGTACTCTAAGTAATAAGCAAATAATAATACAAACAATAACATGGCAATACTTGCTTTTCAAAAACCCGACAGAGTAATCATGCATAAGGAAACTGACTTCTACGGTCAGTTTGAATTTCGCCCGCTTGAAAAAGGTTACGGAGTTACTATTGGAAACGCCTTAAGACGTATCCTCCTCTCCTCTCTGGAAGGCTATGCCATTACCTCCCTTAAAATACAGGGTGTAGATCACGAATTCGCTACCATAAAAGGGGTAATTGAAGACGTGGTGGAGATCGTGTTAAACCTTAAACAGGTTCGTTTCAAAAAACTGAATGACTCTGCTGCCGACAACGAAAAAATTTACATTTCGCTTAAAGGACAAAACCAGTTTACTGCCGGTGATATTGCCAAGCACACTGCTGCTTTCCGCATATTGAACCCTGAGATGGTTATTTGCAATATGGAAACATTTGTGAACCTTGAACTCGAAATTACTGTGGAGAAAGGTCGTGGTTACATCCCTGCTGAGGAGAACAAACCTAAAGACGCAGTGATTGGTTTAATTCCTGTTGACTCAGTATTTACTCCAATCAAAAATGTAAAATACAGCGTTGAAGATTATCGCGTGGAGCAAAAAACCGACTACGAAAAATTAGTGGTTGAAATAAATACCGATGGTTCCATTCATCCGGAAGATGCACTGAAAGAAGCTGCCAAAATCCTGATTCAGCACTTCATGCTCTTCTCTGACGAATCAATTACCCTCGATACTCAGATTAAAGAAGTAAATACCGAGGTTGACGAGAACATTTTACACATGCGTAAAATTCTTAAAACCCCGCTTTCTGACCTCGACCTTTCAGTACGTGCCTACAATTGCTTAAAAGCAGCCGAAATACGCACCCTGGCCGATTTGGTAAGCTATGATATTGCCGACTTACTCAAGTTCCGCAATTTTGGTAAAAAATCATTGGCCGAGCTGGAGGAACTGGTACGTGAGAAAAACCTCACCTTTGGTATGGACCTCTCTAAATACCGTTTGAACGAAGAATAATAACACAGCGTAATGAGACACGGAAATACAGTTAATAAATTAAGCAGAACCGCTTCGCACCGCGCAGCATTGTTGTCAAACATGGCATCATCGCTCATCTTGCACAAGCGCATAAAAACCACTGTTGCCAAGGCCAAAGCCCTGCGCAAATATGTGGAGCCCCTAATTACTAAAGCAAAAGCCGACAACACCAACAACCGCAGGGTAGTATTCAGCTACCTGCAAAATAAAGATTCGGTAAAAGAACTTTTTGGTACCGTAGCCGATAAAATTGCTGCCCGTCCAGGAGGTTATACCCGTATCCTTAAATTAGGAAACCGCCTTGGCGATAATGCCGAAATGGCCGTGATTGAACTGGTTGACTTTAACGAACTGATGCTTGCCGAAAGCAAAGGTGCTAAAAAAGCGGCCAAAGGACGTACCCGCAGAGCAGGTAGCAAAAAGAAAGCGGAAACAACCGCTGCAGCCGATACCGCTCCTGAAGAAACTTCTACACACGAATAAGTTAATCTTATATCACCTTTGAAAAGGATGGCTCGTTGAGCCATCCTTTTTTGTTTTGAGTTATTGAAGGAAAAAGTAGATTTGTAATTGTGCCAAAGCTTTACATTATATCAGGATGCAATGGAGCCGGAAAAACCACCGCTTCGTTTACTTTTTTACCTGAAATTTTTAATTGTAGGGAATATGTCAATGCTGATGAAATTGCCAAAGGACTTTCTCCCTTTCAACCGGAAAAAGTAGCTTTCCAGGCTGGCAGAATTATGCTAAAGCGTATAGATGAGTTACTCAACAGTAATATTGACTTCGCCTTTGAAACAACTCTAAGCACAAAATCTTACAGAAATTTGATCACCAAAGCTAAAAAGAAGGGCTACGCTGTTACCCTTCTTTATTTATGGCTTAATTCACCTGAGCTTGCTATTGAAAGAGTAAAAGAAAGGGTGAAAAATGGGGGACATTCTATTCCGGAACTTACTATTCGAACCAGATATTTTAAAGGAATTAACAATTTGAAAACTATCTTTGTGCCTATAGTTGACTATTGGATGGTGGTAGATAACTCCAGTTCGGTACCCGATTTTATTGCAGAAGCAGGAGCCAATCAACAAGCAGATATTTATAACAAGGATGTGTATTTAAAGATTTTTGAGAAATGACTGGAAATGAAATAAAAGAGGTTTCACAAAAATTGAAAGCCGGTATCAATCTCGCCTTTAAAAAACTTCTTGCCCAAAGGATTCTTGAGGACGGAGAATTTGTTATTTCACAAAATGGCAAGATTGTCCATATAAAGGCAAAAGAACTTCTTAAAATAAGTTAACCTTTAACGAACTGATGCTGAAAGAAAGCAAAGGCGCTAAAAAAGCGGCCAAAGGACGTACCCGCAGAGCAGGTAGCAAAAAGAAAGCGGAAACAACCGCTGCAGCCGATACCGCTCCCGAAGAAACTTCTACAAACGAATAAGTTAAATCTTATAGCACCTTTGAAAAGGATGGTTCTAACGAGCCATCCTTTTTTGTTTTGTATACATAGCCTTTGATTTAATACCCTTGATTAATCTCCGCGCTATCCGCAGTTTATTGGCTTTGTTCATGAGATTTCTCACCCGAATTGGAAGGACAGGCGTTAAGTTGCAAGTGCGGATTAAAAAATCTCTATTAACCCACACCAAAATAGTTTTGCTAAATTACCCTAAAGGGTAAAATCTCACAGGCTTCGTCTTGCTGAACTCGTTTCAGCATCTGTAAATTCATAGTGGGATGCTGAAATAAATTCAGCATGACTAAATATAGATTTGCTTTTGCAAAATTTTATACCGTAACTTTGAATAAATAAAAACCCCGCTGCTATGAGCCACATAAAATTACTCCTGCTACTTGCCTCCCTTAGTTGCCTTGGCCTACATTGCAAAAGAGAAAGCGAAGAAGATAAACTGCCCCCTGCTACCATGGTGGGTGCTCAAACCATAGGTTGCCTTATGAATGGCCATGCCTGGCCAAGCAAGGAAGATAAAGAAGACATTGATTTTTTGGGAAGCGGGTATTTTAAAGGAATTTTTGAGTTGGATTGTGCGGTACTATATCCCGGAACTGCTTCAACAAAAACCGGAGTTTACATGCGGGCTGAGTATAAAATATTTGGGCCGGGATATTATGTAATTCCTTTCGAGCAGAGTACTGCAAATAAATTCTCTGCAACATACGATAATTATTATACTTCATATTACACCACTGGTGGGTGGGCGACATTAAATATTACTCGACTTGACACTATCAATCATTATATGGCAGGAACTTTTGAGTATACCGTAATTGACCCTTTTACGCAGCGGTGGTTAAAAGTTACCAAAGGTCGCTTTGATTATAAATACAAATAAACCAACCTATTTACATTATGAAAAAAATTACTTTACTATATGCCTTTTTCACAGGGGTATTTTGCAATTCTTTATTTGCGCAGGACGACTCGTTGCTGGTAGATTCAATAGAACCCGAAATAGGCATTGCCCAGATGTTTGATTCCTGTTACAAAAACCTAAATTTGGATTATGTCACCACAGGTCTTTTAATTGACAAAGCCATACCCACCATTAATGTACAGGCATATAGTGGCCAAACGGGGGACACTATACTGTCTGATAACTTTGCGTGGCGCAGAGCTTATGGCACCCTGCGCAGGGCATTTATTGACAGTACAGAGGCTTTTGACACACTTGAAAAAGTGATTGGATTGATGGAGGCTTATCAGGACTCTGGGTATATGCCTGTAGGAATTATTAATTACCAATACAACCGCATAAAATTAACAGCTATAGAAGATAGTTTAATTTATGTGAGCGGAATTCGACTCTTTGACGTGACCGGGCGATCCGAAAGCCCTTACGAAATAAAAAACTGTTTTATGGCGGCTCCTTATATCCACGAGTCGGATACCGAAATTATAACCTTTGTGTTTAACCCTGCTATGTATTTTACAAACGATACCCGAACGCTTGACCATATGGAAGTAGATTTTGGGGATGGCAACGGCTATGTAGTGGTTGGTTTGAATTCTTATTCAGTGATTGACTATGGCGAAACCCACGATGTAATTGTTATAGTAAAAATGGTTTTCACCAACTCTACTACTTCTGTTTCGAGCTTTGTTATCAGAATAAAAAAGCAAAATATAACTATTGGAGGTTATCTTGGTACATGGCCCGACCAGTTTTTAACCATTGAGGCCGAAAGTTTATATACCGGCACTACCGTAAAAGGGAAAGTGCATGTTTCGGTTAGGTTTGGATGCAGTAACGGAACAGATCAAAAACTTAGAAAACCATTTATTATTGTAACAGGCTATTCTCCCCCTTATGATATGGATTACAAAAAAAATCATGGCATACCACCCGGCAACGGCAGGGGTAAATTAAGTGAGTTTTATAATGCTGAGGAAAATGTATTCGCGAAATTGTACTATCAGGACTACGACATGATTTTTGTGGAATACGATGACCCTTCCAATTATGTTCAAAACAATGCTTATGCGGTAGAGGAAGTAATAAAATGGGTGAATGAACAAAAGGCAAACAACGGGTCTACTCACCCAAATGTAATTATGGGTTTTAGCATGGGCGGGATAGTGGCACGTTACGCTTTGGCTGATATGAACGCAAAACACCGGGCCAACCCCGGCACTGTACCCAATCATGATGTAAAGGTTTTTTACTCATATGATTCGCCTCAGGCCGGAGCCAATACTCCCCTTGGTTTACAGTTTATGACCGTTGATATGTATAAGTTCTATAATCAAAACAGGCATATTATTAAACAGGCCGAGTGGGATGATATTAATTGGGATTATAAAAACATTACCTGCCCTGCCACCAGGCAAATGCTCATTAACTACTACAATCCCTCTGCCTCACTTTTTAATGCTTTATACTTTGAGTTAAATAATATGAACCCCAATGCAACAGATCCGCTCATGGTTGGTTGTAAATCAGTAGCCATTAGCAACGGGTCGGGCGAAGGCTATCACCAGCGTGATGCATCAAAAGCGTATGAAATGTTTGGGGGCAGTTATTTAATTCATGCGAATGCAGGTAGTTGGAGTTCGGGTAATTTTTTCGCCTGGACCATTGATGTATGGGGAGTGCCTGAGTCGTCAAGTGTAGCCAATAAAAGAGTTTATACCGGAACGCTTATTTACAAAGCAATTCATCAAAATCTTTATACCATATCGCATTATGGCAATGCCTTAAATTCACATTGCAATGGAATTGACGGAGCACCGGGTGGCAGGGGACATATTGATTACGGGGCAGCAAGCAACACGATTATCCGATTAAGAATAAATGCTACTTTTTCCAATCCATTTATTTATAATTGTCTGGTGCCAACCATTAGTGCTGTAGCCGCCACTTATCAAACCAATTATATGGCCGCAATAAATAATCTTTCAGTTCAGGCAGCAAATCCTCCCAGATTCAATGATTTCAGAACCGATGACCATCCGGATAATGAGCAGGTGTCAACAGAAATTAATAACCAACATGTACGTATCACGGGCAACAACCTTAGGCTGTTTCTTAAAGATTTACTGGCTGAGGCAGGCAGTACCATTGAAACTACTAAAACGTTTAATTACGGTGGTGTAACCACAGACAAAATAGCTACCGTAGAGGTGAAAAACGGAGCTATATTATCCATAAATAAAAATGAGCAGGCAGGATTAACGCCACAAATGTCGGGCGGCACCAACCTGAATAAAAATTACAACCCCGATGATAATACGCATTTTCAGGTTTACACCTATAAATTTAATTC
>JAIBAK010000046.1 GCA_019695215.1 Bacteroidia bacterium | reverse complement strand
TTTTCAATCACTTTGGTAATAAATCCGTTTTTATCTAATTCAGCCACCCCAAAGGCACGGGGGTCGTCCACTTTTTTTACCCCGATGGCACAGGAGGTAAGTGCATGAACCGCTTCTAAGTTTGCATCAAAAATGGTATCGCCAAAAGCAATAAATATGCTTTCATCGGGTTTCACCAGATTGCGGGTGAGCCAGATGGCATAACCCACACCACGCCCAGAAGTTTGCAGTACAAATTCGCTTTTTACCTTTGGGTAATGGGTGGTAATATAATTCTCTACTTTATCACCCAGATAACCTATAACAAATACAAATTCGTTGTATCCGCTTTCAATCAGGTAATCTACTATATGAGAAAGTATGGGTTTGCCGGCTACCGGAATAAGTGCCTTAGGCTGGGTATGTGTATGCGGACGCAGGCGTGAGCCAATACCCGCTACAGGAATAATTGCTTTCATGGGGGTGCTTGTGTTACAATAAAAAAGCATTGCAAGTTAGGGCAAATCAAATAAAGTTGGATAATTTTTAACGTGGCTCAAAAGTGTGAAGGGGTTTTATACCTTTGTACTTCATTAATACCTTTACAGCATATGAAACAATTAGTAGTCATTGCCCTGAGTGTTTTACTGTTTTCGTGTGGCAAAGAAGCCAAAATGGAGTCTGACGGAAAGTACGGAGAAAATTTTAATGCCGACTCGGCCCTGAGTGTGGGCGAGGCCATAAAAGCCATGAGTTCGGTAAACGAAATGCCCGTGGTGATAAAGGGGAAAGTAACCGAGGTATGTAAAAGCGAAGGCTGCTGGCTGATGCTGAAAAATGAAGGAGGAGAAGATTTGTATATTGATATAGCCGAGAAAAAATTTCACCTTACCCCCGATATTGAAGGGAAAACCGTGGCGGTAAAAGGAGTGCTTACCAAAGAACCAATCAGTGTGGAAGAGTTGCAGCAAATGGCCCGCGAGGCCGGCAAAACAGACGAAGAGGTAAAGGCCATTACCTCGCCCAAAGACGATATTGCCATGGAAGCTACCGGACTGGTGATTCAGAAATAACCCCGGTGTTCAAAAAAGTTTTTTTCATTCTTGTTTTTTCTGCAGCCACACTGGGGGTTACTGCATGGGGTTTTTTCGGACACCGTACCATCAACCGCTTAGCGGTGTTCACATTGCCGGCCGATATTTTCGGGTTTTATAAGGAAAACATTGAATACATAACCGAACATGCCCCCGACCCCGACAAACGCAGGTACAGTGATGCTGCCGAAGCCTGCCGCCATTACCTTGATGCCGACCATTACGAGTGCTGCGCACCTATTGATACCATTCCGCATAAATGGAAAGAGGCGGTAGCCAAATACACCGAAGATACCCTGCTGGCCTACGGCATTGTACCCTGGCATATTCAGGTAATGATGTACCGCCTTACAGAGGCGTTTAAAGAAAAAAACAAATTTCGTATTCTTAAACTTTCGGCCGATTTGGGTCATTACGTAGCCGATGCGCATGTGCCCCTGCACAGTACCGAAAACTATAATGGGCAAATGACCGGACAAAACGGAATACACGGATTTTGGGAATCGCGTCTGCCCGAGTTATTCAGCGGCAGTTACGATTTTTTCACAGGCAAAGCGGTTTATATTGACGATGTACAGAAAGCTGCATGGATAGCCATTAATGGTAGTTTTGCTGCGGTAGATTCGGTATTGCGTTTTGAACGGGAGCTGAGCAAAAAATTTCCTGACGACCGAAAATTTGCGTTTGAGCAAAAAGGAAATCTTACGGTGCGTATGTATTCGCCCGAGTATGCAGCTGCTTTCGATCGCTCATTAGGTAATATGGTAGAGCGCAGAATGAGGGAGTCCATTGCCTTAGTGGGTTCACTTTGGTACACGGCCTGGGTAAATGCAGGACAACCCGATTTGCGCAAACTATTGGAACATGCGCCCACTGACGAAGAACAAAAACTGATCACCGAACAGGAAAAAAAATTCAATGAGGGTAAAATGATTGGAAGGCCCGAAGAGCAGTAGCCAACGGGCTAGCCAACCCCAGAATTACTCAATCAATATTTTCTTTACATAATTTTCTCCCTGTGCATTGCGGCATTTTAGCAAATACACACCTGCAGGCAACGAAGAGAAGCTAACGTTATACGCTTCTAGGTCTTTACTTACCTGTATTGGTATCTGATGGCCGGTGATATCAAACAATTCAATATTTTGTATGGCTACATTTGTTTCGATAGTGAATGCAGTAGTTGCTGGATTAGGATAAATAGTAATTTGTTCAATGGAGCCAGCTTCTTTTACTCCCGTGCTCCATGGCCACCAAAAATTACCGAGGCTATCGAATTTCATAGCCCAACAGCCATAGTTGTTCTCGGCCTGAAAGGTTGGAACTTTATTTTTCCAAACCAAGTAATATCCGTTATCTAATGTTTTTTCAATCGAAACAGGAAAGCAGTAGCCTGTAAATTCAGGTTTCGGAAATTTACCTAATGCAGCAATTTCTTCATACCCTATTGAGTCCCTGCTTTGAATCCCCCCCCCCTTTGATACTTTGGTAAACATAAGCCACTTGGAATTATAGCCTTGTCCCACATAAAAGTAGTTGCCGTCAGAAAGTTCAGCGACCTTCGCGTTATCATTTTGCCAATTTGTAATAGTATCAGTCCATATTAATCCTCCGCTTGTATCAATTAAATGAAGTAAATTGCTCCACCAAGTTGATGCGGAATCTAAGTAGTAATAATTTCTAGCAGCTAACAAAATATTATTATTTCTGGTTACAATAAAATCGTAAATTACAGGAATTTTCGGTAACTCAACTTCTTTTGTTACCTTGAAATTGCTATCTAAAAAAAACAATACGCAATACTGCTTGTTTAAACTATCAAGAGGGTTTAATTTGAATCCAATGTTTACAAATTGGTTTTGTCCGAAGGGTAAAAACTTACCATCATATCGGTAATCTGCAGGTTGAGAAACTACTGTTATTTTGTTCCCCAATGTATCATAGACCCACACTTCTCCGTTTTTTGTTCTATACCCAACTATTCTACCATCTGGTAAAATAGAGAGATCGACCATACTTGAGTTTAACGCTTCCCAATCAACCACATGGGTTATAGCATCACTTTGCCATAACCCTCCGCCTGAGTTGTCAGAAATAATCAATTTACCCCGCCTGTAATCGTAACAGGCACCCCAAACACTTGTACCCCCGGTAAGCAACTCATCTGTTTGCACCCCAAATTGATTTATTTCAAAAATACCCCCAAATGGTGAAGTGTGAGGAGCTGTTTGTGATGCATGGATGATGCGGTAGGTAGAATCACGCTCCTGGTAGCCATAAATGGGTGTGCGGTATCCTCCATAACTTCCGGGCACGTAATGAACCTGTGCCAGAAGAGTGGTAGCAGCTAAAACAAAAATAAAGGCAAAGGCGTACCTCGCTGTGATATTAGAGGTATGCATCATCTGGCAATCATTAATTTTTGTGTACCCGTTATAGCCGTGCTCCCTGCCTGCATGGTATAGGCAACAAGGTATAATCCATTAGGCAAGTCAATTAAATTAATTGCCCCTTCATGTCCATTTACAGAGGTTCGGATTATTTCTTTTCCCAATAAATCATATATCGCAATTTCCAACTTATCAAATCCATCAACTTTTACAGCGTAGTTTAAAACATGGCTGGTTGGGTTGGGGTAAAAACCAATGACGCTATTCGTGTTTGTATTCGCCACATTTGTAGGCGTTGTTTTATATTGGGGGTTATTATAACCCGAAGCAACTAAAAGTGAACAAGGCAGAATGCTGAAATTGGTATTGGGATCATGTAATCCCCTATCTGTTGCAGAAAGGTTGCTGCTAAAATTATTTGACTGGCTTTGGGCTATGTTGTAATCACTCAATTCTTTTAATAACTGGTATGTAAAATAGCAAAATCCGTTAATGGCCAGTTGGCTCCCGCGGCTGCTGTAAAAGTTACTGTTTGGAAAATTATCAATAAAAGCGGCCTCAGCCGATTTAAGGGTGCGTGCTTCCGTACCTGATTGGGGCAAGGTGGCTAACCAAAAACCTAAATAATTGTCGGTGTATTTCTCTTGTGAAGTAAAATCTCTTGAAAGGGTGGAAGAGTCAATGCAGGCTGCATCGGCCCCGAATAAGGGATATACGTTGGTGTTTTCAACTCCACGATTCCCGAAGCGAGTAAGCGAATAATTCAAATATTCAACATGCCAGGGAATATAGGGTGTATACGTACTTGCTTCAATGTATTTCGTTTCGCGGCCACCAAGTACAAACAAACTGTTGGGTTGATCGCAATGGTGGGTGTAGGAAGTACTTTTTTGAAAACGATTGGTGGGAAACCGGCACTGCAGATAATACGCCTGAAAAAATCTTGAAACGCGTTTGTTAAATTGCTTGGCGTCTGTTATACTTTCAATCTCTTGGACTCTACTATCTATCCTGCCTTGCACGCTTGAGTTAAAATGCCACACAAAGCTTTGATCCCGGTACAAAAAACTGGTACTTTGGGTTTCGTCTCCTTCATTTGCTGCCACCATCCCTGCTATATAATCATCTACAAATATCAAATTTAAATCGTTTTTTGAAAGGGTTAACATCCGCTGCAACCAAATCTTATGATAATAAAAGGCGTAAGTGAAACTGCCTGTGTCTGTAATATTGTCTGTACTATCATAGTCAAAATTCCAAAATTCATGCTCCAAGGCCATTTCTCTTATTTTACCCGCATTGGTGTAGTTTTGTACCTGTATGGTTTTAGCAAAATCATTGTATGCACTACTGTTCAAATAAAGCATGTTTGCATATAGAAAGGTGCCAGGATTTGCTTCATTAGCTAATCTATATTCTCCTGCCGCAATACCAACAGCAAATACTTTATAATTTATCCATGCTTTACGTATGAAAGCATGCAATTTCTTTTTCATATACACCGATAATGATTCCGTGCTGTTGTTGGCTAACCTTACGGTATAGTATTGGGTATAATTGTTAATGGCATAGTCTGAAAAAATATAGTCGCTTTGGTAAAATACAAGTTGATTAATGTTATGTGTTATACAAAACTCTAACAATTCGTCTTCCTTAGTTTCATTGCCAATGATTCCTGCGTACTGTCCGCTGCTTGGGTTAGTAATTTCGCTTTCGGCTATTTCCCAGTCGCCACTACCGCACCATCGGCAAAAAATTGGTTCGTAGCTTTTAGCTATAGCTTCTGCTTCTGTTGGAGGCCTTCCAAACATACTTTCAACGTACATGGCCCTTTGCATTTTGCAATTACTGCTAATGGTATATAGCGGGGTGGCAGTTGCACCATGCGAGGTAATAATATCAATCAGGTCATATAGATTAATGCGTATCTCATACATGTTCCCAGTTTCAGTAACACCAAAACTGGAGTTATATCCTGCAATATAAATTAATCCGTTTCGGTGACATATTGCATTTCCCCAGTCATCATATTCTCCCCCAGCATATATGGTCGATACGGTATCCAAAAGCGAATCGGTTGTAATAAAGAACAAATCCATACCACCCTCTGAGAAATTACCATTGGTTGAGCCACCTACCGCAAAAACCGCATCGCCTATACTAAATATATCTTTGATGTATTCGTCAGCTCCGGATAAACCTATGGTTTGATGATCGAGATTATTCCCGGCAGAATCCATTTTAATAATAAGAGCATCTTTATACCCTGAGGAGGTGGTAAATCCTCCGAGGTAATATCCTGTTTCAAAATGAGCTGTTATACTGTTTATCTCGTGGGAAGCACTCACATTTGTTGTTACGTAACTTATCTGGCTACAGCTTGTGTTTACCTTTACAACCAAGCCTCTTGGATTTGTTTGGCTATAATCAGTCCCTGCAATATAAAGATAACCTGCTTTGTCTAAAATACAGCGACCCTCCTGATTGCCCTCCCCTCCATAGGTTGTAGTGGAAATTAGTACTCCGGATGATGATACTTTCATCATAAGTACATCCTTGTCTGAAATTTCCTTATATCCTGCCAAATAAATATACCCATCACCTCTCACTGCCATGGCCATTATTTTTTCATCGTTAGAAGTACCGTAAGTATAGCTCCAGTTTGTGCTGCCATCATCAGGGTCAATACTTAGTAAGTAGGCGTCATACCCCCCATTACCGCTACTGTTTGTAAATCCGGCTACCAAAAATTCATTTTCTGTTTTGGTAACAGAAGTGGCTACATCATTACCGGAACCTCCAACTTGTTGGGTCCAAAGGGTATCTCCCATTGAGTCGGTATAAATAAGTTGAATGTCTTTGTCTCCCAAATCGGTTGCAACCCAACCAGCTAATAGTACATTGAAATTGTTTGCTACATGCAAATCCATAGCTTCTTCATCTTTGGAACCTCCGTATCCCTGTTCGAAATAGCCGTATTGGGCAAATGAAACATGGGAAAAGAGCATCAAAACGCTAATAAGAATAATCCCTAATTGGGGGGGGCAAAAGTTGAGAATAGTTATTGTTTTCATACGACTTGGGTTTAATATCTCAAATGTAAAATAATTTTTTTGAATAAAACAATACCCCCTACAAAACAATTTTTGAGATACATTTCTCCTTTTTTGATTGCAAACAGTTAAAGTGGATGAATGGAAAGCTTGGTTTGGATGTCACCGATTTCGGTGTTTGAATCAAGTTAAAAGGCATTAGATTTAGCCCAATCAAGGTACATTTGGTTGACAACTGCCCGTTTTTGTGAAAAAAAAGCCATTGGATTACCAAGTATGCCCGTCTATTTTTGCTTCCACTCAAATAAAAGTATATGAAATTTGTTGTATCCACTTCCAACCTGCTAAGCCATTTGCAACTTATTGATGGCGTAGTTGTTTCTAAACCCATTATTCCCATTCTCGAAAACTTTCTTTTCGATATTAAAGGTAACAGGCTTTCAATCTCCTCTACCGATTTGGAAACATCTATGACCACTTCCATTGAGGTGGAGTCGAATGAAGACATCAAAGTGGCCATCCCGTCAAGGTTATTGATGGATACACTTAAAACACTGCCCGAGCAGCCACTCACTTTTTCGGTTGACTCCTCTACATTCTCAGTTGAAATTCATACCGGTTCGGGGCGTTATAAACTTTCGGGACAAAGCGGAGATGATTTTCCAAAAGTGCCCGAGGTAGAAGGTGATAAATCGTTTGCCATGCCGGCCAGCGTATTGCTCAAAGCCATTAACAAAACGGTGTTTGCCACCAGCAGCGATGAGTTGCGTTTAAACCTTACGGGAGTGTATGTGCAGCTGATGAAAGATCAGGTAACCTTTGTGGCTACCGATGCCAACAGGCTGGTACGTTTTATCCGAAAAGACATTAAACCCGGAGTGGAAGAAGCGTTTATTGTTCCCAAAAAAGCCCTTAACCTGCTCAAATCTTCGTTGCCTAATGATGATACTACCGTAAAAGTTGATTTTAATAAATCGAATGCTTTTTTCTCATTTGAAGGTGTAAACCTTATTTGCCGCCTCATTGACGAAAAATATCCTGATTACCGCGCAGTAATTCCGAATGAAAATCCGAATAAGCTTACCGTAATCAAACAATCGTTTCAAAGTGCCATCAAGCGTATTTCTATTTACTCCAATAAAACAACTCATCAGATTCGCTTAAAATTAGCAGGCAGTGAATTGGTAATATCGGCCGAGGATTTTGATTTTGCCAACGAAGCACAAGATCGCCTGTCGTGCCACTATGACGGACAGGATATGGAAATAGGGTTTAACTCGCGCTACCTTATTGATATGCTCAATGTGATAGATACCGATGATGTATGTTTGGAAATGTCGCAACCCAACCGTGCCGGACTGATGCTGCCCGCTATTCAGGCCGATAACGAAGATATGCTCATGCTGGTAATGCCAATGATGCTGAACAATTATTAATCTCCATTTTTTAAATACGGCAAAGCCCTCTTAGCAACAGCTAAGCAGGGCTTTGTTGATTAATAGCCTTTTTTTGTACTATATACTGGGCAGGTATTGAGGTAATTTTGTAAGCGGTGATGAATTGGCATTTTGCCGCATGGATATTGCCGTAAAACAAGCCCATGAAATTGAAAAAAGGTATTTTTATGTGTGTGCTGTGGCCGGTTTTTGCATTGGCGCAAACTCCTGCCATCACCGATGAAAATGCCCGCATTGTTGCCTCGTTAGACAGCCTCACCAATGCCTTTCATTTAAAATACACCGATAGCAAAACTATTGATGATATGAATGTGTACGGGTTTAACGAAGATGATATACCGCGCTACACCGATTCTACCATCAGCTATCGTCTCTCGCTGCTCGAGTCCGAAATTCCACTTGAGTACAATCAGCATGTAAAAGGATTTATTGACCTGTACGCTATTCGTAAAAGGGTGCTTACTTCAAAAATTCTGACCCTTTCCAAATATTATTTTCCCATGTTCGAGCAAATACTCGATCAGCAAAAACTACCGCTTGAGTTTAAGTACTTGGCCGTTATTGAATCGGCATTAAATCCCAGAGCTGTTTCGGTTGCGGGGGCCAACGGATTGTGGCAATTTATTCATAGCACAGGGCTCATGTACGGATTAAAAATTAATTCGTATGTGGATGAGCGCAGAGACCCCTACAAAGCCACGCTGGCCGCCTGCCAGTATTTTAAAGATTCGTATGCGTTGTACAACGACTGGCTGCTGGTGATTGCCTCCTACAATTGCGGACCCGGTAATGTAAACAAGGCCATTCGCAGAAGCGGGGGCAAAATGAATTTTTGGGAGATTATGCCCTACCTGCCTAAGGAAACCCGCGGGTATGTGCCTGCTTTTATTGCTGCCACCTATGTGCTGAGTTACCATGCCGAGCACAATATTTTCCCGATGAATTTACCCGTAAACCTCAACGTGGATACGGTATATATCGACAACAGTATTACGTTTCAGAAACTGGGCGAAATGGTGGGGTTAGATGTATCGGTGATTGAAGACCTGAACCCTTCTTACAAACAGGGAATTATTCCCTGGTATATGGGCAAGGCGCCTATTGTATTGCCTTACGAATACGCTATGCGTGTGGCAGATTTACGCAGTCAGGGTGGTATGGTACAGGCTTTGGCAACGGCCACAGGTATTCCTGCATCCGATATTTTGCTCGATGACGATTTGATTGTAAACAGTCCTGAACCTGCTGCCCCGGATAAAACCATAGTGAAGAAAAAACCACTACCGCCTCCCCCCGTTAAAGGGAAAAAGCTGGTGTACATAGTGAAAAGAGGTGACGGCTT
This sequence comes from Bacteroidia bacterium, assembly GCA_019695215.1. Taxonomy (GTDB): domain Bacteria; phylum Bacteroidota; class Bacteroidia; order UKL13-3; family UKL13-3; genus JAGPCK01. The sequence continues at coordinate 14,917 of JAIBAK010000046.1, read as the reverse complement.
ATTGCGCATAGCTCAAAAATATCACTGTTCGGTTGAGGATATAAAACGCTGGAACAAACTCAAATCGAACAGGCTGGCTACCGGTCAGCGGCTTACCATTTACCTCAACAGGGGCGGTAAGTAATTAACCAAAAAATAATCTTTTTCAGGTGGTACAAGCGCAGCCAAATGTGTAAGTTTGGAACTTGTTATGATGCGCGGTAACCGGTTTTATTTATTGCTTTTTTTCAGCCTCATTTGTTTGGGTTTTTATGCCTGCAAAACGGAGTTTGACGGAACAGCCAAACCTAATATGGCTCCCGAAACGTATATGCTTACGGATACCATTTTGCGTGCCGGTGATTTGCGCTACAAAACGCAGGTAAAAGTACAATGGTGGGGAACCGATCCCGATGGATTTATTCCGGCTTATGAAATTTCGCTTGACGGAACAACCTGGTTCAGCACCACCAAACAGGACAGTGTTTTTTCATTAAACATTCCGGTAAATGCCGATACATTTGATTTCAGGTTTTATGTGCGTGCCATTGACAACAACGGAGAAAAAGACCCTACTCCGGCTGCACTTACGTATCCTGTAAAAAACTCTTCGCCCGATATAAAATTTATTTTTTCGGGTACGCGAAATCCGGTGCGGAGTTTTCCGGCCATAAAATATACGTGGCTGGCCACCGACCCTGACGGAAGTGATAATTTGAACCATATTGAACTTTACCTCAACGATACCACGGGAAGTGCGTATATATTGCCTGCCTCGGTTTCATCGGTGAGTTTGGTGGCAAAAAACATAACGGGCACTGCAACTGATTGTGATGTGTACACAGGAATAAGTAATACGGCACTTGTTGCACCTGTTTCGGGTATGAAGTTAAACGACACCAATTATGTGTACCTGCGTGCAGCCGATAAAGTAAACGCCAAATCAGCATTCAGGGTAACTAAAATATTTATTCGCAAACCGGCCTCCGATATGCTGGTGGTGAATGCATGGACCACATCTTTTACTAAAAATGCCGCGCAAACGTTTTACCTGAATAATATCAATGCAACCGGATTAAGCGGTTATGATGTGCTGCAGGCAGCGGATAAAGATGCCAACGGAAATTACTATGAACTTTCGCCCGACCCGCAAACGCAGGATCGCGTTTTTGCTTTTTTTAAAAAAATATTCTGGTTCGGAGACAATACCGACTACTCGCTGTCGCTGGCACAAAAATCAACAGTAACCTTTTTTGGCAACAACGGACGTATGTTTATGGTGGTTCCTGTAAACTCTGATATCGACCAGCAGGCCGATTATTTAAATTTTACTCCCGTGCGGTCACTGGTAACTCCTCCGGCAGGCACTAATTTCTTTTTTGCCAAAGACTCACTGCTCACTCCTTATACTGCCGGATGGCCAACCCTGCGTTGTGTAGCCAATCTTTCTACTGCCCGTCCGTTTACCATACCCGATGCACCTACCAGCCTCTACTCGTACGATACGTTGTACAAAGCATCTATCACACAGGTAGGCAGCAGCAGTAATGCATGGACCGGCACCTCGCATGTTATAGCCAAACGTTCAACCATAGCTACCGGAAAAGCCAATTTTATTTTTTGTTCGGTTCCGCTCGACAAAATGAACGGATACAATAATATGAGCGTGTTTTTTCAGAAGGCATTAATTGATGAATTAGGATTTTGAAACGAATTGTCATTTTTGCATCAGGTTCGGGGAGCAACGCGCAGCGAATTACCGAGTATTTCAGAGAGCGGAAAACGGCTGAGGTGGTATCGGTGTATTGCAATAATCCTAAAGCTTATGTAGCCGAACGATGCAGGCAGCTTCAATTGCCGTTTCATTTATTTAACCGCCACGATTTTTACGAAACGGATGCGGTGCAAAAGCAATTGGAAAAAGAAAACCCCGACCTGATTGTGCTGGCCGGATTTTTATGGCTGCTTCCTGCTTCCTTTATCGAAAGGTATCGAAACAGAATTATAAATGTGCACCCCGCCCTGTTGCCTGCTTACGGAGGAAAGGGCATGTATGGCGCTAATGTGCACAAAGCAGTAATTGCAAACAAAGAACCTCAAAGCGGCATTACTATTCACTTGGTAAACGAAGAATACGACAAGGGAGAAATATTGTTTCAGGGAAAAATTGAGGTTACAGAAAAAGATACTGCGGATTCCTTAGCCGCAAAAATTCATGAACTCGAACACCGGCATTTTCCGGAAGAAATTGAAAATTATTTATTGCATTCACCAATAGTAAACAGTTAAACTTCATAATTTATGTACGGAGCATTTCAACAACATTTGCAAAAAGAACTTACTGCCATTGACGAAGCAGGAATGTATAAACGGGAGCGTATCATTACCACCCCTCAGGGAGCTGTGGTAAAAACCACCGCAGGGGGCGAAGTGATTATTTTTTGTGCCAACAACTACCTGGGGCTTTCATCGCATCCTAAAGTAATACAGGCTGCACACCAAACCCTCGATTCACACGGATACGGCATGTCATCCGTTCGCTTTATTTGCGGAACTCAGGATATTCATAAACAACTGGAAGAAAAAATTTCTAAATTTCTGGGGCAGGAGGATACTATTTTATATGCCGCCTGCTTTGATGCCAATGGTGGCGTATTTGAGCCATTACTTGGCGAAGAAGATGCCATAATTTCAGATGAGTTAAACCATGCTTCTATTATAGACGGAGTGCGTTTGTGTAAAGCGCAGCGGTATCGTTATAAAAACTGTGATATGGCCGATTTGGAAGAGCAGCTCAAACAGGCGCAAAATCAGCGCTACCGTTTAATTGTAACGGATGGCGTTTTCAGTATGGACGGGTTTGTGGCACCCTTAGATAAGATTTGCGACTTAGCCGAAAAATATAATGCTATGGTAATGGTAGATGAATCTCATGCCAGCGGATTTATTGGCAAAACCGGGCGGGGTACCATTGAATTAAAAAATGTGATGCACCGGGTGGATATAGTTACCGGAACTTTGGGGAAAGCACTTGGCGGTGCCATGGGCGGTTTCACTTCAGGTAAAAAAGAAATCATCGATTTGTTGCGTCAGCGCTCTCGGCCTTATCTTTTCTCCAATTCATTGGCTCCGCATATTGTGGGGGCATCTATTGCCGTGTTTGATATGCTGAGTGAAACCACTGAACTGCGTGATAAGTTAGAGGGCAATATCCGCTACTTTAAAGAAGGAATTAAAAAAGCAGGTTTCGATATTAAAGACGGAGATTCGGCCATTGTTCCGGTGATGCTTTATGATGCAAAACTTTCGCAGGATTTTGCAGACCGCCTATTAAAAGAAGGAATTTACGTTATCGGATTTTTTTATCCGGTGGTGCCTAAAGGGCAGGCCCGTATTCGCGTGCAGTTATCGGCAGCACACGAGCGGGAACACTTGGACAAAGCCATTGCAGCCTTTACCAAAGTGGGCAAAGAACTTGGGGTGATTAAATAAGCGGCTGCCGGCTGTTTTAACTTTTTCTTAACACCGGGTTTACCTCAACACAACACACGTTTAACATCCGGGTAACCTGCCGTAAATACTTTTGCACAGGTATTTTATCGGTTACTTATGAAAAAAATAAGTGTGTTTCTTTTAATCCTGCTTTTACTAAGTATAAGCAGTTCGTTTGCCCAGCAGTCAATTGGAAAACTGGCCGGCAAAGTAGTAGACGCTAAAAACGGAGAAGATTTGGTTGGGGCATTTGTGGTGATTAAAGGTACCACCACCGCTGCAGTGGCCGACATCAACGGAAAATATATTCTGCAGCTAAGTCCCGGTACTTATAATCTGGAAGTAAAAAGTGTTTCCTACCTCACCAAAGAAATTACCGGTGTGGTAGTGACACCCGGTTCAGTTACTATCCTCGACATACATATGGATCCGGAAGTGAAGCAGCTTAAAAGTGTGGTGGTAAAAGGGGAATTGAAACGCGAATCGGTAGGAGCAATTCTGGCGCAGCAGCGTAATGCCGCAGCCGTGTCAGATGGTATCTCGGCCGAGAGCATTAAACGGACGCCCGATCGTAACGCAAGTGATGTGCTGAAACGAATAAGTGGTGCAAGTATTCAGGATAACCGCTTTGCCATTATACGCGGATTAAATGAACGCTACACTACTGCATATATTAACGGGGCTCCGCTCCCCAGCAGCGAAAGCGACCGTAAAGCTTTTTCATTCGATATTTTTCCTTCCAACCTGCTCGACAATTTAGTTATTACAAAAACGGCCACACCCAATTTACCGGGAGAATTCGGGGGAGGTATTATTGAAATAAATACCAAATCAATTCCTGAGAGTAATTTTCAATCGTTGTCTTTTTCGAGCGGATACAATACCATTACCACATTTAAAGACAGACTTACTTATAAAGGAGGTAAATTAGACTGGCTGGGTATGGATGACGGTACCCGTGCATTGCCCAAAGGAATTCCTTCCGATAAATTGTTTCCTTCATTATTAAAAGATCAGGCCGAACTGGGCAAACAAATGAAAAACGACTGGGCATTAAAGAACTCGGCCTTTTCTCCCAATTACGGATTTCAATACACCATGGGCCGCGTGTGGAGTTTAAAAGAAGAATCGAAATTCGGATTCATAACGGGAGTAACTTATAGTTTCAACAACTCATACAGCACTACTGCCCGCAGGCAATACGACAGTAATTTTGATCCGAATATTCCGGTGCAGCTTACTGAAGATTATTTAGACAAAAATTATGTAACCCAAACGCTGGCCGGATTGCTGGCCAATTTTACCTATAAGGTAAATAAAAATAACGAAATCTCTTTCAAAAACCTCTACAGCATCAATTCAGATAACAGGGTAATAATGCGCAACGGAACTTCTACCCCGCTCGATCCTAATCCCACCCTTAATCAATCCTCGGCCCGTTGGTTTACATCGAATAATATTTATAGTTCGCAGCTGGCCGGTTCTCATTTTTTCACACAACCCAAAATAACTTTTACCTGGAACGGTGCGTACAGTGAAATTACCAGAGATATCCCCGATTTGCGCAGAAACAGTTACTCGCGTCACAAATACATAACCGACCCGAACAACCCGAATATCCCGGATTATATCAAAGCGCAGGACACCATGTATAAAGCAAATATTGCGCAGGCTAATGTTGGCCCTGATTATGCCGGAAATATATTTTATGCGCGCACCAACGAGAAAATTCACAGTTTTAAAGGAGATATATCCCGTGCGTTTGATGTGAAAAGCCTCCAGTTAAAAAACACCCTGCGTGTAGGAATGTTATTTCAGGAACGCAGCCGCGATTTTACTGCACGGCAGTTGGGGTATATTAAATATGCACCTCCCGGAAACCTGATGTTTCCCGACTCCATTTTGTATTTACCCGAAGGCGAGTTGTTCTCTTCAAAATATATGGGACAAAGCAGTCCCGGTTACGGAGGCTTGGCCTTAAGCAATAAATACAAACCCACCGATTCCTATTCGGCCAATTCAAAATTAACGGCTGCATTTGTTATGCTTGATAACAAGCTGATGGAGCGTTTCCGTTTAATCTGGGGTGCGCGTATTGAAAAGTTTGAACAAAACCTGCACTCGGCCCTCGACAACGGAACGCCCTTGGTGGTCAGAACTTCCAAAACCGATATTCTCCCATCTGCCAATTTTGTGTATTCGCTCACCGAAAAACAAAATATCCGGCTGGCTTATTCACACACATTAAACCGTCCTGAATTCAGGGAGCTGGCCCCATTTGCGTTTTATGATTTTGCCTCACGTTTTGTGGTATCCGGAAATTCGTCAATGAAAAGAGCTTTGATAAAAAATTATGATGTGCGCTATGAGTTTTTCCCCGGTCGCGGGCAATTAATTTCAGCCTCACTGTTCTACAAAAATTTTATCAATCCTATTGAGCAGGTGTTGCGGCAGGATGTAACCAATGAAATGACGTACCGAAATTTAAAAAAGGCAAATGTGTATGGAGCCGAAATAGAATTCAGGGCACTGATTGGTTCGGTAATAAAGGCCGGAGATAAAAGTTTATGGAATAATTTAACCGTGTTTTCAAACGTAACACTTACCAGATCGAAAGTTGATTTAAAGGCAAACGGAAACGATACAGGATTGGTTTATTCGAGCAGGCCGCTGCAGGGCCAGTCGCCTTATATTATTAATTCGGGGGTGCAGTTTCAAAACTACGAAACCGGGCTTACCGTAAGTTTAAGTTACAACCGTGTGGGCCCGCGAATTTTTATTGTAGGCAATCCGAATGAACCCGATATTTGGGAGAACGGACGGGATATGCTCGATTTTCAAATTGGAAAAACTTTCCTGAAAAATAAAATGGACATACGATTAAATGTGAAAGATGCACTGGCACAAAAACTTTATTTCTTTCAGGACAGAAATCATAACAAAAAATTTGACCCGGCCACTGACGGCAGAATTTGGGTAACCAACTTTGGTCAGGTAATTTCATTTACGGCAACGTATAAATTGTAAGTAAGAAGGAAATGATAGCAACGGGCAGGTGCACACACCTGCCCGTTTTTTTTGCTTCGTAATATTTCGGTAACACTAAGCTAATGCAAACACAAGGCTGATTTAACCTGCAGGATACACAGCCGGGATAGTTTTGCTGAAGAAAATAAAAATCAAGTTTATGAAGAAGATTTATCAAATTTTTATGGTGCTTACTTTGATGACAGTTGTAAAAATTGCCACTGCGCAAAGTAATTTTTTTACCCCAACCACCTATCGCGGAGCATTCGCTCCTGCTCCTGTTGCCATGTGGACAAATGGCTGGACTGAATGGGATCCGCAAAACAAAAACTACGGAACCCCGAATGTAGATGTAGCTGCCAATATTACTTCTAATACCACCTGGACATCAGGAAATATTTACCATTTGAAAGGGGTGATTTATGTAAAAAACGGAGCCACGTTAACCATTCAGCCCGGTACCGTTATCATGGGTGATAAAAATACGCCCAACTCATCACTCATTATTACCAAAGGAGCAAAAATTAATGCAGCCGGAACTTCATCAAGCCCGATTGTGTTTACATCTAACCAGCCTGCCGGACAACGTAATTTAGGCGACTGGGGTGGAATTATTTTATTGGGAAAAGCCACCAATAACCAGCCCGGTGATACTGCCTATATCGAAGGATTGACTCCTACCCCCGATACGCAATTTGGCGGAGGTGCCAACCCCGATGACAATGATAATTCAGGTACTTTGCAATATGTGCGCGTAGAATTTGCAGGTTACGTATTTCAGCCTAACAAAGAAATTAACGGAATTACATTCGGTTCTGTTGGTCGTGCAACTACCGTTGATCATATCCAGGTTTCTTTCTCGAATGACGACTCATATGAGTGGTTTGGCGGAACGGTAAATTGTAAATACCTGATTTCTTTTCGCGGATTAGATGATGATTTCGATACCGATTTTGGTTACAGCGGTTTGGTACAGTTCGGTCTTGCTGTGCGCGACCCTCAGCTTGCCGATAACCCTGCTGTATCTACTTCCGAAGGATTTGAATCGGATAATGATGCTACCGGAACTACCGCTACTCCTCAAACCAAGGCAATGTTCTGTAACATGACCATCATTGGTCCGTTCAGAGGAAATACTGCCTCTACCATTGCAGCCGGATACCGAAGAGGAGCACGGATCAGAAGAAATTCGGCACTTAAAATCTTCAATTCAGTATTCATGGATCACCCGCGCGGAATTCATATTGACGGAACATTGTGCGAGCAAAATGCAACAGCCGATGTACTGAAGTTTAAGTACAATATTGTAGCAGGAAATTCAACATCAATGGTAACCGAGGTAAACAGCGGAAGTACATTTAATGCCCGTGCCTGGTTTGGTACTTCGCACAACGATTCATTAGTAAGTACTACAGGTATTTTGACCACTCCTTACAACTACACCGCACCCGATTACCGTCCGGCTTCGGGCTCACCAGCTGCAAGCGGGGCCGATTTTCAGGATGCTGCCTTCAGCGGATTGATGGCAACTCCGGTTAAACCAACAGCTGCGTTTACTGCTAACCAAAATACAGGTTCAGGCTCACGCGCGTTTAATTTTACCAATACCACTAACGAAAACGGAAACGTAACAACTTACCTGTGGGACTTTGGTGTTACAACTTCAACAGGTGATACCTCAACGCAAAAAAATCCATCGTTTAGTTTTCCGTCAAATGGCACGTACACGGTTAGATTAATTGCTTATTCGGCAGTTGGAAATGATACCACCACGCAAACGGTAAATGTACTTGCTACGGGTGTGGTTGATCAGAATATTTCTTCGATCATGATGTATCCGAATCCAGCGCAGTCAAATCTGAATCTTCAGTTGGGTCTGAATCAAACTTCAGCAGTTGCGGTTTCGATATTTGATCTTACAGGCCGCGTGGTTAAAACCATTCCTGTTTTAGAAATGAATGCAGGAAACAATCAACTCAACGTAAATGTAAACGACCTGACCAACGGAGTGTACCTGGTGCAGGTAGCAACCGGCAACAGCAGCAACATATTAAAACTGATTATCTCCCGATAATATACCCCGAAATAACCCTGTCACAAAGAGGCTTTCGCAAGGAAGCCTCTTTTGTTTTTTATCAGTCGTGGCATTCCATCATCAGTAAATCGCCCGATGTATACGTTATACTTACCAGTCCGTCTTCGGGAACAAAGTTGCTGCTGCCGGTACGGTAACCAAGGGTAAGCGATTCGTTTTGCAGGTTGTATAATAAGCCGTTGGTTTTAATTCCCTGAACTTCTCCAACGGGAATGATTGAAATATTAGTTCCTTTTGCATACCATTTGGTAAATGTTTCGGGTAAGCGGTACACCCTTGAAAAGTCATCAATCAAAACCAGATTAATCCGGTCTTTATAACGCACCAGATTGGTAAGATTGGTAATGGTGTGGTCGGCTCTGCGGCCTGTCGCCCACACAATATTGGCCGCTTTCCCTCCCCGTGCTATTACAAAATCAATGGCTTTTTCCAAATCGGTCTTATCCTGATCGGGGGTATGAATAACTTCAATAGGTTGCTGGTGTTGCAGCAGTTCGCCAAAATTATCAATGCGGTCAAAGTCACCCAGCAACACATCTATCTTAATACCAAGTTCCAAAACCCGGTAAACTGCCCCGTCAAGCACTATCACCAGCGGGCTCCACTCAAGCAGTTGACCCAGTAATTCGGTCGAACACGACTCGCCATTGGCAATGATAAGGGCAGGTTCCTGCATATCTTTAACGATATGATGTGAGGACATGTTAAAAAAATGTTTATTTTGGCTTCGAATTTATCACATCTGCAACAACAATGGAAAGAAAGATTTTTTCAAAAGAAACAGGATACGTATACAGCCAGGGCTTGCGCACGGCTGCTATCCTTTTAATTATTCTGCCCTTTTTTCTGATGCAGGATATACTGGTACTGGCGGCTTTGGTGGCCCTGGCCGGAGTATGTGTGTTTGACGCCACCAAAGGGGTAAGGGTGAATATAAATGAACGCACCGTAATGCTGTACACCAATATTCTGGGCATCTATTTTGGTCGCTGGAAACGTATTCCCAAAGATGCTTCGCTTATCATTTCCTATGTTTACCGCAAACAGGAACGTAAAGCCAAGTCGCTGCCCGAAAATCCCCTCTCGCTGCGCGATATGGAATTTTACGTTCATCTTACTGATGCCGATTTAAAACCGCATAAAAATATTTATACCTGTTTTGAAGAACAGGAAGCGGTTGATTTTGCCATGTTTGTGGGCGAAGAATTAGATGTGGAGGTATATGATTATTACCATGCCGATAATAACCCGCGCAGACTTCGCGCCAAAGGCGATCCGCCAAGGTTTGGAGAGGAGGATTGAAATAATTTTATTGACTAATCCCTTTTAACGAAAATATAACTAATGTTGGGTGCATTTCACCAGATTTTAATTGACTAAATCTTCTTTTGTTAAATGCACCCCACTTTTCGCCATAAATTATTTCTGGCAGTTGCTTAAAAACTAAAAGTTTATTATTAAGGGATAAAACCTCTGAAAACGATAGCAAGAGTTCAAAATACTCTTTAGAAACTAAACTATCTGATTCGGTGATTCTGTTATCTTCGATCCTGGATATTTTTTTCTTCCATCCTGTTGGCTGACTCTCCCAAATATCAACGTAACACTTTCTAGTAAACCGATTTTTCGGCAAAGATAGAGTTAATGATGAGGTGTCATTTATTGAATATTGTACCAGTAAATTCGTGTGGTTTAGCAAGCAAATATGGTTTATTCTCGATATATACTTTTCTTCTAGTAAGGCAAGGGAATCAAGAACTTTAATACTTGGATTTCGTTCATAGGACATTTCAAGAAAAGACAAAGTAGCAGGGTTTATACTTATCCATCCCTCAGGTGCATCTCGAATTGTATCCACTTTGGTGCTTTCCTTATTAGTAATGTCAAATACTGAAATTTCATAATCTATAGGACTCGATACAACTATTTTGTCAAATCCTATGAAAACCTGGTTGGATTGCTTGCTGTTAAGATATAGTTGTCCAAGCGAGTTATAATTATGTACTTTAGAAATTAGACTTTGTGTTCTAAAATCAACCTCAAAAATTTCAAGGAAAGGTATTTTGCCCTTTAGAGGCTCACTATACCTTGAAATTAATAGTCTGTTGTTGTTAATGTAAATGGGAAGATAAAGCCTTGTTCTTTTGTTAAACAAAGCAATTTTATATTTTAATTCACACTTTGACGGAATTAAAGTGTGAAATCCAAAGAGGTGCTGGTTTGTAAGGAAAAAAAGGCTGTCACCTGTTTTAGCAATAGATCTAATTCTCTCGGAATACATTTCTTTCATTAGTGACGAATTTATTCCATAGATAATCTCGTCCACTTTTCCAGAATGAGAGTTGTAATTTACTAAATTAATATGGCCACTTTCGTCATCATATTTTTTTAAGTAATAGAAATCATTTTGTGTTGTGTTCCAAATTGAAATACTTGAATTATTAACTTCAATTTTTAGAGTTGTATCCACTTCAAAAAACGACTGAATCCCTTGGCTAAAAGTTTGGGTATTTTGGAACAAAAGAATAAAGAGGAGTATTTTTTTCATGAATTTTAATTTATAAAGAGGGGCCTACGATTCCTTAATCATAAGCCCCTTAAACTTTTTTAATCTACCAATTGTCTACTAATAATAATTTCTTCATCGTAAGTTTCACCTTCGCCAGTTACAGTCCATTCAACCGTATAGGTAAATAGTTGGTTTGTTGAGGTATTTAAGACCTGAATGCTGTGTATTCCAGAGAGGACGTTATTCCCTATTTGTTGGAGGGCATAATCCATTAACGTGTTTGAGCTAGCTGCGTCCACCGGATTCAAGGTGCCGTCATTTGGATTTATAATTCCAGGACAACTACTAAACCCAGGCCCTGCACATTGTATTTTAACTCCCCAAAACAAATTCCCTTCTGCGTCTTCATACATTTCTCGGTTAATGGTTACATCATTGCATCCTAAAAAACAACCCTTTTTATGCCGATGCAGAATAACATCTTTGGGGTAAATAGCAATCTCAGCTTGTGCTGACGTTAGAATAATTGAAGAAATGACCAATAGAATAAACTTTTTCATTTTAAACAACATTAGATTTAATTACCTACTCTGTAAGGTTTTCGGCTTCCCCTAAGTTTACTTCGACCTTTGGTTAATCAAATAAAGTAAACTTAAACAAAAATATATGTATTATTTTTAATATCCTGAGAAATTCGTATGCCTTAACGTTGAAAATTATGCGTTCAGCGCATAGAAATTTGTTTGACAATAATGGAATTTAGTAGTATTCTTTTTGTTTAAAAAACCTCGCTATTGTTTTACGGCCAGATTTAACTATAGTTAATTTATGAATCGGGCTCTAACAAAAATCTATCTCTTGATGCATAGTAATTAACTTACCCCTCCAGCAACTTCTGCATTTCGTTCAGCTCTTTGTACAGGCCGGGCTGGTTGAGCAATTCGGTATGGGTGCCTTTTTGTACAATTTTCCCTTTATCAATCACCACAATCATATCGGCATTTTGAATGGTGCTGAGGCGGTGGGCTATTACAATGGAGGTTCTTCCTTTCATCACATTGCTCAGGGCATCTTGCACCAGTCGTTCAGAGGTGGTATCGAGGGCCGAGGTAGCCTCGTCTAATATAAGTATTTCAGGGTTGCGCATCACCGCGCGGGCAATGCTTAAACGTTGTCTTTGTCCGCCACTCAGCTTGTTTCCCCGGTCGCCAATATTGGTGAGGTATTGTTTGTCCTGCTCCAGAATAAAATCGTGGGCATTGGCAATGCGGGCTGCTTTTTCCACTTCTTCCTTTTGCGCATGATTCATCCCGAAAGCGATATTGTTAAAAATGGTTTCGTTGAATAAAATGGCTTCCTGCGTTACAATGCCCATCAGTTTGCGCAGCTCGGCAATTTTATAGTGTTTCACCGGTACTCCGTCAATCAGAATTTCTCCTTCGGTAGGGTCGTAAAAACGCGGAACCAGATCGGCTAAGGTTGATTTTCCGCTGCCCGATGGACCCACCAAAGCAACTGTTTTTCCTTTTTCAATGGTGAGGTTTATTTCATCCAGCACTTTTTCCTTATCGTAGGCAAACGACACATTGCGGAACTCAATCTGCCGCGCAAACTTCACATCACTTATTGCATCTGCGGTATCGGTAATGCGCTCGGGGCTGTGCATAATCTGATCAATACGATCTACCGAGGCCGCACCTTTCTGCACATTGTAGTAAGCCGTTGAAAATCCTTTGGCCGGTGTAATTACCTGCGAAAAAATGGCGATATAGGCAATAAACACTTCGGCACTCAGCTTTCCGTCATTGGCCAGCACCATTTGCCCCCCAAACCAAAGGATGAGCACCAGCACCACCACGCTCATCGATTCAGAGAGCGGAGAAGAAGCATCGCGCCTGCGGTTTACCCAAATACTCAGTTTGGCCAGCAGATCATTTTCATTATTGAATTTACGGCCAAAACTTTCCTCGGCATTGAAGGCTTTGATGATGCGCATGCCTGAAAGTGTTTCCTCAAACATGCTGATCATTTCGCCCAGTTTGCTCTGGCTGCGGTTGCTTTGTTTGCGAAGCGTTTTGGCCACCCTGGCAATGATAAATGCTGTTACAGGTAAGGAGAGCAAAACAAATAAAGTTAACTGCGGACTCATGTACACCAGTGTACTTACAAATACCACAATGGTGAGCGGTTCCTTAAATATTGCTTCTATCGAGCTCATAATGCTTACTTCAATTTCCTGCACATCGCTGCTCATACGTGTAATGAGGTCGCCTTTGCGTTCGTCAGAAAAATAGGAGAGTGGCAACCGCAGAATTTTATCATAGAGGTCTCTGCGGATATCGCGAATCACAAACGTGCGCAATGGCACCATAAAATACAAGGCCAGGTAACGGAACAGATTTTTGAGCGACACCATCACCACAATAAGCAGACAAACAAACAACAATGCCTGCGATGGCCCGTTGGATCGTACCATTTCGCTGATGAAAAAGGAGAACTGACCTTTGATGGAGTTAAAACTCATATCCATTACAGGTGGTTGCGTTACCAGTTTGTCGGGTTTAAAAATGAGTTCGAGAAACGGAATGACCAGGGTAAAAGAAAAAAGTCCGGCTACAATAGAAAATAGGTTGAACAGCACATTTAAAATGGCCTTAGAGGTGTAGGGCTTTACGTATCTCAGCAGCTTAAAAAACTTGTTCATCGGGGCAAAGATAAGAAATCTGCGGTGTGTAAGGGTTGAATGCCGCGAAACCCTGTGCCTTAAGAGGTGAACTGTGGATTTCGGGGCCTTTTTCAGCGAAAATATGCGGGTTCTGCGGGAAACAGAAGTGCCTTTCCAGATTACGGTTTCTTCCTTACTTTTGCAGCCTTATGTCGAACAACGAGGATATTTTCAAAAAAGTAGTTTCACACGCCAAAGAATATGGGTTTGTATTTCCGTCAAGCGAAATTTATGACGGACTGGGTGCAGTATATGATTACGGACAAAACGGGGTTGAGTTAAAAAACAACCTGCGCACCTATTGGTGGAAAGCCATGGTGCAGATGCATGAAAATATTGTGGGCATTGATGCCGCCATTTTTATGCACCCTAAGGTATGGAAAGCCAGCGGGCACGTGGATGGCTTTAGCGACCCGATGATAGACAACAAGGATTCAAAAAAACGGTATAGAGCCGATCAGTTACTGGAGGATAAAATAGCCCGGTACGAGAAAGACGGAAAAACAAATAAGGCGAATGAGTTGCAGGAGGCAATGGACAAAGCGTTACTTGATAATGACCTGCCCCAATTAAAATCGTTGATTGAAACACACGAAATCGCTTGTCCCATCAGCGGAACCCGCAACTGGACCGATGTGCGCCAATTCAACCTGATGTTTGCAACTGAAATGGGCGCAGCAGCCGATGAATCGGATAAAGTGTACCTGCGGCCTGAAACGGCACAGGGCATTTTTGTGAATTTCCTCAACGTGCAAAAAACCGGCAGGATGAAAATTCCTTTTGGTATTGCACAAACCGGTAAAGCATTCCGTAACGAAATCATCGCACGCCAGTTCATCATGCGTATGCGCGAGTTTGAACAGATGGAAATGCAGTTTTTTATTCGCCCCGGCACACAAAAACAATGGTACGAATACTGGAAAGAAGCACGTATCAAATGGCATAATAAATTAGGGTATGGTGCGGATAAGTATCGCTTCCACGATCACGTAAAACTGGCTCACTATGCCGATGCAGCCGTGGATATTGAATTTGACTTTCCGTTTGGCTTTAAAGAAATGGAAGGCATTCACAGCCGCACCGATTTTGA
>JAIBAK010000009.1 GCA_019695215.1 Bacteroidia bacterium | reverse complement strand
CCGCTCATATCAACTACCTGTATGTTTGCATTCACATTTTCATATCCTTTTACTCTTAACTCGGCCATATCAACCACCGGATTTGGATTTAATGAAACAATATTGGAGCCTGCTGCCTGTTTAGCCACTGTTTTGGCCGATGCAGGAACTGCTATAATAATGCTGTATTCACTTTTCCCGTTTAAATCTACCTGACGAAGGCGATAATAACAATTAGCGGCCACACCCGATGCATCGCTGTAGGTATAATTACTTACCTGACTTGTGGTGCCATTGCCTTTTACTTTTCCAATTACCGTAAAGTTTTTGGCATCGGCACTGCGTTCAATTTCAAAATGCGAATTGTTTATTTCAGAAGCGGTACTCCATTTTAAGTTAACGGATGTTTCTCCGGCACGTTTAGCATTAAAACTTAACCACGTTACAGGCAACGGTGCAGATTCACTAATGGTAACCGGGGTGATAATGTTGCCTCTGGTGCCCGAATAAATAACACTGCCGCACGAACGTATACTTTGGCTGGCTCCATTTCCCGACTGATTGATACTGCCACCGGTAAGGATATAAACCATCGAGCCGCAAGGAAGATTAAGTTTGCTTCCGTTACTTTCAATTTTAAGTGTTCCCGAAATTCCTATTTTAATTGCAGAGGATCCTGAAGGGGTTATGTTATTATCAACTGTAACTTCTTTTCCTGAGCCAATTACAACAGAGTCTCCGCCTTGCGGTTGACGACCCAGATTCCATGTGGAGTTAACGTCCCACTTTCCACTGGCGGAAGCGGTAATAGTGGCGGCATTTGCTGCAAATGCCCCAGACAATAATGCAATAGTGAGTAAATGTTTCGCTTTCATATCTTTGGTTTATTAAGGTTAAAGGTACAGAAAAAATAATATCCCTTCTGTTCAAAGACGTTGCCAAAAATTTATACTGCTTAAAATAAGGTTTTTAGATTCAGTTTGGGGCGTCTGTCCCCGTACCAGTTGAATCCTTTTAAGCGCAGTTCCTGGTCCGGAATTTTATCAACCGGGTAAATTACCCCTTCGGGTTTTTCGTAAAAGGTTATTTTTTGAAGTTTGTTCGAATCAAGGCGAATTTGCATAAAACTGCATTCAATTTTATTTACTCCCTGATACCCGCTGCTGTCTTTTGCATAATAAATGCTTTGCCCGTTTCCATATACAAACACCTGATGCAGTTTTTGATTTTTGAAAACAGCTTTCATATTTCGGCCTTTAATCTGATTAAAGTGTTTCGCATTTTCCATCATGGCAATAAAAGCATTACTTAGCATATGCATGGAATCGAGTTTATTCTTGTGCATATACAATCGGATGGTATCGGCTGTGAGTTGTTTTTCTTCCGACCACATGATGGGGTTCCGGAAAAGCGTGATGGTTGAATCTTTAAAGGAGTAAACAATGGAATCACTTACGGCCTGCATATCTTTCCGGTATATGCTGGCATGGTAGTAGGCTTTTAAAATACGGGTTGAATCTTTTGTCTGGTTGTAGAAAAGGGTATCGGCATAGAGATAAAGGGAATCGTTGTCGGTGTATTTTTTGGCTACCGGATTTTTAGTCATGTAGGTAATTTTTTTCAGTCGGTTTACTTCTCCAAATTCACCCCGTATAGTTAGTTTTTCAGCAGTGTCAATTACCCGTATGTTTCTGAAACCTTTTCCAATCCCCGTTTTTCGGTTGTAGGTAAGGCTGTCGGCAAAAATCATATTCTCTTTACTGAATAGCCGGGCGTTGCGGCTAAATTGAGATAATTCTCTCTGTGTATCGTACCAGCCGTTTTCACAATAAATGGTATTATCCTGACTTTTGATAACCGTGGGCCCCATAAAAAATGCAGTTTTACTTACCGAGTTATAGCTCAACGTATCGCAGTCAATGGTGTACTCGGGGTTTACTAATAAAACATCACGTTTAAAATAAACCTGATTGGTTTTACTGTAATAATAACCTGTTTTGCTGGTGAGTTTATTCTGTTTATTAATAATGGTTGCTCCGTTGGTATAATACCCGATATTGTTTTGCATATCAAAATCCATATCGGTAGTGGTTAGATCCATACTTGGGTCCGTCATGCGCACATTACCTTCTACGTGGGCTTTTTTGGTGTTGCCTTCATAATTTAGAAAATCGCTGTACAGGAAAAAACTATCTCCCTGCTGTATTACTACCCTGCTGTAGGCCTGCAGCCGGTTTTCCTCATCAAAAAAATAGGCACTGTCGCAGGTCATTATCACGTTATCCTGTCTGAATCTTACCTGACCAATTAAACGTTTCACTTTTGATCCCGAACTCTCATCGTATTCAAAAGTGTTGGCATTTTCTATATGTACCTGCGATTTCTTTTGCGCAAGCAAATGAAAGGAGGGGAGCAGTAAAAAAAATAAAATGATATGCTTCAAACAAACGTACTTTGCTGCAAAGAAAACAAAAACCCTGAATTAAGAACATATACCATACCAACTCATGCTCCACAAACTTCGCGAATACATTAACAGCAACAACCTTATGACAAAGCAACACAAGCTGTTACTTGCCGTTAGCGGTGGGGTAGACTCCATGGTATTATTGCACCTGTTGCTGAAAGAAGGATACCATGTTTCGGTGGCGCATTGCAATTTTCGGTTGCGCGCAAAAGAAAGTGATGCTGACGAACAGTTTGTGAAAAAAGTATGCATTGAAAAGAAGATCCCGTTTTTTTGTAAAAAATTTTTCACCGCCAAACAGGCAGCCGCTGATAAAACTGGCATACAGGAAACCGCCCGCAAGTTACGCTATGAGTGGTTTGCTGAATTAATGAAACAGGAAAACTTTGACCGGTTAATTACAGCTCATCAGGCCACCGACCAATTAGAAACGCTGCTGCTGAATTTAACACGCGGAAGCGGACTAAACGGATTGGAAGGGATACGGGCAAAATCCGGACAATTAGTAAGACCAATGTTGTTTGCCACCCGAAAGGAAATTGAACACTTTGCCGCTAAAAACAAAATCCGTTACCGGGACGACAGCTCTAACGAATCAGATAAATATGCACGCAATCGCATCAGGCTGCATGTACTGCCACAGCTATTACGAATAAACCCGCAGGTAGTGGAGCATATGAATCATACCAGCGAGGTGGTGCAACAGGCCAATGAGTTTATTGCTGCCGAAATATCGAAATGGATAAAAAAACACTGTAAAGTTGTGATGGGAGGGATAAGCATTGAAATTGATCCTGTACTTAAGCATAAAACCCCGGCCTTTTTGTTGTTTCAGGTGTTGCATAAGTATGGATTCAATAAAGAACAGGTGCTTCAAATTGTTGCCTCCGTTCAAAATCAGTCAGGAAAAATATTCAGGTCTCATTCGCATCAGCTGCTAAAAGACCGAAAAACACTTTTTATTCAACCTGTTGAAAAAGCAGTTAAGAAACCGTTGAGTTTTTTGCTGGAGAAAACAAAAGGAAGTATTGTAACTAATGAATTTGAATTGAAGTGGAAAGAAAAAAAAGTACCCGAAAACCTGAAAACATCCGGTGAAAAAATATTGGTCGATACAGCTAAACTTAGATTTCCGCTCACGCTGCGCACCTGGAAAAAGGGAGACCGTTTTCAACCATTAGGAATGAAAGGAAAAAAGAAACTCAGCGATTTTTTTGTTGACCAAAAACTAAGCAGGGCTCAAAAAGAAAATTGTCTTGTGCTGGAATCGGATGGAGAAATTGTTTGGGTAGTTAACCACCGGCCTGCCGAGCCTTTTAAAGTAACCACTGCCACTGCTTCGGTTATCGAATTTGAATATAAGCTTAATGAATAAATTGCTTTGGCTACCTTTGCAGAAAAAATGTCAGAGATGGATCAGAAAAAAACTCCTTCACAGTCGGTAACCACCATGAACGAACTGGTATTGCCCAATGATACCAATACCCTCAATAACCTGATGGGAGGACGCTTACTGCACTGGATGGATATAGTAGCTGCTATTGCCGCACAAAAACACTCCGGAAAAATTGTGGTTACCGCTTCGGTAGATAGTGTTTCATTTGGTAAAAGTATAAAATTAGGTGATGTAGTTACGCTGGAAGCGAAAGTAACCCGCTCATTCAACTCTTCTATGGAGATTCACATTTCGGTGTTTGCCGAAAATATCCCATCAGGTGAGAAATTTAAAAGCAACGAAGCCTACTATACCTTTGTAGCGCTCGACCGAAACGGCCATCCCGTTAAGGTACCTGAATTAAAACCTGAGACCGAGGAGGAAGTGAAGCGCTTTGAAGGAGCATTGCGCAGAAGACAACTGCGTCTGATATTAGCCGGAAAAATGAAACCGCATGATGCTACAGAACTTAAGGCTCTTTTTTTTCCGGAGGAATAAGATTTATCAAAAATTCAAAAGTTCTGGAATCGGAAATGCTAATTGTTCGGACAATTGAATAATGGTACTTAAGGTTGGATTAACTTCGCCTCTTTCAATGTTTCCTATCTGATTCTTGCTAAAATTACATCTAAAGGCCAGTTCTTCTTGTGAATAATTTCGGGATAACCTTAGCTCTCTCAGGTGTTTACCGAATTTCTTCAGCATTTTCTTATCCCGGTTGTTTATCACGTAGGCAAGCTGAGCCAAAATCAAAAAAATATCCACCCAATGTATTGGGTATTTGATTTTATTTATTAAGTTTGCTTTGTGAAGGAAGTTAGTTTAAACTTCAATTACTTATTTTTACTTTGAAATTTTATCTAACATAACTAAACAAGGGTTGCCGAAAACTTTTCAGAGTAGGCGAAAAAAATTTAACTAACAACTTAATGAAAAAATTAATCCTTTTAGGCGTTGCCCATCTTGTAACGATTGCTGCTCATTCACAAGATGTAAAATCAGTTATTTCTATTCGACCGGGGTTTAGTTTCCCTACAGGAGATTATCGTGCATTGGCTGCTGCGCAGTACAACGCACAGATTGACTGGCAGCATTATTTTTCGCCAAAAGCTGCTTTAGGATTTGGATTTCTACAGGGGGGCAACAAATTTGAGGCCGATGAGGCAGCGGGAAATTTGCTTAATAATACCCCCGGAGCCACCATTGCCACCGTGGCGGCAAATAATTATAAATACACGGCCGTGTATGGTATGGCCACATATAATTTTACCTCGTCACACAAGTTAGCTGTTGAGTTTACTACACGCTTGGGTGTATGTTTTTCTACCTACCCAGCCATATCAGCATATGCAGCCGATGCACTTTTTGATTATGTTGATGCCAGCGAAACCAGCGATGCAGGGACCTCGTTTTACTACACCGGTGCGCTGGTGCTGCGCTACCCGCTAAGTGAAAGATTTGATATAAGTTTATCAAACGAGTATGTAAGATTTACCGGCAAATACAACACCAAAGGGACAGATTATTTAACCATGCAATCTTACACCAGTTCGTTTAAACAAGACTACTCTTTAATATTTACGAGTGTGGGGCTTAATTGGAAATTTAACAAATAATCAATACCAAATTAAATTTTTATGACACAATTAAGAGGAATGGTTGGAAACAACGGGCTTTATGTCGGTGATTTAAGTATGACTGGTGACCCGGAAACAGAGTTAATTATAAATTCAGTGATAACCTCAGTTTTAGAGATTGACGATAGCTATCGGTTCTATTATCATGATACTCTAAATCCTATTGGAGGTATATTTCCAATACCAGAAAATGGTCTAAAGTATTGGATCATCCCGTTTGATCCTGCTTTTTCGCCACAACGACCTTTTGGTGGTGAGGATGTTGAATTTTTTTGCAACTGCACAGGAAGTAGTGGTGGTGCAGGGTGCGAGGTGAAGGAAAAAACAATTGGTACCGACAAATTTAAATATTGTAATGCTACTACCTGCTCAGACTGCTGTTCTGGTATAGTAAAGGAACCGGCAAAGCCTGAAGTTCATGGTAGTTTCCTATTATGGCCTGCTCAAAGATTAAATTACAATGGAGTAATCTATGAATAAAGCAGCATTGATATTTCTTATTCTTTTTAGTGGCATTACGCTCTATGCACAGGATGGGGGAGAAGGTGAACAATTTACTTTTGAGTTTGTTAAGCTACCCATATTTTATGAAGTAACTTACAAGATTACGAGAGTAAATTTTAACTCGGATACAAGTTATCTGATTATTAAATTGGTCGCAGGGAAAGGCAAATCGGGTAATCAAACATTTATGCTTGATTCGGCCGGCAATTTAATTTGTTCCATTAAGGATTCTTTAGCTAAAAGGTACGAACATGATGCGGCTTCTTTCTACTGTCGCAAATTAACTGTTGATTCAGGGTTGGCTCCATTAGATGCAACAATTTTATTTAAAGAATATTTTAACGGATTTCAGGGTTTGTGTGTTGAGAGTGGAAGTAAATCAAGTATTACCAATACAGACGGGAAAATCCATATTGATATTGTATCAGATTCTTTAAATAAAATTATCTCGTATGAAATTGATTATTTAAACGAGTGCTGGTTAATCAAACGCAAACATGAATCTATTAGGTACACCGAGAAATTAAAAGGATTTGAGTATCATAAAAGTTGGCAACTGATCTCATTTATGACGGGCAAAAAAGCCGAAACGGCTTTTTTACTTTGTATCGAAAAGGAGAAAAGTTATGGTCATTATAAGCGTGTGCCAATACCTCAGTTTCCGTAGTGTTACCGCACTTCGTGTAGTTTACTTAGTCTTACTCACCCAATTACTATTTTTTACGTAGAACCGATACGGGAGCAAAGTATCTTCCTGTGCGTAGCCAACTCCAACCCGTGGTGAAGAAATCAGCTCAGGAACTTTTATACCTGCATCTTCAATCCATATTTTATCATTAAGCAGCCACAACCCCGAGTGCTTGGTGTGAATGCCCATTGCTTGCGATAAAGCTCCGGGGCCTGTGCTAAGTTTCGGGTTCATTTCTTTCATCTTTCTTCGCTTCAGCATACTTTGTTCGCCTTCTAAAGGCTGCCCGGCTCTTATTAATACCGCATGCGGAATTCCTTCAACATTAGTTACTACATTAAATAAGTGGTGTATGCCATAACACAAATACACATAAGCAGTACCACCTGCTTCATACATTATTTTAGTTCGGTTGGTAAAGCGGTTTCCATACGCATGGCTGGCCTTGTCGGTAATGCCGGCATATGCTTCGGTTTCGGTAATCATTACCCGGCAGGTAACTCCGTTCAATCGGGTGGTTAAAACTTTACCAAGTAATTGGCGGGCAATTTCCACCACATCGGGCTGCTGGTAAAACACTTCTGTGAGCTTCATTTATAGGCTGTTGAAAAAAAGCTAAATCTAATTCAAGGTATCTGTTTGTTATTAGGCGTAAAACCGTATTTTTGCACCGTTTTTTTGAAAGAGTTTATTCATCAAATCTACAATCATTTATGTCACAAAATATTGGAAAAGTTTCCCAGGTAATCGGTCCGGTGGTTGACGTTAGCTTCTCTGAAGAGAATGCCGTGCTTCCGAAAATTTACGATGCCTTATTTATTAATCGCCCCGATGGCACTAAGCTGGTGCTTGAGTGTCAGCAGCATTTGGGTGAAAACACCGTTCGTGCCATTTCAATGGACTCTACTGACGGATTAGTTAGAGGAATGGAGGTAATTGACAGTGGTTCGCCAATTCAAATGCCGGCTACCGATGTAATTAAAGGCCGTTTATTCAATGTGGTAGGCGAAACTATTGATGGTTTGGCTCAGCCAAAAGCTGCTGCAGGCCGCTCTATTCACCAGGAAGCTCCAAAATATGAAGAGCTCTCTACCAAAGCCGAGCCTTTATATACAGGTATTAAAGTTATTGACCTGATTGAGCCCTACGCTAAAGGGGGTAAAATCGGATTGTTTGGTGGTGCCGGTGTGGGCAAAACGGTTCTTATTATGGAACTCATCAACAATATTGCAAAGGCCTACGAAGGGATGTCGGTTTTTGCCGGAGTGGGTGAGCGTACCCGTGAGGGAAATGACCTGTTGCGCGAGATGATTGAATCAGGCGTAATTAAATATGGTAAAGAATTCGTTCACGCCATGGAAGAAGGCAAATGGGATCTTTCAAAAGTAGATATGAAAGAATTAGCCGATTCACAGGCAACTCTTGTGTTCGGACAAATGAACGAACCTCCGGGAGCCCGTGCCCGTGTGGCACTTTCAGGTCTTTCAATTGCCGAGTATTTCCGTGACGGTGATGAAAAATCAGGTGGCCGCGATATTCTTTTCTTTATTGATAATATTTTCCGTTTTACACAGGCAGGTTCCGAAGTATCGGCCCTGTTAGGCCGTATGCCTTCAGCGGTAGGATACCAACCAACACTGGCAACCGAAATGGGTGCCATGCAGGAGCGTATTACCTCTACCAAGCGTGGTTCCATCACTTCGGTTCAGGCGGTTTATGTGCCTGCCGATGACTTGACTGACCCGGCTCCGGCTACTACTTTCTCTCACCTTGATGCAACTACGGTATTGAGCCGTAAAATTGCCGAGTTGGGTATTTATCCTGCGGTTGACCCGTTGGATTCTACTTCGCGTATCCTTACTCCGCAAATTGTGGGCGATGCACATTACAACTGCGCCCAGCGTGTAAAAATGATTTTACAGCGTTACAAAGAGCTCCAGGATATTATTGCTATTTTGGGTATGGACGAGTTGAGTGAAGACGATAAACTCACCGTGGCCCGCGCCAGACGTGTACAGCGTTTCCTTTCACAACCCTTCCACGTGGCCGAACAGTTTACCGGATTAAAAGGTGAGCTGGTTCCAATTGAAGAAACCATTAAAGGATTTAACGCCATTATGGACGGACAATATGATTACCTCCCGGAAGCTGCGTTTAACTTAGTAGGTACTATTGAGCAGGCTGTGGCTAAAGGAGAAAAAATGCTGGCCGAAGCCAAATAAACTGAAAGAAACATGCAGG
Organism: Bacteroidia bacterium; assembly: GCA_019695215.1. Lineage (GTDB taxonomy): Bacteria > Bacteroidota > Bacteroidia > UKL13-3 > UKL13-3 > JAGPCK01. The sequence continues at coordinate 82,944 of JAIBAK010000009.1, read as the reverse complement.
TAGATATTCTTACCCCCGATAAAGTATTGTTTTCCGGAGAAGCCACCTCGGTTAAACTTCCCGGAAGCAAAGGACAGTTTGAAGTATTGAGCCATCACGCTCCGCTGGTGTCAAGTTTAGATGCCGGAAGTGTTCGGGTAAAAACCGACTCGGGCGATCAGAATTTTGAGATTAAAGGTGGCGTTGTTGAAGTTACTAAAGGCAAGGTAGTAGTATTAGCTTAAATTACCTTTTCAGAGAAGCTATAGAAAGGCGATTCATTTTTGAATCGCCTTTTTTGTTTTTATCGTCAGAAGTTGTTTAGTCGCGCAGCCATTTAATCATCGATGGGAATGGCCGGGCATTTTTGCTTTGCGCTGTTTGCACATCGTAACACAAACCTATCCATTGAAGGGTGGCAGAGCCAATGTAATTTCCTTTTTCGTATTCTTCAATCAGCCAGTCGGAGGCGCCTTTGTAACCATCTTCATGAAACACGCAATTGATGGGTAAGTTGAGTTTTGATAAGGCCGCATACGACCAGCAAATGGCCATTATTTCTTCGCCCAATGCTTTTTGTGCATCGGCAGGTTGCCCCACATTTCCGTAACTTAGTTTTCGTTCATCAGGAGTCATTACGGCTATATGGCCGGCTTCGTGCAAAATATCTCCGGGATATTTCAATTTACTTTCATCAATCACCAGTTCTCCGTGTTTGATTAAAATACCCGGTAAAAAGGTTTCTTCATTCACCGGTTCTTTATGTACCTTAATTCCTATTTGCTGTAAAAAATCACAAATGGTTTCAGTAGGGTTGACTGATATGGTTGCATTATTCATAAAATCAGGTATTGTTTTTTTCTTTTTGTGCGGTTGTTTCCGGTTTAATGCTGTTGCGCAGGTTGGCTACTTTCCCTAATAAATCAAACCAAAATGGGGCGCCCAGACACACGGCAAAAATGGTTATGAGCAGGCCTCCGGTTTTGCGTACCGGATTTTTTTTGAAATCAGCTTTTGCTTCATGGCTCCAGCCAAACGGAACATACATGGCCAAGGTAGCCGCTGTGGTATCAATAGCTTGTTTTTGCTGCTGCACCGCACTTATTACCTGTGTAAGGTTTTGGTTAATGGCCTGTAGCGAATCATTTACAGCTGGGTTGCTGTCGTTTACCTCAATGGCCTGTTGCTGTTGTTTAATCTTATTCACTGTATGCATATACGAAGTATCGCCTGCGGCCCGGTAAGAGGCTGCCGCCAGTGCCTGCCTTCCATCGGGGTTGTTGTACAGGTAATTCATCAGCTGGATGCTGTCAATATTGAGTGCAACTGAAGTAATAAGTGCAATAATAAAGGAAGCTGCCTGTGCTTTTCTTTTATACGCACCTCCAACACGCTCCATCATGCTGTCGAACCAATGTTCTACATAATTTCTGAATTGCTGCAATTCACTTTTTCCGTGTTCGGCTTTGGCAGCAGCCTGCTGACTCTCGGCAATAAAAATTTTAAGAGCGCGTTGAAAATCGGGTGGGAAAATTTGTGTATTGCGTGTTTCAAAATCTTCAATAGCTGTTTTTATATCGGCTAATGTTTCGGGCACTTTTCCTATTTCTTTGGCGATGGCATCTACCAGAATCAGCGAAAAATTGGAAGCCGATAAATAAGAGTTGCCTTTGCCTTTTGCCGAAATTCCCTTAAGCATGGTGTGATCTAAAAAGTGCCCGGCCAGATTTGGAAAATTTTGAGTTATCCATTGAGTAAGCATGTTGGAGCGTATGCTGAGCAATGCCGACAGTCCTTCAAAAATGGCATTGCACACAATGCTTAGCAGAAAATAAATAAAAATCAATCCGGCAATCAGGTCTAAGATGGGTAGTGAAGTCATGAGGTTTTTTTGTAAATGTAAGAACTTGTTTTATTCTAAAAAAATAAAATATTCCGTCATAGTGCTTGTCCCGACTTTTCGGGGAGTTACGTGGTACATCCCGTTTATACCGGGAAGCGATCTCTTTGTGGTTAGCAATGGGCAAAAGTTCGAAGCGATTAACTGTGTTTAGCTAAAGGTTGCTTCGTCATGAGTACATTCCTCGCAATGACGTCTTCGTGGTTGGAGATTGCTTCATCATGAGTACATGTTTCCCGAAAAGTCGGGACAAGCGCAATGACGATTTGAATTGTTTTTTCCGTCACTGCGAGGAACGTGGGACATCCCGTCTATACGGGGAAGCAGTCTCCTGGTGGTTCGCAGAGAGCTAATTTTAGGAGATTGCTTCACCTTGGGTACATGTTTCCCGAAAAGTCGGGACACGCGCGATGACGTTTCTTTTTGAAAGATTACTGCACTATCAGTTTAAATACCTTGGTTTCTCCTTCAATGGAAGCACGGATAAAATAAAAGCCGGGTTTTGAAATGGCTTCGTGGGCTTCGGTATATGGATTAAACCGGTTGTACCCGCCAGTATAATGATACACGCGGTCAAACACGGAACGTCCGCTGGCATCCAGAATTTCGATATGGGCCTCGCCAAAATTGGGCAAAAATGTTTTCAATACAGTACTGGTAGAAAATGGATTGCCGTTAAATGAGAAAGCGGTGTATCCTCCGGTTGTCTGTTTTTTGTCAACGGTGCGAATGGGGGTGTACTCGTACCATCCGTTTAAATCCACTTGTTTTATGCGGTAGTAAATAATCTGGTACATATTGCCAACGGTAATATCCTCGTACCAGTAGGCAGTGGGTTTATATTTGGTACCTCCGCCTGTTACATGTTGCAGGGTCTCCCATTCGTTGAGGTCAAAACTGCGCTGCACTTCAAAATGGCTGCAATTACGTTCGGAGGCGGTACCCCACTCAATCATGGCTCCGTTGGCACTGGGGTTGGCGTTAAAATACACCCAGCTTACAGGCAGCGGAGCGCAACCTGAAGGAGGAATGGTAACAGCTGTAGTGTTCTGGGTTGTCCAGTTATTCCTATTGTTAATAGCAGTGCGCATGGCATTGATGGCGGCCGCGCTGGTATTGCTGCTGGCACTGGTGCAGTTGTACACCCCGTTGTCAACCTCGTTGCTGCTCCCATCCAGCAACACTAAGCAATTGGTGCCGTTGGTAAGGCAGGCCGGCCTGTTGGAATTTGAAGCACTTAGACAAATATCGGAAGTAATATTAGAAGTGCAGTCATCCCAGTTAGTAGTGCTGAAAGAACAACCGGTATTGGTTGTTTTATTGGCATGAATGCCGGTAAGCATGGTGCCTGTTCGGGCATTCGATGTATCGGTACTTCCGGCTCCGTTTTGCAAAGCAAAAATTTGATCGCCCGCATTACTAAGAACAAGTGCTGTTCCCGTAACAGAACCATTTGAGGCACTTGTACCGGATATTTTTACATGAGTGCCATAAGATAAAGAGCTACTGGATGTCCACACAATTTGGCTGCCTGATTCTGGAAATGAAGCATGATCCGCTGTACTGCAAAAATTATCTGTACCGCAACTGCCGCTTTTCCATGGTCGGTCAGTAAAATAAATAGTAGTGCCGCTGGTAATCCCCGTGCTCTTAAGTATTACAAAAGAGAATTCATCAGGCGTAGAAGTGCAGTTATAGCCGGTAAAAGCAATATCGCCCAAGGCAAGAGTTGTGCCTTGGGCATGAACACCTAATGAGAATGAAAAAAGAAGAAAAAGAAATAGAACGGCCTTTTTGTTTTTTGGTTTATTTTTCATAAAGTAAATTGCTTGTTTTAGAGTGTCTATTTTATCATTTTAAAAGTTGTTGTCAATTGTCCTGTTGTGGTTACACGGATGATGTACATGCCTTTTGACCAATTGCCAGTGTGTAACATATCTCCCCGAAGGTCAATGGTGACACTTCTCCCGCTTATGTCAAATGCCTCAATAAGTGAGATGGTTTCGGTAGATTGGAAAGTAATAATATCACTAAATGGATTAGGATAAGCTATGAGGTTACTGAATCCAATAGTTTGTGCCGATAATTCAGGTTTTGGTCCTGGCCCGGGTCCTTTCAGTTCGGGAACACTTGAAGACACATTGCTACAGCTTACAGTGAGCATCGGGTCGTGGTTGAATTCAGCTGTTGGCGTGTTGCCCAAGATTGCGTTGGCAAGCATATTTGAATTTACAGTAAAAGGTCCGTTGTTCATCAATTGGTTTCCTCGAGAACCGTGGTAATTGTATCGGGAATCTCTTTTATAGTCCTCAAAGTTCAGGTCAACTGCACAACTGCCACCATTATAATGTTCCAGAATACGTCCACCTCTTTGTATAAAATAACTTTCATTCTCAACGAGACCCGGATCGGCACCATACCCTGCATAGCTACCTGGGCTAACATAGTTTCTATAGTTATACCAACGGGTTGCGTCTGAGATGTTAAAAATGCGTACATCATCAATCAGTCCTTTATACGATAGGTTCGATAGGTTTGGATTACGCGCAGTTTCATCCCATCCACAAAGATAATCTGCCGCACCACTTGTAATATCAGCGGTGATGAATGAAAAATGTGCAGTGCTACTCCTGTAAAATCGGCTGCGCATTTCATCTATGTAAAAGCACATATACGTTAACCCTCCTTCAATAACACGTGAAACACCTACATGGTGGCAACCATTAAAAAGTAGAATATCAGGATCAGAGAGTTGGATTAAAGGCACTGGGCCAAATGTGTAATCATCATTTACGTGATCATAAATATCAAAACCAATATTTGAAAGAATATTTAACGGGTCAAGAGGGTCGGTCGTGATACGAGTTGCAGCATTATTGCCGAACTGGAAAAACATGCGACCATTTGCATCTATTCCCCATAGAAACCCATTGGTTCCACTGGCATTCCTGTTAGAGAGAATGGTTTGCTCTTGCCCTGAGTATTCAGCATTAATCAACGCCTCTAAAAAAAATTCACCTGTGCCTAAATTCAATCCATTTGTACTGCTGGCACTAGCTAATTCTATCACTTTTTTATCTCCGTCAAAATAACTGCCCACTTGTGTTTCATAAGCATAACAACTTACAACACCCCCTTTTGGCTCAAATTGTTCATCAAATCCAGAAATGGCTGGAAAGGATGGCAGGCTTTGAAATGGATAAACTATTCCATTAACACTTGTAAAGCCATCATAATTATTATGAGAATTGTCAATAACAATCCTGTTTTGAAAACGTTCATCAAACCGCCAATTGGATACCAAATGGTCACTTTCTTTCCAATAGAAGAGATCACGATTATTGTTATACATGCTTTGCGATGGAATGGCGGTGATGATGGAGTTATCAAGTGAGGTATCCCATATTTTTACATCGTCAATCAAACCTACAAACGTGGGTGGTACGTTACAAGTGGTTGAGCAATTTAAGAATTGGGTTGCAGTTACAGGATTCGTAACCCAATAGAGCGGATCTCCACCGATAAGGCAACGATGATGATCTCCAATTGCATTACCATTTAAATGTACCGCAATGGTTTTTTGTGAACTGTGTACCCCGTTCACATAGAAATCGATCACCTGCCTGTCTGGGCCCGCTAGGTATGTAACTTTTACAGTTACACGTAAGCAATTATTGGTCGGAAGAGCATTGTCATCTGTTACCCTAATCTCATCGAGTGTTCTGGTAAAAGTGGGGGAGTAATTGGCGGGAGGCATATAAAAGGTGTTGCCTGAAGCATCAGTGAAGTTGGGCGATGCTACCATGAGGTGGTTGCTATTATCAAGCGCAATACGAAAACCGTTGACGGGATGATGCGCAAAAACGATAATATCGTCTTCTGTAATCTCCCAAGAGTATGAGTAGTTGACAAAAAGAGTACGTATAGTGTTGTTGGTAGCATATTCGGTTGATAATACCACGGCCGGTACATTGATCCAGGCCTCAAATGTGTAACTATGAAAAGGGTCAGTTAACTGATGAAGGTTAGTCATTAATTGTAATTGTGGTGGCTGGATAACAACCCGATCCTGACTGGCATTGCGCTTAGCCCCCCCAGGTAGGGTTTCAATCGTGCCAAATTCTTTGGATAGGTTTGAGGTGCTGTTTTCGGGATGATTGGGGTGAAATACTCCATCACATAGGATATCGGGAAATGAGAATTCAAAGGAGTAGGAGAACCAGGTTGGAGGCATTAAGTTCAATTTTGATTGGTTGCATCCATAATACGAGGTTGAACAGGCTTGGGATGAGCTATTAAATGCGTTAAGTTTGTTGGTGTACTTATCCGCATATAAAAGGTCATGGTTCCAGCTATTACTTCTCAACCAATCGCCTGATGCATTGCAGAGGTTTGAAAAAAGTATGGAAACATTCAGTTGGCTTTTCGTTGTGTTATCAAGCAGTGGTTTTACTATGTTTAAAGTATTGTCGAGCAATTTATTTTCGTCAGAAGCGTAATTGACGACCTGCACCACATTAAAGTTATCAGCAATAAATCCGGCCTGTGTAGCAACGCTTGGCCAACTTCCACCTGAAGGATACCTGGCCATATGAATATGGAACTCTATATTGGTGCTATTGATACTGCGATGACTTATCATACTGTTCATATTGGTCACCATATCGTTGTAATCGTCAGGGTGCATATTCCAGTATTCGTTCTCTATGTGGATAGCGTCAATCTGGGGAGAGGTGAAATTCCATCCCGAACCGCACATGGCAGGAAGGGTGGTTACACTTTGGTTGTTATAATCAACAATATTCAGGTATTTATCATACCAGAAGGTGCCAATGGAAACGTGGCTGCTGCCGGCTGAACAGGGGCTGCTGAGAATAGCACCCACGCCCGTACCCACCGCATGACATTGACTTATAAAATCTGCCAGCAAACAAGGGTGTGCTATAGATATTTCATGCACCTGATAAGCGGCAATGTATGTTATGTTTTGATTATCGAGGTATGTAATAAGTTCCGCCTGATAAGGCGTACCTAAAATGCCTGCGAGGTTGTCTACATATAGCCAACGTGGGTTTGGATTTTGAGCAATTGAATGCTTCAACAAGACAAGAAGCAAGCAAAATAAAAGCGCATTTTTTTTCATTTTTTATAACTAAATATTGAATAAATACAAGTTTTCTATAGTATTCGAATGTAAATTAACCTAATTAAATGTTGCAATCGAAGTATAAGATAAAGTTAGATGCTAGATTTAAGGATTATAGAAACAAAAACCCTCTTTCCAACTAGTCTTTTGAAATCGGCAACTATTCAAAAATTCATTATTAACAAAAATGGTTTGTATAAGCAAGTGATCATTTTTGCTACAACAAACCAAAAGTCCTTTATCGGTGATACTTTTTATAAACCCTGGTAAATGGTGTTTTTCTTCATATGTTATTTTATATGCATGAATAATTTTTGCTGGAGTGTTATTTTGGATAGTAAACGCTCCCTTATTCCATGGGTTGCAGGCGTTAATTAAAGCGATGATGTCATCAGCGGGTTTAGTCCAGTCTATCATCACATCTTCCAGCGTGGGGCGGTGGTAATAATATGCCTCCTGTTCGTTTTGAGCAGTGGCTTGTTTGCCCTGTTTAAGCATCAAAAGCAAGTTTGACACGGCACCTGCACCGGCAAAACTTAAAGCGTTGCTGTGAGAGCCATAAGTGTCATCGGGAACAATCGCAACTTTTTGAATAAAATAAATGGGCCCTCGGTCCAGTTCACCGGTCATTTGGTGCACGCTGATACCGCCCATGGGTTCCCGGTTTTTTATTTGCCAGAAAATGGCATCCGAACCTCTGTAAGCGGGTAATAACCCAAAATGAAAATTAATGAATCCGTAATCGGGAATTGGTAAAACCGTTTCAGGAATTTTATAGGGAAAGGTAAATACCAGCACCACATCCGGATTCCATTTCTTGATCCATTCGACCAGATTTGTTTCTAAACCGGTATGCTGAAGGGTGTGAACAGGAATATTTAGCCGGTTGCACACATAAGAGATTTCCTCATTATCTTCATGAGCACGATCGGGAACACCTACTCCCTTCAGTTCACCCGAAAGGGCTAACTGTTGAATGGCCGGAATAGCCAGGCGACTGTTACATAAAACCGAAATTTTCATTCTTTGAATTACTAAAAACCTGCAACCTCCGGATTTTAGTTATCCGAAGGTTACAGGTTTTAAATAGTTGTAATTACGTTAAATATTAATTTCTGCTAGGGAATATACCTTCTACACAAATAATGAAATTAATACCAAGATAAGGAGATCGGTTGCTGAAAGGTTGGCCGCTACCGGTTGCACTTAGGGAAAGCGATACTGTACCACTAACAGTTTGAGGAGCCATGAATGCATCAGCCGATGCAGGGGCAACGTACAATTCAGGTGCGCTGGCCATAAAACTTGCTATAGGCTGGTCTGAACTTCCGGCTGTTGTAAACGCTTTGAGTGAAGCGCTGGCCGTAATGGAGCTAACAGTTAATGCATGATTATGAACAGGCATGTATTGCGTTGTCATGGTCATGCTTTCAGAACCACCTGCCTGTCCTTCATCCATCATAGGAAGTCCGGGGCCCTGTCCTGCCCCAATTGGAGTACGGCCACGCAAATCTGGGAGGTTAAAAGTTTGTACACCGTCTCCACCATACATAGTTCCAAGTAATGCGTATAGTGCCGACCATTGAGCAATACTCATTTGCTGGCCCTGACACAGCATATAACCCTGAGGGGCAAAGTTGCCTCCGAAGAGTCTTATTTCTGACATATATCCTTCCATGTAAATTTATATTAAGTTTAAATAAATTGAATTAAGAGTTTAAGAATTAATTTCTGGATGGGAAAATACCAAACTGGCAAATCACCACATTTAGCCCGAGGTACGGACTGAGAATGGGCATGGGTTGTGAGCCACCCGAGGTACCAATACTTATATTGTTGGTAATGCCCGAAACCGATGCCGGAGTAAGCGTAGTATCAGGCGACCCTGTTTGCGAATATGGATTTATTCCGTCTCCGGCACCAAACCGCATTCCATTGGGTTCGCTAGTTGACGTTTCGGTTGATCCTACCGGAGTAACGCTGCCAGACACAGCGCTACTCACAATAGTATGTGTGTGCGAAGGGAGATTCTGTAAGGTGAGGGTAGTAGTAGGCGAACCGGACTTTTGTCCAAGCGCATAATTGCTTGTGCCCTGGCTTTGTCCGGGGCTCACTATAAATCTGCCGCGTGCATCAGGCAGTGCAAAAGTGGTACGTCCATCACCACCATAGGTAGTACCTAATAAACTAAAAAGAGCCTGATTGGTTGAAATGGCCATCAGCTGACCGGCACATAATGCCCAGTTTTTTGGGGCGAAATTGGAGGCGAAATACCTCATTTCTGCTATATATCCTTCCATAAATGTGTTTTTAAATTAAGTTTTAATAAATGAATAGTCTTAGTTTCTCGAAGGGAAAACGCCAAACTGGCAAATTATATAATAGACGGCAATGTACGGCCCGAGCACGGAGAAAGGAAAACCTCCGCCATTCGGGCTGATTGCGGCAGTTACATTGCCCGTGATGGGCGCATTGGCAAGAGATGCATCTGTACCCCCATCGAACATGTTGCTTGAAGTAACACCAATGGCATTACCGGTAGGGGTAGCACCACCACTTTCAGTGCTGGCCGGCATTTTCCAGGTGCCGCTAAAAGTACCTGCACCCACATGCGAGTGGGGAGGGATGTTGTTAGTTGTTAGGGTTACCGTTTCAGAACCGGCTTTTTCTCCAAGAGCAATAGGAGATAAACCCGGTCCGGTCCCTTGTCCTACAGCCATACGACCGCGCAGGTCGGGCAAAGCAAAGGTGGTGGTTCCATTCCCTCCGTAGGTTGTACCCAGAATACTGAAGAGGGCGGTGTTGGAGGCAATGTTCACGGTTTGCCCTGAACAAAATGCCCATGTTTTGGGGGCGAAATTTCCCGCGAACATGCGGATTTCACCAATCATTCCTTCCATAAAGTGTAATTTTTTTTAGTTTGAAAATTTATTTTAGATAAAGCTTAGCTGTTAATCCATTTGTACATGTAGGGAAAAGGGTTTAATCCTTTAGCCGCTGCCTGATGCGGTTCATAGGCCATCTCATACATTTGCATAATAGGAAGCCCCATATAGGCCCCGCTTTGATATCCATGAATTATTTGCATGGATTGTCCTTTATATCCTCCGTTGTGAAATACTACTTCAGGTGCAATTTGCAAATGAGTAAGTGCGGCCCACGACCAGCACATAGCCGTCATGGCCTGTGCGGCTTCAGTTGTTTTATCCGGATGATCTTCTCCGTTATATGAAGCACGTTCGCCTGCCGGAAGAATGGCCATGCGACCTGCCTGATATAAAATATCTCCCGGATAAGTAAGATTATTTTCATCAATGAGCATTACACCATGCTGCACCCGAATACCGGGGATAAGCGGATTGTCGGGAACGCTTGCATGTTTTACTTCAATACCAAGGCTCCTTACAAAGTCAATCATTTTTTTCGCCATTTCATTGGTAAATGGCTGTTGGCCGGTTATTGGGTTGGCGGTCATTTTTTGTTTTTGCTTTGGTTTAAATTTTATTTTTTCAGATATCAGTTTTGTAAAAAACCGATTTTGTTTGTTTTAAAACAAGAGGGAAAACCCTCATTTTTTTTAAAAATATTTACCCTTTAGGGTAATTATTTTGAACCAATTTTATTGCTTGTACGGTCTAATATACGAAGATGAATTTCCTGTATTTTTATCCGTAATGAATTGCTTAGTAGTATTTTTTCAGCTGGTTCACCGGACTTATTAAATTTTTCAGCAGGTTTTTTGGCATTGAATAAAAGGCGTTGAGTCATTTTTTTGCGAATGACTGTTAGGCGCGCGGAATCGTTAAAAATGTTATCGGGGAATTGTTTTATCCAATCCGGAAAAATGAGATAACCAGTATGCGCGGGCAATGAATGAAGCGCATGATGCATATGCAGCAAAAGCATTTCACCAAGGTATTCATCAGTGGTAAGCCGGTAAATTTCATCAGCCGATTTTTTTAAATACCGGGATGCAAGTACAGGTGCAGCATGTTTATTCCATTGAGCAAAACCATTCGGATCTTTTTTAAGTGATGCGATAACTTCGGCAGGCTCCCGGTGTATATATATAAACCGAGTTTCGGGAAACGCTTTTCTTATTAACTCAGCATGAAAAATATTCCAGGAGGTGAATTTAATAAAAGCATGTTTTTCATTCGCATTAACGGGTTGCAGCAGTAAGCGAATGGCTAAACGCAGCCGGTTAATACATTTTTCGTCAGGGTCGTTATTAAATACCTTAGATAAAAAAATGGTATTAATTATTTCAGGTTCGCTTATTACCCGGTGGCTGTTTATGGCGGCCAGTGATTGGGCCATCAGGGTGGAACCACAATGGGAAAGATGAAAAATAAATGCTTCGGGTTCGATGATGTGAAGAGGAACTTCGCAGGTATCTAAGTCGCACTTTTCGTTAACAGGAGTAGTTTTTAAACAATCATCAAAAAACGGTTCACCAAAGGCATCTTCATTGAGTTCAACTGGCGAAAAATAAATTTGATCGGCAACCAGAACCGGCCGTAACGGAAATACTGGCATGGTCAGGCAGAATGAAAGAGCAGTTGCCTTAACCAATCGTTCACCACGCAATCAATTACCAGATGTATGCGGTCAAGCGGTCCGGGATTTGCCACGCTGTGCGGCAAATTAAAATTAAGATACCAGCATTCGCCCTCTTTCATTTTAACGAGTTGTTTATTCAAATAAAAGGCAACATCATTATGCGTTTGTATTGGAATATGCAGTCGGGCTTCACCCGAGGTTTCAGCATCTAAGTTGTCGTCACAGTGTTCTTTTATATCGGCACCCTTACTCAATTTCATAAACCTCACCGATGTTTTATCGCATTTAAGCCGTTCTAATATTTTTTGTACATCAGAAAATTGGCTCATGACAGGCGTATCCTGAAAAGAATGAGCGGGCATAGGCACAGAGTAAATGTTGGATTCATGTCCCCACCCCGAGCGCAGGGCAATTACACTCCAGTCTCCTTCATAATCGTTTTTGTTGTAATGAGGGATCCAGGTGTTTGAAGGTAGTTCAAGTACTAATTTTCGGGTTTCACTTATATTAAAAGTGAAGGGAAATTTATAGAAGTCAATCATTGCTGAGTCTATTATATTTCGGCCCACATCCGTAGCAGGTTGCTATAGGTTTGCAGCAATTCATTGGCTTCGGGCGACTGAGCATCTTTTTCAAATAAACGCGTGTGAAGTTCTTTAAGCCGGAAAAGAATATTGCGCTGTTCGGGACTTTTTATCATGCTTTGAATCCAGGTAACGGCTACTTTCCGTGTACCACTGGTTACCTCGCATACGCGGTGCAGGTAGTGACACGGGTAACAAACGGCATCTCCTTTATTCAGTTTAATTTTTACTGTTCCATTTTCAGTTTGTATTTCAAGTTCGCCTCCTTCGTATTGATCAGGGTCTTCCAAAAAGATAGTCATGGCAATATCGGTACGCACGGCAGGATGGCCCATTACCGGGCTATCTACATGCCAGCCATAGTACATTCCGGGGGAATAGCGACTGAAAACCGGGGCGTAAATTTGTTTTGGCAAAGTAGCATTTTGAAACAGGCCCGATTGGTTAAAAGCCTGAAGTATGTAATACTGTAAATGTTGCATTAACTCCTGTTGGGCAGGGTTTGCCTGAAGATTATTCTTAACCATTTTAGCGCCCATGGTGGCGGTTGCCTGCCCGTCAATAAAACTGGCATTTTCAAGCAGCTTATCAATTTCAGTCAGAAAGTGGTTATTTATGAGGCCGGGTAATTGAATAAACGAAGCCTGATTATTTATTTGTGCCTGCATCGGGTTGTTTGATTGTTTCGATATAACGATATCCTTCTTCAAAATTAATCATTACCGATTGTAAGTAGGTCTTTAAAAAAGATTTCTTCTCTTTTTTTTGTTTAGTGGTTTCTTTTTTCCCTGTCTGTTTTTTCTTTTTCATTTGCGTATTTACCCTAAAGGGTGAAAAGTGGGCTATCCGATTTATTCGATTGCCCGGGATAAATAAATTTAGTTTCAACGCATTATCATAAATTAGAATTTCGTCTTTTTACCATTTGAGGTGCTTTATGTATATTTGACAGAATCAAACCGACCCACCGCAAAGTGTCAGAGATTTTAGGGGGATGCAACGACACCTGCGATGGATCAATCTGATCAAACTAGAAATAGGGCCCTCATAGTTCAGGTATTTTTTGGATGTAAAATTAGAGCGAACGCTTCTATAAGCACAAGAGGGAAAACCCTCTTTTTTATAGAGGGAAAACCCTCTTTTTTTCAGAAGATATCTGAATCAGGGAAGCTATTTTTAACATTAAACCAAATAACTAGTATGCCATTTAACGGAACAGAGGGTTCGGCCATCACCCTAAACGAAGCAGCCACATTAACCGCCAATTACCGGGCAAAAGGTCAGGATGCAGTCAATGCGATTTTTATGGGCCGCGATTTATTAAATCAAATTCTGGCTCAGCCCGATTGTATGGGCATCAGAGTTTACTACGCTTTTAATGATACTACTAATCAGCCAACCTTGGTATTTGTGGGTGCCGATTCTTCAGAAAATGATATGACACGCGGGGTAATAGCCGATTTTGGCTTACCATGTCCTACTAATTGTAGCGTTAATAATCCATTAAATAGCTAGTGTCAATTGGCATATTGACCATTTATTCTTCCCTTATACCTGCCGTTTGCGGGCTGGTTGTAGTGCGCAAACTAAATGCACCCTACAGGGCATTTTTTATTTTTTGTATTGTCACCGTGTTTACTGAATTCTGGTCGTTGGTTTTGGCAGCCACACGTACAAATAATTTATTTATTATTCAGGCACATAGTCTAATGGATTTTATTATTTATACATATCTTTTTTCAGAATTTTACAAGTGGGAGCCATTTATTAATAAGATTCAGTATTTAGGCATAATTCTCTTTTGTTTTTTTTCTATTTGCTATTCCATGACGGGGGATAATATCATGCGTTTTTATTCTATTCCCATTTCTATTTTATGTATATGGTTGTGTTTTTGGAGTGGGCTTACCATATATAAGTTATTAGAGCAGGATAATTTTGGGCTATTTCGAAGTGATTCACTGATTATTACTGGAGTATTCATTTACTTTTCGGTTAATTTTTTTATTTTTTCATTCTATGACTACTCTAAGTATGTTAGGAAATTACCAATAGAATTGTATTCATTTCATGGGTTAGTTAACATTTTTACCAATATAATTTTTGGGGCAGCTTTTTTATGTCTGAAAAAATCAATTCGATAAGTTATTTCGTTATTGGGGGAACCTTGTTAATGATTATCCTTATTGGATTCATTGTTTCGTTTGTTGTTTTGTATTTAAAGCGTAAGGAGAGTTATAAGCTTATGCTAAAGCAAATGGAGATTGAGCGGCAGCAGGAATTACTAAATGCTATAATTAATACTCAGGAAAAGGAGCGGCAGTATTTTGCACGGGAGTTACACGATAGTGTTGGCCAAATGCTTTCGGCAATTAAGTTAAATATTAACGGAATAAAGCGGGCAAATAAAAATCAGGAAGAAATCGATTCTATGGTTGCTCAGAGCTTAACCCTCACAACACAGTCTATACAAGAAGTACGTTCCATTTCGCACAGCCTGTTGCCGGGAGTATTGCTCGATTTTGGATTAAAAGAAGCGCTGGCTCAATTGCTCAGTAATTTTGAAAGCAACACAACGGAAACTACATTTTTTTATGAGGCAGGTGAGGCCGCCATACCGGCCGAAGCGGAACTGGCATTGTTCAGAATAAGTCAGGAGCTGGTTAATAATACCATAAAATATGCTTCAGCAACAAAAATTAAATTAGGAGTAACTGTTTCTGATGCCGGTTTAATTTATACCTATGAGGATAACGGAACAGGATTTAATCCGAAAGACTTTGCAACGGGCGGCAAAAAGAAAGGTTTGGGGTTACGGAATATTGAGAGCAGGGTGCAAATGATAGGCGGAAGTATTGATTGGATTTCATCACCCGGAAACGGGCTGAGAGTGGAAATACGAGTGGCCCCAGAACAGAAACTGAATGAAGAAAACTAAATGCATGGATAAAATTAAAATTTCAATTACTGACGATCATAAAATTTTCAGAGAAGGTTTGAAAACAGCTTTGTCTGTTTGCCCCGATTTTGAAATTGTACTTGAATCGGATAACGGGGAAGAGCTTTTGTTAAATTATCCCAGAGTACGTCCTGATATTTTTTTAATGGACATTAATATGCCGAAATTGGACGGGATAAGTACTACAAAACAACTAACGCAGGCTTTCCCTGATGCACGGGTTATTGCATTGTCTGTTTCCAATCAGGAGCTGTATGTTTCAAAAATGTTTGATGCCGGAGCCAGAGGATATATTTTAAAAGATGCCGACCCCGAAGAAATTATTAAAGCTATTCAAATAGTAAACTCCGGAGAGTATTATTTCGCTGATAATTTATCGGTGACTCTCTTCAAAAAACTAGTGAATAATAATCATCCGGTATTTTCACTTCCTGTGGCCGATGCGCCTGATTTAAACAAAACGGAAATAAGCATTTTAGAACTAATATGTAAGGAGCATACCACACAGGAAATTGGCGACATCCTTTCATTAAGTGCTAAAACAATTGAGAATTACCGTATGAAAATGCTTGCTAAAACCAAATCGAGAAATACAGCCGGCTTAGTAATTTACGCCATCCAGAAGGGATATGTGATTCTCTGAACTTATTTGGCTCCTGAAGTAAATACCTGTTTTAAGGATAACGCATTAAGCGGAAATTCAAGTAAAACATGAAGCAAACTCAGATACAAAATTACGTTTATTCCTGTTTTATGATCCATAAGGTATAAGCCAACTGTTGCTATCCATAAAGCAAAAATAAAAATAAGTCTTTTTTTGCTCACCTTATGCCAGCCTATCACTTCTGTTTTCGAAAACCAGTTCAGGTAATGGTAAAGGTAGGCAAATGAAATAAGCGACATGATTCGATACGGAGCATCGCCCGAAAAAACTTCTGATGGTTGATTAATTCGGCCAATATGCAATAAGTCACTCAGTACTTTATTAAGCGAAGCCATATTTTTATAAAAGTCCATATAGAAATGCCCCGGCTCATTCACGTTTTTAAACGGGTTGAGAACTAAAAGTAAAACGGTGCAACCTAAAAATACTGCAAGGGAAACAAAGCCCGAGAGCAAGGGATTCTTTTTAACTCCTGCAATCATAAATAAAAAAGTAAATACCAGTACATGCAAAATGGTAGGCAATAAAACAGCAAAGGTGATGATGAAATAAGGCTGCATGTCCATTCCGCTTATATGCGCTATGGCAACTGCTACGAAATAAACGGCCAGATTTTTTAGCAGATTTGGTATGCGTATTGAAAAAAATGCGTAAACAAAACAGCCGAATAGAAGGCTTACCGCATACTGATTAATTGGTGAGGCGCGGTTCAGTCCGCCTATGGTAATAAAAAAACTAATGGGAATAAATAACCAAAACTGTGAGCGGGAAAATGCGAAATAGTTTCTTTTATCGAGCCAAGAAATTTCAGTAAAATAATGAAGCGGACCGATAAGGATAAGTGATAGGGTAAAAACTTCGAAAGGCCTGTACCATGAAAGCAGCATGGACAAAAGCATTAAAAAAACATTCAGGTAATTGATCCGGTTAATGGATGAAATGTCAGGATGACTGGAAGGAGTCAAATGATATTAATTTATGGATGGATATTTTCTTACCAGCCCTTTAAAAAATAATTCAATTACTCCCAGAATAGCTTCTTTAAAAATTCCTTTGGTCATTTTGCTTTGTCCCACGGTACGGTCAGTAAAAATAATTGATACTTCTTCAATACGGAAACCTATTTTCCAGGCGGTATGTTTCATCTCTATCTGAAAAGCGTACCCTTTAAATTTAATTTTATCCAGTTCAATTGTTTCAAGCACTTTTCTGCGGTAACAAACAAATCCGGCTGTAGTATCTCTTATGCTCATGCCGGTAATAAATCTTACATACCACGAGGCGTAGTACGACATCATTACCCGGCTCATTGGCCAGTTTACCACATTTATCCCCGTTTTGTAACGTGAACCAATGGCCATATCGGCTCCCTGCACGCAGGCGGTATATAATTTTATCAGGTCATCAGGGTTGTGCGAAAAATCGGCATCCATTTCAAAAATATACCCATAGTTTTTTTGCAGGCACCATTTAAATCCTGCAATATAAGCGCGGCCCAATCCTTCTTTCCCTGCCCGTTCCAGCATATGAAGTCTTCCGCTAAATTCGGGCATCAAATTTTTAATAACTGTTCTGGTTCCGTCAGGCGAGTTATCATCTACTACCAGAATATGGAAGTCCTTTTCATACGAAAATACCTTCCTCACCATCCGTTCGATGTTTTCTATTTCATTGTAGGTTGGAATAATAACAATGCTGTCTGACAAAATATTTATTCTTTCTTTGTATCCGATAACTAACGCAATAATTAATAAAACTAATGCAAAAAGCAATTTTTTTAGACAGAGATGGCATTATTAATACAGAAATAGGCAATTATGTTACCTCAGAACCGGATTTTCATATCAATCCAAGCCTTGTTCCGTTTCTTAAAGTCATGCAGGCTAAAGGGTTTCAGTTTGTAGTCATCAGCAATCAGGGCGGGGTTGCTAAAAATTTATATAACCATGCTTTTTTAGATAGAATTCATCAAAAGTTAATCAATTTGTTGTCTGCCGCCCAAATACCCTTGCTCGAAATATATTATTGCCCGCACCACCCCGATTTTGGAAAGTGCATTTGCCGTAAACCTGATTCGCTGATGGTAGAAAAGGCTATTGCAAGGTTTAAACTGAATGCAGCTGCAAGTTGGTTTATTGGCGATGCCCATCGTGATATAGAAGCCGCAGCCAAAGCAGGAGTAAGGGGTATTTTGGCTGAATCAAATTCAGACCTTACCCTTTTGATTAATAAAATTGATTAAATAAGATTACCCGTTCGCTTTTTTGTGATCGGCTAAAAACTTCTGTAGTCCGCTATCGGTGAGCGGATGATTAAGTAAAGCCAGAATTGGTTCTAACGGACTTGTGATAACGTGAGCCCCGATTTCGGCACATTTTACAATATGAATAGGATTTCTGATTGAGGCAGCCAATACTTGCGTTTCGTAACCCTGCATGGCAAAAATACCTGCAATTTGAGCAATTAACTCCAGCCCGTTAAAAGCAATATCATCTAACCTGCCTATAAAAGGGGAGATATAAGTAGCACCGGCTTTGGCAGCTAAAATTGCCTGACCCGGTGAAAATACTAAGGTGCAGTTGGTACGAATTCCTTCCGACTTAAAATAACTGATGGCTTTTATTCCGTCTTTAATCATGGGAACCTTTACCACAATGTTTTCATGCAGCGAGGCCAGTTCTTCTCCTTCGCGAATGATACCTTCAAAATCGGTTGAAATAACCTCGGCACTCACATCGCCTTTTACAATTTTACATATATCCACATAATGCTTCAGGATATTGTCCCGGCCGGTTATTCCTTCCTTAGCCATTAGCGAAGGATTGGTGGTTACTCCGTCAAGAATTCCTAAAGAGTTGGCTTCTTTAATCTGGGCAAGGTTGGCTGTGTCAATAAAAAATTTCATGGTATGTGCTTTCTGGTATGGTATCAAAAATAAGGGGGAGGTTGATTATGCACCCGTCAACTTGTACACAAACAACTCACCGTTTTGTAATGAGCTGATAAACAAAAAAGGGCGGCCATCATATCGCACCGCTACAACCTTTTGCCCTTGCTCCGGTCAAGGCCTGGGGGAGTTCAAAGGGAGCTGGTCGTATGACGCCTACCCGGGCGCAAAAGTATTTATTTTTGGTAAAACACGGAAAGTGATTTCCATCTTTTTAAGCTATAGGTTAGATTTGCCGTGAACCTAAGGCTAATAAAGATTAGGATAAGCGCATATGAAAGATAAACTCACAGAGTTAAAAAAACGGGAAGAAAAAATATTTCTTGGTGGCGGAGCAAAAGCGGCTGCCAAACAAAAAGAGAAAGGGAAACTGCTTGCACGGGAACGTGTGGCTTACCTTATTGATAAGGGCTCCGACTTTATTGAACTGGGTGCTTTTGCCGGATACGAAATGTATGAAGAGGAAGGAGGATGTCCTGCAGCAGGAGTAATTGTTGGTTTGGGACATGTGAGTAAACGCCTTTGTGTAATTGTAGCCAATGATGCTACCGTAAAAGCCGGAGCATGGTTTCCGATAACAGGCAAAAAGAATTTGCGTGCGCAGGAAATTGCCATGGAAAATAACCTGCCAATTATTTACCTGGTAGATAGTGCCGGAGTATACCTGCCTATGCAGGATGAAATATTTCCCGATAAAGAACATTTTGGACGCATTTTCAGAAACAATGCGGTGATGAGTTCTATGGGCATTATTCAAATTGCCGCTATCATGGGGAGTTGCGTGGCCGGAGGTGCTTACCTTCCCATTATGAGTGATGAGGCCATGATAGTAGATAAAACCGGTTCAATATTTCTGGCAGGTTCGTATCTGGTTAAAGCTGCCATTGGCGAAGATATTGACAACGAAACTTTGGGAGGTGCAACCACTCACTGCGAAATATCGGGTGTAACTGATTACAAATTTCCGAATGATGAAGCCTGCCTTGATCGAATACGTGCAATCATGGATAAGATTGGGCATAAAGAAAAAGCAGGATTTGACAGAGCTGAACCTAAACCTCCGTTGAAAAATATAAGCGAGATCTATGATATCATTCCGTCTGATACATCAAAACCATATGATACCATGGAATTGATAGAGCGCCTGGTGGATGATTCGGTATTTGAACAGTATAAAGAGTTATATGGTAAAAGCATTCTGTGCGGATACGCCCGCATTGACGGATGGGCGGTAGGTATTGTAGCCAACAACCGTAAAATTGTTAAATCAAAAAAGGGGGAGATGCAGATTGGAGGAGTAATTTATTCCGATTCTGCCGATAAGGCGGCCCGTTTTATAGCAAATTGTAATCAGAAAAAAATTCCGCTGGTGTTTTTGCAGGACGTAACCGGTTTTATGGTGGGTTCGCGCAGTGAGCACGGAGGAATAATAAAAGACGGGGCGAAAATGGTAAACGCGGTAGCTAATTCGGTGGTGCCCAAATTTACCATCGTCACGGGTAATTCATACGGAGCAGGTAACTACGCTATGTGCGGTAAAGCATATGACCCCCGGCTTATTGTAGCATGGCCTACCGCGCAAATTGCGGTAATGGGCGGAGCTCAGGCCGCTAAAACTCTCCTGCAGATACAGGAGGCCAACCTCAAAGCAAAGGGAGTGGAGATTACTGCGGAAAAAGAAAAGGAATTATTAAAAACCATTACCGACAGATACCTGAAACAAACTACCCCGTATTATGCAGCAGCAAGGTTGTGGGTTGATGCGATTATTGATCCCGTAAAAACGCGGCAGTTGATTTCAACCGGTATTGAAGCTGCTAATCATGCTCCATTAACACGGGCCTACAATCCGGGTATTTTACAAACCTGAGTTTGCAACATCTTCAAACGGACAAACGTCATATAGAAAAATATTTCAATGAAAAAAACACTCATTTTACTTTTTTCGCTTCTGTTCTGGCTGGGAGCAAAAGCGCAGCAGGAAGTGGACATGATTTTTGTGAACGGATTTATTTACACCATGGATGCCCGGCTTAGTAATGGATATTACATGGCCGTTCATCAGGGTAAAGTAGTGGCGGTTTCTATGATGAAAGATGATATCTTCAGCAAGTATACCAGTAAAAAAATCATCGACCTGCAAGGCAAGTTTATTTATCCCGGATTTAACGATGCTCATTGTCATTTTATGGGTTTGGGCATGATGATGATGCAGGCAGATTTGCGCGGAGCAAAGTCGTATGATGAGGTACTTGTTCTTTTGAAGAAATACGAGCAGGATGCGCTGGCAAAAAAGAAAAAACTTAAATGGATACAGGGCCGAGGGTGGGACCAGAATATTTGGGTTGTAAAAGAATTTCCTACTAAGGAAAAATTAGATTCCCTGTTTCCTAAAACTCCGGTTATTTTAAAGCGTGTGGACGGGCATGCCGCCTTAGTAAATTCCAAGGCATTGAAACTGGCTAAAATTGGTTCAAAAACCAAAACAGACGGAGGGGAGATTATACGTGATGCCGGTGGGAATCCTACCGGTTTACTAGTGGATAATGCCATGGATTTGGTGGAGAGGATAATTCCAAAGCCTGCCGATACCGAAATGCAGGATGCTCTTTTGGAAGCACAGCGCATTTGTTTTATGTATGGCATTACTTCGGTTCAGGATGCGGGGGTTGATTATTTTGTCATCAAGAAAATGGAGTCCTTGCAAAAGGCGGGATTACTTAAAATCAAGTCCTATGTAATGCTTAATCCTACCGAAGAAAATTTCAAAAAAGTAATGTCAAAAGGGCCATATCGTAACGGCAATATTCATATTCAATCTGTAAAGCTGTATGCTGACGGGGCATTAGGAAGCCGCGGGGCGTGTTTACTCGAACCCTATTCGGATAAGCCCGGGTATTATGGCCTAATGAATAAAGATACAAGTTATTTACGAGCAATGGCTAAAAGGGTTTTTGCAGCGGGATATCAATTAAACACGCATTGTATAGGAGATTCGGCAAGCAGGGTAATGCTTGATATTTACGGGGAGGTTTTAAAACAGAAAAATGATTTTCGCTGGCGCATTGAGCATGCCCAGGTAATACATCAGGCCGATTGGATTAAAATAAATCTTTATTCGGTTATTCCTTCAGTGCAACCCACTCATGTAAGTTCCGATAAAAACTGGGTGCCCTTGCGTTTGGGGCAGGCACGGTTAGAAAGGGCTTATGCATATAAATCATTTCTTCCATATTCGGGCAGGCTGGCTTTGGGAACAGATTTCCCGGTTGAAGGAGCAAATCCTATGGCTACACTTTATTCGGCTGTGATGCGTACAACCATTCAGGAACATCCGATGGGTTCTTTTCAGATACATAACGCACTTACCATTTGGGAAGCTCTTAAAGGGATGACTTACTGGGCTGCTTATGCACAGTTTGAAGAAAAAGAAAAAGGTTGCCTTCAAAACGGTATGGCGGCCGATTTTGTAGTTATGGATATGGATATTGCCAAAGTTTTAATATCGGATGTGGTAAAGGCAAAAGTATTGGCAACGTACCTCAACGGAGAGTTGGTTTACTCCGGCAATTAACTCCCGGTTTAAAATATGTTTTGGCATTCTTTTAAAAAGCAGCTATAATCGTATTCCATATTACCTTAATTGAATGAATAAGCTCATTTACCTTCTTTTATCAACGCTTATTGTTTTCCGGGCCAGCGGGCAGGATGACAGTGATAAAAAGGATGCCTATCCCGCCACTTATACGTTTGAAAAAGCAGACGAGTTGATTGCCCGAAAGGAGTATTCAAAAGCCATGTGGTTTTACATTAACCTGTATCCTCAATTCAGAGCAAAAGTGGAAGCTGAAATTAAACGATTCAGAACGCAGCATGACAGCATTGATATGATTCCGTTTCTGAAAGAGAGTTTTGCTGTTTACGCTCAGTCTGATCCAACCTTAAATACCCCTGATAATCTTAATCCAGAACTTGGGAAAGAAAAAAATATATGGCTCGATGCGATCATACTAAGGCTTGGGGATAATGATAAAGCATTGCCTACTTCCTTTGCTTACTACGGACGCGGGGTGCGAAAATTAAGAGTAAATGAATACGAGTGGGCCATTCTGGATTTTAATAAAGCCATTGAACTGGAGCCATCCTCGGGCGAAACCTATTTTCAACGAGCCGAGGCAAGGAAAAATTTAGATGAGTTTATAGAAGCAGCAGCAGATTATGCAAAAGCCATTCAATATGAGTATAAACTTGCATTGTCATATTGTAAAATGGGTGAAGTGAATTTTAAGGCTGGAAATTACAATGAAGCAATAAAAAACTATACGCTGGCTATTAAAGAAGACCCGAATATGGCCGAGGCTTATGCCGGACGAGGTAAAGTAAAACAGCAGCAGAAAAAATTTAAGGAAGCTTTGGAAGACATGGATATGGCAGTAAAAATTAAACCAGGTTCTGCCGAAATTTTAATGATAAGAGCATGGGCAAGGAGAGAAGCAGGTGAAAAGAAAGACTCCTGTGCCGACTGGAAAGCTGCTTTGGCACTTGGGGAGAAAAGAGCCAATGAGTTATTGAAAAAATACTGCAACTAATTTCTTACGAAATTCTGGACCACACTTTAGCGTGACGCTGTTGTTTGCTCAGCCATAATTTTACCGGAAGATTTTCGGGTTGCGAAAAACCGGCATCTTCCCCCAGTAATTTGGATGCGCTATTCCGGGCTCTTTGTAAAATCTGATCATCCGTTTTTAAATCGGCTAATTTTAAATCGAGCAATCCGCTTTGTTGTGTACCCTCCAAATCACCGGGGCCTCGCAACTTTAAATCAACTTCCGAAATATAAAATCCATCGTTGCTTTGCTCCATTGTTTTAATCCGGGTTTTTGCCTCATTTCCCAATTTATTGCCGGTCATTAATATACAATAGCTTTGTTCGGCTCCGCGGCCCACTCGCCCACGCAGTTGATGCAATTGAGATAATCCGAAACGTTCGGCACTTTCAATAATCATAACCGAGGCATTCGGAACATTCACTCCTACTTCAATCACGGTGGTAGCAACCATTATATTGGTTTCTCCTTTTACAAAACGAGCCATCTCAAAATCTTTATCTGCGGGCTTCATTTTTCCATGTACAATACTTACTTTATATTGCGGCAACGGAAATGCCCGCGATACACTTTCAAATCCGTCCTGTAAATTCATATAGTCCATTTTTTCGCTTTCGGCTATCAACGGATACACAATATAAATCTGCCTTCCTTTGCTTAGTTCCTGCTTCATAAATTCAAACACAGCCAGTCGTCCGCTCTCAAAACGGTGAATCGTTTTTATTGGTTTCCTTCCGGCAGGAAGTTCATCAATGACCGATACATCCAAATCCCCGTAAACTGTCATAGCCAGAGTGCGCGGAATAGGAGTAGCTGTCATCACCAGTACATGCGGTGGTTTTTCATTTTTTTGCCATAACCTCGATCGCTGTTCTACCCCGAACCGATGTTGTTCGTCAATGATAACAAGACCCAGATTTTTATATTGAACGGCATTTTCAATCAAAGCATGCGTGCCTATAAGAATATTTAAGGAGCCCGATTCAAGATCCTGTAACATCTTTTTCCGGTCTTTGGATGATGTATTTCCGGTGAGCAACCGGATAGAAACGGGCAATCCGCTTAATAGTTCTTGCAGATTGTGGAAGTGTTGCTGAGCCAAAATTTCCGTTGGGGCCATTAACGTGGCCTGGTAGTTATTGTCAATGGCAATTAACATGCACAGCAGGGCAACAATTGTTTTACCACTGCCCACATCCCCCTGCAACAAGCGGTTCATTTGTACCCCGCTTTTCATATCTCCTCTTATTTCCCGAATTACTCTTTTTTGCGCTTCAGTCAGGTTAAATGGTAGATGTTTCTCATAAAAAGTATTGAATAATTCTCCAATATGTTCAAAGCATATTCCGTTATGAAGTTTCCCCCGTTGAACTTTATATCGCAGAATTCTAATCTGAAGAAAAAACAATTCTTCAAACTTTAGTCTTTCGGTAGCTTGTGTCAATTCAGCTGCACTCCCCGGAAAATGTATGGCATGAATAGCTTTTCCTCGGGCTAACATGTTTTCTTTGCTGATGAGTTTATCTGGTAAGTTTTCGGGAATTATCAGGCGTTCGTCTTTTAAAAGGTTATGCAAAAGTTTAAGTATGGATTTGCTTTCAAAATTACGTTGTTTCATTTTTTCAGTTGTGTTGTACATGGGCATCAGGGCTGAAAGCATTTTTATGTTTTCATCGTTGTACAAATCAACTGAAGGGTGTACCATATTAAACTTGCCGTTAAAAATAGCAGGCTTGCCAAACAGAATATATTCGGTTTGGGGTTTAATCAATTCTTTCACCCATTTTGCCCCCTGAAACCACACAATCTCCAAATGACCTGTTCCATCGGTAAAGCTACCCGTTAAACGTTGTCCCCGATTTAATTTTTCGGTTCTGAAATCGGTAAATTTTCCACGCAGCTGTATATACGGTAAATCATCCTGCAGTTCCGAAATTTTGTAGAAGCGGGTTCGGTCTATATGACGGTATGGATAGAAATAAAGCAGGTCTTCAAAAGTGAATATATTTAATTCTTTCTTGAGTAAATCAGCCCGGGCCTGACCAACTCCTTTCAAAAATTCAATGGGCGTTTGCAGAAAATCACTCACAAATGCAAAAGTGCACTAAAATGTATCAAAAATGAAACAGGTAAAAGGTAAAAATTCCTAAGGAATTCAGCCCTTCTGAATTTTTGTAAGGATGCTCATTGGAAACTGAGGCGTTATCAGTCGCAGCACGCGTGAAAATTATTTCAGGATAAAAATAAAATCCCCGCCTTCATCTCCGGTTTCTCTAATATCTCCAAATTGCGGAATCTGTCCGTTTGGACTGTTGTTAATAACCGCGGTTTTAAAACTGGCAAAAAGCTGTTCGGTGCTCAGGTATTTTTCCGTATTGTCATTAAGCCTTTTTACTAGGTATTCAATAAATACACTTTTATCGGGTACAGTTTTCATGGCACCGCTGGTCATGGCTTTTCGGCTTGGCATTTTGTTAAGTTCGTTAATAGCAAAAGTGTTATTTGAAAATGCATCACGGGTTTTAAAAATGCTACCGCCAAAACAGGCATCGGCAATAAGCAGGGTATGTTTGCTGCTTATGCCTCCTATATATGTTTTTAAGTCAGAATTCGAAAACCAGCTTCCACGGTTTCCCTTTGACGCATCAGACGGAAGCCAGTATCCCTGTTTTAGTTTTTCATCCCAGTATCCGTGTCCGGCATAAAAAATCAGGAGGTTATCATTTTCGGTCATTTTATCTGTGAGCAAATCAAATTGCCGGGTAATTTCTTCTCTCTTTGGATTTTTAAGAAAAATAATATTGCTGTCTTCAAACGTATATTTAGTACGCAGTAAATTCATCAATCGTTCCGAATCTTTTACAGGGTTTTCAAGGTCGTTAATATTGGGATCGTTGTAGTCTTCCACACCAATAATGATGGCATAATATTTCCCCATTTGCTTAACGGCTTTTGAGGTATCGGTTTTTGCAAAATTTTGTTCATCTACTGAAAACTGCTCTACTGTTTTGTTTCCTGCCGCATCTTCAGCGGTAACTACAAAAACATTTTTTTGCAATTCTACAGGCAACGAAAAATTACCATCCGCATTTACCTGCACCGGAATATTATTTACCCAAACTTTTTTCAGGCTTCCCTCTTCGGTAATTTTACCCGAAACAACGGTTTGAAGGGAGCGGTCGCGTTCTATTATTTTAAGACCTCTGGTTACCAGCGGGGCACTGATGATAATTTTAGGGGCAGTAATATCTTTTATGTCTTCAAACAGCAATGAAATTTCCGGCTCAGTTAAAACGCGGTTGTAAATTCTCAATTCATCCAATGAGCCTTCAAAATATTTACTTTCGTCCCAGCATGATGCTGCACATTGCTGTCTTGCTCCTAAAAATAAATTTTTTATATTTAATCCCGATTCAGTTCCAATATCTTCAGCATCCGTTGGTTTTGCATCAATAAATATTTTAGTAAAATCTTCAGTCGCCATTACAGTGAGCATATGCCATGCTCCGTCAATCGGAACACCGGTGTAAGAAGTGAGGTTTTCTCCTGTTGAGTCATGGTAGCCGATGGAAAGTTTTGAGCCCTTGTCTGCTATCCCTACATACAGTTCGTTTTTAGCAGTCGGGTTATATCCGCTTAAAAATGTAAAGGCTGTATCGGTTGTTTTGAACCATATATTAAACGTAAAACTCTTTATTGAAACCGAAGGAGCCGGGATTTCAATTTTATCCCCTTTACTAAAGTTTACAGCTCTTGTGAGGTTTCCCATTTTATCCGGTATAAAAGCGGTGCCTGTGGCTTTCGCATGTTTGTTAAGCCCAGATGAATCCTTTGTATTGCCGTTTAGCTGGTAATAAACCAGTAACCCGTTTTTAATATCGGGTACAGTTTGAGCCTTTAAATTAACAGATGACAGGGTTAAATAGCAGGTGGCGAAATAAAGTAAAATGGTGTACTTCATAACGGTTGGTTTAGGTTAATAAAATCAGGAACTACAGGAAATTATTTTCCTGAAACATGGTCATTTCAACTTCCAGGCCAAACTTTCAAGAAAGCGCTCCACATCTTTATTAATGAACCTGACAACAGGTGCTACCGAATCGGGATTAGTGGCAACATTAAAATAAAGTGAGCCTCTTAAAAAGTGTTGGGTACTATCGGTTATATAAAACTGTAAAGAACTGGCTGTTGATCCTGTAAGCTCGTAAACAATGCCGTATTTGCCCGGCTTTTCGAGGTAATTTTCTATTATCTCTTCAGCCTTTACGGTATGTTTAAATACTAAGCGTCTGGAGTCTTCAATCATTTTTATTAGTTGTTCCTTCGATTGTATATCAAGGTAACTTAAGTGAAGTGTAGCTTTTAGTTCCGGGAAATACAGGTTGAGCCAGCATGGATGAGGGCCATCGTTTCCCGTATACGGTAATACTTTTGCATATACCGGATATTGAAACGTGAACGGACAAAGGGAGTCATATGTGGTATATGATTTTAACGGAAATTCGATGCGGTTGTATCCTCTTGGTTTTGGAATATACTCATCTCCGCACGAAACAAATACTCCGATTAATACACTGCACACGAATACAATAAAAATTCCCTTCATGGTTATCCTTCAAGCAGCGGAGTTAATTCCACTTTTACCCGTTTAATTTTTCGTTTGTCAACCGATTCAATTGTGAACATAAAATGATTGTATTCTATTTTTTGTTTGAGATTAGGGATTTTGCCTGTCATCTCCAGAATTAATCCTCCCAGGGTATCAGCATCTCCTCTTATATCATCAAAACTATTATCCTCGATTTCCATCAGGCGGCACATATCATTCAAAGAAATTTTAGCTTCAAATACATAAGTGCTTTCATCAAGTTTAGAGTAAAACAATTCATCTTCGTCAAATTCATCTTTTATCTCCCCAAAAATTTCTTCCAGAATATCTTCCATGGTAACAATGCCGCTGGTACCTCCAAACTCGTCAACTACAATGGCTAAATGCACCCGTTTATTCTGAAACTCTTTCAGCAGGTCATCAATTTTTTTACTTTCCGGAACGAAATAGGGAGGCTTTATCAGTTTTTGCCAGGCTAAATCATTTACCTTGCCCAGATGAGGAAGTAAATCTTTAATGTATAACACACCTACAATACGATCAAAGTTTCCTTCAAAAATGGGTATTCGGGAGTAACCCCATTCGTTTATTTCTTTTATAAGGGAAGACAAGTCGGTTTTTTTATCATATGCCACCACGTCCATACGGGGTTTCATAATTTCTTTTACACTTATATTCCCAAAGTTTACAATACTCTTGAGAATTTCCTTTTCTTCTTCCGGGGCATCTTCTTCGCTAGTAATATCAATGGCATGATTAAGTTCATCAATGGAAAGCATATGCCCTTTTTTAGTGATGCGCTTATCAATAATTGAAGTTGATTTTTCAAGTATAAATACCAGCGGACTTAACACTTTGCTCAATGTATACATGGGCGAAGCGATAAATTTTACCATCTTCATGCTGTTTTGTACGGCATATATTTTAGGGAGCACTTCCCCAATCATCACAATTAAAAAGGTTACAATAACCACCTGAAAAATAAATCCGGCAACAGGGTTAAAGGAAAAATCAAACAGAATATTTATGATGAAGGAAGATAAAACTACTATACCCACATTCACGAAATTTGTACCTATAAGAATGGTAGCCAATAGTTTTTTGGGATGAGTCATTAAGAAAACAGTTGCCTTGGCAAAGCGGCTATCGTCTTCCCTAAGTTCGTCAACAGTGGTCGGGGTTATGGAAAAAAAAGCATTTTCAGAGGCTGAGAACACCGCCACACAGGCCAGAAAAATAATTATCAGAATAATACTTATGAGTACACTAACCAGATCGGATGCCGGAATATTCTGTTTTAAAACCGATAACGGTACGTGAAGTAGAGTTAAGAATGGGTTAGGAAGGGAACTTTCCAAAATTTACCTGATTAAGTGAAACTTAAAATGGCAGATCATCAGAACTGTCACTTGTTACTACTGGATTTGCCGAACTGAAATCGCCACTTGTTGTGTTGACTGAAGATGGGTTTCCACCGGAATTTTCATCCCGTTTTCCGCCTACAAGTGTTAAGTTGTCGGCAACAATTTCAGTAATGTATCTTTTGTTCCCGTCTTTGTCGTCCCACGAGCGGGATCTGATTTTACCTTCAATAAAAACAGAGCTTCCTTTGCGTAAGTATTTTTCAGCAATATCGGCCAGACCTCTCCACACAACAATATTATGCCACTCGGTTTGTTCTACTTTGTTCCCGCTTTTGTCTTTATAAGTTTCTGAAGTGGCCAGTGGAAACTTTACCACTTTTGCTCCGCCTTCTAAATTTCTAACTTCAGGGTCTTTTCCCAAATTCCCCAATAAAATTACTTTATTTACTGACATAGAGATTCAATGCTAATTCTTAAACTAAATTAATTTTTTTCAAATATATATCCAAAATCCGAGGAACAGGGTACGCTGCCAATCTCTCTTCAGAAACTATGATGGTAGATTTGTCCGGCTTCAAATTTCCTTTCATAACCTCAATTTGCCAAAACCGGGCATAAATAATTTGGTGGCTTAGAATGTGTTTTTTGGCTGATTGCCAATTTATTAATTTGATTTTAGTTTTTTGAGTCCAAGCAATAAAGTCGGGATGGTCAAAAAGTTCTTCGGGGTTAATAGCTTTCTGAGTTTCAATCAGTGGAAATTCATAAAGCCCCTGCCAAATATCTTTAGGGCCCCGTTTTTTTAAGAAAGTGCTTCCGTTTTTTGTGAAATGTATATAATTGAAATATCTGATTCTCTGTTTTGTTTTCGGAGTTTTAACCGGTAATTCAGCAATTTTATTTTTGGCAAAAGCAAAACAAGAAGATGAAATGGGGCAGTTGTCACAATCAGGTTTGGCCGGCTTACATAAGGTGGCTCCAAATTCCATTATCGCCTGATTAAATTCGGACGGATTTTTTTTATCCAGCAGTTCAAAAGCGGCTTTGGTAAAAAGTTTTCTGGCTACCGAACTGTTAATGGGTTCATAAATTCCTAAAAACCTACTCAATACCCTGAACACATTGCCGTCAACTACCGGAACGGCTTGGTTAAAAGCAAAAGAGGCAATGGCTGCGGCTGTATATGGCCCAATTCCTTTTAGGAGTATAAGCTCTTCATATTTTTTGGGAAACTTTCCCTGGTACAATTTAATTAGTTGCCTGGCAGTGTTTAACATGTTTCTGGCCCGGCTGTAATAGCCCAATCCCTGCCAGTATTTAAGGATTTCGTCTTCCGGAGCCTGTGCAAAATCAGCTAAGGTAGGGTATGCCTTGATATACTTTAAAAAGTATGGAAGTCCCTGTTCAACACGTGTTTGTTGTAATATTATTTCCGATAGCCAAATTTGGTAAGGGTCAGTTGTTTCGCGCCAGGGCAAGTCACGCTTGTTTTTGCGATACCATCGAATAAGTTGGGTTGAGAAGCTCATGAATTGCACAAAATTATTCCCAAATAATTTTGTTTCAAGCAGAAAAAGTTTTTTTAAATAGAAATTTAACTAAATTTGCCGTCCCAAAAACTAATATCAAAAGTTTTTATTAAATAGTTGAATCATAAAAAATTAAAAGCTACAGAACAATGACAAAAGCTGAAGTAATTGCAGAAATCTCTGCTAAAACAGGAGTTGAAAAACTTGCCGCTCAAGAGTGTGTTGAAACTTTTTTTAAAGTTGTACGCAATTCAATGGTTGAAGGCAAAAACGTGTATTTCAGAGGTTTCGGAAGTTTCATCGTAAAGAAAAGAGCTAAAAAAATTGCCCGTAATATTTCAAAAAATACGGCAATGGTAATTGATGAGCATTGGATTCCTGCCTTCAAACCGGCTAAAACCTTTGTTGACAAAGTAAAAAAGAGCGAAACAGTTAAGACAATGGCTGCAAAAAAATCAGCCACTAAAGCTTAAGGGTTTATTCGCATTACCCGATGAAGGGAATAAAAGGCCCCCTGCTTTTAGGGATTATTATTCTTTCCTGTTGCTCCATCCTTTTTGTAAAAGGGTATAAAAGTGCAGTAAAGACGATAGAAACCGGGCAGACAACTGTTGTTGCTTTTGATGAGAAGGCAACGGAGCAAAAGGTCATTAATTCGTTGCCTGAGGGTATAAAGAAACATGTTGATTTACTTGAAGCGGACGTAAAGTCGTCTTCAGGTAGTGCCTCTGCTTATATGGCATTGGCCAATTTATATGACTCCCTGAAAGCATGGCCTGTTTCAGGGAGTTATTATTTCAAAGCTGCAATTGCAGCTCCTTCAGAAGCCAGCTGGCTTAGTGCAGGAAAAGCGTACATACAGGCCGCAAGAAATGCAACAGACTCTGCCGAGGTGTTTTTTTGTATAGGCAAGGCAACTGAATCATTTGAAAAGGTTCTTTCTTACAACGAAGGCAACCTCGATGCAAAAAATTCGTTAGCGCTTTGTTTAGCTCAAAACCCTACTCAGATTATGTCAGCGGTAAAAATGCTCAGAGAGGTGTTAGCAATTGATTCAAATAATGTTCAGGCTACATTTACTTTAGGCATGCTTGCCATCCAGTCAGGACAAATGGATAAAGCTGCTGACCGTTTTGAGAAGCTTCGCAGACTGGAGCCTTATAATACGGAGTACTACTACTACCTGGCCGATATTTACAATCAGTTGGGAAGAAAAGAAAAAGCGGTAATGATGCTGGAGGAATGTAAAGCACTTACCAAGGAACAAAAGGCCAAAAACAGAATTGACGATTTAATTAAAGAAATTCAAAATAATTAGAGCTATGCCAAGCGGAAAGAAAAGAAAAAGACACAAAATTGCCACTCACAAACGCAAAAAGAGGTTAAGGAAAAACAGGCATAAGAAGAAGTAATCTCTCAATGAGGTTACCTCTTACTTATTAACTTTTATATGAATCAGAGTGAGTAGTGAACTATTTGTTAGTTCCGACTCTTCGGGTGTAGTAATAGCCCTTACTGTAAACAAAAAGCTTACTGAATTACATCAGGAAAAAAATTCCAATAATTTTTCGGTAGGCGATATTTACCTTGGGGTTGTAAATAAAATAATGCCCGGATTAAATGCCGCATTTATCAATGTGGGGCATGAGAGGGATGCTTTTTTGCATTACCTTGATTTGGGTCCGCAGATAAAATCCCTCATAAAATATTCAAGGCAGGTTCAGGGCGGAAGTATTAAAACTTCCGATCTAAGCAAATTTGAGCCTGAGAAGGATATTGATAAAACAGGCAAAATAACTACCGTTCTTGGTAAGGAAAAACAATTGCTTGTTCAAATTGTAAAGGAACCTATCCAGTCGAAAGGCCCCAGGTTAAGTTCACAGATTTCATTAGCCGGCCGGTTTTTGGTGCTGGTACCCTTTAGTAATTCAATTACTGTTTCTAAAAAAATAAAACGTAACGAAGAACGGCTGCGACTGAAACAATTGTTTCAGGGTATTCGCGGAAATCAGTTCGGGGTAATTGTGAGAACGGTGGCCGAAGGAGCAAACCTTGAAGATGTAGAGCGGGATTATTACGATTTGGTGGAGAAATGGGAGAGCATTTTCAAGCAATTAAAAAAGGTATCGCCTCCTCAAAAAATTCTGGGTGAAAGCGACCGTTTTATTTCCATGCTAAGGGATATGCTGAATGACGATTTTTCAGGTATTCACGTAAATGATCCCTATGTTTTTCAGCAGGTAAAACTGTATATTAAAACCATTGCCCCACATCTCGAAAAAATTGTTAAACTGCACCACGGAAAAACATCACTATTTGAGCACTATGGTGTAGAGAAGCAAATTAAAACTGCATTTGGAAAAGAAGTAGTACTAAGCGGAGGGTCTTACCTCATTATTGAACACACCGAAGCTATGCACGTAATTGATGTGAACAGTGGCGGCAAGACGGTGGTTGAAAAAAATCAGGAAGAAAACGCGCTCAATGTAAACATAGAGGCTGCGGATGAAATTGCCCGGCAACTGCGTTTACGCGATATGGGTGGCATTGTGGTAATAGACTTTATTGACCTGAAAAATGCCGGTAACCGCAGGCAGGTTTATGAAAGGTTGAAGGAGGCTATGAAAAATGATAAGGCCAAACACAAAATTCTTCCTATGAGCCAATTTGGGTTGGTTCAAATCACCCGTCAGCGGGTGCGGCCCGAAACAAATGTAGTTACAACCGAGGTTTGTGCCATGTGCAACGGTACCGGTCAAAGTGCAGCCAGCATACTTTTGGTTGATGAGATTGAAAGGAATATGGAGTACCTGTATGAAGAATTGAACATTAAGTCAATTACCCTGCAAGTACACCCATACATAGAGTCTTACCTCACCAAAGGCGTCAAATCAAAGCGCTTTAACTGGTTTCTCAAGTATGGTAAGTGGATAAAAATTAAGCCCGTTTCATCCTATTATTTGTCGGAGTATCATTTCTTTGATAAAAATGGTGAAGAGGTTAAACTCTGAGCCTCCTTATTAATTAAATGATTTTATGAAGAAGCTGATGATTGCGTTGGCTGCTCTGGTAGTATTTACCGGTTGCGTTTCGCGAAAAAAATATGATGCGCTTGAGTTTACCAAAAAAGAACTCGAGAAAAGTAATGCCGAATGTAAAGACAGGCTAGAGAAGGCCATGTCTTCTAATGATTCATTAACTAATACAGCTAATGCGCTGGAATCACAGGTTAAAAATCTAAAGGTTGATTCAACCGAATTGGCCACACTCTTATCCAAAACTACTAAATCAATGCAGGAACTGGATGAAAAATTCCGTGATTTTAGTAAAATGAGCGAAGTAGAGCAGAAAAAGATGCTGGCCAGCTTAAAAGATTTAGATGCAAAACTTACAGCCAAGCAAAAAGATTTGGATGCTAAGGAGGATAACCTGAAACTTTCTCAGGCAAAAATTAATGAATTACAAAGTGTACTCAATGCCAAGGATTCAGCTGTGAGGGCATTAAAGGCAAATATCAGCAACGCATTATTGGGCTTTAAAGATAAAGGACTCACCGTAGAGATAAGAAACGGGAAAGTATATGTTTCGCTTGAGGAACAATTACTTTTTAAATCGGGAAAAACGGAAGTGGATGAAAAAGGGAAAGAAGCGTTGCTAAAATTGGCCGAAGCATTGAATAAGGAAAAAGATGTAAACGTGCTGGTAGAGGGCCATACTGATGATGTTCCGATTAGCGGTGGGGCCATTAAAGACAATTGGGATTTGAGCGTACTGCGAGCAACTAATATAGTGAAGCTTCTTACCACAGACGGCAAAGTTGATCCCAAAAGATTTGTTGCAGCCGGAAGGGGTGAATATTATCCCGTGGCTCCTGCTAAAACTGCCGAAGCACGTAAGAAAAACCGAAGAACCGAAATTATTTTAACTCCTAAATTAGACGAGTTATTGCAAATACTGAACAGCCAGTAAGCGGAGGCTATGCCAGTAAATCGATAACTTTTTTAATCATCCCGTCAACACTTTTATCGGCTTTAGTGCTGAAAATTTTATTTGGCCGGTTGGCAATAATGGCGTTTACCGAACAGGCTCTGTGGCCAAAAACGGAAGCTAAACCATAAATGGCCGAGGTTTCCATCTCAAAATTGGTAATACGACTTTTACCGTGACGAAAGGCGGCAAGTATATCAATCAAATCAGGCTTTTTCAGAGTTGTTCTTACAGTACGTCCCTGTGGCCCGTAAAAGCCCGAACAGGTAGCAGTGATTCCTGAAATCTCATTCTTTCCCAGTTTTACAAGCAATTCGTTATCTGCTTTTGCAAGGTAGGTTTTGGGGAAAAGGTGTTCATCATGAAAATATTCATTAAACGATTGGAGTAAGTCTTTTTCTTTTTTGCCATAATTAAGCATATAGTAGTTTAAAAGTCCGTCAAGACCCAGCCCGTGTGTTGAAACCACCATTGAATCTACCGGAATGTCTTTTTGCAAAGCTCCCGAGGTACCAAGCCTTATTAACTGCAGTGATTTTGTTTTCTTATTCGGCACACGTGCTTTTAAATCAATATTGGCTAAAGCATCCAGTTCGTTCAGTACAATATCTATATTATCCGTTCCAATGCCGGTAGAAAGCACCGTGAATCTTTTTCTTCCTACATATCCGGTATGTGTGATGAATTCTCGTTTTTGCTTTTTCAGCTCAATGCGGTCGAAAAATTTCGATACTTTTTTTACTCTGTCGGGGTCACCTACCAAAAATATAGTATCAGCAATATCTTCGGGTAATAAATGCAGGTGATAAACAGATCCGTCTTTGTTTAATATGAGTTCGCTGTTACCAATAATTTTTGATTTTGCCATATACAAATATAGGAGATAGTTTGTCGTTTCGTAATTGCCTTTGCAAGCAACGGGGTATGCACAAAACAACCATTACTTTATTAATTCTTTAAGGTTTTCTTTTTCCGAAACGGTTAATTGCTCCTGAGTATTGTTTACTGCCAAAGCTTTATCCAGTATTTTATTTTGACGTTTGAATAAGCGGCACATTTTGCAAATAAACAAATGAAAATTCATCCTAATTTTTTCGCTGTAGCCCAGGTGATGTTCCTCACTTTTTATTATCAGCAGGCTGGCTTCTTTGCAGGTAATTTTCAGTCTCATTTATAATTTTTCATTTAACCAGTTCTTTTGGATACACGCCCTCAGCAGGAGTTTTGCCCTATGCATAATCACCCAATAATTAGACGTTGTTATGTTTAGTTCCTTACATATCTCTTCCGAATTTGTTTCGTCAATATATTTCATGGAGAAAACCGCGTCTTGTATTTCATTTAGTTTTTGGCGGCATTTGGCAAGCACCTGCATAAACTCTTTATTCAGCAGAACATCATTTTCGTTTGCAATCCATCCGGGTTTACTTTTTTCCTGTTTCCAATGGCCCGAATCGTCAAAACTATAGCTGTATTCTTTTTCGTTTGTTGTAAAATCTTCAATGTAAACCGGAGTTTTTTTTCGGTAATAATCAATAATTTTATTTTTCAGAATTGTATAGAGCCAGTTTTTTTCTGAAATAGCTCCTTTAAAGTTTGGCAGTGCTTTAAGTGCAGCCAAAAAAGTTTCCTGAACAAGTTCTTTTGCGGTTTCCCTCTGATTTATTCGTTTACAGGCATAGCGAAAAAGAGAATCGGCATATAAATCTACCCACAGTTCCGGATTCAGGTTTGACTTTATCGTATTCATTCACCTTAGTCAAGATGAGCAGGGTCGGTGTTTTTAACATAGTAACCTGTTCCGTTATAAGTCCTTTTCTTTGGATGTTCTTTGCATTCGGCTGAACATGCTCCCTCCATTTCCCAACCGCATTCTTCACAAACCGGCAGGTGATTGTTACATTCGGGGTTGGCACAATTAATCATTCTGAAAGTGGGAATACCGCAAATATGACACTTGCTTACGGTGGAAGGATTAACTGAATTTACGGGAACCGTGACACGGTTATCAAACACATAACAAACACCGTCAAAATCTTTACCTCCGGTTTCTTTTGCATACTTTATAATGCCACCGTGAAGCTGAAAAACATCCTTAAATCCTTCTTTTAAAAGCAGTGCAGATGCTTTTTCGCATTTAATTCCTCCGGTGCAGTAAGTAATAATTTTTTTATCTTTCAGGTGCTCCAGTTCTTTTACTTTTTCCGGAAACTCTCTGAAATTTTCCATATCAAGGGTAATTGCTCCCTTAAAGTGACCAACATGATGTTCGTAGTTTGAACGCACATCAAGCACCACCACATCATCGTTTTCTTTTAGTTTTTGAAATTCTTCACCGCTCAGGTGAATGCCCGTTTTTTTATTCGGATTAACCTCCTCCGGATTTCTGAGGCCCGAGTGTACAATTTCGGGTTTGTACCTCACATGCATTTTTTGAAATGTATGACTGTCGCTCTCATCAATTTTAAAATCGGTTTTTGCAAAGCGCGGGTCGGCAAGTATAGTTGCCATATATTTTTCACAAGCCTCACGGGTTCCGCTTATGGTTCCGTTCAGGCCTTCACCGGCAACAATTATTCTTCCCCTGAGTTTTAACTCTTTGCAAAATGCCAGATGGTCAATTGCAAACTGTTCGGCATGTTCTATCGGGCTGTAACAGTAATAGAGTAAAATCAGGTACTTTGTTTTTTCGTTCATATTAAGCTGCAAATATAAATCGATAAGCAGATTATGAGGAATATAATTTACATGATGACAAATAAATTATAATTATAACCTGAAGTAAACAATTGCTTAATCCGTCTGTATTTTCTTTGAAGTGATAAAATAAAGTTTACAAATAGCTTTCAATATGGAAACAATTCTACCTCCTTTTCTCGTTCCTGTTTTGGTTGTGCAGTTTATCTTATTTGTTATTATCTATCTGTTGGTTAGCCTTTTTGAGTTTGTTAAAAGTAAAATAAAACAAAAAGAATCAGCGCAGGTGGCCATGTGGGAATGCAATTGGCTAATGGAGCAATGTCTGAATAATCCGAATGTCTGAATTTCAATAAGTTCTTTGTAAGCCGGATATATTTCAATACCTTTGCGCCTCATTTTAGGAAACACAATTTATGACATTATTTTCAACGCTGGGGTTGAAGCCGGAGATTGCCAAGGCAGTAGAAGAGTTAGGCTTTCAACAACCAACGCCAATCCAGGAGCAATCTATTCCCGTATTGCTCACAGGTACAAGAGATTTTATGGGCCTTGCCCAAACGGGAACCGGAAAGACAGCCGCATTTGGATTACCGCTTATCAATCATTTGAATTTCTCCATAAAAACAACGCAGGGTCTTATTCTTTGCCCTACACGCGAGTTGTGTATGCAGGTTAAAAGTGATTTGGAAAAATATTCTTCTCACACCAAAGGAGCGCATTTGGTAGCAGTATATGGTGGTGCAAGTATCAGCGGGCAGATTTCGGAAATAAAACGCGGTGCACAAATTATTGTGGCTACTCCCGGCCGGTTAATGGATTTAATGGAGCGCAAAGTGATAAACCTTGCGGCAATCAGATATGTAGTGCTTGACGAAGCCGATGAAATGCTGAACATGGGTTTTCGTGACGATATTGAATTTATTCTTTCGCATGTTACCGGAGAGAAAAATGTTTGGTTGTTCTCGGCTACCATGCCACGCGAGGTTCGTCAGATTGCCGAGCGTTTTATGGTTGATCCGTTTGAGTTAACCGTTGGACATAAGAACACTACTGCCGAAAATATTAAGCATGTGTATTACATCACCCGGGCTAATCACAAATTTGATGCGCTGAAAAGGGTTATCGATTATCAGCCCGATATTTTCGGGATTATTTTTGCCCAGACAAAAATCGAAACTCAGGAAATTGCCGAGAAATTAATTCGTGAAGGATATAACGCAGATGCGCTGCACGGAGACTTAAGTCAGCAACAGCGCGATAAGGTAATGAACCGTTTTCGTCAGCGTTCGTTGCAGTTGTTAGTTGCAACCGATGTGGCCGCAAGAGGTATTGATGTGAATGATATTACCCACGTAATTAATTACTCCATTCCTGATGAGCTGGAAAGCTATACACACCGTAGCGGACGTACTGCACGTGCCGGTAAAAAAGGAATTTCAATTACTATTGTTAACCCGAAGGAGGTAGGAAAACTGAGGCAAATGGAGCGACTAACTAAAGCAAAGTTTGAAAAAGAAATTATTCCCAGCGGAGTTGATGTGTGCGAAAAGCAATTGTTCCATATCATTAATAATGTACATAAGGTAGAAGTGAATGATTCGGCCATAGAGCCTTATGTTGGCCGCATTATGGAAGAACTTCAGGATTTAACCAAAGAAGAATTAATCAAAAAATTTGCTTCGGTAGAGTTCAATCGTTTTCTGAATTATTACAAAAATGCTCCCGATTTGAATTACGATGCCAGCCAGAAGGAGTTTTCTTCGCGCGACTCGGGTGATTTTACCCGTGTATTTGTGAGCGTAGGAACCATGGATGGATTTGATAAAGGGTCGCTGTTCAGGTTTGTATTGGATTGCACCAATTACAATAAAACCGATATTGGCCGCATAAGTCTTAAAAATGCATATTCTTTTGTTGAAGTAAGTTCATCTCTTGCCGAACAATTTATAGATAATATGCGCAACCAGCAGTATCGCGGGCGTAAAATAAGAGCTGAAGTATCGGGCGAGGAACCACGCTCGCGTGACGGAGGTCGTAAATTTGAAAGAGGAGGAGACAGGGGAGGTTTTGGCGGAGGAAGAAGAAACGGAGGAAGTGGCAATGAATCCCGCGGACGGGGAGGATACGGAAGAAGCGACAGAGGTGGCAGCAGCCGATCATCTTTCCACAGCAAAGGGGAAAAAAGCTCCTTTGGCGGAAGCAGGAAAGATAAATTCTCAAAAAATAAAGGAAAATCAGGTAGTGACGAGTTCAGTTATTAAATTTGAAGAAAAAATATGAAGCGTTTATTTATTCTTACTTTAATCAGCCTGTTTTCAGTAGCAGGTTTTGCGCAAAATTACGGAGCAAAGGTTACTAAAGACGATGCCAAACCAGCTTCCGAACTTTCGTCAATGATGAAAGGGAAAAAGGAAGTAAAAGTTAAACTCACCGGCAAAATTCTGGAAGTATGTCAGAAAAAAGGCTGTTGGATGAAGCTTGATTTAGGTAATGGACAATCCATGCGTATTACCTTTAAAGATTATGCGTTTTTTATTCCAAAAAATGCTGCCGGTAAAACGGTAGTTATTGAAGGGGTAGCCAGCTGGCAGGAAACTTCGGTTGAAGAGTTAAAACATTATGCTAAAGATGCTGGTAAATCACAGGCCGAAATTGATGCTATAAAAGAACCAAAACGTGAATTGGTTTTTGAAGCTGACGGTGTACTTATTCTGTAGTTGATATCAGGTATGCATCGGGTTATCGTACTCTGTATAGTTACTTTATTTGTATTGGCGGCAGCCTGTACCTCTGAACATAAAGGAGAGGGGGAAAAGACATCTTTAGCAGACAGTTCGTCTATGGAAAATGATTCCATGTCATCCTGCACCAATCCATACTCCGATAATATGAAACCAATGGCAGTGGGTATGCGGGCCATGTATGAACAGATGGTGGCAATACGTGCCCAAATTGAAAGGGGCGATGAATTGCAAACCGGTCAGTTTAAAATGGTAGATTTTATTTATGCCGAACCCACCGATTCAAGTGTTCTCACCGACCAGTTTTTTATGCGGGCCGGACAGTTTAAACGAAGGTTTAATGAGTTGGTTCAGCCAGGAGGGAATGTGATGGGGCGATTTAATTTGGTGCTTGATGCTTGTATTCAATGTCATACAGAAAATTGCCCGGGGCCTTTAAAAAAGATAAAAAAGCTTAAATTTGACCATATAACTTCATAACGATTCACCTGTTAGTTACTAAGCAGTTCGTTAAACTTCTTTACGTCTAATAAAAATGTTGCTAAATTTTTTTCTTACCTATTTTTCTGCATGCTTAGAAATAATTTAGATAATAACTCCATACTGTAGAGAAATGAAACCATTAAAGAAGAACGATCAGAAAATTAACCATCGAATCAACCGTCTGAAAAAAATAAAGGATCGCCTGAATATTGTTTTTATTGTAAATGAAGTGAAACCGGGCAGTAAGCCGGCCATGAAATTACAGAAGGCATATATAGCAGGTGTTTTAGCCGCTGCTCCCTACCTCATTACCCTTGAACCGGTTTTTGTGGTTTGCCAAACGGAAAATAAGGATCTGATAGAGCAACTCGATATCATTATCAATGCGCTCACACTTATCCGCCCCAAAGGGGAACAAAAACGCGGGTAGTTTTACCGGTTTAGGTTACATATGAAATATTTTGTTGTACTGTTGCTTTTACTGGCTATGGCATGCTCAGTTCAGAAATTACCTGCTCCTGGAGAGCAGCAGGTGAAACAGGCGGCCAAACGTTTTCCTCAGGTTACCTTGGCCGAGCTCACTAAGGGAAAAATGTTATTTGAGCAAAATTGCAACAAGTGCCATAAGTACCATAAACCCGAAGAACATACTGAGCTGGAATGGATGAGTATTATTCCGGTTATGTCGTCAAGGGCGAAACTCGATCAGGTTTCGCAGAGTTATATCTTAAAGTATGCAGTAGCTTTTGCCAAACAACCGGATGGCAACCCTTAGGGGTTAGATTTCTTCTGCTTATATTTTTACTGAAAATTAGGTGGCAAAAAATTGCTTACCAAAATTATTTTATGTTCAAAGCAATGTGGTTAGCACGGCACAACCTGCGGGTTTTACCTGAATGTTAATTGATGGTTAATTTATAAAACCCGATTGTGCGCCATTCCTTGTTAAATTAACTATTTTTGCACTTTGAAATTTCACCATGAGTGACGCCATAAAACACGAGTGCGGAATCGCACTTATTCGTCTTCTAAAACCCTTATCATTTTATCAGGAAAAATACGGTTCGGCCCTTTACGGATTGAAAAAGCTGTACCTGCTTATGGAAAAGCAGCACAACCGCGGGCAGGATGGAGCAGGTGTAGGAGTTATTAAACTTGATCCGGAACCGGGGAATCCGTATGTGTTCAGAAAACGTACGGCTGGCAGCGGTGCCATTGCTGATATTTTTGCCCGAATAAGCACTAAAATAAACCAGAGCGGAAATAAAGATGCCGATTTTTTGAAAGCCAATGCACCCTTTGCCGGTGAATTATTACTTGGGCATTTACGCTACGGAACGCACGGAGAAAATTCGGAAGATAAATGCCATCCTTTTATTCGTGAAAACAACTGGATGAGCCGTAACCTGATGCTGGCCGGAAATTTTAACATGACCAATGTTGATGAGCTTTTCGGATTATTGGTAGATATTGGGCAGCACCCGAGGGAAAAGGCCGACACAGTTACCATGCTGGAGAAAATTGGCCATTTTCTGGATGAAGAAAATCAGGTTTGGTTTGATCAGTTCAAGAAGGAAGGTTACAGCAACAAAGACATTTCACCGCTTATTGCCAAAAACCTGAATATTGAAAATATTCTTAAAAGGTCGCTCAAGGAAGTTGACGGAGGATATACCCTTGCCGGAATGATGGGCCATGGAGATGCGTTCGTAGTACGCGACCCGGTTGGTATACGGCCATGTTATTATTACCATGATGATGAAATTGTAGTTGTCACTTCAGAGCGACCCGCCATTCAAACCGGATTTAATATACGACTCACTGAGATAAAGGAGCTGCAACCCGGAAATGCGCTTATTATTCGCAAAACAGGAGCAATAAGCGAAGTAAATATCATCCCGCCTGCTGAGCGCAAATCCTGTTCGTTTGAACGGATTTATTTTTCGAGAGGAAATGACCGGGATATTTACCTTGAGCGAAAAAAACTCGGACATTTGTTATCGCCAAAAGTGTTAAAGGCGATAAACTACGATTTAGATAATTCCGTTTTTTCTTATATTCCAAATACAGCGGCAACGGCATTTTACGGGTTAATTGACGGGGTTCACGATTACCTTACCGATTATAAGGCACAGGAAATTCTGAAGCTCGGTGCCAAACCGGATATGGAAAAAATGAAGCAGATTTTGAGCATAAAACCCCGAAGGGAAAAAATTGCTGTTAAGGATGCAAAACTGCGTACGTTTATCACCGATGATACCCACCGGGAGGATATGGTGGCACACGTGTATGATGTTAC
The DNA here is from genome assembly GCA_019695215.1 of Bacteroidia bacterium. Classification (GTDB taxonomy): domain Bacteria; phylum Bacteroidota; class Bacteroidia; order UKL13-3; family UKL13-3; genus JAGPCK01. Next base: position 39,883 of record JAIBAK010000009.1, on the reverse strand, counting down.
CTATGGTATCATCAATAATGATAAAGATACACTGGTGGTAATCGATGATTCAATTGTGCGGGGTACCACTTTACGCACCAGCATCATTCGTATACTTGACAGGCTGCATCCTAAAAAAATTATCATTGTTTCTTCTGCCCCTCAAATTCGTTACCCTGACTGTTATGGAATTGATATGTCGCGGCTGGGCGAGTTTGTAGCATTTCAGGCAATGATAGCTTTATTGAAAGAACGCGGTAAAGAAGATTTACTGCATGAAACCTACTTGAAGTGTAAGGCACAGGAAGATTTGCCTAAGGAGGAAATTAAAAACCATTTGCAGCAATTGTATGCCTTATTTACCGATGAGGAAATAAGTAATAAAGTTGCCGGAATAGTAACTCCCGATGACTGCCGGGCCGAAGTAGAGGTGATTTATCAAACCATCGAGAACCTTCATGAAGCCTGTCCGTTAAATCTTGGCGATTGGTACTTCTCGGGCAATTACCCTACACCAGGAGGCAATAAAGTGGTGAATCGTGCTTTTATTAACTTCATGGAAGGGAAAACGACCAGGGCTTACTAAATTTTCTTTTTTTTCTTTTTTTTCAGTATTACCTTAGTGGTAATAAAATTCCAACGTTATGAAAAGGTCAGCTATTAGGCTTTGCCGTTTACTTTTTCTATTGGTAAGTGCTGTTTTTTTATCTTTTTCCAATGCTTTTGCTAGTGGATATCATGGGGGGTACCTAAGTTATAAGCTTGTACCCAACGATAGTGCAGATATTATTCTTGTGCTTTACAGATCATGTACAGGAATTACCCTTAATGCAAATCCAGCGGTAGTTCTTACCCAAAGCGCCACTACAGTAAATATTACTTTAAATAGGTTATCAATTACCGGGGTAACTGATCTTTGCCCGACAACGAAAGATTTATGCAACGGTGGAACCAATATTAACGTGGGTTTTGAGCGACACTATTATAGCAAAAGGGTAAGTTTGGCCTCTTTTAATTCAAATTCAGAAATTAAAATATCATGGTCTGACTGCTGTTATGATGGAGTTTTTGCTTCTTTCACCGGGGGTAATGATTACCTGGAATCTTATTTTATGAAAGGAGTTGGGATAAATGAAGGACCCGAATTCTGTTATGAGCTTCCGTTAATATTTACTACCGGAATTCCAAATTATTACAATGCCCGTACATTAAATCAAAATAATGATAGTATTGTTTATGCAATGACCTCCGGTTTGATAGGACCTGGTTCAAATGTTACCTACACAGGCGGATTTTCAGGAGCAAAACCTTTTCCATATAGTGGTTTTTCGGCTTTTGCTTTACAATTTGACAATAAAACAGGTCAATTAAAAGCCGGGGCATCGGATTGGATTACCCCAACCGGAGCAAATTCCTATTATTTACTTTCCTATACTGTTTCCCGTTATAGAAGTGGAGTTAAAATTGGTCAAACATTGGTCAGTCATACTTTATGCATTATTAGCAATGGCGGAAATAATTCTACCCCTAATTTATTCACCTCTTCCGGTTCATATAAAGTTTGTGCGGGGTCATCCATATGTTTTGACGTTTATAGTTCTGATGTGAATTCAGGGGATAGTACTAGTATTGTATGGGACCGAACTATTTCAGGAGCTACTTTTCAAACCAATGGATTAAAAAATGAAAAAGGGGTTTTTTGCTGGACTCCTTCTGCCAATGATGTAAGAACAGAACCTTACTACATTACGTTTCGAGGAACGGATAACTCTTGCCCTAAAAGATCTTCTATTGTTAAGGTTATTGCCATCGAGGTTAAGGCTGCTGCCAACCAAATTAATGCAAATGAGGTTTCTGGTTATAACCCTTGCACGGGTAAAGTTAATTTTCAGGCAACGGTAACCAGCGGAAGTGGAACATGCCAATACCAGTGGGCCGGGACAGGAGGGATGTTTTCAACAGATTCCAGTTTTTCCCATACTTATTCATCAACCGGAAAACATTACTACTCCATTCGTATTTCATCCCTTCAAAGTTGTGGCGATTTTATAAAAAACGATTCTGTTGTGGTGCCTCTGCACATTCCGCTTTCGGTTTCCATTAATGGTAAAACTGATACAATAGCATGCTCTAATACTCCTTTACTGCTTACAGCGGCCTATATTGGCGGCCGATTACCTTACAGTTATAGTTGGAATGGTTCCGCATTATCTTCCAACGGCACTTATACTTTTCAATCTTCTCAACCGGGTACAGTTTATTTATTAATGACTGATTCGTTTGGGTGCAGTAAAACCGCCCAAATTTCTGTTGGGATTCGTAACCTGCCATCTGTTTCCATTTTAATACCCGATACCGCAGTTTGTTATAACAGCCCGGTATTATCTCTTTCCGGTCACCCATCAGGTGGAAATTGGAGCAGCACCTCCACCTGCCTGAACGGAAGTAGTTTTACACCCAAATTGAGTTGTGCAGGACCTAACCGAATTGTTTATCGGTATACTGATGTTTATGGATGTGCTGGTAGTGATACTTTATCTTTAACTATCCTAAATAGTATCCAGTCACAAACGGGAAGTTATTCCCCATTATGTTACAATGCGTCTCCTTTACAGTTAAATGGAACTCCTTCTAACGGTACATGGAGCGGCAACGGAATTATTGGAGATAAGTTTTATCCTGCGGTTGCGGGGACTGGGACTCATGCCATTTTCTACCAGGCTGCGGGGGGCTGCGGTACTCAGGCCAGCACTTATATCAATGTATTGTACAGCGCACAAATTTCATTTACGAATCCATCATATGTTTTCTGCGAAGCTTCGAATCAGGCGTTTTTATTAGCAAATCCTTCAGGAGGAATCTGGAGCGGAAACAGTGTTCAAAGCAACGGAACATTCAATCCTTCGGCTGCCGGAACAGGAAATCACTTTGAAACCTATACCTATACTTATACTAACGGATGTGTAACAACGGACTCTGTTTTAATTAAAGTTGAGCAACTGCCGGTGGTTAATGCTGGAAGCGACAGAAAAACCTGTATTAACAACGGAGATATTACGCTGTCGGGATATCCGGCCGGAGGAGTTTGGTCGGGAACTTCCGTAACGGGTAATAAATTTAATACCGGCATTGCAGCAGGTGCGTATAAAATTATGTATGCTTATACCGCTCAGGCATGCACCAATAAAGATAGTATGCTGGTAAATGTACTGGCTGCCGACTTCTCATCCATGTCGGTGCTTGGTAACGCACCTTTTACGGTTAATTTTTCAAATAATTCTTCAGCAGGTTTTTCGGGTTTTGAGTGGAATTTTGGTGACTCGTTAAGTGGTTCCAATAATACTTCGGTTGCTTTTACTCCTTCTCATACGTATCAGCAACAGGGTTCTTACACCGTAAAACTTACTGCCTTTAATCAGGACGGCAATTGCTCAACTTCCAGAACAAAATCATCCTATATAAACGTAAATCCAAACGGTGTTTCTAACGCGGCAGGTAAAAGTGAATTGTTGGTTTATCCTAATCCCTCAAATGCCGGTTTTATCAGAGTGAACTGGCTTAGTTCTGAAAACGGAAATTACCAGATTCATATTTATGATTTAACCGGAAGGGAAGTAAAACTAATGGAGGCATACACTAATTCCGAACAACTGATATCGGGATTTTCGAGGGGAATTTACTTATTGAAAGTAGAAAGTAATTCAGGGTTAACAGATACCAAAAAGATTGTAGTGCAGTAATTTTAGTTTACTCCCAGTCTTTTTTTGCCTTCCAGTGCTTTTGGATAGGTAGGGTCTAATTGCAGCGTATATTCGTAATTATTCAGCGCATCCTGTTTGTGACCCAATTTTTCGTGACACCAGCCGCGCATGTAATAGGCGCTTAGGTATTCCGGATTTTCTTCAATGGCCTTGCTGAAATTTTCAATGGCCGCCTCATATTTTTGATTGAAGGAATTAATAAAGCCAATATTGTAGTAGGCGCGGTAGTAACCGGGATTAATTGAAATTATTTTGCGGTAATCTTTTACGGCATCATCAAATTTTTCGGCTTCCTGCAGCAGCAGTGCGCGTCCGTAAAGGGCATCTGCATTAAATTCATTTACCCTTATGGCTCCGTTATAAAAATCAAGTGCCAGTTTTTTATTTCCCTGCGCGTTGTGCAAAATAGCTAATTGAATGTACGCATCAATAAAATGGTTATCGGTTTCGGTGGCGCGCTGAAAACTTACAATAGCATTAGCTGTATCTTTAAGCCCTTTAAAATTGAGTCCTTTCATAAAATAGGTCTTTGCCTCATTGGGTTGTAATGCCTGCGCTTTTGTAAAACATTCGAGCGATTCTTTATGTTTTTTCACAAACAAATACAATTCACCCAGTTTAATATGAGCCTCGTAAAATTCGGGTTTTAGCTGTGTGGCTTTTTCAAACTCGGCTGCGGCTGCAATGGTTTTATTCAGAGCAAAAAGTACTTCCCCCTTGTGGTAATGATAGACGGCATTGGTTGAGTCGAGTACAATAGCAGCCTGAATGGCTTCTTCGGCTTTATCTAATCGTTTCTCTGTGTAGTAGGTTTTAGCCTTTTTATAATACAGTTCCGGATTTTGCGGATCCTTTTGGATTTGCTCATTTATTTCCCTGATAGCGGCCGATGCATTGGAATCGGCCTGAGCTAAAAAGCTGTTTTGCTCCCGGTGGCAGGAGGTGGTAAGAAATACATTTACAAGTATAAGGCTGATAATGAAAATTCTAATCATCTGACTTTTGTCATTTTTCCTGTGGGCAAAGTTGGTGATTTTTGCGAGCTTTTGTAATTATTTTCGCACCGCTTAACAGTAACTTTGTAAAGATACTGCACACAAAGGTTGCACTGAAAAATAAATTTAATTATGCCATTTTATCACCGATTAGGGAAAATTCCTCAGAAACGACATACGCAATTTCGTAAGCCTGATGGTTCGTTGTATGCCGAAGAACTGGTTTCAACCGAGGGCTTCAGCAGCATATATTCATTGGTGTATCATTGCCATCCGCCTACACTGGTAAAAAGCATTGGCACTCCCTATGATGTGGCTCCAAAGGCCTCCATTGAAAAAAATCTGCAGAACAGAAGCTTCCTTACGTTTAAAACCAATCCTCAGGACGATTACCTGAAAAGCAGGGTATACCTGTTGTTCAATAAAGATTTGTACCTCGCATCGGCTGCGCCTAAAAAATCGATGACCGATTACTTTTACAAAAATGCCGATGCCGATGAAGTACTCTTTATTCATGAGGGAAGTGGAGTGCTGAAAACATTGTACGGACAAATTCCGTTTGAGTACGGAGATTACCTGGTGATTCCGCGCGGTACCATTTATCAGTTGCATTTTACTTCGGAAAACAACCGCCTTTTTATTACTGAATCGTTTTCGCCCATTCGTCCTCCAAAAAGATACCTGAATCAATTCGGGCAATTACTGGAACATTCACCCTATTGCGAACGCGATATTAAATTGCCCGAAAATCTGGAAACGCATGATGAGCAGGGAGAGTTTAAGGTGATGATTAAGAAACAGGATATGATGTTCCCCTACACATTAGCTACTCACCCGTTTGATGCCATTGGCTGGGATGGGTACAGCTATCCGTTTGGTTTTTCCATTCACAATTACGAACCTATTACCGGACGGGTGCATATGCCGCCACCCATTCATCAAACATTTGAAGGGCATAATTTTGTCATTTGCTCGTTTGTCCCGCGCCTTTACGATTACCACCCCGATGCCATACCGGCTCCGTATAATCACAGCAATGTTGACAGCGATGAAGTGCTCTATTATGTTGACGGGGATTTTATGAGCCGCAAGCATGTGGAGCGGGGCATGATTAGCCTGCACCCCAAAGGCATTCCCCACGGGCCACACCCGGGTACGGTGGAGAAATCAATCGGGGCCAAAGAAACAAAAGAACTGGCCGTGATGATTGATCCGTTTTACCCGCTTATGATTACCAAAGAGGCGATGAAAATGGAAGACCCCGGTTATTATAAAACCTGGGTTGAATAAAGAACAAGAATAAATACACCTTTTGAAATGGATACATTAGAAGTAAAAACAAAACAAACGACAACCGATTTTCTGCCACTTAACGGCACAGATTATATTGAGTTGTATGTGGGCAACGCCAAGCAGGCAGCACATTTTTATAAAACAGCTTTCGGCTTTCAGTCACTGGCCTATGCCGGTCCTGAAACCGGATTAAAAGACCGTGCCTCGTATGTACTGGTGCAAAATAAAATGCGCTTAGTGCTTACATCGCCCCTGCACAGCAACAGTCCGATTGCCGAGCATCATAAAAAACATGGTGATGGCGTAAAAGTACTGGCGCTATGGGTAGATGATGCGTATGATGCCTTTGAGCAAACCACCAAACGAGGAGGTAAACCATACATGCAGCCAACTACCTTAAATGACTCCCATGGGGAAGTGCGCATGAGTGGTATTCATACCTATGGCGAAGTTGTGCATCTTTTTATTGAGCGTAAAAACTACAAAGGAGTTTTTATACCGGGATTTAAAGAGTGGAAAAGTGATTACAATCCCGAGCCAACCGGATTGCTCTATGTTGACCACTGCGTAGGAAATGTTGGGTGGAACCAAATGAACCCCTGGGTAAATTTCTATGAAAATGTGATGGGTTTTAAAAACATCCTCTCGTTTGATGATAAAGATATCAGTACCGAATACTCGGCTTTAATGAGCAAAGTAATGAGTAACGGAAACGGGTATGTAAAATTCCCTATTAATGAACCCGCTGAAGGAAAGAAAAAATCGCAGGTAGAAGAGTACCTCGAATTTTACGAAGGAGAGGGAACCCAGCATATTGCCATTGCCACCAAAGATATTGTAAGTACCGTAAAACAACTTATGGCCCGCGGGGTGGAATTTTTAAAAGTGCCATCTACTTATTATGATGATTTATTGGACAGGGTAGGGCCCATTGACGAAGATATTGAACCGCTGAAGGAACTGGGTATTTTGGTTGACCGCGATGACGAGGGTTACCTGCTGCAGTTGTTTACCAAACCGGTGGAAGACCGCCCGACCATGTTTTACGAAATTATACAACGCAAAGGAGCCAAAAGTTTTGGTAAAGGAAATTTTAAAGCCCTGTTTGAAGCCATCGAACGTGAGCAGGAGATAAGAGGGAACCTGTAACCTCTGTGCCTATAACCACCAAAGCGCATCTTCAGAAAAGATGCGCTTTTTTATTTTTAAAAGTTAAATTTTATTAAGTAAGTGGATTGCCACTCTAATAGAATTAAATTTTGTTTTATTGTACTTCATTGGGCATAATTTAATGGCTTACTAAAATAAGGTTATTGGATTCATAACCTGTTATATTCTTGCACTTTTTGAATGATATTCATATATTTGACAATGAAGCATTCATTAGAGCAGTAATTTAAGTGTTTAAATTAGATAATTTCAGATTTGAGAACCTAAAGAGGTTTGATTATCATATTCGGCTATAAAAAGTTGGGGTGAATAGTTTTGTTAAATATTTCGATTAATATTTCGTTTGTTTGATTGAAAAAAGCAATAATAGTTTAGATGTCTAAAACGCTATGAAGATAGATTTAAAACAGTTAGAAGTTACCTACAAAACATATGGATTTGAAGTAAAGCATGAAGAAGAAAATATCGCAAGTTTTTTGTTTAAAAAAAGTAGATATTTTGGGGTAGATATAGTTCCACTAGTCTCAGACGAAGAAACTAAGGGAAGAGCAGAAAAAATAAAACTTAGGTATTCAGCACTTGGTTATGCTTCTTATGTTAAATGCTTTAAAGATATTAGAGATGTAGAACGCGAATTGTTTAAGAGTTTCTTTTCTTATGACCTTACTATTCTTCGACTGAAGAAGAAATACAACGATTTCGTTAATAAACAAACAAAGGCACTGCTCGGAAATAAGTACGAGTACATTGAAAGTCCTTTTGAAGTATACGAGCAGTTTGATAATAATAATAATAATCTAGGATTGTTAGAGAAGATAAAAGGAATTATCTCAACGAGGTCACCCCAGTTATTGATTATTGAAGCCGCAGCGGGTTACGGAAAAACATGTGCAGCATATGAGATACTGAATACTTTAACTGACAATAAAAGTGAATTGGTTTCCCCCCTTTTTACTGAATTGTCAAAGAATAGAGGAGCCAAAATATTTAGATACATTCTTTTAGATGAAATAGATTTAGAATTTCCAACTCTTAATTCTGAGCTAGTAATTCACGAGATAAAAAATGGGAGAATCCCCCTAATAATTGATGGCTTTGATGAGCTTCTTGAAAAGGTCAATATTTCAGATAGTGATGTGTCAAAATCATTTGACGAAATTGAAACAATGCTTGATACTATTGGAAACCTCCTTGAAAAAAATGCAAAGATTATTCTCACAACACGGAAGACGGCAATTTTTAGTGGACTAGAGTTTGATAAATGGCTTGCAAAATGGAATACTAAGTTCAATGTTACAAGGTTAACTTTAAAGGAGCCTAGGATTAAGGATTGGGTTGGGACTACTAGGTTTAACCAAATCAAGGATAGAAATATTCCTATTCAATATATTGCTAATCCAGTTTTATTAACTTACCTAAAAAATATTTCAAGAGAAGATTTTTTGAGCCAGATCATTAGTCCTGATTTATTAGTTAAACAGTATTTTGATAGAATGCTTGAGAGAGAGAAGGAACGCCAGAACTTAATTATTACAAAAGAGAAACAGTACGAAATCTTTAAGAATGTAGCAAAACTTTTATTAGAATTTGATATAACCGTGGAATCTAAGGAGTTTTTTAAGGAGATTATTAAAGACCAAAATAGTAAACTTTTAGAATACACTAGGACCTTATACTCAGGTGCCGAAAAACCTACTCTTGAGAATTTAGTTGATACACTAGCCACACACGCATTATTAGATAGGAAAGGGAGAGATGAAAGTCAAATTGGATTTATCAATGATTTCGTATTGGGAATATTAATTGGTGAAATAATCTGTGAGTCACCTGTTGAAAAGATCGAGAAGGATTATTCATATTATATGCTTGACCTTGCTTGTACCGCATACAAGGTGCAAAATAAAAGAAATAAACAAAGCCTATGGGAGAAAGTTAATAGCGTAACTCATAAGCTCCAGCCTATTTCAATTTTTAATTATGACATTATCCTTAGAGAGGAACTGGAGAGAGATTATTATGAATTGTCGGTTTATGACACCACTTTTTTTAATATTCCTTTTTTGAAACATAGTATTTCTAATTCTGTTTTTCTAAACTGTTATTTTAAAGCTTGTATTTTTGACCCTATTGTATTTAATGGAGTTAGTTTCGTTGATTGTACCTTTGATGCTTGTAAAGTCGAAAATTCAATTTATCTTGATTCTACCAAAGAGATATCAAGCATAAAAAGTAAATTAAAGGAATGTGAAATTTTGGAACATTACGATTATCATTCTAAACAAGATAATCATTTATTTGATGAGGTTGAGGAAGTTATTATTAAGGAATTATGGTCAATTTCTTCCACTAAGTCTCAACATATTCTTAAGTTATTACATAAATTGAATACAATTAATAGGAAACTTGTTATGCAATCCCTTAATCAACTGGAATATCAGGGTTATATTCAGATTCGGGGGTCGCAAATTAATTTTAATATCAATAAAATTCAGGAGATAAGAGATGAATTACAATTATGATTAAGTATCAACCTAGAGACCTCGACAGAATTACAAAAAATGTTTCGACACTAATTGAAGATGAAATTTCTCGAGCCGGATTAATTTTTAGGATATTTAGTCGAGTAAAAACAGATCAGTCTTTGAATACAAAAATAATTTCCAAGGGAAAAAACTATTATGATGGGGAAACGAAGTTAATAAGAGATGCAATTGGAATAAGGGTTATATTATATTTTTCTGATGATGTTCCAATCGTTTATAACAGGCTCAAAGGGTTTTTCCCATTTGTTGAGGAAACCATTGACAAAAATGAGGCAACTAAATTTGCTCCCACCAAATTGAATTTAGTATTTAAACTTCCTACTACTTTTAACAAGGAGTTTAAGGAAATCATCAAAAGTAAAATGGTTGATGACACTTTTGAAATTCAACTTAGAACTGTATTATCTGAAGGGTGGCATGAAGTAGATCATGACTTAAGATATAAATGTAAGAAAGATTGGCAGGATCATAGCGAATTGGAAAGGAGTTTTAATGGGATATTAGCCTCCTTAGAGACAAGTGAGTATGCAATCCTTAGACTTTTTGAACAGTTAAGCTTTAGGCACTACAAAGCAAAGGAGTTTATTCCAATGGTTCGAACAAAGTTTAGAATCCGTATTTCTGATTATGACATTTCTGAGAAGTTAGAAATATTATTAACGGAGGACTTTATTAGAGATTTTTTTAAAGTGGACAGGATTGAATTGCTAACAAAAATATTTGAAAGTAATTTTCTTTTGCCTCTAAGTCTTAATAATTTTATTTTTCTTGTGAATTATATTTTTATAAAAGAAAAGGAAATATTGTCAATTACTCCGTCCGAACTAATTGATTCTCTTGGTTAATTTTTTACCATTAAACTACCCTTTTCCTGCGGCTAAGGATTTACTCTCCACTCCAACATATTGTCTTGTGCTAAAAATGTTCTAAGTCCCCCTTGCAGCGTGGGGTTGAGTGCAAGCAAAGGGGGTAGGGGGATGGTTTTCGGTAGGTTCAAAATCATTGAACCGTTCGGTCGGATTGAATCCTAAATTTCTTCTTTGCGTAATATTCAAGTCACGTTTTTTTTCGTTCTATTTGTACATGGCAAAAAAGAGTTATTACCTGGAGGGTCCCCGCTCCCGATGGCAGGAGTTAAAATTTACGTTCCGCTTTTTATCCGAAACCATCAGAGGGTTTAGAATATTGCATTTTGTGGGTCCGTGCATCACCGTGTTCGGTTCGGCTCGTTTTAAAGAAGATCACCCGCAATATGGGCAGGCCCGTGAGATGGGAAAACAGTTGGCCAAACTGGGGTTTACGGTAATGACCGGTGGCGGCCCCGGTATTATGGAAGCAGCCAATCGCGGAGCCTTTGAATCGGGTGGCCGCTCGGTGGGCTGCAATATCGTTTTGCCTTTTGAACAAAAGCCCAATCCCTATGTAGATAAGGAGGTAACCTTTCATTACTTTTTTATCCGTAAGTTTATGATGTTTAAATACAGCTATGGGTTTGTTATTATGCCCGGAGGTATGGGCACACTGGATGAAATGTTTGAGGCGCTCACCCTGATTCAAACGCATAAAGTAGAAAATTTTCCGGTGGTATTGTTTGGCAAAGACTACTGGAAAAAACTGATGGAAATGCTCGATACCATGGTAGCCGAGGGAACCATTGATGCCAATGACCTGAACCTGGTGCGGTACACCGATTCGGTAGAGGAGGCTGTGCAGCATATTGCGGCACATTCTATTGAAAAATTTGGGTTAAAACGCATGCGCACACCCAAACCTTCACGGGTTTTGCTCGAATTCATTTTCCGAAAAAAACGGTTGCCTTTGCGCGCAACCTCCCCTCATGCCTAACCCGAATTAAAGAGGGCTATCATGCCTGTGGCGAAGGTAGGGTATAAAAGCAAACAGTTTTCGGTTGATGTTGATAATGTGCCTTGGATTAAATGGCCGGCACAGGTTATTTTTGTTTATTGCTTACTATATTAACTACATTATTTTGAGATATATCAAAAAGTACATTCTTGTTACATCAACATTGCTCATCCTATCAGGGCGGTTAATGGCACAGGGAAATAACCTTACTCCTTTTGAATGGAATAAAAAATACGGCTACCTGAATGAAACAGGCCATTTGGCAATTGATACCATTTACTCATATGCCGATGAGTTTAGCGAAGGCCTTGCTTTAGTTGAGCGGGAGGGAAAGAAGTTTTATATCGACCCTGCAGGTAAAGTGGTGATAGGGCCGCTTACCTGCCAAAGTGCCTCCGCTTTTTCGGAGGGATGGGCACGTATTCACGGAGACCAAAACGAACGCTACTATATTGACAAAACAGGGGCTAAAGTGCTTGACGTTCCTCTAGATTTTTATGATGCACAATTGTTTCACAACGGGCTAGCGGTGGTGAGTGTGCAGGAAGATGTAAAAATTAAAGGACGCACCGCTATGTTGGTTTTTAAATTCGGGTATATGGATAAAACCGGTACGTTGGTTATTCCCTGTCAGTTTTTTGATGCGGGAGATTTTGCGGATAGCGTGGCGCGTGTAAAAATGAAAAACAAATACGGGCTGATAGATGCGCATGGTAAATTTTTGCTGCCAGCTGTGTATGATTATATTTATCCGTTTTCAGGCGGAGTTGCCCGCATTGATTTAGGCGGATTGGCCGGTTTTGTGAATACAAAAGGGAAAGTACTTATTAAACCCAAATATACTTTTGCCTCCGATTATGCCGAGGGATTAATTGCGGTGCGTATGAAAGATAAAATAGGATATATTAATCTTAAGCAAAAGGTAATCATAAAACCCGAGTATGATTATGCCGAATCATTTTCCGAAGGGTATGCAGCGGTAATGATTAATAAAAAATGGGGATTTATAGATAGCAAAGGAGCCATTTTTGTACCGCTCACTCTTGATGAAGCTCAGGGTTTTTCAAACGGAATGGCAGCTATACGTAAACATGGCCGATGGGGTTTTATGAATAAAAAAGGAAAGGTGGTTATTCAGCCCGAGTTTGACGGGGTTTCGCCCTTTAGCTTTGGATTGGCACAGGTGCAATACCTGAATCATGTTTTCTTTATCAATAAACAGGGAATGCCTGCACCGGTAAAAAATTAGGGAGCAAGTCGTTCTATTTGCCATCCTTTACCTTTACGTGTAAATAAAAAACGATCGTGAAGTCGGCTGCTGCGTCCCTGCCAAAATTCAAATAAATGAGGTTTTACCACATAACCTCCCCAATGTTCAGGCCTTAGTAAAGGTTGTTCGGAAAATATTTTTTCAAACTCCCTCACGCGGTCTTCTAAAAACATCCTGTTCACAATTACTTTACTCTGGGGCGACACATGCGCACCAATCTGACTGCCAATAGGGCGACTGTAAAAATACTCATCCGATTGCTCGGGGTGAATTAGCGCTGCGGTTCCTTCAATACGAACCTGCCGCTCGAGTTCGGGCCAGAAAAAAGTAAGGGCTACTTTATTATTTTCCTTTATCTGTTCTCCCTTATCGCTTTGATAGTTGGTGAAAAAAACGGGTCCTTCGTGATCAAAGCCTTTAAGCAGTACAATACGGGCGTGAGGTTGTCCGTTTGCCGAAGCTGTTGCCAGCATCATGGCATTGGGTTCGTTTACTTCCGATTCAATGGCTTCTTTAAACCAAAGCTTAAACTGATTATAAGGGTCGGCTACTAAATGGCTTTCATCAAATTCTTTCAGCAGGTATTCTTTACGGAGTGCCGCAATATGTTCATTACTCATTTCCATACGGCAAAATTAGATTGAATTGATGATTTTCGGCTGATGTTTTTGTTTTTTCAACAAGTTTGCTCAATATTGATGATATTCGTAATTCATGGTACGCAAAGCAGTTCGGATTATTCTACTGGTAATTTTACTATTCCCGTTCATTCTCTGGGTTATTTGGTTGTTTCAAAGCCAATATCCCATGAAAATTTTTATCCTTGATAAAACCGTGCTCACTAAAGAAGGGTTGGAGCACCGATCGTTCAACTGGATTCTTGATCACATGAAAATTACCAAACCTAACGGGGATTTATACAAAATTGATAAAGATTATATGGGCTTTTTCCCTTTAGAAGATTTTCAGTTTGATGTAAAGGATTTGACAGATTATACGGATGCGGAATTAGATAGTATGGCATCCTATTATGAGATGGCCTATTACACCGATACGTATGGTATTTATCACAATGAATGGTACAAAAGGGGGAATGACAAAGAACGGTCGGAATTAATTTATGGTGGACTGCACAGAAACGATTTTGAGCTGTTGAAAAAGATGGTGGAAAAGAGAAAGACTGTTATTACCGAATTTAGTTTGTATGCATTGCCTACTTCTTATGCATTGCGGCAAAAATGTGAAGAGCTTTTAGGATTACAATGGACCGGATGGGTAGGAAGGTATTTTTCATCACTTGATACCGTAAAAAATAAAGAATTACCTCCGTGGGTTTGGAGGCTGTATCGCAAGCAACACGGAGGTAAATATCCTTTTAAGGATGGGGGGCTGGTATATGTGCACACCAGCGATAAAATTGTTATACTGGATGAGAAAAGGCACATGAATTTTCCGATACCGATTATTTACACCGATGAGAAGTATCAGAAATCGTATAACCTTCCCGATAATATTTTATATCCTTTTTGGTTTGCAGTAACGCTGAATGCAAGGGCAAACAACAATGTGATGTCGGTTTTCAATATGAAAACAAATGGTTCGGGCGATTCCATTTTGAATTATTATCATATTCCTAAAACTTTCATCGCATCTATCGAGCATCATTCGGGCGATTCCAATTATTATTATTTCTCAGCTGATTTTTGCGACAATCAAATAGGCATGATGTCGTCAAAGTTGCGGGGCATTCGTAATTTTCGTTCCATGTTTTATTCGCAGATTGAACTTGAAAACAGAAAACGATTTTTTTGGGAATATTATATTCCGCTTATCCGAACGGCTATAAACGAACACCGAAAACGGCAGGGTAAAGAAATGATTTCTGTTTTTAACTAGAAGGCGGGGCCGGTGTTTCCTTATCGGGTTCTTCCGGTTTGGCCTGTGTCTTTTCTTTTTTAGCTTTCTTTTTACCCAATCCCTGCCTGGTCATTTCACCCCAGTTTTTCTTACCGGTGAGCAGGTCTATATTTCCTTCAAGCGACCATTTTACCGTCATAGGGTGATAGAAAATAGGTTCTATTAAAGCAGTTGCCATCATCCTGAACATATCCCGTTTATTTTTATACTGATGGTACGACATTTCTTCAAAAAGAATTGCCGATATGGACATCATCACTGCAAAAGCGTAAATCAAACTGATGATCATGAAAAAGAATTGCCAGGTAGAAAATCCAAGGATGGCAAGAATGATATAAAACAACACTCCGAAAAATTCAATAAACGGAGCAAGCCACTCATACAGCAGCCAGAAGGGGTAACTTAAAATTCCCAGTTTTCCGTATTTGGGATTGAGGAAAATTTTACGGTGAAACCACAATGTTTCAGCAGTGCCCCTGGCCCATCGGTTTCGCTGGCGGCCCAAAATTTTGGTATTATTGGGAGCTTCGGTCCAGCAAAGCGGATCGGGAATATAAACGACTCTGTATTTTAAATCATTTTCGTGGCACCAGATACGCATGCGCACCACCAGTTCCATATCCTCGCCTACTGTTTTATGATTGTACCCGCCACTTTTAATGGCAATATCGCGGTCAAATAATCCAAACGCGCCCGAGATAAGTAAAAGGCCGTTTAATTTACTCCAGGCCATGCGTCCCATCAAAAAAGCACGTATATATTCGATAACCTGAACTCTTGGCAGCAATTCGTCAGGCAGGTTTACTTTAATGAGTTTGCCATTTTCTATTTCACATGAATTGGCAATACGCACTACACCGCCAGTTGCAATTACCCTCGTTTCTTCTTCAATAAACGGCTTAACCATTTTTACAAGTGCATCCTGTTCTATCACACAGTCTACATCCACACATGCCACCAAATCACTCTGTGAGATATTAAGACCCACGTTTAATGCATCTGCTTTTCCTCCGTTTTCCTTGTCAACCACAAGTAATTTGCTAAAGGCAGAGTTTTTCGATTTATATACCCCCCTAACAGGTTTAGTGTGCAATTGTTCATTTATAGCGTAGTCTACCTTTTCAAGTTCGTAGTTTTGTACTAACACGGCAATTGAGTCATCTTTGCTTCCGTCATTCACAATAATTACTTCGTAGTTGCCATAGTGAATGGATAAAAGTGACCGGACATTTTCAACAATATTGGCTCCTTCATTATAGGCAGGTGCAATGAGTGAAATAGATGGCTGCAAATGTGAACTGAGAATGGTGCGATAGTCAATAAAACTGTTTTTCTTCATGTAGTGCCGCATTTCAAAGGCCGAAACAATAGCAAGGGTAAAATAAGAGAAGCACAATGAAATGGCATAGTAAAATATAAATGAATCAAAAAAGTCGCCTATGAGCTCTAAGTATTTATCCATGTTATTTTACTATTCTTTTGTCAAGTGCATGTTTGATAATTTTTGAACTGCGTTCATCTGCCGATTCCAATAATAATGTCAGCTCATTTTTCCCTTTGGCGCCTGTTTTTACCAGCGCTATTGCCGAGTTAAGGGCTATTGCAAAGTTAGGGCTGAAGAGTTCCTGTTTGAAAAAGGGTATCTGGTCATCATCACTTATTTTAGTCATTACCTGCAGTATTTTCACCTTCAACCTGTCTTGTTCTTTTCCAAACGTATCAATTAACTGGTCGGCAAATCCGTATAATTCTAAATTACCTATTGTATCAATAATAGCTTCCCGTATTTCTTCTCTTGGGTCTTCAAGTAAAGGTATTACAGCGTTTACTGAACCTATTTGTTTAAAATGGTTAATCATGCGAATGGTAAATAATGATACCGAGTCGTTGGGCGAATTAAGCCAGCGTTTAAAATCCGGCAGATCGTCAGTATTTAAAATGGAAAGAATGGCTAAAATATTTACCTGTTGCCAGCCGGTCATTTTAGCTTTGGTATTGCTCAAAAATTTCAGCGGGTCTGATTCGCTGAGCTGAATGAGGGATAACAGCGTTTCCAGACGAAGGATTGGATTTTTGCTGTCGACAAATTTAAATATTTCATCATAGGCGTCTTTTATATCCATTTGGGTAAGCTCCCTTATACCTTTTATCTTCACATCCCATGGAAAAGCTTTAAGTTTTCTCATACTAAATTTGAGCAGGTTAAACTCCAGGTAAAGGTTTCGGATTTCATCGCATACATCTCCCGAAAAATTTTTGTGCAGATTTAACAACTCCTGTAAAAAAACTTCATTGTTAAATTCATTTACAAGGTATCTTTTTTTTATACGCCTCACCACATGCATTCTGCGTTCTTCCGTGTCGTATTTACCAAATAATAAATTAGCCAGCAAAGGTTCATACACTTCAATCAACCGCTTTTTACGTAACTCTACGTAAGATTTATACACACGACTACTGATTATAACAATGAAAAGAGTAATGTTCCCGAAAATAAAGAAACATAAAATAATAATTCCGCGCTGGATAATGGTTGGCTGTGCCCGGTAGGTTTGGGCAAACCAGCCTGAAGGGGACTCGAAAAATTCAATCTCAACATTACTTGAGTCTATGGCACTTTCTTCGATTTCTCTAACTCTGTCGGCAAAATAGCTTTCCATGGTGCCGGCCTGGTTTTTTGGAGAAATATTATTGATGGTAGGGTCGCTGTCTTCTGTAGTATCCTGCGCAAAATCTCCTTTATCATCCGTAATTGTTTTGGCTAATTCGCCTGCAGTTGGCGTAGCTGTACTGGTGGGTGCGGCAGGAGGAGCTGTTCCCTTTTCTTTCACTTCCGGAGTTACGGGTTCCTGAATAATTTCAGGAGTAGTGGCCGTTACTTCTTCCGGTTGTATTGTTAATTTGGCAAAGAGGAAAGGGGAGATACTAACTGAATCGGCAAGAAAATTTTGAGGAACGATCGAATAAATTTTAGCCGTTTCTTCATCTACGATAAAAGCATTCTCGGGCGGGTTGCTTAGTTCCCCTGCCGGTACCATGCTGTACCCAATGATAACCGCAGTTGTTTTTTGAAAGAGCTTGTGCGCGGGTATTCTGTTACGTGAGGCAAGTGTTCGTTCACTCAGTTTATATTTTTTGGCTACTACACGTATGTTTTCTCCGGCAGGAGCATGGTAGTAAACCGGTTGTAACATTACTTCTTTTGGCGTATTCTGTGCTGCAACGTTTGCCGCAATCAGCAAAATGCATATAAATGGTAAAAGAATGTTGCGGCATACAGTCATCTTTAAAAAACTTTTTTCAGATTGAGTGTAAGCGTAAAACGGTAACGGTACTTGTTGGCCGAGTACTCATCATAATCGCACCAGGTACCGAGCCCTCCAAAAACAGTTGTATTAAGTCTGCGTTGAAAGTCAATGCCGGCTCGTATGGTTTGAAGTTTCACAAAGTTTTTTTCACCCAGAATTACAGCGGTGGGATTGTTTAGGCCTATAGCACCGTTTGCATAGGCTAACATGAACGTTATGTAATCGTAATCCGATTTATAATACCACCTTGCCTGAACTGTATTAGATAACGTGGTTGAACCTTTTCCATAAGGTTCTAAAACGGCAACAGGCCTGTAGGAAAACCACCATTTTTTGTAATAGTAGCCAACGGAACCTACCATCATATGAAAAGTTTCCCGCACCGAATCGGGTTCGTAAAAAAGCATATGGTATCCCAGCGAAACGTCAAATTTACTATGTACATTCTGATACACCTCGGCACCTAAACGAAAGCGCGGATACAAAATATTTTTATTTGAAAATCCAATATTGGTAAACAGGGTAGTGCCTCTGAAAATTTTTATATAATTATCAACTTCAAACTGCAATGCCTGCCTGCCGAATCGTTTTGCGTAGTTTATTCGACCAATTGACTGCACTTTTCTAAACCTGTGTCCGTATTCCAGATTTCCAAAATCCCATGGGGCAAAGGTGGTTTTTGGATTATACATCTGATGCACCCAGCCTGCCCCCACGTAATTCCGTAATTTTTTAAATTTAAAATCTTCCATCATTTTGACGGCCGGGGTATCGGTTTTTACCGAATCGAGGTAAAGCTGAAGTTCGGGGATGGCTTCTTTGTAATAATCTTCGTTGGCCAGCGTAATTGATTTTTTCTTATGAAACTCAACAGCCTTTTTAAATTGAGTTAATGCAGTGTCGCACACTTTTCCCGATTTTTTGTTTTTTGAGGCATACATTTCCAAATCAGCTAAGGCACTGTAAGCATCCTTCCTTCTTGAGGGCAGGGTATCGTTGAGCAGCACATAATTAAGCACAGGCCGCCCTTCATCATATTTTTTTTGCCAGCTAAAAGTGCGGGCTTTTAAAATATACGCATCAAAAAAAAGCGGATCTCTTTTAATGGATGAATCAAGCCACACGCGTCCTTCCTGGTATTTACCTTTGAAGGCAAGTGACCTTCCCTTCATATAAAAGGAATCGGCCATAATTTGATTGTAGCTGAGTTTTATGTTTCGCTGCTGCCGTATTACTTCATGCTTTTTATACTTGAACATGGTATCGGACGGAAAAAGGCTCATGCCTTTTTCGCATATGGCCAAAGCGGTGTCAATTTCATTTGGCCACCTGAATGCATCAACCAGTGCATCCAGTGCTTCATAATTATTCGGGTCTTTATCTAATACTAATTTAAGTTGGGCACGCGATTTTTCATATTGATTTTCCCAACTCCATGTACGGGCAATAAAGGTTCGAGCATCTAAATAATTGGGGGCATACAGCAGTACGGTATCCATTTCCATTCGCGCAGTATCGTACACACCTCTGAATCCAATGTTTTTAGCTGCTATATACATCGAATCAACATTGGGCAACTGTTGGCCAAACGAGGAAATACCCGAGAGTATCACCCAAAAAGCAAGTAAAAAAGTTTTAATCCCCGAAGGTGAAAAGGGAGTAGTACACCATTTCTGTGTTTTCACTATGATATTTTGGACAATAATCTATTTACACGCATTGATAGTTCATTTGGGCTGAAAGGTTTTGTAATAAAATCATCAGCTCCAAGTTTAAATGCTTCCAGAACAGTATTTTCAAGTCCGATAGATGACACAACAATAATAGGCATTTTAAGTCCCTGTGCCCTTACATGGCTGATTATCTCCAATCCTGATGCAAATGGCATCATGATATCAGTAATAATCATATCAAATGAATTTTCTTTAATAAGGCTCAACGCTTCCCGCCCATCGGCAGCTGTGAAAACTTCATGACCATCCTTCTTAAGTTTGAACTCAACGGCCTTCTTCAGCATCTGCTCATCTTCAGCAATTAATATCTTCATTGTGTGTGGTGCTTAACGGGATAAAATTAGTATAATTAATTAAAAAAACGGGTTCTAATTTTTCCAATCAGTGAGCAAAACTCTGTATTTATTCCACATCTTCGGTCAAGTTTCGTTCAATGTACTAAATTTGACGTTATATAAACCCGTTCAATAACACTTTCATGCATAGGATACCTCTTAAGGCAGGCAGATTTCTTCTCTCAGATCCTTTTCTGCCCGACCCCAATTTTAACCGGACTGCAGTTTACCTTACTGCTTATGATGCAAGTGGTGCCGTAGGTTTTGTTGTGAATCGCCCCACTAATTTAACTCTTTCTGATATTTTGCCTGAATTTACCGGACTTACGCATAGGTTGTTTTATGGCGGCCCCGTGGAGCAAAACACACTTCATTTTATTCATTCCTGCCCGCAGTTTTCACTTGATTCCAAGCAAATTCAACCGGGTGTATTCTGGGGAGGTGATTTGGAGGCAATTGCCCTAGGTATACGAAACGAAATTGTTGGCGAAAATCAGATTCGTTTTTTTATAGGTTATTCAGGATGGTCGGCAGGCCAGTTAGATGACGAACTCACAGAGCATGCCTGGTTTGTTTCTAAGGCCGAAATTGAATGCATTTTTCATGACCATCCGGAATTGTTATGGAAAACTGTTTTAGCCAAAATGGGGACTGATTTTGCGGTTTTGGGTAATTCTCCGCCCGACCTCAGGTTCAATTAACGGGCAAAGGCAAACTGAATAAGGTTGGCACCCATTTGAAGCGCTTTTAGTCTTACGGCTTCAGGGTCGTTGTACACTTCCTGATCTTCCCATCCGTTACCCAAATCACACTCGTAGCTGTAAAAACAAACCAGCCTGCCATTGTAGATTAATCCGAAACCCTGAGCTGGTTTTCCGTCATGCTCGTGAACCTTAGGCAATCCATTGCTAAATTGAAACGTCTGATGATATACAGGGTGATTAAATGGTAATTCTATAAAATTGAGTTCGGGAAAAACTTTTTTCATTTCCCTGCGAATGAATTTATCCAGGCCGTAGTTATCGTCAATATGCAAAAAGCCACCGGCAATCAGGTATTTGCGCAGGTTTTCTGCTTCTGAAGAAGAAAAAACCACGTTTCCATGGCCGGTCATATGAACAAACGGATAATTAAAAATATCAGGACTGCCTGCATCAGCAATGTCCTCTTCTCCCTGTATATTGGTTTTGAGTTGCTGGTTGCAAAAACGAATAAGATTGGGGAGCGAAGTCTTATTTGCATACCAGTCTCCTCCGCCATTGTATTTTAAGCGGGCAATTTTTACCGAAGTAGTTGCTGGCGTAAAACTTACCAGCAGTAAACTAAACAAAAGTGCTAAAAACCTCATAGCTGCAAATTTAATCTTTTCATTTTACCAGACTAAGAGTTTTGTTCATCGGTAAATGGCAGACGGTTATCACTTTTGTTTTGAATTAATAAGGATTACTTAGAATTTTGAGGACTAAATATTAAAGCTATGGGCATTGCACATGAAATTGATTACAACATTATCGGTGACGATATTCAGGTAGTAGAAATTGAACTTGACCCGCAGGAAGCAGTAAGGGCCGAAGCGGGAGCTATGCTGTATATGGAAAATGGTATTCAAATGCAAACCTCTACCGGAGGAGTTTTCAGCGGGTTGAAACGCATGTTTACCGGGGAAAGTTTTTTCATCACTTCATTTTTAAATCAGGGTGTCGGAAAAAGTAAAGTGGCTTTTGCAGCACCTTATCCGGGAAAAATTATTCCTTTTGATTTAAAACAGTATGGTGGCGAAATTCTCTGTCAGAAAGATGGTTTTTTATGCGCAGCCGAAGGAATTGAAATTGATATCGCCTTTACCAAACGAATAGGTGCAGGTTTATTTGGTGGCGAAGGATTTATTCTTCAGCGCTTGCGGGGTGATGGAAAAGCTTTTGTACATGCAGGCGGGACCATCATAAGACGTGAGCTGAAACATGGGGAAACCCTGCGGGTGGATACAGGATGTTTGGTAGCATTTACCAGCAGCATTGATTACGATATTAAATTTATCGGAGGTTTCCGCAATTCCTTATTTGGAGGCGAAGGATTGTTTTATGCAGTAGTTACGGGTCCTGGAATCGTGTACTTACAGAGCGTTCCGTTTTCGCGCCTTGCTGACCGCATTCTGGCAGCCTCGGCTGGAGGAAAAGAGCAAAGCCGCGGTGTGGGCGGTTTACTGGGAGGAATCCTAAGTGGGGAATAAAATAAAAAAGGCAGCGATAGGCTGCCTTTTTTATCGGTATAGATAAATAGAATTACTTCATCAGATTTTCTACCTGAAATGTGATTTCTACCTCTTCGCTTAGTTCTATTTCCTGTACATCCACGTTTGAAAATGCCGGAGCGGCTGCCGTCACATCCGCTTCTGCGAAAGAGTAAGCTTTCTCTAGCATCGGCACAGGCCTGAAATTGAAAACCTGGTAGTTTACTTCTTTAATCATCACTATGCGCAGGTCAGCTACTTCGGCAATGGTTTTAGCGCGTATACTGGCGTCTTTAATGGCTTCGCGCACCAGTTGTGTACTTGTTTTCTGCTGAAGTTCTTTCGATACTTCGGTAGAGAAATTCACCGAAATATTTTCCGATTTTTCGCCCATAATTTTGC
Organism: Bacteroidia bacterium; assembly: GCA_019695215.1. Lineage (GTDB taxonomy): Bacteria > Bacteroidota > Bacteroidia > UKL13-3 > UKL13-3 > JAGPCK01. The sequence continues at coordinate 17,081 of JAIBAK010000009.1, read as the reverse complement.
CAAAAAGGTTGCTTAGTTTTTCCTTATCGAATTTGAATTTCAGGATAATGCTGTTGCTGGCAATATACCCAGACCTTTTTTGCTTGCCGCCTTCGTACGTGTAGTTTTCATAAATCTGGTAGTTGCCCAGTTTCATTTCTTCTTTCTTAAATCCCAGCGATTCCATCCGGGAGATGAGTGATTGAGTTTGCGTATTTAATTTGGCAAGCGTTTCCTGTTCCGTTTTTTCTTTGGCAGTAACATTAAAATACACAACAGCAATATCAGGCATAACCATTTGAGTGGCTTTCCCCTTTAAACGGATTACTCCGCTTTTATCGGTTTGTGGTATACCTGCAGTAGTTTGCTGCGCAAAAGAGGTAGTCAGGCATAATAGCATGACTATAAGGGTTACGGCATGTTTTTTCATTGGTGAATTACTTTTAAATTATAGTTAATTTGGTTTTGTTATATCCTCTTAAAAACTCTTCTGCACTCATTTTTCGTTTGCCTTCAAGTTGTAATTCGAGCAAGTGAATAAATCCGTCAGATGCAGCCACTTTAATATACGATTTGCCATCCGATATAAAAGTGCCTTTTGCAAAGGTATGATTTGCCAGCTCAGGTTTGGAACGGTACACTTTTAAAACCTTTTCATTTAAAGTGGATAACGCAGCCGGATGAGGGCTTAGTCCTCTTATTTGATTGTGTAAATGATGCACTTGGTTGTTCCAGTTTAGTTGACAGTGTTGGGTAAAAATTTTAGGGGCATGTTTTAGTGGCTGCGAAAGATCCTGTTCAAATGATGGATAATTGCCGCTTTCGATAAGCTCAAGTGTTTTTACCACTAATTGTGCTCCTTTTAGCATTAACTCATCGTGCAATTCGCCTGCAGTGGTGTTTTCACCAATACTTACTTTTTCCTGAAGAATGATTTGCCCGGTATCAATTTCATGTTTTAAAAAGAAGGTGGTAATTCCAGTTTCTTTTTCCCCGTTTATAATAGCCCAGTTTATAGGAGCAGCTCCGCGGTACTGTGGCAGCAGCGATGCGTGAAGGTTGAAAGTGCCCAGACGTGGCATATTCCAAACTATCTCGGGCAACATCCTAAATGCAATTACTACCTGTAAATCGGCTTTCAATGCCTTTAATTCTTCAATAAATTCAGGTGTTTTAAGGTTAGCAGGCTGCATCAGGTGCAAACCTTTTTCGGCTGCATATTTTTTCACAGCCGATTCGTGCATATGCATTCCCCTTCCGGCTGGTTTATCGGGGGCAGTAATTACCCCTGCAATATGATATCCTTTTTGGTACATGGCATCCAGCGAAGCCACGGCAAAATCGGGGGTACCTATAAAAACAATTCGAAGCGGGTGCAAAATGTAAATTTACCGCAAGTTTAAAGAAACTAAGCAGGAAAGTCAGGATAAAGAAGGTATTTCTTTCTCATTACTTTAAATTTTGACAAACCGGGTTCCCAGCTTTGCCTTATCACACTCTCAGGAACGCCACCGGTTATTTGTTTTCGGAGCAAATCGGTTCCGGCAAGTTTATCAAAAAATGAAGTGAAGAATGTTTCTTTCGCTTTGTCTTTTTCATAGCATCCGCTCAGCCAAAGCAGGTACAATTTACGGGAGGATAACAGGTATTTATCACTAAAGCCGCTTAACAGGTACCCGTTGCAAAGCTGGTTTTTGTACGGAGGGTCATCAGCCACTCCCGGAATGCTTTTAGGCGTGAAGGAATAATTGCCTCCGTCAAAATCAGGTTTACCCACACATTCAAAAGGTTTATCCGTACCACGTCCAAGGCTTATGTTTGTACCTTCAAAAAAACAAAGGGAAGGATAGAGGTAAACCGATTCCATCGTAGGTAAATTGGGGGAAGGTTTTACCGGAAGCTTATACAGCATGCTGTGCTTGTAATTTAGGCAGGTAACTATAGTGAGTTTACATTGCACCGAATCTTTCAACCATCGTTCACCATTTATCATTTGGGCATATTCGCCAATGGTCATTCCGTGTACCACCGGAACCGGATGCATGCCTACGAATGATTTAAATTTCATATCGAGCACCGGTCCGTCAACGTAAAAACCATTGGGGTTAGGCCGGTCTAAAATAAGAAGCGGTTTTTTTTGTTCGGCACAGGCTTCCATAACATAATGCAGCGTGGAGATAAAGGTGTAAAAACGTGCCCCCACATCCTGAATGTCGAAAATGATAAGGTCAAGGTCTTTTAGTTGTTCAGGTTTTGGTTTTTTATTATCTCCGTACAACGAAACTACGGGTAATCCGGTGAGGCTGTCGGTGCCGCTGCTTACGTGAGCTCCGGCACTGTGATTTCCTCTGAAACCATGCTCAGGGGCAAAAATTCTTTTAATGGTTATTCCACTGCTTTTTAGGGTATCAACCAAATGTTTTGTTCCAACTATGGAAGTTTGATTTACAACCAGCCCGATTTTTTTACCTTTAAGCAACGGCAGGTAGTAATCTGTTCTTTCAGCTCCGGTGATTATTGCCGAAAAGCACGCAGATGAAAAGCAAATCAACGTAACTAAAAGAAGAATAGCTTTATTATATTTGAACGTTTTCATTTTATACATTGAATTACGCGTATTTTATTGCTAAAAGGTTATCGGGCAGGAGAAATAAAAACTTCTCACGGCTTATTGTACGCATTGCTACGGCAGGCGTTGCGTTAAGTGTAACGGTGATGATTGTTTCAATTTCCATTGTAACCGGATTTCAGCATGAGATACGGGACAAAATTATTGGCTTTGGGTCGCATATTCAAATTGCACATATCGATTTGAATAATTCGTATGAAACGGCTCCTGTGTATCGTCATCAGGAGTTTATTAAACCCATTAAATCTCTTCCCGATTTTAACCATATACAGGTGTTTGCCACCAAAGCGGGCATCATTCGTACCAAAACCGATATGGAAGCTATTGTGCTGAAGGGAATAGGCACCGACTTTAACTGGACGTTTTTTAATACTAAACTCACCAAAGGGCATAAAATTATACCAAATGACAGTGTCCCAACCGATGAGGTGCTTATTTCTAAATTCACAGCCGACAAGTTGCGTTTAGATACCGGACAAAAACTGATTGTATATTTTATTCAGGAGCCGGTGAGGGTAAGAAGTTTTATCATCAGCGGGATTTATGAAACCGGATTAGAAGAGTTTGACAAAATTTACATGATTTGCGATTTGGGCCATATTCAAAAACTAAATGATTGGAGTAAAACCATGGTCGGAGGTTTTGAAATTCAACTTAAACAGTTTGACCACTTAGACGAAAATACAGAGCGGGTAAATTATTTAACCGGCTATGAGTACGAAGCAAAATCAATTAAGGAAATTAACCCGAATTTATTTGACTGGCTCGATTTGCTTGATGTGAATGTAATTGTTATCATTGGCCTGCTGCTGGTTGTTTCTGTAATTAATATGGTAACGGCATTGCTTATTCTTATACTGGAGCGCACCCACATGATTGGGTTGCTGAAAACCTTTGGCTCAGGAAATATTGCCATTGGCAAAATATTTTTTCATGTGTCGGCTCGTTTATTATTTAACGGATTGGTAATAGGAAACGTAATCGGGATAGGGCTTTGCCTCCTTCAGCAATACACTCAACTGTTTACTCTTGATCAGGCAAATTATTACATGAGCAGCGTGCCCGTAAACTTAAGGTGGCAGGATGTTCTTTTGTTAAATGCCGGAACATTTACCATTTGTTTACTGTGCATGATATTGCCCTCGCTTTATGTCTCGCGGATAAGCCCCTTAAAGTCCATCCGGTTCGAATAAAAAAAAGGAGGCCTTTGAGCGACCTCCTTTCATTCTGAAAAAAACTTTCTTATTTCTTCATCAGCCTGCTTACATCTTTGGCACTCACCATATTTTTTTCGGGTCCGGTAACTTCGTAAAAAACAATTTTACCGTCCTTAGCCATAATAAACATCCGGTGAGTATCTAATTCAAACATGGGAGCGGCCCAATAAACTATTTCTTCATTTTGGGTTAAAATAGCTTTGGCAATTTCTTTGGCATCTACATATTCCACTTCTCCGTCCCAGGTTTTTTCAATAGCTTCTTTTTGTTTTTCGTCAACCATTTTTTTATCAATCAGCAGTTTTTTCCCTTCGGCAAGTGTTTTATCACCGGGATATTTTCTCTGCATGGTTTCATACGCAATCGCCTTGTCATTTTCAGCATCATTTACGTAATCAAAAAAATTGGTGAGAAACTGCACGGCTCGTATAAACTGGGCATCGTATTCTTCCTGAGTTGCTCCGAATTTACCATCAATAAGTGCGGAAGCAGCAATATCGGTAAGTGCAATTTTCCCCTTCTTGTATTTGGTGGTTAACACAATCCCAGTCATTTCCAGTTCTGATGTTGAGCACTTGCATTTTACTTTTGCCCCGGCACTTTTAACCATAATTAAATAGGTGTAGCCTTCTTTTTTCTTAGTATACTCGGTGGCGGCTGCGGCTTTTACAAATTTGGCCGGAGTAAGTTTCCAATAGTCGTGAATTGCTTTTTGAATACTGGTATTATACATGTCGGTCGAGTCGTCACTCAGGATAACAACAAGCTCGGTTTCTTTAATTTTTTCAAGTATTTCTTTGGTTTGATGTCCAAATTGTGCCTGAGCTCTAAAGGCAACAAATACAATAAATAAGAGAGTAACTATTTTATTCATATGCATTTTTTTAGTTCACGAACAAAGTTAGCAACTTAAATCATGTCTCAAAGATTATCTTTGCGCAATTTTATTTATTTTAAAACCAAGCAGTTAAAAATTTAAATAGTTACTCCTGTAACTTTATGGATACCTAAAGAGTCGTACGACAAAATGACAAAAGACGAGTACAACAAATGTGTGGAAGAACATGCTGACGGAGTTTTCAGGTTTTTATCAAAGAACCTGAAAGATGCCGACACAGCACGCAGCGTGGTGCAGTCTGCCTTTGAAAAAATGTGGGTACGTCACGGGGATATTGAGGCAGAAAAAGCCAAATCGTATTTGTTTACTACCGCCTACCATTTGATGATTGATGAAATTAAATACAGTCAGCGATTTGTAAACATGGAGGAAGCCGTCATGAATCATACAGGAGAACACAAAAGTTATCAGAACAAAGAAGTGAAACAAATGGTAAACAAAGCAGCAGCCCAACTTCCGGAAGAGCAACGGTCGGTACTGATGCTGCGGGATTATGAAGGTTACAGTTATGATGAAATTGCCCGCATTACCGGTCTTAACCTTTCGCAGGTAAAAGTGTATTTGTTCAGAGCACGGGTTTTTATTAAAAATTATATTGGAAAAATGGAGGCTGTAATATGAATATCAATAAGGAAAATTACGAGCAGCACTTTTTTGATTTGGTAGAAGGGAATCTTAATGAAAAGGAGCGGGAAGAAGTAATGGCTTTTGCTCATTCAAGTCCCGAACTGCTGAATGAATTAGAATTGTTTCAAAACAGTTTTCTGGATGCCGGAGATGCAATTGTTTTTGAAGGAAAAGAGCAGCTTAAAAAAGGTGATACCAAAATTATTACACTTCCGATATGGCGCAAACTGGCCCCGTATTCAGTGGCGGCCTGTGTGTTGTTGGCCTTTTTTATGTGGATGAACAATGGCAGCAAACAAAAGGAACACTTAGCAGAAACAGGAGGCAATAAACCGAAAGAAGAAATGGTATTATCTGCTCCTGATTCCACAACAGAAACCCGTGAATTTGATAATAACAACGCACACGGATTAAAATCACAGGAAGTGCCCTCATTCAATCGTTCCGGAGTCAGGCCAAAATACAAAAGATGGGAACAGCCAGCTCCAAAATCCATCAGGCAACCCATTACCGAGGACAATAGTCTGAAAGCATTTACATATGATACCTCGGTGGTTATAAAAAAGGATATCCCTGCTAAAATTTTAATTCAGTCAGAACAACCGGTACTTGCCAAAACTGACTCGGCCATAGCACCACAGGTTTTGCTTGCGGCCCACACACCGGCCGACACTTTACCGCAAACGCAGTTGCCGCTGAAAGAAAAAATAGAAGGGAGATTCGAGAATTTACTCGGGTATTTTACCAAACCTAAAATGAAAATTGATAAAGTGAAAGTGGATGATAAAACCAGGTACATTATCCATTTGGAAAACCAGAAATTAAAATTAGTAGCAGGATTATAAAAATTAAGATTTACGTATATGAAAACATTCATTGTATCCTTATCCATGTTATCACTTGCCGCAGGCGCTTTTGCGCAGCAAAGCAAAGAAATGGAAGTTGACTCCCTGAAAAAAGTAATAAAAATTCAGGTGGAAGAAATAAAACGGATTAACAAAGGGGATACCGGCAGCGGCCCCGGGAATTATATTGAACTCGGCAATATCCGCATCTATAATAAAAATAAACAAAAGCCCTGCACCGATTGCAAGGACTCTATTATTGAAATCGATTCGATTATTGTTAAAAACAAAGTTTCTAAAAAGGATAAAAAGGTAATTTCAAATTCACTGCGCCTCGACCTTGGCTTTAACAATTATTTATACAATGGCTCTATGAATATGCCCAAAGCATTGGCCCCGCTTGATTTGAATCCAAGTAAATCCATAAATGTGAACCTGCACCTGTACGACCAGGCCATTCGCCTGAGCAAAAACAGAAAATGGTGGATGTATTACGGGTTTACCATCAACTACAATAACTACAGATTTAATGAGGATATATCACTTAATAAATTCAACGATTCGTTGCTTACCCTTCCTACAACCACTTCTCTAAAAAAGAATAAATTAACAACCACCTACCTCACTGTTCCGTTCGGTTTTCAGTTTGAGTCTAACCCGGATAAGCAAAAGCGTTCTTTCCGTTTGGCGGCCGGGCCTTATGTAGGTTACCTTCTCAATGCCCATACCAAGCAGGTGAGCACCAAAGACGGGAAAGATAAAAACTATTCAGACCTCAATATTCAAAAATTAGCTTACGGATTAAATGCCAAGATTGGTTTCGGTAAGGTTAGTCTGTATGGCAGCTACTCCCTTTCTACTTTATTCGAGAAAGGCAAAGGGCCTGAGTTGTATCCGGTATCGTTTGGTATAGTGATCAACGACTTCGATTTTTAAAAGAAACTTTTCATCATCATCGTTAAGGGAAGCTCCCGGGTTTTTATGACCTTTGGGGGCTTTCTCTTTTTTATGGTGCAGCACCAAATATACGATGTGATAGTAATTGGCGGTGGAGCAGCCGGTTTTTTTGGTGCGGTAAACGCTGCCTCCTTAAAACCGGGGCTGCGGGTGTTGATATTGGAGAAATCGCAAAAATTGCTGGCAAAAGTGGCCGTTTCGGGGGGAGGAAGATGCAATATCACCCACCATTGTTTTGATGCAGATGAATTAGTGACGTATTATCCCAGAGGCGGGAAAGAACTATTGCAGGCTTTTCATCGCTTTCAGCCAAAAGATACCGTGTTATGGTTTGAAAGGCGCGGGTTGAAAATAAAAACCGAATCCGATGGGCGCATGTTTCCTGTAACCGACCGTTCGCAATCGGTGATTGATACGCTGACGCATGAAGCAGCAAAACACGAAGTGGAAATTCGTACCGGAGTAGCGGTTTCATCGGTTACTAAGCAGCCCGATGGTTTTATTATTACAGCAGGGCACGAGCAGTGGCATTGCCGCAAACTTTTACTGGCATGTGGCGGATTTTCAAAACCCGGGGCCTATTCCTTTATTGAGGCACTCGGGATTAATATTATACCACCGGTTCCTTCGCTGTTTACGTTCATCGTTCGCAATGCAGGGCTTAATGCCTTGTCGGGTATTTCGGTTGAACAGGCTGAAATAAGCTGCAGCCTGCTGAAACAAAAATTTAAAGGGCCGCTGCTGCTCACCCATCAGGGTTTAAGCGGTCCGGGTATTTTAAAACTGTCGGCCTTTGGGGCAAAGGAGTTTTATCATGCAGACTACCGTTTTTCTGTTTTTATCAACTGGCTGGGAGGGCAATCGCTTAATGAAATACAACAGCTGCTCTCGCAACTGAAAATAAACAATACTAAAAAGGCTGCCACCAATGCCAAGCCTGCCGTTTTCCCTCAGCGGCTATGGGAGTATTTTATTGCTGGGGCCGGAATAGATACCATGCAGCGGTGGGCCGATGTGAGCAATAAAAACCTGAATAAACTGGCCGACCTGCTTTACCGGCAGCAACTGCAGGTAGAAGGAAAGAATACATTTAAAGAAGAGTTTGTAACAGCAGGTGGGGTAGATTTAAAAGAGGTGGATTTTAAAACCATGCAATCTAAAAAAATACCGGGGCTGTATTTTGCCGGGGAGGTATTAAACATTGATGGAGTAACGGGAGGGTTTAATTTTCAGGCCGCCTGGACCACCTCCTGGATTGCCGCGCAGCACATGGTTTGAAGAATATCGAACATCGAATACTGAATTTTGAATGAGGAAGTGTGTTTCCGTTCGATATTCGTTGTTCATCATTCAACATTCATTATTCAAAAAATAATCAGAGCCGTCATTGCGCTGTCCCGACTTTTCGGAAAGATATGTACTCAGGCGAAGCAACCTCCTTGTGATAAGCAGAATGTTTCCAATGAGAGAGCACTGGATTGTGTTGCAGCTGCAGGCTGCATAAAACAGAAGTGTAGGCACAACCTGCGCTTAGTATGGGGGAACTGCTTATATGCGTTCTGCAATCCTTTTAATATCTTCCGATAATTTGTCAATGTCTTTTTGAATAATTGTCCAAACTATCCTGTAGTCAATTCCCATGTAGTCGTGTACAATTCGATTTCGAAAACCAATAATTCGAAACCAATCGGTAGACGGATTTTTTTCTTTAAAGTCTTCAGGGAGTCTGTTAGCTGCTTCGCCAATAATTTCAAAATTGCGAATAACCGCATCCAGGGTTTTTGAGTCGTCAGCAAATTGATCGAAAGTGAGCGTTAAGGTATATTTTTTAATCTTGTCAATCGCCTCCAATATGTCTCCTAACAAAAGTTTAGGTTCACGTTTAGACATAATTCAGTTCAGGTTCAATTTCTTTTAAATAATGAGGTCTGACCCCGTTTTTTGACACCAGATCCACTTTTACATGTAGCAGTTGTTCGAGTTCATTGGCCAAATCAATAAATTCAATACCTATCGGTTGTACAAAATCAACCAGAATGTCAATATCACTGTCTTCTTTTTGTTGACCTCTGCCATAGGATCCGAAAATAGCTATCGAACTCAACCCATACTTATCTGTAAGCCGTTTTTTATGGCTTGTCAGGGTATTTTTTATTTGGGTTAAACTGGTCATGATACAAATATAACAAATAAAGCAGGACAGTTTAAAATACCGGGCTGTATTTTACCGGAGGTTTTAATTTTCAGTCCGCCCGCACCACTCGAGGCTGGCTGCTCAGGATATGGCGGGGTAAGGACAGCAATGGAATAATTTTTCCAATTTTAAGATACCGAATTTTGTACCTTTGAAGAAAGAAAGGAAGGAAGAGCAATGACAACCGTATTTGAAAGAAAGAAAATTGCGGAATTAGTACTTACCACACAGGATGAAGTGCTGTTGGAAAAAGTTAAGGTACTGATTCAGGCTAAGCTCAATTCCCCTAAAGGGAATTTTATCCGGAAATATAACAAAGAAATTGCTGATGCTGTGGCAAGGGTAAGAAGCGGGAAGTTCGTAACGGAGCAGGACGCAGATGCCATTTTAGCTGAATGGGAAAGAAAATAAGAAACCGGCAGATTAAATGGGATATTTCCGCTCTTAGCTCTTTTATTGATTTGCTGGATCGGATCAGGGAAGATTCACCTACAAATGCTAAGCGAGTTAAAACAAGAATTACCAATCTGATTAAAGCCATTCCATCAAACCCTGAAATGTTCCGCGAGGATGAATTAAAGTTGGATAACGATGGTACTTTTCGGGTTTTTAATAAGGATCGGATAAGGGTATCTTATAAAATTGAACCGGATTCAATTATTATTGCACGGGTTCGTCATTCAAGTCAGGAGCCGATAGTTTTCTGATCAGTACTCTAAGATTACATATAAAACACTTGAGTTGCTCAACATTGATGGCGTAACGGGCGGGTTTAATTTTCAGGCCGCCCGGACCACCTCCTGGATTGCCGCGCAGCACATGGTTTGAAGAATATCGAACATCGAATACTGAATTTTGAATGATGAAGTGTATTTCCGTTTGATATTCGGTGTTCATCATTCGATATTTATTATTCAAAATAGGGAAAAGTCTTTTGTTTTATTCGTCTTTCGCTAAGTTGTATATCGAATATAAAGTAAAAAGCCCGTCCTTTCGGACAGGCTATTTTATCAGGGGGGCAGGGTTTTATTCTTTCACCAATCTGGTGGTATATGTGCCGCTATCCGTTTGCATCTTAATAAAGTAAACTCCGGATGGCAGTTTGGTAATAGAAAAGTGGTTCGTGCTTTCCTTTTGAACTAAAGTACCAATTACGTTATACACCAGTACTGATTCTATTATTCCTTTGGTGTAAATGGTAACACTCCCATTGGTAGGATTAGGGTATATGGAAAGTGTTGTTTCAGGTTGCATGTGATCAATGCCCGATGGGCCTACTGTTACACTATAGCATATTGAAGTATCCTTTCCGCAGGAGGTAGTTACTTCGCATGCATACGAGCCGCTGCTGGCGGGAGTGAAAGATTGATTGGTAGCATTGTTCACTGCTGCCATATTGCCGCAATTAAGCCAGCGGTAAGCAGCACCGGTTTGTGACACTGTAAGTGAGTTTCCGCTTTTTGTTACTTCTACATCCGGGGTACACAGTTTCCATAATTCCGAACTTTCCATTCCGGGACCCGAAGCACTAAAGTATAAGTTGTTTTTAAAATGGGTTACATAACTTACATTAGCTCCATCGGCCCCCGGCATAATTTCACCCATCACTTTTACCGTGTTCTTTCCGTCATAGGAGAATACTTCCGAGCCATTGGCGGTGGTGGAAGCACTGAAAAATAATTTTCCTTTCACTGCCAGAATATAGGTAGGGAGAAATGAATTAATACCGGGTTCAACATCCATACATACCTTAGGAGCATTTACGCCATCGTATTCCCACAATTCATAACCTACGGTAGTGCTGTAAATGGAAAAATACAATTTGTCGTTAAATATTACCGGGTAACGGAAGGCAATAGCACCCGATCCGCTGCGCAGCTCGGCAAACATAGTAGGAGCATTGGTGCCGTCATATTGCCATATTTCTTCTCCGTTGGTGCCATCGTTGGCTGCAAAAATTACTTTGCCTTTGTATTCAATAAAATCATGCGGATTGGATGAACCGCTTGGATTAAGGTTGGCTACCATTTTAGGGGCATTGGTACCATCATATTCCCACGGCTCCGTGCCATTGGTGCCATCGTTGGCCATAAAAAATAATTTCCCTTTAGCTACTTTTAAGAGTTGCGGATCGGAACTGTTGCTCCCGGCATTAATCTCGGCTACCAGTTGTGTTGGGTTCACACCGTCATATACCCATAACTCGTTGCCACTGGTTCCGGTAAATGCCTGGAAGTATAATTTGTCATTGAACACTGCAAGGTGGGCCGGATTACTACCCTGCGAGCCCGGGCGTATATTCACAGCCGTATCAATGATGTTGCCATCGCACACCATTAGTTCTCTCCCGTAGGCCGGTGATTCACCACTGAAGTATAATTTATTTTTGTAGGCCACCGGAAAATTTATATTAGGACTGCTTTGTCCGGGCATCAGGTCTTTTACCAGCTTGGTGGTATCACTGCCGTTGCTCATCCAGAGTTCTCTTCCGTTTTCACCATCATCGGCTGTAAAGTATAAGTAGTTACCTGCAACGGTTAAGTCATAAGGGCTTGAGGCATTGTTGCCGGGACTTAAATCCTTCACCATAGCAGTGCCTCCGGCTGTACCGTTGCTCTGCCACAATTCATTTCCGTGAAGGGAGTCGGTAGCGGTGAACAGCAGTTTACTGTTGAAGTTAATCATCAAACCCGGGTTGGATGATTTTGCTCCGGGGAAAATGTCAGTCATCATTGAAGGGTTATTGCTTCCGTCATACACCCACAGCTCATTCCCTTCGGTGGCGGTGTTGCCTCTGTAATACAGTTTGCTGTTGTAAACAGTTAAATAACGCGGATTGGTAGATACAAAATTATCAGGGGTGCTGTTGTGTACCAGTACCGGATTATTGGTGCCGTCATATTTATACAATTCGTATCCGATGATTCCGTTTTCGGTGGCACAGAAATATAAAACATTATTGAACACGGTAAGGTTGTTGGGATAGGAACCGGAGCCTGAGGCAGCCAGATTGAATAATAACTCAAGGCTGTCGTTGGCCAGCTTAAAGATTTCTTCTCCGTAAGTACTGTTGTTAGCTACTACATAAAGTTTGTTTTGAAAAATAACGGACGACCCTATATTGGAACCAGCTGTTCCGGGATTAAGATCACACACCATTACCGGAGGCTGCGTAGCTACATTACCTCCTCCGTATTTCCATAATTCATTTCCATTGGCAGCCGTGGTGGCTCCAAAGTAAAGCGTATCATTAAAAACAATAAGGTTGCCTGGAGATGAACCTGCATTTCCCGGATTGATATCATATAGTTTTGTAGGATTATTGGTGCCATCGTATACCCACAATTCATAACCGTCAGTACCATTAGTGGCCGAGAAATACAATTTGTTTTTGTAAACAGTAAGGTTTGTCGGATTTGAACTTCCCTGTCCGTTGCTGTTGATGTCGGCTACCAGGGAGAGCGTAGTTCCATTATAACTAATGAGTTCTTCTCCCAGAAAGGAAACAAAACCTTTAAAATAAAGTTTGTTATTAAACACCACAAAGTTGGCAGGACTGTTTCCGCCATTGGCGTTATCGGTTACTCCGGGGGCACGGGCAGGGGCATTGGTGCCGTCATACACCCATAGTTTATTTCCGAACAGGGGTTCATTCATGCCAAAATACAGCTTGTTCTGAAATACAACCATCGGGTTCAGGATGCCTGAGGACATCGCAATAGTGTTGATGTCTTTTACAAGCGAGGCTTGTTGTGCTATTACCTTTTTTGTTGCAGCCAGCGTAATCAAACACATAATAAAGTAAATTACTTTTTTCATAATATTAAAATTAAGATGATGAAACAAACTTAAAAGGCCCCGTTGAACTATTTTTTAAAAGTTCAGGAATGGCCGATTTGTTTCAGCAACGGATAAAACCGGGGATGTGAAAGCGGTTACTTAAGGTTAAGATGTATAAATGAACGAAAATCGTTAGTGTTGGATACAACTATCTGTCATATAATTTTTATGCAGTTTCTATGTGACAGGAGGAAAAACACATAGAAACATAGTTAAACATAGCCCATAGCGATTCAACTGCAAAAAATCTATGTGCCTGTGTGTTTATATATGAAATATGACAGGTATTTATCAATGATAAATGTAATATGGACAGAACCACTCGCCTGTTTTTTAATTGATGAAACAACCCGTTAACCTGTTAAACTAAAATGGCCGCTTCAAACTCGCTCTTTTTGTACTTCGAGAGTTTTGATACAATTCCGTTGCTCAGTTGTATGGTGAGTTCCGATTTGGAATAATGCTGTAAAAATTGCTTGTTAATAATCCATGATTTATGTACGCGGATAAACCGTGGCAAAGGTTCCAGCAGTTTCTCGAAATGTTTTAAATTTTTACTTACAATATGCTGCCTGGCGGCAGTATGAATAATGCAATACGACTCCTGCGCTTCAATGGCTATAATATGTTCAAGGGGCAGAATATGCTGTTGTCCTTTATCGCTAATGGCAATGTTCTCCATTTGTTTGTGCTGCAACGTGCTGCCCAATAAAGAAAGTCGTTGAGCCTGCTGCTCCATATCGCGGTGCTGAACAACCCTTGCAACCGCATTTTTGAGGCGTTGAATATCGATGGGCTTTAGCAGGTAATCTACAGCGGCTATTTCAAATGCCCTTACCGCATATTGGTTATAGGCAGTTACAAAAATGATATCGAAATTTATCTGTTTGAAAAAATTTACAATCTCATATCCGGCATAGTTTGGCATTTCAATATCCAGAAATACCAAATCGGGCTGTTCCTTTTCAATAGCCTCTACCGCAGCGGTAATATTTTCGCACTTGGCCAGCAGTTCTACCTCAGGGCAAAAACGTAGCAGGAGATTTTGCAACACATCTCTGGCGCTTTCCTCGTCATCCACCAGTATGGCTTTTATTTTTTTCACCTGCGGCAAACTTATATTGATTCCTTTATTTTGTTTCATTGGTTTCAGTAATCGCCCTGTTTATTTCAGCAACGGACTAAAATTCGTGTTTAACCGGAATAACCAGCGTAACCTTTGTTCCGCAGGGTTCATCATTTTGGTATAAATCATCGTAGGTGTATCCAAACTTACCTTTAAATAAATTATTCAGAATTTCAAATCGGTTGTGTAGGGCATTTCCCGAAAAAGACTCATGCTCTTTTTTTTGCCTCATTTGAATAGCCCTGGCTCTTTCCCTTCCTATTCCGTTATCTTCAATAGTACATATCAGGTTATCCTTTAATTCAAATGATACTTTCAGCTTTTTCTCTCCTTGCTTATGCAGCAAACCATGCACCAGCGCGTTTTCAATAAAAGGCTGGATAAGCATGGGAGGTACTAAAAAATCTTCCTCGGCAGGCAATTCAATGGTATAGGTAAAGTCTTTTTTAAAGCGCAGTTTCTCTAAGGAAAGGTACAGTTCAAGCAATTTTATTTCCTGTTCAAAATCAATAAAATCTTTTTCGGAGTAATTAAGTGTACGTCTCACCAAATCTGAAAATGTAGCGATGTAAGAATAGGAGTGTTCCACATCTCCTTTCAGAATTAAATCCTGAATGGAGTTGAGTGAATTAAAAATAAAGTGAGGATTCATTTGTGATTGGATGGCAGTGAGCCTTGAGGCATTCAGTTCGTTTATCTGCTTTGATTTTCGGTTTTGTATATTCAATTGCCACCGGTACACGGCCAGCACAAGTAACAGGAACAAAACAACAACCATTACAATAAACCATGCACTTGCATAAAAAGGAAGAGCAATGGTAAAAGGGTATGACGTCACTGCACTGTATAATCCGTTGTTTTCGGCCTTTACCTGTAATGTATACTCACCGGGGGCAAGCGCATTATAGGTAATCCGGTTCAGTTCATAGGGGCTTATCTGCCATCCGGTATCATAACCCAGTAACTGATAATGGTAAGTTACCATTTCGCGGTTTTTTAAAGTAGGAGATGAAAAAATAAATCTTATCCTGCGCTGGCTGCTTTCAAAATTTCCGGGTGTTGACGGGTCAGCGGGCTGTTCGTTCACTAAAATATGATCAAAACGAATTGAAGGATTTTCCTTATTCGATTTGTTATAGGCAAGGTCTATTTTCTGTACTCCACCCGAGTGACTTACCCAAAGGGTATTGTTATGAACAGTAAAATTCACTACTTTTTTGTGCGTAAAACCAAAGAGGGAATGAATGGGTTTCAACAGGCGACCGTCCATGCTGAACTGATACAATCCTTTGGATGAACTGGCAATGATGGTTTGATTATATACTGCAATTTTCTTCAGGTATTCGGGGTTTGCGTTTACCATCGGTTCAATTGCCCCGAGTACTTTATTTTTTTCAATCAGCAGTATGCCATACAATTTATTAACGGCCATCACTGTTCCATCGGTATAATAAAGTTTTTCAGAAAAAATGTCTTTGTCTTTGTAGGTAATCTTTTCATTTTTCCCATCGGCTGAAATTATATACAGCCCGTTTGCGGTTGAGGCATACAGGGCTTTATGTTCCGTATCATAAACCATAGAGTAAACCCGGTGGCTCACCCCGTTCACCGGTTGCCGGTTAAATTTACTCCCATCCCATATTATGCGTACAACACCGGTATTGATACCCAGAAAAAACTCTTTTTCCGAAACAAAGGCCACATCTTTCAGAGGGGCTTCAAAGAGGTCGATTATTTTTGAGGTACGGTTGTCGTAGGCACGTATGTAGCCATCATCAAACAGGATAAACGGACTCAATTCGCTGCCATGTAAAACCTCTATCGGGCGGATTCCGTTTTTATTTACCGTTCTCAACCCGTTGTTGTCATAGCGCCACAGTTTTCCTTTTGATGAACCCATCATCAGTCCGGCCTTGTCATCGTCATACAGGGATGTAACAGGGTCGTCATTAAAAGGGTGAATCACATCGGGTATGTTCAGATCAGAAATTACCAGCACCCCTTTATCAAAAGTGCTTAGTAAATAATTCCCTTCCCTGTCGCGGTAAACATCCGAAATAAAATAATTTTCATAAAAGGAGCGGGTACCTGTTTTTATCTGTTCGCTGGTAACAGATACGGTTCCCGGCATGGTACCTGCCACCCATATTTCTTCGCCCGTTTCATAAATGCGTATGGTACCTCCGCGGTCAAACAGTCCGTTATCGGGCAACGGCATAAGTATATATTCATCGGGGCGATAACTGTAAAGTGATTTGGATTTGAGGTCGAGCGCATAGGAACCGGACCCGATTGTAAAAAATTTTAATATGGCTTCATTTTTTAAACGGGAGGGGGTAAGCAGTAACCGGTATTTTGTAAAAACTCCCTTTTCATAAACCAGTACCGAGTCGGTGGCGTTCAAATAAAACTGTATGGCACCATCCGGTTTTCTGAAAGCCGGCCCCAGGTAATGTTTTTGTACATCATAACGGGTGAGCACGGTTCCGGCCTCATTCAGCACTATCACTTTTCCTGCACCAATCACCAAATGGTCGTTGTCGGAAATGGAGAGCGTAATATCCGATTTTACCTCATCGGCTCTAAGCTCATACAAAAGGGTGCATTTTTTATCTCTGATTTTAAAAATCTGGTTATTGAGGTTGTGGCAATAAATAATTCCCTGCCGGCTTATTACCAGATTAAAAACAGAACTGCTTTTGGCCTGCGGACAACCTATTTTTTCGTAGGTATAATAATCAAAATAAAAAATGCCTTCGTTGGTGGCAA
>JAIBAK010000045.1 GCA_019695215.1 Bacteroidia bacterium | reverse complement strand
CGGTTAAGCATTTGCCCGAATTCTTCGAGCAGTAATTTTTCATTATCCCCGTAAAACGACTTGAGTTTAAACTGCCACTCGTTTCCATTTCGCAAAAAAATGCCCACCGAAATGCAGGCAATTTTTCCAAACTCGGCATAAATGCCCGCTCTGCTGTATATATCCTGCGGGGTTTGGTCGTCTTTTACCAGATACTGGGCCTTCTTGTTCCATAACGCCTGCCAGCGTTCGTCAAGGCCGGTAAAATCGGGGTGCTGCGGTACCGTTTCAATATCCAGACACAGCACTTTGGTTAAATCAAGGTTGTCGAGCATATGTTTACTTTCATCCAAATATCAGAAAACTTTCGTCATAAAAAAATGCCCGTTGGTCGGGTTTGTTTAAAAAAGTACTTGCAGGTCTAAAAAAGACTGGTATCTTTGTGATATCAATTTAATATCAAAATGAAAAATGAAACCCCGTTTAAAGCTTCTTCCGGATTCGGAACGCTTTTCCTCTTGCTGGCCATTATTGTCGTAAGTATTTATTGCATTACCCTACGCGAACCAATCACCATTATATTGGGAACCTCAGGGCTTGCCGTTTCCTTTATGTTAATGCCCGGCTTTATGATTGTTGACCCCAACGAATCGAAAGTACTGCTGCTTTTTGGCGAGTATAAAGGCACCCTGCGCGACAACGGATTTTTTTGGGCCAATCCGTTTTATACTAAAAGAAATGTATCGTTAAAGGCCATGAACCTGAACGGACATTCCATTAAGGTAAACGATAAATTAGGTAACCCCATTGAAATTGCTGCAGTAATTGTGTGGCAGGTAGAAGATACCGCCCGTGCCTGCTTTGAAGTAAACGATTTTGTGCAATACATAGCCATACAAAGCGAAGCGGCCGTGCGGCATTTGGCAGGTACCTGTCCGTATGATAATCTGGAACACGAAGACGAAGTAAGCCTTCGTTCGGGTGGTGAAAAGGTAAATCATATGCTGGAGAGCGAACTTACCGAGCGTATGCACCGTGCAGGAATTAAAATTATTGAAGCCCGTATAAGCCATTTGGCCTATGCGCAGGAAATTGCAGGAGCCATGTTGCAGCGTCAGCAGGCTACCGCTGTGGTGGCAGCACGTAAACAAATTGTAGAAGGTGCAGTAGGCATGGTAGAAATGGCCTTAGCCAAACTGTCGGAAAAAGACATTGTGCAGTTGGACGAGGAGCGCAAAGCAGCCATGGTA
Source organism: Bacteroidia bacterium (assembly GCA_019695215.1). Taxonomy (GTDB): domain Bacteria; phylum Bacteroidota; class Bacteroidia; order UKL13-3; family UKL13-3; genus JAGPCK01. The sequence goes on along the minus strand of JAIBAK010000045.1, from coordinate 25,794 downwards.
AGTAACCTGCTGGTGGTTTTGTGCGGTGACAAAAATGTAAGCCCGGTGGTGAATACCGGTACTTTATATAATTAACTTAAGAAAACGCCCTCGATTGCACTGATTTGCGCAAATGATTCTGCGAACTTCAGCGCTCTCTGCGGGAAACAAAAGTTGTAGTGATAAGCAGGTAAAAATAAATTGTTTCTCCCGCTGAATTCGCAGAAACTCGTGGAACTTGCAGCGAAAATCTGCGGGTTCAGCAGGAAACAAAAATGAAAAAATAAAAAGATGATGATGACATTTAATGAAATTCAACGGTTTAGAAATACCTGGTTTTGGTTTGCCGTGGCAGTCGGTGCATTTATTTTAATTGCCAATATGCTGGTGTTTAAAGAAACTTTGAGCAATACATCGCCCGCTATTTATTTTTTAATGCTGGTGAGTGTGCTCGGGGCTTCTCTTATATTCTGGTTTATGAAACTGAACACCCATATTGACTCGACAGGTATATCGGTAAAATTCTTTGTTATTTTCCAATCGAAAAACGAATGGAAATGGGGAGAAATTCAGCGTGCTTATGTGCGCGAATACAAACCACTGCTGGAATACGGAGGATGGGGCATACGTTATTCATGGCGAAACGGAAGAGCATATAACGTACAAGGAAAAACCGGATTACAGCTGGAACTAAAAAACGGCAAAAAAATTCTGATTGGAACTCAGCAAAAAGAAGAGTTAAACAGGGTGCTTGCTTACCTGCAAGAGCAATACCGCATTGACGCCATTGAAATAACAGGATAGAACAAACTTATGGCCGAAAAAAAAGCATTTGTATTACGTGTTTCGACCGAGATGATGCAGGAAATAGAGAAATGGGCGGCCGATGAATTCAGGAGTGTGAACGGGCAGATTGAATTTTTGCTGAACAAAGCCCTGAAAGAAAACGGCAGGCTGAAAGAGGGAAAGAAAAAATAATTAATTTTCTTTCCGGAGCAAAACACTAATTTTGGTTATGCGTTATCAAATTTTAACGATATTCATGTCGGTGTTGCTCGCTACATCGTGCCAGCCCTGTAAAAGCAAGAAACAGCTACCTGCATTTCGGCTCTTTATTCAGAATGGCATGGCCAGGCAAGTTGATAGTTTATATGCTTTAAGTGGGCAGACTCGAATACCTCTTACAAAATATCCTTCATCAGCAGGGGCATCATTTGATGTGTATCTCGACCCCTCATCATCCTATTCTGCTTTCATTCTCACGCAAATCAGTAATCTCACAGACACGATTGTTTATGAGCATGAATTAAGCATCCAATTTGAGCGGGAAGACTGCGGATTCAACGGAACATTTACCAACATAAACGTTTTTCATTCTTCATTACCTTCCACCTGTTTTGACGGGAAAACACATATACAGCTTCCATGAAAAAGACTATTTGCCTTTTAATCTTATACGCTCTTTCTGGCAATGTATTCGGAGCTGATGACAGTTTAAAAGTTAAGGACCGTATAAGCTTTTCTGTTGATCCGCTGGTTTTGATTCAATCAAACAAAGGATTTATGAGTGATTTTTTTGTGCGATATGAATGGAACAACCTTATTGGTATAAAATTTAGTTTTGGGTATATGGATAAACGGGTTGACTCAGTTTATTACAATGTACGGAAGTATCAAAGTGCCGGAGGTTTTTACAAACTGGGAATTAATTTTATTCCGAAAATCAGCAGAAACACCAGATTTATAGCCGGAGTGAATTGTGTACAGAGTTTTTACAAAGAAAAAGGTATAGTGGAAATTAAAAGCAGTATCTGGAACACCAGAAGCAAAATTCCCTTCAACATTGATGATTGCAGCATGACGGCTATTGAATATGAGTTGGGATTTCAATTTCACTTTAAGAACGAGCATATATCCCTTTCTCCGCTTGTAAAGGTTCGTAAATTCTTACAGCCGAATAATCCCTCTGCCGATCAGCTTTTCTCAGGAAGTCAGGGAAACTCGTATCAAAGTTTTTTTATTCCGGGTCTGGGATTTCCATACAAGGGAAATATTACGAGTAATGTTGGCTTTTCATTAAATCTCATTTACACCTTTGATTTAAAACCTAAGCCCGCAAACTGGTAAGAAATTACCAGCTTCCACTTGATCCTCCACCACCGAAACCGCCTCCGCCAAAACCTCCGAAACTTCCCCCACTGCTGCTGCCACCCCATCCGCCACCTGATGAAAATCCGTGGCTGCCAAAAGTACCCCACAACAGCGGACCGGCCATTCCTCTTCCTCCACGGCCCCCTCCTTTGCCTTTAAAAATAACAAAAAAGATAATGATTATTCCTATTAAGATGGCGAGATTCATGAATCCGTTTTCTCCGTTTGGCTCCCGGTCATTTTTATACTCGCCCTGTGCGGCAGCTATCATATCAGATGTGGCTTCATCCAATCCGTTATAATAATTTCCTGCCTTAAAATTGGGTTTGATCCGTTTGCTGATAATGCGAGAACAAATGGCATCGGGCAGGGCGCCTTCCAGACCATAACCGGTATGAATACGCACCTTTCTGTCATCAATAGCTACATACAGAAGTACTCCGTTGTTTTTTCCCTTTTCACCAATTCCCCATCCTTCGGCCAAGCGCTGGCAATAATCAAACAGGTCATCGCCTTCAAGGGAGTTTTCAATAACTACGGCAATTTGGGTTGAAGTAGTATCGAAATAAGCAACTAACTTTTGTTCAAGAGCACTTTGCTCTCCGCTGCTCAGCACTCCGGCATAATCATTTACCAATCGCGGAGGATTGGGTGCAGAAGGAACATCTTTTGCAAAGGAAAAACCGGAAAAAACGAACAGATAAAAAAGCAGCAGCAGGCTTTTACGCATCAGCACCTCCAAATGAAATATCGTTGGGCAACTCATTGGTATCATCAGTTTGATGCGGGAAATAGGCTTTCAGTTTTTCACCGGCCATCTCAATAGCCTTGCACAACCCTTCGGTAAACAAGCCTTCTTTAAAATGTGATTCCAACACTTTTTTCTCTTCGTCCCAAAAAGCACCGGTAACTTTTTCATGAATCCCTTTGTCTCCGATAACAGCAAACTTTTTATCCTCGTAGGCTAAGTAAAACAACACTCCGTTTTTTAATGCGGTAGCATGCATTCCTAATTTTTCAAAAACTTCCTTAGCGCGTGCATAGGTATCTCCGTTGCACAGAGGTTCTATATGCACGCGTATTTCGCCCGAGGTATTTGTTTCGGCCAGTTTAATGGCATCTACAATCTGGTTTTGCTGTTTGGCTGAAAAAAATTCCTTCGGCATATATTGAACTGTTATTACTTAAAGTCTACGGTTGGAGCTTTTTCTGCACCTTTATCAGCTTCAAAATATCCTTTCTGAGCAAAACCAAACAAGCCTGCAAAAATATTGGCCGGGAACCTGCGAATGGAACTGTTGTAATCCTGAACCACCTCGTTAAATTTTCCGCGTTCGGTGGCTATTCTGTTTTCAGTTCCTTCCAGCTGCGCCTGTAGCTCTGAAAAATTCTGGGTAGCTTTTAAATCGGGATATGCTTCGGCCACGGCCATCAAGCGGCTTAGTGCGCTGCTCAGTTCACCTTGTGCAGCCTGAAATTTTTGCATCATCTCGGGCGAAAGGTTGGAGGCATCAATTTTTACACTGGTAGCATTGGCACGCGCCTGTATCACTTTTTCAAGAGTAGATTGCTCAAAGTTAGCGGCTCCTTTTACCGTATTTACTAAATTCGGAATCAAATCCATTCTGCGCTGGTACACGTTTTCAACCTGTCCCCATGCTTTTTTTACCATCTCCTCCTTTGTTACCATTCCGTTGTACGAGTTGCATCCGCCTACAAATAACAATAGTACTACGCCCAGTACAATCCAGCTTGTTTTAATTTTCATTGTGTTGAGTTTATTTTTTTTTGACGGCACAAAGTTCAGTTAAATAAAAGGGATTCGCAAAAATGAATATATAAGGCTGGTGGTGAAAGCGGTGAACGGGGTATTTCAACCGACCAATTGCATCTGAAACAGTTCGGCAATGTATTTTTTAAGAAGCGCCTTCACCTCTTCAAAGTCAGCCGGTTTGCCAATTTCCTTTTGAATGGAGGTAACAGGTTTATCGGTAATGCCGCAGGGCACAATATGACTGAAATAACTTAAATCGGTATTTACATTAAGTGCCAGCCCGTGCATGGTAACCCACCGGCTGCAGCGTACACCCATGGCACAAATTTTACGGGTACGTTTTAAATCATGAGCATCCACCCATACTCCGGTGAGTCCTTCCACCCGTCCGCCTTCAATGCCGTAGTGCGCAATGGTTTTGATGATCGCCTCCTCCAGCGTACGCAGGTACAAATGTATATCGGTAAATACCTGATCGAGGTCGAACACCGGATAAGCCACCAACTGACCCGGACCATGATAGGTAATATCTCCGCCACGGTTAATTTTATAATAGGTGGCATTGATGTTTTTAAGAAAAGTATCGTTTACCAGTAAATTATTTTCGGAACCGCTTTTACCCAGCGTGTACACATGCGGATGCTCGCAAAACAGCAAATCGTGAGCAGGCAATTCCTGCTCGGCAGGCGGCACATCGCGGTTTTTCACTTTCAAGGCTACCTTGGCAGCCAGCAGTTCCTCCTGTAAATCCCAGGCCTCTTTATAATCTATGCCCCCTAAGTCTTTAAAATAAACATTTTGCACAGGGCAAAGGTAATAGCATCATGGGCAATTTTTTGTTTATCTTTACGTTTGAAAAGAAAAATTTACATGAAAAAAAGTATACTGCTCATAATTGCCCTTTTAGCCCTATCGGGGGTGAAGGCACAAGTGGTTTATCCCGGATATTCTTACTCCATGAGAAACGGACTGGGTACTTCTTATTATTTTGAGTCGGGGCCGTTTGGTTTTTTCCCGGCCGATTTTATTAAAAAAAATAAAATTGACTCGGCCTGCGTGCAAACATTAAATTGTGCTAACGGAAAAACCACCGGCACCGTTGCCTCGCAAAGTGAAATTATTTACGACAGCACTACGAGGCCGGTGAAGCGCACCTATTTTGAAAACGGAAAAATGAAATACAGTTACCGCTACCATACTACCCCGCTTGCCGGGAGAGGCTGGGCCTATAGTACCGAAGCATGGAACAAACGGTACCGGTTAACTTATGCGAGCCTTCATCATTATGACAGTGTGGGCCACAGCGACAGCTCGTGGATTAAACACTCGGATAAAAAACCTTTTTATCTGTCGTATGTATCGGTAAACAATGTGGCTAAACTTCCGGTTTTCTCCGGAAATTTTAATCAAAAAGGGCAACTTTACTCTGAAACAAAATACACCTATAACGAAACCGGGAAAGCACTGCAAACCATGGCAACCTTTAAAAAAGGAAAACTGATACGATTTACCGATTACCGTTGCAAAACACAGCCCGACACGCTGAAAATTCATATTGTTAATGTGTGCGAACGCACAGATAAAGACCCGATGGGAAATATTATAGAGATAAAAGAACAGAAAATAGGAAAAAAGGCCTTTGTGGTAAAGTATAAATACACGCCCGATAAAAAAAGATTGATAGAAGTTGCTGTTACATCAGGAAAAGCAAAAAACAACACCCGTATAAGCTATGCCTACGATGACCGGGACCGGGTGATACAAATAGAACAATATTACGGAACCTCGGCACAGCCGCTGTTGATAAAAAAATACACCTACCCCACCATTCTTTCAGCTCGAAGTGAAACGTATAAAAAAGGAAAATTAACAGGGGTGTATTTGTACTGGTTTAATTCGTCTGCACATTAGCGATACACCTGTGACAAGAAGGTTGAGCTTTTAAATAATTATAAGTTTAATACACACGGGCTGGTTGTTTTCAAATTCGATTCTTAAAAAGTATATCCCTTTAGTAAGAGAATCGGATAATTCAATGGTTTGTTCCTTAGTGCCGGAACTTAACTGTCCCTGTAATTTAATTTCTCCGTTTATCGCATAAATTGCATATTGTCTCCAACTTGCCCCGTAAGGTTTAAGGAGGGTCAATTGTTTCCCTTTGTTGGGATTTGGATAAACCTGAATCTTTGCAACAGGAATTTCATTTATTGATTGGGGATGAGAATAACATGGCCCGAATGAATTACTGATAATATCTATTCCATCATGTAAGAAACAAGATAAATTCACCAATCTACTTTGATAACATGCGTCACACAACTCGGTATAAAAAGGCGACAATAGCGATCCAATACCTTCTACCCAAGTCATTCCTGTACTATCAATTGACATGTTAAACACGTTTCGTGTAAACTCTATTCTAATGGATTTTCTAAACCCGGTATTGGTTTGAAATGAGTCTATGCTTTTAACAATAGTTTTCTCCGTTTCAAAAAATAATTTTGATTGACTTAGCACTTTAACAGGTATTGTATCTCCAACTAAAACATTGAAATTGTATAACAAAATATCTGAACTGTCTCCAAAAAAATTTAAAGGGTATTTAACATAAACTTTTTTAGCCCCTGTATCAGTATAAATCAGAGAGTATAACTTAAACCCGGTATCGTCATTGAAAACATACGGTTTACCTTTGAACACCTTTGAATACCGCCTTCCATTAAGAATTGAATCCCCTTTTATTTTATATATTGTGGATACTGGATTAGAAAGGATTGAATTGTTATAATCATAAACTGTGGTACTCCACATGGCACTATCGGTAGGAAAAGGGTGATAAACGCTTGTTTGAGCAGTGGATTTTAAAGGGGAAAGCAGCGTAAAAGCCACCAAACACCATGAAAATAGTATTGCTTTCATATCATTTTTTCTTCTAAATTAAGGGAAGAAATCCGTTTGTTCAAATTTGCGTAATTAAAAATACGTGGTCAACTCCCCAAAACAGGGGAAATGCGTACCCCCTAAATGGGGGTTGCATTTATCCATTTAGGGGTGTATATTTGGCTATCTAAACTTCAATTGTATGCATAACCCTATTGCGCTAGCTATTGCCGAAGACGAACCTCATTACCGAGACATTTTATTGCTGCGGCTGCGTAAATTTAAACAGGTGCAGGTATTATTTGCCGCAGCAGGCGGAACCGAATTATTGCAACAATTAGAAAAGGGCAAAATGCCCCAGGTTGTATTAATGGATGTGCGTATGCCTGATATGAATGGTATTGCTGCCACGCAGTTGCTGCACACCAAATTTCCGGGTATTAAAGTAGTAGCCTGGTCGCAGTGGGATACAGCCGAAGAGGTAGCCCAAATGATTCGGTGCGGAGCCAGTGCTTTTATCCATAAAGTGCAACCTGTAGAAGAAGTGGTGCAGATTATTGAGTCGGTGGCCAACGGGCATTACCATTTGGCCGATAATCCTTATGGCAAAGAGCTGGTAAATTTACTTATAGATTCCCCAACTCCTACTGCTAAATTACCAAATCGTTTAACTGAAGTACTGCTATGCATTTGCAACCAAATGAACAGCCGGGAAATTTCGGTGAAGCTGGGAATAAGTGAAGAATGTGTGAAAGGTTACCGGAAAGACCTGATGAGAATTACTGGGGCCAAAAACATGGTGGGGCTTGTGCAGTACGCCATGGAACATCGCCTAATGGCTCAGGTATCCCAATAAATTATTTCGTACCTTTAATCTCTTTCCAGAGCATATCTTTTAGCTTAGGAATATTAAATCCGCTCACCGATGAGATGAACACATGCGGAATATTTGCGGGTAGTTCCTGTTCCATTTGCTTCATCATTTCTTCATCCAGCATATCGGATTTGCTAATGGCCAGAAGGCGGTGTTTATGCAGCAGTTCGTCATTAAACTGTGAGAGTTCGTTTAATAAAATTTCATATTCTTTCTTAATGCTATCGGCATCGGCCGGAATAAGAAACAATAAAATGGCATTTCTTTCAATATGCCGCAGAAACCGTGTTCCTAATCCTTTTCCCTCGTGAGCACCTTCTATAATTCCGGGAATATCGGCCATTACGAACGATTGAAAATTGCGGTACTGCACAATGCCCAGATTTGGCACCAGCGTGGTGAAAGCATAATTGGCAATTTTGGGTTTGGCGGCTGTCATCACACTAAGCAAAGTTGATTTACCGGCATTGGGAAAACCCACCAGCCCCACATCGGCCAGTACTTTTAGCTCTAAAATTTTCCATTCTTCTTTGCCATCTTCACCTGGTTGCGAGGTGCGCGGGGTTTGGTTGGTAGAGCTTTTATAATGGTGATTTCCCTGTCCGCCACGACCGCCATGAAGTAAAATGACTTCCTGTCCGTCTTCGGTAATTTCAAAAAGGAATTCACCCGTTTCGGCATCACGGGCTATGGTTCCTAAGGGCACTTCAAGAATATCGTCTTTGCCATCGGCCCCGCTACGCAACCCGGCTTCGCCCCGTGCACCGGGTTCGGCTATTACATGCTTGCGGTATTTAAGGTGGAGCAGAGTCCATAGCTGGCTGTTTCCTTTTAAAATAATATGTCCGCCACGACCGCCATCACCCCCATCGGGACCACCCTTTGCGGTGTTTTTGTCCCTGTGAAAATGCATGGCACCTGCTCCGCCTTTGCCCGATCGGCAACAAATTTTTACGTAGTCTACAAAGTTTGATTCAGCCACCCTCTTTTATCGTCCCCTTTTTTTAACGGCTTTTTTTACGGCCTTTTTTTTAACAACTTTTTTCACCGCCTTTTTAACGGATACTTTCTTTTTTGCAACTGCTTTTTTAGCGGCCGGTTTTCTTCCTGTTTTTTTTGCAACCTTTTTCACCACACGTTTAGCTGCGGCTTTCTTGGTTACTTTTTTTACCGCACGCTTAGGTGCAGCTTTTTTAACAGCCTTTTTGGCCGCCTTCTTTGGTAAAGCTTTTTTAACAGCCTTTTTAGCTGCCTTTTTAATTACCTTTTTGGCTACCTTTTTCACAACTGTTTTCTTCACTGCTTTTTTAGCAACCTTTTTAGGCAAAGCTTTTTTCGTAATCTTTTTAGTTACCTTTTTAGGAGCTGCTTTTTTAACCACTTTCTTCACCGCTTTTTTTGCAGTCACTTTTTTCACTGTTTTCTTTGGGGTGGCTTTTTTAGCTACGGCTTTTTTAACCACTTTTTTGGCTGCCTTTTTAGGAGCAGGTTTAGCTGTTACTTTCTTTTTGGCAGGAGCGGCTTTTTTGGTGGCTGCCTTTTTCCTGGCGGGTGCAGCTTTTTTTACCGCTGCTTTAGCGGGAGTTGCTTTTTTAGCCGGGGCTTTAGGAGCTGCTTTTGCCTTAGGAGCTGCCGGTTTTGCTACGGCTGCCTTTTTTGCTACGGTTTTTGAAGGAGCCGGAGCAGGCTCGGGTTTAGGAGCAGGTTTCTCTTCCTCTTTAGCCGGAGGCATGGTGGCAACCACCGCAGCAGGTGCAGTAAATGCATCAATAATGTGGCACAGCGAAGAGAAAATACCATCTATACTTCCTATACCGTTTACACCCTTGTATTTTCCCTGAGCGGCATAAAATTCTTTTACCGGTGCGGTTTCGTTGTTGTACACATTAATCCTGTTTTGGATAATTGCAGGGTCCGTATCATCAGGCCGGCCCGACATTTCTCCTCTGCTCATCAATCGTTTTTTCAACTCGTCCTCTTCCACCTCAAGCGCAATCATGGTGGTGATGCTGCTGTTTTTTGAGGAGAGCAATGCATCGAGTGCCGTTGCCTGCGCCCCGGTACGCGGAAAGCCGTCAAAAATAAATCCTTTGGCATTTGGATTCTTTGCTACCTCGGCCTCAAGCATGCTTATGGTAACTGAATCGGGAACCAGCATTCCTTTTTCAATAAAACTTTTAGCTAACTGACCTAATTCCGTTTCGCCTTTCATATTGGCGCGAAAGATATCACCTGTAGACAGGTGAACTAGTCCATACTTTTCAATCAACTTAGCTGATTGAGTTCCTTTGCCGGCTCCCGGAGGGCCGAAGAGTACGATGTTAAGCATATACAATTCTTAGTTTTTAAGTTTATAAATATGTTTCAGATTTCGTCCGTATCCGTTGTAATCGAGCCCAAAGCCCAATAAAAAATCGTTTTCAACTTCAAATCCGCAATAGTCTACTGTTACTGCAACTTTTAATGCTTTTGGTTTAAGTAACAAGGAAGCCACCCTCACTGAAGCGGGCTGATAACTTTGCAAAGTAAGCAACAATTGATGAAGAGTAAGCCCCGAATCAACAATATCTTCTAAAATAATAAGGTGTTGCCCTCTCAGCTCTTCATTTAAACCCAGCAGAGTATTTACCTCACCACTGCTTTGTGTGCCGTGGTAAGAGGCAAATTTCACAAAACTGATGCGGCAGGGAGCCTGATAATTTTTGAGCAAATCGGCTGCGAAAAGAAACGATCCGTTCAGTACTCCCAAAAACAAAGGTTCGCGGGTGGCATAATCCTTCTGTATTTGCCCGGCTATTCCCTCAATTCGATGCTGAATGAGGGTGTGCTCTATAAAGGGTTCAAATGTTTTATCGAGTATGTTAATTGCCTGCATGAACCGACAAAGGTAGAACAGGAAGTGAGAAACCAATGAAAGAGGAATGAAATATTTTGTCAGGCATTTTTTTGATTTAGGTTGGTTTGGCTGTTGGAAGTCTTGCTGCGGGTTACTTACCTTCGCGCCATGAAACAACAAGTACCCGTTGCGTTAAAACGCCTCCTTTGGATTGGTCATGCCGAAGGAATCTCTTACCTGTTACTATTGGGTATTGCCATGCCTCTTAAGTATATGTGGGGACTGCCGGAAGCGGTAAAAATTACAGGCACCCTTCACGGAATACTGTTTGTGCTTTTTGTATTTGCTCTTATCAATGCAAAAATGGATGTGAAACTTTCAACCGGCAAAATAGTACTCGGTTTTTTAGCCTCCATTGTACCCTTCGGCACTTTTTTTCTGGGCCGTATTATGGGGTTACCTCAAAAATAATCGGCTTTTTTCTTTCCTTTACTCTTAAAAAGAGACATATCGATGGCATAAGTAACCCCCATGGCATGAACGGTAACCGGATTGGTAGCGTGGTATTGAGGCTGAATGAGGTAAAAACAATTAAGGTGATGACGTTTTTTCCATTCCCAGTCAAACCCGGCCACGTACCGCATACGACCAATATACTGCTCTTTGGTTTTTATTTTATAAAACAACTCGGCCGACCCGTAAATAGCTACCCTCTTACTCCATTTATATTTTAGCTGTATCCGGTTTCGCAAATAAGCATCGGGTTCTTTTCCGGGTTCATACACGCCTGCATTAAAATACGGATAACGCTTTTGGTAAAGGGTACGCCAGCTCAGGCTGTAATCGCCATGTTTATATTTGGCAGTAAGTCCGGCACCGAGACGGTGTTGTTCATTTTTGTAGGATGTACGATAACGGTATTCCACTTCGGCCTGCACTATATTTTTCAGTAACTCATATTGCAGTGCCCCCGATATATACGAACCTCTGAAATGCGAAAGATTCTGGTCGGCACGGTACTGGTATTGCACTTCCGTACTCCACTTTTTGGGCAAATCAACCGAGAGCTGAAGTGCGCTGCGCAATTGCATATCGCCCTGCTGAGCCAATCCGGGCAATGTTATCAAGACCAAATATAAGAAAGCTAATCTTAACATTAGGTTAATCGTCATCACCGCCCATTCCGCGAGAGGAGGTTTCATTCTCTTTAGAATAGTAAAAGGCGTTTACCAATGCCACATCGCGTAAAAAATCAACGCTAATTAATTCAACCCTGTGAATGGGTAACCCTGTTCTTTTCTTAAGGTCGTCCATCATCTCCGTACGTTTTTCGGGATGAATTAACTCAATACGCTCGTATTTTATCTGTTTGAAATTTTCATGGTCGAGCGACAACATACGATCGAGTACATATGACATGGCTAAAATGAGCCCATTAGAGATAAGCAGTGTGGCAAAACCATCATCTACCTGAGCCAGCGAATTGATAATACCGATGGTAACACTCAGAAAGAAATAACCCATTTCGCGAATGGGAACCGTAACGGTACGGTACCGCAAAATAGAGAATATGGCAAACAACCCGAAGGCAAAACCCATTTTGAGTTTTACGCTGCTAAGCATAAAACAAATGAGAAAGTTTACCGTATTGAATAAAAGAAAAGTAAACACAAAATCCTTATTTCGGTGGCGCGGGTAATAAATTACCATCACCAGAATAAGAATAACCGCGAGGTTTAACCCGTAACGGACTAAAAAATCGGAGAGGTCGTTAGGTTTTACCACCTCGCTTAGTTGCGAATCATTTGGTTCCATGTATCAGTTTGTTTAATTTTAAAAAAATGGGTTTAAATGCGTTGTTTTTTACCGGCTCAAGCAAGGCAATTCCGGTTGAATATTTACTGAAACCTGCCTGAACAAAATGCCTGCGTTTAAAAGCCTGAATCATGGGGCTGAAAACGTTGCTTTTTTCCTGCTTCACTTCGGCTACCACCAGTTGAGGAAAGCTCATTTCCTTTGACGAATTACTGAAAGTAAGGCTTAAGTCCAGCGTGGCCCGCTCTGACTGGTTTTTGCCGGCCAGAGTAATTCGTTTAAACCAGATAGTGAGTTTTTGATGCAGGTCTTTTACATTGGCATAATCGTGATGCACAAGAGCCAGTTCGGTTTCAGTTAATTGTTGTTTTATATCGGTCTGTTTAATCCGGTGTTTGTCGGTTCTTACCCCTTTCACTTTGTATTTTACTTCAAAAAAAGTAAGACCGCTGTCAAGGTATTTCCGGTAACGTACTTTCAGGCGGTTTAATTTACCGTTGTGATGAAATTTATACAGCAGCAAATCATTGGTATCAAAATAAACCGACTCGTACGAGAACATACGCTTGCTATCAATTTCAAGTACGCGGTAGTGCGGTTTCAGTTCATCCAGAATGGAAGGAAAATCATCTATATGAAAAATGAATTTGGAGTCCATGCGGTTTAACAACTTTACCTCATCGAGCCCTTTGAGCGATACCGGCTCAAATTCATTCAGCCGTTCAGTAATCAGTAGTTCTCTTTCCGCGTAATCGAACATACTAATAGTAATAGGTAAAATCGGTTACGGTAATAGTTTCCTTTTTATCTTTTATGGACACGTTTCGTATATCGGCCCGCTGATTGAGATGGCAGGTATCGCATTCGCTTATTATCCAAACTTTGTAATTGCCTTTGTTGAGCCACTCAAAAGCAAAACTGCCATCAATGCCTGTGCGGGTATCATCATCCACCCAGGTATGATTGCCATACGAAATATATACTTTTACATCAGCCATATATCCTGAATCAACCTTGGTTCCTAACCTGTCGAGGTCATAGGCATATACTTTTCCTTTAATGGTTGAAAGGCCGCCCTTGCCTTCCTCTTTCTTACACGTGGTAAAAAGCAGTGAAATGCTTAGCAGAAGAAAGATACCTGTTAATGAAAATTTAATCATTTGCTCACTATTTTCTGATGTAAATATGCAATGAATTCGCGAATATGACAAACTGCCGGTCGGATTTGTGATTTTCCACCGCCATATTTCAACATTATTTCCCTGTATTTTACCTGCTAAGTAATGGATATTAAACCTATATGGGTTGCCGCTTGAGTATTCCATGAAAATACTGCAAATTGCGGGAGTAACATATATCCACAGCATGAAAAGAAGAAATTTTCTGAAAAGCTCTGCCCTGCTTGCCATAAGCCCGTCTCTGGCAAATGCATCGGGTCATATTAATTCCGTTACTCTGGAAGAAAATTTAGCCGCACTCAATAAACAGCCGGAAGAAACGGCAGCCGCTATGAACGAAGAATGGGATAAAATTGCCATGCAATATGATATAAGTTCTGATTTCATTAATCTTGAAAACGGCTATTGCAGCATGCTGCCAGTGCCGGTTTTGGAAAGTTTTGTTCAAAAAACCAAAGACCTCAACCGTAAACTTACCTGGTTTATGCGTAGGGAAATGGAAACCGAAAGGCAGGCCGTTAAAAATAATCTGGCCGATATTGCAGGAGTTCCCTCATCTGAAATTGCTTTAGTAAGAAATACTACCGAAGGGTTGAACATAGTGATTCACGGTATTGACTTAAAAGCCGGTGACGAAATTATTTTAAGCAAACAGGATTACGGCAGTATGGTGGAAGCTTTTGAGCAAAAAGCCAAACGTACCGGTACTGTGAATAAATACATCAATATTCCGTTAGCCCCGTCAAATAAGCAAGCTATCATTGATGCCTATGCCAAAGCCATTACGCCCAAAACCAAACTAATTCTGGTTACCCATATCATTAATATAACCGGACAAATAATGCCGGTTCGCGAGATTTGCGATATGGCACATGCCAAAGGAATTGAAGTGATAGTGGATGGAGCTCACTCATTCGGATTGCTTGATTTCAGAATAAACGATTTGGACTGCGATTATTTTGCTACCAGCCTGCACAAATGGTTTGGCGCCCCCATTGGAGCCGGATTGTTATACATGAAAACGTCAAAAATTGCCAAAGTGTGGCCATTGCTTGGCGACACCGGAAAAGACCGAAACAGCATGGAAAAATTTGAACATTTAGGAACTAATCCCCCGGCTGTTTATCTGAGTGTTCGTGCTGCGCTTGATTTTAACCTGCTCATGGGTATAAAACTTAAGGAAGAACGTTTGCGTTACCTTAAAAACTATTGGGTTGACAAGGTAAAAGATATTCCAAAAGTAAAGATACTTACACCGGCCACCGACCAGTCATGTGCCATTGCCACTTTTGCTATTGACGGAATGCCGCCTGCCGAAATAGAACAACTACTGCTAAATCAGCATCGCATACTTACGGTAGCCATTAACAATGACGAAGTGAAAGGAGTGCGTGTAACCCCGCATGTATTTACTTCCGTTGCACATTTAGATAAATTAACAGAAGCCATACGGGGTTTTGTAGAAGGAAAATTCGGCCCCATTCCGGCACCCGGAACCAAACCTCCTGCACCCGCGCCCGCCAGAAACAGTAAGGGGAAGAAAAAATAACTACTGGGGTTTGTACCCTGATAATTTTAATATTTTCTGGTAATCGTTTTCCTGCATTAACTGAGGCAGAGTAACTGCGGGATTTTTTTCCATGTATTTCCTCACAATTTGCCATCCAGTCCATATGCCTGCTCTGGGAGCCGATTCAGAAGGAAAATCTGGGGCAGCGGTAAACGGAGCGTCTTTCAGGTAACGCGAATAATCATCAACCGAAGTAGAAAACAGTTGTTTTTTATCAATGAAATGCGCCCAAATCTGCGGCTCATTAGCATAACACCATTCTAATTGTTTGGTGGTGTATTCCATTTTAATGGTATCGTGTACCTGCGGCATCATCCTGTCAAGCAAATAAAGTATACGCCCCTCCTGTATCATGCGGTTGAGAAAGGGCTGACGGGCCGATGATGGTTCGTACATACTGTAAGCAAATGCTTTTAATGTATTAGACACGATATAATTTTTGTTCATGAACTTCAGTTTGTACTCGGGATAATTGATATTGGAAGCTCGGTACGGTTTAAAATCGGCCCCCAGATAACATTCTAAACCTATTCCCAAAACACTATCGGTAAAGGGATGAGCAAAATCAAACAACCCGATAAAAGTAACGATGCGGGGTATATACTCCTTGGGGAAATAATAATGGTACAAACTAAATCCTTTGCTCAACTCTTCTTTGAATGGTGTAAAATCCTTGTAAATTGAATTGCTTTTGGTATAAAGCCCTCTTATCTCTTTATTACCCGTAAAACGCCTCAGTACTTCGCTGTTGTTTTGACCCGATGGGTTACCGATACCAAGTATATGATTAAGGTAAATGCCCCAGAAGTACCCGTATTTTTCTTCCATAGTATGATAAAGAATTTCGGTAGCCGGTGCTTCAAAAAGTTCCTGATCCATTCTCTCTACCTGAACCTCATACTTTTGCTCCTCGCTGGCTTGCAGGGCTTTTTTATCGGGTTTCACAGGCAGGTTGGTTGTGCTGCAGCCATCGCAGCCATATAAAAACATTACCACAGCCAGAAGGTTGATAAGATGAATATATTTGATGAACTTTGACCCCATAATTTTTTTAGAATGTACAAAAGTAATAAAAACCTTTTGCCAGTTTTCATCCTCATTTTACTTAGCAACGCAGTAATGGCGCAAAAAGTCTTATTGGGATTAAAAGCAGCTCCTTTAATGGGCTGGTACAAATGCACCGGAAGCGCGGTAAAAACAGGAGGCAGTTCGGTAGGATTTTCGTACGGATTAATGGCCGACTTTAAAATAGGCGAACGTTATTACCTGGGAACGGGGTTTGATATTGCCTATATGGGCGGAAAGGTGGTACTCCCAACCGCGGTTTATACACCCCCATCTTCCATCAGTGTTCCTGTTACCAATGTTCAAATCAATTACAGCAACCAGTATATTCAGGTGCCATTGAGTTTAAAATTCAGAACCAAAG
The DNA here is from genome assembly GCA_019695215.1 of Bacteroidia bacterium. Lineage (GTDB taxonomy): Bacteria > Bacteroidota > Bacteroidia > UKL13-3 > UKL13-3 > JAGPCK01. The sequence goes on along the minus strand of JAIBAK010000045.1, from coordinate 9,308 downwards.
AAATCGGGCACATTGCTTACTGGGCACAGTTTGGCTACGCCAATTCTTTTTTGCTGCACGGAAAAGCTTCGCTGCAAAGCGACAACGGAATAATTGATACAAAGAAAATTTTAACCAATTCGGCTGACGTGAAATTAAACTACAATTACGAAGTTCCCATGTACCGCGGTTCCATGATTATAGGTCTGGGCATTGAATATCCCATCGGAGGCAATTCACGCATTTACTCCGGCATTAAATTCGACAACGGATTGTTCAGCTCGGTTAAAGACAAAAAAATGGATGCGCTTCACTCCAATCTTTCGCTCAACTTCGGAGTCTATTTCTAGTTAATACAGCAGATGAAAATAGCACTCGCTCAATTAAATTTTCACACCGGAAATTTTGCTTTAAACACCGGCAAAATTATTTCGTGCCTCGATAAGGCAAAAAAAGAAGGTGCCGACCTAGTGGTGTTTCCGGAGTTATGCATCTGCGGGTATCCTCCGCGTGATTTTCTTGAGTTCAGCGACTTTATTCATCTTTGCCGCGAGCAGGTAGATCATATTGCTTCGTGCTGCAAGGGCATAGCAGCTATTGTGGGAGCACCATCGGTCAATCCGCAGGTGGAGGGGAAAGATTTATTTAATTCTGCCTTTTTTTTATGTGATGGAAAAGTACATTCCATCCGAAATAAAACTCTTCTTCCAACTTACGATGTTTTTGATGAATATCGCTACTTTGAGCCTAACCGCAGTTTTGAAATTGTAACTTATAAAAACACCCGTATTGCACTTACCATTTGCGAAGATTTGTGGAATATAAACCACAACCCGTTGTACATTACAACACCCATGGATGAATTAATCAAACAATATCCCGACCTTATCATCAATATTGCCGCTTCTCCGTTTTCGCATCAGCAATCAGCCAATCGCACAGCCGTGCTGCAAAACAATGCCCGCAAGTACGGGCTGCCGGTAATCTATGTAAATCATGCAGGTGCTCAAACCGAACTGATTTTTGACGGAGGCTCTATGGTGTTGAATGCAAAAGGAGAAATTGTTAATCAGTTAAAATATTTTGAAGAAGACCTTTCGTATGTAATCACAACCGAAATTAATACACTCCCTGCAGAAACAACAGCGCAGGATAAATATGCTTCCATCTACAAAGCGCTGGTGCTTGGAACTCGCGATTATTTTGATAAACTCGGCTTTAAGCAAGCCATTCTTGGTTTATCCGGAGGTATTGACTCGGCTCTTGTACTATGTATAGCTGCCGAAGCGCTGGGGAAAGAAAACGTAAGGGCTGTGTTAATGCCTTCTCAGTTTTCAAGCGATCATTCGATAAGTGATTCATTGAAACTGGCGGCAAATCTGGGCGTAAAACATGATATAATTCCTATTGAAAAAGCATTTAACCAGTTCAGGGAATTGCTTCAACCCGTGTTTGAAAATCGGCCGTTTGATTTAACGGAAGAAAATATGCAGGCACGCTGCCGCGGTTTGTTATTAATGAGCATGAGCAATAAATTCGGGTATATATTGCTTAACACCTCGAATAAAAGTGAACTGGCGGTAGGATACGGCACCCTTTACGGAGACATGTGCGGAGGTTTATCGGTGATTGGTGATTTATACAAAACCGAAGTATTTGAATTATGCCGCTACATTAACCGCAGTACAGAAATTATTCCAAACGAAATTATTACCAAAGCTCCTTCGGCCGAGTTGCGACCTGATCAGAAAGATTCAGATTCGCTGCCCGAGTATCATGTATTAGACCCCGTATTGTATGCTTATATAGAGGAATGCAAAGGCCCGAAGGAAATAATTGCCGCGGGGCATGATGCTAATGTGGTAGAGCGCATTTTACGGTTGGTAAATCTGAACGAATACAAACGTCATCAAACTCCGCCTATTTTGCGCATATCGCCTAAAGCATTTGGTATGGGCCGCAGACTGCCCATTGTAGCAAAATACCTTATTTGATAGAGATATTACTCTTCGTCTCCGCCCTCGCCTTCGTTCGAAGATTCTTTAGGTTCGGTAAAGGGGATAGGCTCATCACCTAAAAGCACAATCATTTCATTTACCTCGGCACATTTTAAACGTTCGTTGAGTTGTTCAAATGAATGAAACAGGTTTCGCAACACACGTTTTATGATATCTATGTTGCTGCAGGGCTCAAAATAAAACGGCTTAGGTTCCAGATGAATCTGCTTTATAAACTGCTCCAGATTTTTGCGCGTTAAAATAACTCCGTTATTAAATGCATTGATGTAAAACAATACATTCCCCTGCGTATAATCGAGGCGGTGCTGCATGTTGTAGGCTTCCTCTTCGTAATGCCAGTTTTCATTTTCCTCTTTGTAAGCCAGTAAAAAATGCTGTGGCAAATTCACCCCGTAAACAGGAAGATTTAAGCGCTGGGCCACCAATGAATAAACGATTGCCATGGAAATGGGATTTCCCTTCCGGCTTTCAAGTACGTTATTGATAAATGAATTTTGAGGAGAGTGGTAATTACCGGTATTTCCCTTAAATCCGTGTGTGGTATAAATTACATGATTAAGCACCCGCACTTTTTCCAATGCACTAAGTACATTATGCATTTCGAGCCACACATCTAATTTAATGCGGTCTATTTCATTTTCAATTTCATGAATATCCAGATCGGGATAACGGTAGCGGGCAATCAGCCATGACCCGTATAATAAATCGGGGCTTTCTTCCTTAGCCCATTGACTTAAATCGTGCTTTACCCCGTCAAACTGAATTTTATGAATTACCTGCTCAATGCGCTGTTGTAATAAATGGTCGGGCGTAACCTGCCACAAATTTTCGAGGTGAGGTATTACCTCCGCACCCATTGCCACTAATCTTTCTTCGATATGCCCGGAAACTTCCATATCCGGATCATCCAGCAACGATACCATCACCTGCAATTCTTTCTCGTTCATCATTCAACCTTACCGTTGATTTTTTTATCGTTTGCTTTTAACTTTCTTTTTAGCAGCCTTTTTTACCGAGGCTTTTTTGATAACTGTTTTTTTTGCAGCCACTGCTTTTTTCACAGCAGCTTTTTTAGCGGTTGTCTTTTTTGCTACCGTCTTTTTTGCGGCTGTTTTTTTTACAGGAGCTTTTTTAGCGGCTGCCGGTTTTGCGGCTGTTTTTTTTGCTGTTTTCTTAGCCGCGCCTTTCACCGGAATTTCTTTTATTCCGCCCTGCTTGTCTATAATTTCCATTACCTGAGCATAAGTAAGTTTTTCGGCAGCAACCGAACCTTTTGGTATCTTAAAGTTTTGTTTTCCTATGGCAATATACGGCCCCCAGCGGCCTTTGAGCACCTGTAGTCCTTCGTGTTCTTTAAATGTTTTCATTACGCGCTCGGCATCCGATTTGCGTTTGGCCTCAATCAACTCTATCGCTCGATTTTCCTTTACCGTGTAAGGGTCATCTGTTTTGGGTAACGACACAAATTTATTATCGTGCAACAGATAGGGACCGAATTTCCCAATGGAAACTTTAATTTCTTTTCCTTCAAACTTTCCGGCTACCCGCGGAAGTTTAAATAAACTAAGTGCTTCCTCCAACGTAATCCGCTCAATGGTTTGATTGCCGCGTATGCCGGCATAGGTTGGTTTTTCCTCATCAGTATTCTCTCCTATTTGTGCCAGCGGTCCGTAGCGACCAATTTTAACATACACATTTTTGCCGCTTACCGGATCTTTTCCAAGCAAACGCTCTCCGGTTTGTTTTTCGGCAGTTTCAATAGTGCGCTCTACGGTTTTATGAAACGGACCATAAAAGGATTCGAGCATTTTATTCCATTTCAGCTGGCCCTGCGCTATCTCGTCAAATTCTTTTTCTACCATAGCTGTAAATCCGAAATCGAGAATCTCTCCGAAATTTTTCACCAGAAAATCGTTCACCACCGAACCAATATCGCTTGGGAATAATTTTGACTTTTCGGAGCCGTAGTTTTCTGTTTTTGTTTCTTCTTTTAGTTTATCCGAAGCACTTAAAGTAAGTACTTCAAACGTGCGCTCTTTGCCTTCGCGATCCTCTTTTACCACATACCCTCTTTTTTGAATGGTAGAAATGGTAGGGGCATACGTGGAAGGACGACCAATACCGAGTTCTTCCAGTTTTTTAACCAAACTTGCCTCGGTGTATCGTGGTGCAGGCCTTGCGTATTTTTGCACGGCAGTCATCTCGTGTAATTTCAGTTTATCGCCTACTTTTAACGGAGGCAGCATTCCGGCATTTTCTTCATCGGCATTATCATCATCTTTCGATTCGAGGTACACTTTAAGAAATCCGTCAAACTTCATTACTTCACCGGTTGCAATAAACTCTTCTCCGGCTGTTGAAACGCTGATGGTAGCTGTTGTTTTTTCTAATTGCGCATCGGCCATTTGCGAGGCAATAGAGCGTTTCCAAATCAAATCGTACAAACGCTTTGCCCCGTTATCTCCATCAATAGTTTGATTTTCGAAATAGGTAGGCCTTATGGCTTCGTGTGCTTCCTGTGCTCCGCTGCTTTTGGTAGTGTACCTGCGGGTAAACACATAATTATTTCCGTAGCTCGATTTGATTTCTTTTTTGGCTGCATCCAAAGCCAGTTCCGATAAATTAACCGAATCGGTACGCATGTAGGTGATATGCCCCGACTCATACAATTTCTGCGCAATGGTCATGGTTTGCGAAACAGAAAATCCCAGTTTACGGCTGGCTTCCTGCTGCAGGGTAGAAGTGGTAAACGGAGCAGCGGGAGATTTTTTTGCCGGTTTTGTTTCGAGGTTTTTAATTTTATATGTGGCTCCTTTGCATTTTTCCAAAAAGGCTCTGGCCTCTTTGTAGGTGCTGAATCGTTTTGGCAATTCGGCCTGCATTTTTTTACCCGAACCATCAGTGAGCACAAACTCGGCACTCACTTTATAATTGAACGTTGTTTTAAAATTTAAAATTTCGCGCTCGCGTTCCACAATTACACGCACAGCCACCGACTGCACCCTTCCGGCCGATAAACTTGGTTTTACTTTTTTCCAGAGTATGGGCGAAAGTTCAAAACCTACCAGACGGTCTAAAATTCTGCGGGCCTGCTGTGCATCCACCAGATTCATATCAATGGAGCGCGGCTTATCAATAGCTTTTAGAATGGCGGGTTTGGTAATTTCATGAAAAACAATTCTGCGTGTTTTGTTTTTCTCCAGCTCCAGCACTTGTGATAAATGCCATGAAATAGCTTCTCCTTCACGGTCCTCATCGGATGCGAGCCAGATGATATCACTTTTATCGGCCAGCCCTTTCAGTTCTTTTACCAACTGCTTTTTATCGGGGTCTACTTCGTAAACCGGCTTAAATTTATTTTTGATATCAATGGCACTATCTCCTTTCACAAGGTCGCGGATATGGCCATAGCATGACTTTACCACGAAATCCTTTCCAAGAAATTTCTCTATGGTTTTAGCCTTTGCAGGCGACTCTACGATGACGAGGTTTTTAGGCATAACTTTCCCTATTAATATAAAAAGGGCAAATAAACATGTTTTGTTTATTTACCCAACTTGTAAAAGTTAAAAATCTTTTTTAACTGCACCCCCCGCTTAACGGGAAATTATCAGTTTAAGCACATGCTGACGGCCTCCGGCTGTAATTTTTACCAGATAAACACCCTCGGGCAGAGTACCTTGGTGCAATTGATCGGTGTTAAATGAATGTTCTCCCTGAGCCAGTTCCCCTAAGTTAAGGGTACCAAAGTGCTGCCCCATTATATTCACCAACTCGGCCTCAACCGATTGCTTGTCGAGCAGGGTAAAGTCAACTTTAGCCGAATGTGTGGCCGGATTTGGATAAAGGCTCACCCCGTTTACCCATTCGGATTGTTGCACACTGCTCAGCATTTGTGAACTGATGTTTAAATCGTCAAGATACAGATTGTTGCCGCGGTAATAGAAAAACTCTACCCTGATTCTCACATTAGAGGTGCGGTAATTGGCCAGATTAAGCGTGAATGTTTTCCATTGCGATTTGTTTGTGGGTACAAATACCGAAGAGGAAACAATCCCGTTGTTTGAAAGCACACTGGCTCCTTCTCTAAAAATAGAAGTCCAGCTTTTTCCACAATCAGTACTTACAAAAACCCGTAACGAATCGCTTAAAGTGTTAATGCGCTGCGCACACGAAACGGCAAAATTAAAATAAGCCGATGTCATCATGGAAAGGTTGTACGATGGCGAATAAATATTGTAAGTATATCGGGTTAAAGAGGTAGGATGTGTATACGAAGGAAGGTAAATGGATTTATTCCCGTTAAACTTAGCCGAATCGGTTACACGCCATCCATAGGCATTTCCGGTGAGGTTTTCAATGCTCCATCCGCCCGAGAGGGTAAAGTTATTGGCGGTAGCTGTTTCAAAATCCTGTGTTACCGGTGGCACATTGGTAGATGCGGGCGGGGTATAATTTTGCACTCCTGTGGCTGCTAGGTTGGATGCTGAAACCAACAAAGTGTAAGGATTGGTATTTAGCCAAGATCTCATTCTTGCTTTTTGTCCTTCAGTAAAAATATTCTGGCAATCACCATCGGTATAATCCATGTAATTTTCCAACATATCGGGTAAGTCTGGACTATCATTCGTGCAGGAATTTTTTGAAGGAGTACATGCTCCGAAATTCTGATCGGCCACAGGTGGGGTGTCAGCTACCCCATCGCCTCCAAAACATCCGCCTTGAAACGTGTGATACAACCCGAAACAATGGCCGGCTTCATGTGTCAGCACGCGACCACCTTTGGTTTTTGAACTGGTACCAATGGTACCTACATAATCCGACCGGATGACCACTCCCCAAGTTAAATTTGATTGACCCGGAAACTGAGCATAACCCAGGGTCATGGTGTTTGGATCGTTATCGGTATCCTTAATGTTTGATACCACATACACATTAAAATATTTTCCGCCCCTCCACAACGATGAAACCAGTCCTTTCACCTGATCATCGGCATTATTTCCCAATCCATTGGTATCATAAATACGATTGATTCCGTCAAAACAGTTTCCGCTGGGGTCGCGGTTGGCCAAACGAAATTCAATTTCACAATCAGCTGCCAGCGGATTGGTAGAACTTCCTCCGGGAGTTCCGGCTGCTTTGCGGTAATCTTCATTTAAAATCCGAATCTGGTCGAGTATCTGCTCGCGGCTGATATTTTCTTTTCCGTTTTGGTGAAACACATGGAACACAATAGGCACAATGTAAACGGTTCCGTTGGTTTTGTAGTGAGCACTTGCCATTGCTTTTAACTGCTCATTCATCCGGTCCATTTCTATTTTGTACTCGGGATGTGCGGCAACAGCCTGCTCATAGTAAAAATCAGTAAGGCACTGATGTACGTTCCTCTGCTGGGCATTCACTGCAACAGTTGCAGTAAGTAAAATTAAAATTGTACTAAAAAACTTATTCATCATCATTATTAAAAGTGGTCAAATATAACTTATCGCTTGTTAAATGAAAGAAAAAGGCTGTTTGCCTGTCCTTTTAAATTCCGGCCATCAGCAAATGGTCGTAAATTACCAACGCGGCCATACTTTCTACAATCGGTACTGCCCGCGGTACCACACAGGAATCGTGGCGGCCTTTTGCTTCAAGTGTTACCTCTTCTCCATCTGTGTTCAAAGACCGCTGGGGTGTTGCAATCGTTGCAACCGGTTTAAAAGCCACCTGCATATAAATATCGTTACCGTTTGATATTCCGCCTTGTATACCGCCCGAAAAATTTGTGCGCGTGGTTATTTTACCCTGCGCTGACACAAACTCATCGTTATGCTGTTGGCCTGTCAGACCCACGCCTTCAAAACCCGAACCATAGTCGAATCCTTTTACGGCATTGATGCTGAACATAGCTTTTGCTAAATTGGCCTGAAGCTTATCAAATAAAGGCTCGCCAAGGCCGGCAGGACAATTTTTTATTACACAGGATACCATTCCGCCCGTGCTGTTTCCCTGACTTTTTAACTGTTCAATATATGCCTCCATTGCGTTTGCAGCCTCTTTGTCAGGACAACGAACCGATGATGCATCCGTATCGGCAAGATTGAGTTCAGTATAAGGCTTTGAAATTTTTATATTGCCCACCTGCGAAACATAAGCCTGAATGATAATTCCCTTTTGGGCAAGAATGGATTGGGCAAACGCTCCTGCGGCCACCCACCCGGCCGTAACCCGGGCCGAAGATCTTCCTCCGCCACGGTAATCGCGCACTCCGTATTTGGTATGGTAAGTATAATCGGCATGAGATGGCCTGAACACATTTTTCATTGCCTCGTAATCCGCAGGCCGTGCATCGGTATTTGGAATGAGTATGCAAATAGGAGTGCCGGTTGTTTTTCCTTCAAACACCCCTGAAATCACGGAGAATTTTTCGTCTTCTTTTCGGTCAGTGGTAAGCGCAGATTGCCCAGGCCGCCTGCGTTGAAGTTGCTTTGAAATAAATGATTCATCAAATGGAATTCCGGCTTTGCATCCGTCAATCACCACACCTATGGCGGGCCCGTGCGACTCACCAAAAGAAGTAACTTTAAAAACTGTTCCTAATGTATTTGAAGCCATGAAGAGAAAAAACAAACATACAACGCATTTTTTTTACTTGCTCACAAATCCGGCTTTTATCAGTTCTTTCCAAAATCCGGGATACGATTTTGACACCACCGTTTCATCATTAAGCTCTATTGGAACGCGGCACGCAAAACCGGCCATACTCATGGCTATTCGGTGATCGTTCCACGTATGAAATACCTCATTGGGTAAGGTAAAATTTCCGGGTGTCAGGCGCATGGTTCCGTCATCGGTATACGTTACCAAACAGTTTACCTTTTGAAGTTCGGCTGTCAGGGATGTTATACGGTCACTCTCTTTTAATTTTAAATGAGCCACTCCGCTAAATACTGCAGGAATTCCATGCAGGGCGCAGGTAACGGCAAAGGCAGGAACCAAATCGGGGTATGACGAAAAATCTTTTTCAAAATGACTACACTCGGGTAATTCACCCGAAGAAATAACGCAGCGATCGGCCTGCACTTCTGTTTTTACTCCCAATTCCTGCATCCAGGTGGCCACAATGCTGTCGCCCTGAAAAGATGGTAAAAATAATCCCGGCAATTCAATGCGCGAGCCTTTACAAGCCGAAACCATCATGTACCAATACGAAGCAGATGACCAATCAGTTTCAAAAACCAAGGGTAAATTCTTAGTATACATTCCCTGCTCCACTTTAATTTCCATGGCAGCAGTGTGAACCTTTGCCCCCCATTGTTTCATTAAATC
>JAIBAK010000044.1 GCA_019695215.1 Bacteroidia bacterium | reverse complement strand
GTAACCTGATTTACTTCCTCGTTAAATTTAAAATTCACCCCAAGCTCTAAAGCAAGTTTCTGCATGGCTTCCACAATACGATGCATACCTCCCATCGGGTACCATGTTCCCAAACGGATATCTGCATAATTCATCAGGCTGTAAAGTGCGGGAGTATTTTCGGCAGTTGCTCCTAAAAAAAGAATGGGAAACTCCATAAGCATTTGCAATTTTTCGCTCTTAAAAAATCGCCCGATATGCTTTTGAATTGAGGTAAAAACATCAAGTTTTACCACGCCTTTCAAAAGCCGTATATCAAGAAATTCACCTATGGATAACGAGGGACGGTAAACTAAATCATCAACCCCGGTTTTATATTTGTATTCTGCCTGCTGCAGGTAAGCGACTAACTTATCTCCTGACCCTTTTTCTTCCTCCTCAAAAAGCTGAAACAACTCCTGAAACGATGCCGGTATATCCCAAAAATCTCCCTTACCCCAAAATACCCTGTAGGAAGGATCGAGTCGTTGCAGGTGATAATAATCGGAAACTTTTTTACCGAAGGAATGGAAAAACTTTTCAAATACATCTGGCATCCAATACCAGCTTGGGCCCATATCAAACACAAACCCTTTCTCCGCAAATACCCTTGCCCTGCCACCCGCCTGACTGTTTTTTTCAAGTACGGTTACTTCGTATCCTTTAGCGGCCAGGTGACAAGCCGTGGAGAGACCGGAAAAACCGGAGCCAATTACAATTGATTTTTTCATCTTAATTCTCCCTTAATCCGTAAGCCTCACCGTATGCTTTTAACTGGGAGCGAAGAATTTTACGGGCCACAAAAATTCTTGTCTTCACGGTACCTATCGGAATATTCAGTATGTCGGCTATTTCATGATACTTAAATCCCGAAAAGTTCATGGTAAAAGTTTTTCGTAAATCATGTGGCAAGGAATCAACAGCGGCTTTCAAATCTTTCATCATAAACCGGTCTTCGCCTTTATTAAGTGCGGCTTGTGAAAATGCCTCTATCTGATAGGTATTCTCCGTAGAACTGATCAAAGCGGTTCGTTTCATTAACCTGCGGTAGTTATTTATGAAACTATTTTTCATGATAGTGTATAACCATCCTTTAATATTGGTACCTTCTTTAAACTTGTCCTTATTAGTAAATGCCTTCAACATTGTTTCCTGAACCAAATCATGCGCATCGTTTAAATCCCGGGTAAGTTGATAAGCATAGTTGCGCAGTGCACTCCTTTCATTAGTCACTACTTTCGAGAATTCTATTGCTGTCATTTTTGTTCAATATTTAATATTAATTATTAAACAAAATAAGATCATAAAAACGAGACATGCAAATTTTGTTTATATTTTAAAACTATAAATTAAACAAAATAGTTCAAAATACTTATAATCAGCATTTTATAAATTACTATTCTGAGATAAAAAAAAGAAATAGTGGATAAGCCGTTACAGAAACTATCTTTAAACAGACTTAAAAAGAGGTGGTTAAAATATGCTGCATTGTTCTGCCCTATATTTAATTCATATTTGTAAATAGATACATGCCTTTGTAGAAGTAAATTTATTTTTAGCTAAACAAAAAGCGTGTTTAACCGTTTATCCCTTTTATAACAGGCATGAAAGTTTCAGTCACCCGAAAAGAACATTTTAATGCGGCCCACAGGCTTCATGTTCCCGATTGGTCGGAAGAGCAGAACCGGGAATTTTTCGGACTATGTAATAACAAAAATTTTCATGGCCATAATTATACGTTGTACGTAAAGGTAACCGGGGCAGTGGATCCTGTTTCGGGTTATCTGGTAGACCTGAAATGGCTTAGTGAAATTATTAAACTGGAAGTAAAAGAAAGGTTTGATCATCGCAACCTTAATCTGGATTGTGATGAATTTAAAAACCTGAATCCAACAGCTGAAAATATTTCAATGGTTATCTGGAAATTGTTACGTAAGCGATTGCCTGAACACCTTGATTTAAAAATAACTTTATATGAAACAGAAAGAAACTCGGTTGAATTCTCGGGAGAATGAAAAAATGATGTTTGAGGAGATGGGTGACACTCATATCACCTCATCCATTAATACGCCCCTCAGAGAAGATGCGTTTGTGATGGATGATGAACTTAAAATTGAATTGATAGAAAAACACTTTAAGGAAATAATGCTCATTCTGGGTCTCGACTTAACAGATGACAGCCTGAAGGGAACACCGCACCGTGTGGCCAAGATGTATGTAAAGGAAATTTTCCGCGGACTCAATCCTGCGCATAAACCCAAAGCATCGTTGTTCGAAAACAAATACCAGTACAAACAAATGCTGGTAGAAAAAAACATCAGCTTCCATAGTAATTGCGAGCATCACTTTGTGCCCATTATCGGGAAAGCACATGTAGCATATATTTCATCGGGCAAAGTTATTGGCCTCTCAAAACTCAACCGCATCGTTCGCTATTATGCCGCACGACCACAGGTGCAGGAACGAATGAGTGTGCAAATTGCCAACGAACTGAAAGAAGTTTTAAAAACCGAAGATGTGGCGGTAATTATAGATGCCCGTCACCTGTGTGTATCATCACGCGGAATTAAGGACGAAACCAGCAGCACGGTTACAAGTGAGTATTGCGGCAAATTTCAGGATGCACAAACCCGAAGCGAGCTGTTAAAATATATTGAATTGCAGAATTCGTAAATTCATCCCTGCCGTATAAAAGAAAAAGGAGCTTCATTGGCTCCTTTTTCTTTTATAGCTGTTCCCGTTTTAATGCTCTTCTTCCTCTGATCGCAACTGCACAGTAAGTGTTTGTCCTTTTTTCATTGAGCTGTAACGCTTCAGAAAATCTTCAATCTGTTCACTTACCAGCCGCTTGGCAATAATTTTCTTATTCTCGTCAAGGATGAAGAACACCGGAGTACTGCTGATATTATACTTACGCCTTGAAATATCATGGTCCACCACATTGATAAACTTCTGGTGTTTTTTCTCAACGATGTATTTTTTCCACTCTTCTACATTTGAGGCCGAGCAAACCGAATAAATTTTTACATCCAGTCCGTCTTTCAGCATTTTATCATATGCTTCCACCAGTTTTGGCATTTCTTTCTGGCAATGCCCGCATCCGGGATCCCAGAATACAACAACTGTGTACTTAGCTTTAACGGAATAAAGCGGAACCAGGGCAGCCAGAGAAGAATCGGCACAGTTAAGCGGTGGAGCCATGCGGCCAATTAAAATCGGTTCTAATTTTTCGGCTGCATCTACAATGCGATACAGGTTAACCGTGTCTACCCAAAAAGCTTTTCCGGTTTTGTAATATTTTTTTACCATGTACACAAAAGCCGCATCCATTCCCATTATCTCCGAAGTCTCTGAACGGTTGGTGACGTAAATCACTAAGTATTTAAACATCTCTGAACCTTCTTTGGTTCGATCAATCATTCGTACAGCTTCAGCATATACCGAATCCGGATTTTGCATGACCACCTGATCAAAAAACTTTTTCAGTTTCTCGTAGAAAAAAGGCGTATGCAGTAAACGGTCGTCAGTTAAATCTACATTGTCCCAAAAATGTGCTTTGTAATAACGATACTGGTAGTTGGAGTCGATGGAGCCATCGGCATTTTTAGGTGCCTCCGGAACCTCTACTTCCTGCAAAGCCGTTAAAAGTTTAGGGAAAAAGTTTTTAGGATGAACTGCGATAAATTGTTTGCGGTGGTTTTTAACAACACTGTCAATTTGGTTTATTTGTTTCAAATAATAATCAGCAGAATCTTTATTCGCACTTTTGGCATTCCGGTAATTTGTCTGAATGGGAATTACCTCATGATATTTAGCCGTCATATAACGCTGATACTCGAAGAAAAGAGCATTTTCTTCGGAACCGGTTACCTTCATATGCTTATCAAAATCATTGGTATCGGTTTCTAAGGTAAAGTTTTGCTGTTCGTCCATAAAAAAATCGAAGAATTTCACTTTTGCCTGCCCGGCAATGGTGTACATTCCCTGCTCTATTTTTTTAGCTCCTTTAAACACATAGAACCCTTGTTTATCGAGATACGCACTATCTTTTAGGTATTGCTTATCGGCATAATAGGTTGCCATTAAAAGCATCGAATCTTTACATCCGGCAATCTTAATGCGTATGGTATATCCATTGTCTTTTGAAGGAGTTTTACCTGCTGCATACACTCCTGATGCAAACAAAAGCGCCAATGCGCCCGCAAAAATTCTGGTAACTATTTTCATATGCTGCAATTTTACTGAAATAATCGGCAAATTAAACCGACTCCCTGCAGCAATGATTTTGCCATTTTGGCTATTATTGGTTCAGAAGTCTCAAATAGTAAAATTTGTTTCCGGTTTGCACCTGAACTAAATACAATCCTTTGGGAGATAAAGTCAAATCTAAGGGAATAAAGAATTGGGTTCCGTTATTGGTAGCCTGAATTTTCTGATCACTAATCTGGGCTCCTGTGGCGTCCATAACTTTAACAATAACCTCATTACTAACTACCTGAGATAGTATTAGGATTGTACTACCGTGGAATGGATTCGGGTAAGCTGTTACAGTAGATTTCATATATGGATTATGGATACCCAGAGCCACCGAAATATTTAAAGTTTTGCGTTCGCCTACGCATCCGTTTAAGCCCGTCTCTTCCACTTCCACCTTTCCGGGTGTGGGCGTATTAGCCCAAAGCACAGTTATGGTAGCCGAATCGGCCCCTGAAATTTGGGTGCCTCCGGTAATAAACCAATTGTAAACAGACCCGGCAGTGCCTGAACCAACCGAATAAATTTCTGTTTGATTTCGGGCAACCATTGATGCACCGGTTATTTCTGCGGTAACAGGCGCGGGTTTTACCGAAAGCTGAACTGATTTAGCCGATAAATGTTTGCAGCCATAAATATTGGTTATCTGTAATCGGTAAGTTCCCTCTAAAAAAGCCTGAAAATCCTGAGTAACTGCCCCGGTTAATTTTTGATTATTCAAAAACCACTGATAAGACAAATTAGCACCCGTTCTGCCCTGCAAGAGTAAATTCTCCGATGAACAAATAACTGTATCTCCGGTGAAACTAAAATCAGAAATAGTAGCCGGCTGAATGATAATATCAGCCCCATTATCGGCTGAGGTAACAACGGGATTGGTTGATTTAACCCGTATTCGGTATTTATTTCCCGGTGTAACCGAACCGGGTATGTAAACCGATGACAATATGCTTTTATTGGTGGCAAAAGAATCTAAGGTAAGCGGAGAAACAAAGGAGCCGGTAATATCCGACAACTGAATGTAAAATCTGTTATTGGTTCCGTACGTTTCAGACGTGGCAATGGAAACCTTTAATGAATCATAGGCACAGGCCGTATTGGCCCCTGCTATTACCTGTAAACCGGGAGCAAGTGTTACATCAGTCGAAGCCGAATCATAAATCGGACAATTCCCGTTATAGGCAAACAACGAAATATGATACGTTCCTCCTGTAAGGAAAGTATAGTTGGGTGATACCTGCTGACTGCTTGCCCCATCACCAAAATACCATTTGTATTTATTAGCTCCTGAAGTTGAATTGTTGAGGTTTACCGTTAACCCGAATTGGGAACTGGTAAATGAAGCCGCTGGCAAATCATTGCAGATATAAAACGAGTAAGAATCGTAAAGACTCCATACTCCGGAAAGATCTTTTACCCGAATATAAATGGTGTGATATCCCGAGTCAAGAGACCATATACCAATAGTGCTTATTAAATCAATCGAATCAAAGGACGAAAATATCAAAGGCGACCCGTTTCCAAATCCCGGATCTGTATCAAAAAAATACTCCACCGATGCAAGTTTCGGAGAAGGCTGCTCATCGGGAGTGATGAAGAATGTGGCCTGTTCGTAAAGTGACCATTGTCCCAAATCATTTAAAAACCTGATGTAGGCCTTATGTGCTCCATTTGTTAGCCCGCTTGTAGAAACCGGTAAACTGAACACAAAAGAATCGGCAGGTGAAAAAGTGAGTGGCACTCCGTTACCGCGCCCGGGGTCTGTATCAAAAAAATATTCCCCTTTTGTGAGTTTAGTATTGGTGGCAATACTATCGTAAACATAAAATAAATCCGATTCGTACATGCTCCAGTGTCCACCGGCATCTTTTACCCGGGAGTACAACCGTTTTGTGCCCGTTGTGGCAGTAACAAGTGCGGTATTAATCACTTCATCAACAGAATCGCCTGAAGTAACCGATACAGAAAACCCACTTCCGAAACCCGGGTCATTCACCATAAAAAGCTCCATGTTGGTTATGGAAGGAGCAGTAACCTCCTGTTCATACAAATAGAAACGCTGTCCTTCACACAAGCTCCAATTGCCTGCTGAATCTTTAATACGGATATACACATAATGAAAACCGGAACTCAATCCGGTGGTGGCAATAGATGTATTTTGCAAAATACTATCACCGGAAGTAATGCTCAATATAGTTCCATTTCCAAAACCGGGATCTGTATCAAAGAAATATTCTGCACTTACAAGCTGTTGCGCCCTGCAAGTGAAAGAAAAAATTAAACTGAAAAGAAAAATACGAAACCGCATCAGCGAAATCAGTCTTGTTTTTTTGCTTTAATCTGAATCTGTAGACTGGTATTTTTCTTAACCACCGGTGTTACGTCAAACATTTTTATTTGAGGTATGGGTGGTTCTCCGCCATAAGCCGGCATGGGGGCTCCTCCACCATATAAACCTAAATCGGTGGCATCGGTTCCTGCATTTTTCCCGGCAGATGAGGCCTGCAAATGATAATCCTGATTATACGCGAATGCATACTGTGTAGCATTAACAAACGAGGGGTTGGTTGCTATGATATTACCCGAACCTGTGTTGCTTCCGTATGGAATAGTATTAGACCAAGTATTATAGGTTAAGTTATTACTAAATGTAGAACCGGAGCAACCCTGAGGGGCGGCACCATAAAAAATATTATTGGCGATTAACGCATTTGAAACATTCGAAAAAGCATTTGACTGGCCTACAAAAACATTGTTTAGTAAAACTGTTCCGGCATACGCATTGCGAAACACACATCCTATCACATTATTTCGAACAAGACAACCCACTCCAGATCCTAAGTCGAAATCGAGCACAGCCGAAGAGTCAAAAATATTCTGCTCGACCACCGCGTTGCTGCAGCTTAAGGTAATTCCAGCAAAATTGTAAAAAGAACTTTTAATAAAATGATTTCTTTTAATGAGCATATTTGAGAATACAAAATTTGTATTGTAGTAACTTAGTTTGGCAATTTCAAAACCCATAATCACCGTTCCGCTTCCGCTGTTGCCTGCATTTGCTCCTGTGGTAACCGAATCGAACAATACGATATTCAATTTGCTTGGTAAAGAATTGTTTTTTGACGGGTTGTAGCCTGCTCCAAAAATGACCAGTCTTTTATTGATAACCACGTTTCCGTAACCGGTAGCGGAACCCTGCACGTAAATGGTATCTCCGTTTGAAGCAGTGTCAACCGCAGTTTGAATCTGCGCAATTTGAGACGGTGAAGGGGTGTTGTTATTTACCACAATCACTTTAGCCTTGCCAGTTCTTGCAAACACGGTACAACAAATAATCAAAGCAATTAACTGTTTCATATTATTTTTATGAATGATTAAAGAAGGTAAAAATGCTGATTTGTTTTCAGCAAAAAAAGAATTTTTCGGTAAATGAATGAATTCAAGGGTTAAACAACCCTTGCCCGACTTAGCAAATTCAAAACTCCATAATTACCCCAATGGTAGGGATTGAAGTTCCTGATGCTGGTTTTTTGATGATGTAAGGCAATCCGTTTGATCCGTTGTATGGTTGTCCATCAATCGTTACTATTTGATTTAATGCATTTCTGGTCATCACAAACTCGGGTGGGGACGGTTGAATATTACGCAAAACATTCTGCACATCAAGGTAAATATCAAGTGCGTATTTTTTGAAATTCCATTTTTTATCAATGCGGACATCCATAACACTGTAAACTCCAATTCTTGCACTGTTTACTTTGCTGTAATCAGGGATTCCGGTTCCGCGCACACCGTAGTTTAACCGTGAAGCCAGCGTGTCAATGGGGGTATAAGGTGCTTTCCCTAAAAAACGATAACGAACGCCTGCTTCCCAATTGCGTTTAAACTTATACCCTCCGGTAAAAGTAAGCAAATGGCGATTATCCCATGCTGACGGAATGTAATCAGAAGTATTAAATCCGGTGAACTGACTGAAGTAAAAAGTATAGGCTAATATGCCATAAAAATTTTTTACAAATTTTTGCTGAAAACAAACCTCCACGCCATAGGCTTTTCCTTTACCAATACTAGTTATATCTTCATTGCCCACCACACCAAAATCACCGCCCAGATTTGCCAGAGAAATAGAGTCACGATTAGAAACCGGATAATTGGAATAAAACTTATAAAATCCCTCCACAGTAAGACGGGTGGCTTTAAAAGGGACAAATTCAATTCCTGCATTTACCTGATCACTTCGAATATACCCTGCATTCCGGTTCACGAAATTGCCTGAATTATTTTTAAAGCCCAATACCGTGTATGGTGCCATCTTGTAATATCGTCCAGCGGAGGCATTAATAGTCCATTTATCCGCTAATACATAGGAAAATGAAACTCTGGGTGAGATCCTTTTCAATAAATCTCCCCCGTCATTCGTAAATGTATTTCCATCGGTACGCATTCCGAGCGAAGAACTTAGTTTGCCGGTGGTGTTGGTCACCTGTCCAAACAATCCGTAACGAAAAAAGTCAATTCCCCCGGTATAGTTCACTTCGACCAATGGCATTGACTGTAATCTGTTAAAAGTTGAATTTGTATAGCTGCTGTGAATAAGATTTGCCCCATAAGAAAAACGCCATTGCCTTACAAATTTCACCAGTTCAAACCTCAGTTTATTTTCTTTTTCCTGTGAACGATACCGAAGAATGAGTGGCTTGCTGGCATCGTTGCTATCGTTTTTAGTAGCCTCATTATTCAGAAAATTGGTGCTGAGTGCGAAATTGAAATACCCGTTCTTTAACCGGTGTTTCCAGTTAATTCCGGCTGTAGTAGTCCATTGGGTAAAAATTGGAATCCGGTCGTAAATAGAGACTCTGGAAAACCAGTCTTCATCCGTTTCATCTTTTTTTCTCGATGGAGGATTGTATGTAAAGTCATCGATGGAACCTAACCCGATTAACGTAAGTTCGTTCTTGTCATTTATTTTATGATTTACTTTGTACTGGTAATCCCAGTAAGAAGGTAAAAAAGGCAACCCTATTGCTTTAAAAATAAATTGCAGGTACGACCTGCGTACCGAAACGATATACGTAGTATTGGGTTTCTTTTTTGAGAGTGGCCCTTCAAATGTTAGAGCGGCCTCACTTGCTCCTATTCTGAAATTGCCCTGTGTTCGTTCGCTGCTTCCGTTGCGTTGTTTAAACTGAAGTACGCCTGATAAGGGATTATCGTGACGGGCATTGAATGCCCCGGTGGTAAGCGAAACATCTTCAATAAACGTAACATTAATCATTCCTACCGGTCCGCCTGAACTGCCCTGCGTGGCAAAATGGTTGATGTTTGGTATTTCAATTCCATCCAGGTAGTACACATTTTCGTTGGGTGCCCCCCCGCGGATAATTATATCGTTTCTGAAGCCCACCGAACCGGAAACACCAGGAAGCGATTGCACCACTTTGGCAATATCATTATTACCTCCGGGGTAGGAAATGATTTCCTGACGGGATAATGTTTGCACCGACAGGGGTGTTTCGGCTGTGCGTTTAAACGGGCTTGCTACTACTTTCACTTCCTTTAATTGCTTACCCGCTTCATCCAATCTGAACTCGAGCATATAGGTATTTCCTGAAGTAACAATAATGTCGAATTTATATTGTGTGACATAACCGATAAACGATGCTTTTACCGTGTGCGAACGGGTTGGTACCTGATCAATTTTAAAATGCCCGTTCTCATCCGTAGAAGTTCCCAATCCTGTTCCTTCCACTGAAATAATAGCCCCCTGGATGGGTTGATCTGTTTTGGAATCTTTTACATATCCCGCAATCTTGCCGGTGATTTGTGCCGAAGAATAAAAATAAGTGAGAATAAAAAAGATTGAAACAAAAAAATAGCGTAAGGTCATTATCAGGTTAAACTTAATCATAAACAACCCAACCCCTTTTTGTTTTATCTATGGTTTAATGGTGAAAAAATTCGCGCATTTTTTCAAAGAAACCTTTATCCGAACTTGATGGTTTTGGATGAAAGTTTTCTGACTTGCCTAATTTCTCGAGAATAGCTTTTTCCTCAGGAGATATTTTTTTAGGCGTCCATACATTTATCTGCACCAACTGGTCGCCACGTCCGTATCCGTTGACACTTGGCAAACCTTTGCCTTTTAATCTTAAAATTTTACCGGCTTGCGTTCCAGCATCAATTTTTACTTTTACTTTACCATCAACCGTAGGAACTTCAATAGTAGTACCCATGGCTGCATCAGGAAAACTGATAAATTGTTCGTTGATAATATTGTTACCGTCACGTTTTAGTTGTTCATCCTCCACTTCTTCAATAAGCACAATTAAATCTCCGGCCGGACCACCGCCAGGACCCACATTTCCTTTTCCGCTTACAGATAATTGCATTCCCTCGGCCACACCGGCCGGAATATTGATTTCAACCAGATCCTCCTTGCTTACAAGTCCGTTATTATCTACATGGCCGGGTTTAGATTCAATGGTTTTACCCGAACCACCGCACGAAGGACACACGCTGGTGGTAGCCATTTGCCCGAGAAATGTATTGGTAACTCTGCGTACCTGTCCGTTTCCGTGGCAGGTAGAACAGGTTTTAAATTTCACCCCATCGGCTAAAGTGAGGCGATTGTATTTTATTTTTTTACTTACTCCTTTAGCTATCTCAAGTATGTTAAGTTTAACACGTACGCGAATATTGGTTCCAACATTGGGGCGTCTTCCGCCACGGCCTCCGCCTCCTCCAAAAAATCCTTCGAATGGACTTCCGTCACCGAATATATCTCCAAACTGGCTGAAAATATCATCCATATTCATTCCGCCTCCGCTATAGCCCCCCTGATTTCCCATACCTGCATGACCAAACTGATCATACCTTCTGCGTTTTTCCTGATCGCTTAAAACTTCATAGGCTTCAGCTGCTTCCTTAAATTTGTCTTCAGCTTCTTTGTTCCCGGGGTTTTTATCAGGGTGGTATTTAATGGCCATTTGGCGATAAGCTTTTTTTATTTCAGCTTCACCAGCTCCTTTAGCCACTCCAAGTATTTCGTAATAATCTCTTTTAGCCATGAATTTTAAAGTTAATCTGCTCTTATTCCCCAACAACCACTTTTGCAAAGCGTACAACTTTGTCGTTAAGAAAATAACCCTTTTCTACCTCGTCAACCACTTTCCCTTTCATCTCCTCGGTAGGGGCAGGAATGTTGGTAATTGCCTCATGAAAATCTATGTTGAAAGGCTGACCTATTGACTCAATTGGTTTTACCCCTTTACTCTGCATAATGTGATTAAACTTGTTATAGATAAGTTCAACTCCTTCTTTCAGTGAAGTTCCTTCAGCAGTATTTTGAAACGCTTTCATGGCACGTTCAAAATCATCGAGCACCGGTAACAGAGCCAGAATTGTTTCGCGGTTGGCAGTACTGAAAAGTTCTAACCTTTCTTTCGCTGTTCTGCGTTTGTAATTATCGAACTCGGCAAACAGACGGATGTATTTATCGTTGAGCTGATCTATTTCAGCCTTCATTAGTTCTTCGGGGGTTGGTACCTCTTGTTCCTGGGGTACTGCATTAGTTTCCGTTTCTTTTTTCACTTCTGTCAATTCTTCTGTTTGGTTAGTTAATGATTCGGGAGACCCATTTGCGTCATTACCCTTAACCTCCTCATTATTCAAATTTTGCATACTATTATCCTTTTTCTTCCAAAACATTCGGGCAAAGGTAGCCAAAAAAATTGCCAAAGATTTTAAACTGACAGATTGACAAAATTTGTACAGAATTCCCCCGAGAGGTACTCTAAAAAGGATAACCAATAGCCACGTTTAACTGAGCCTCTTTTCGCACCCAGCCTTTGTTTCCAATTTGGTTTAGCACCCAACGCTGACCATCGTTTAACTGCGGATTTTGAAACGGAATAGCGGCATCTAAACGGAAAATAAAAAAGGTGAAATTTAACCTTAATCCTATTCCTCCGTCAATGGCCAGTTGCTTAGGAACAGAAGCAATATTAAATGCCCCGCCAGGATAAGTTTTATCATCCCTTCTGGCTAACCATATATTTCCGGCATCGGCAAAAAGCGCCCCTTCCAGGTATCGTTTGATAATATTAAACCGGTATTCCATGTTTACTTCAAGTTTAATTTCACCTGAGCGGTCAATTCCCAAACTGTCCTTATCAGCAAAGAAACCCGGCCCGATTACCCTTGGACGAAACGCCCGCAAATCATTGGCACCACCCACAAAGAAACGTCTTTCAAGCGGCATAATAGAAGCATTTCCGTAGGGAATACCGGCACCGGCATAAAATCGGGTAACCACCCGGTTATTGACATCAAAAATGTGGTTATAACGAAAGTCAAGCACTGAACGATAGTACTGGTAATAAGTTAGCCCAAGTAATTTATACTTATTGGTAACTGGGTCTTTAGCTGGTTTAAATAATAATTTCTGAGAGATGTAAACCATATTCCCACCTATTTCAACCGGATCCCAGACAATTCGCACAAAACTTTTGCCCGGACGTTTAATCTGGTTATCGTAAATGATGGTGAACCTGCCATCGGTAATGAGGTTGTTAGAAAACAAACTCTTTAAAAACACATCGTTTACCTTATTCAGCGAATCTTGAAAAGCCTGTGACGGATTTGTTTTGATAAAGTTGACCTCTACCGGTGACCAACTGAAAGTAACCAGTTTTCTGCGATGCTGGTAATTGAATGAGGCCGTGAGTAAATTACGTTTAAAATCCAGATTGGTTTCGTAAGTGTAAGCAAGCGAAACGGAAGTTCTGTTTTTGGACGCATACCGTGCACCTTCCCAACTGCGGGGAAGCCAGATTAACCGGGGCTGACTTAGGCTGATATTAATGTTCTGCTCAGTGCTGTAAAATTTCCCTTTAGATGCACTTTTAGGCTGCATTTCGAGGGCAGCACGCCAGGTTACCTGCAAAATTTCGGCACGGTGAAAGGTGTTTTTATTTCTGAACAGAAGACTGTTTGCAATACCATAGTTTCGGTAGTTGGCACTTGAAAGGTTATTATTTTGATCGGAAGTGATGGCCTGTGGCTCCTCGACAAACTCATTAGCCATATGCGGATTCATTTTAATACGACAGTTTATCCATCCGCTGCTATCACTGCCTACAGTTTCGAAACCGATATTTACATAGCGGAACAACTGCATATCGAGCAAGCGGCTGTAAGTGTCCTGTACTTTAGTTTGATTGTAGAGTTCACCGGGATGTATCTGAATCATCCGGTCGATAATAACAGGCTTTATTTTATAGCCTTTCAGAATGTACAAAATTCCTTTGTATTCGATAGTATCAGTGTGCGGGTTAACAGCCAAATCATTATCCAGTTCAACCTGAATAGATTTAATGCGTGTTTGTTTGTGGGTACGAATTCCGGGGTTTCGCACATTTGCCGACAGCATTACATAGTTGTTCTGGTAATTGGAGTCAACGTCATAATTAACGTAATCGCGGGAGAAATAATAATATCCGTTGTCGCGCAGGATGTCGGTAATGCGGTTTTTTTCTCTGATAAGATTATCCAAATCATATTTTGCAAAACGCACCAGGTAACTTTTGCTGGTATCGGCT
This sequence comes from Bacteroidia bacterium, assembly GCA_019695215.1. Lineage (GTDB taxonomy): Bacteria > Bacteroidota > Bacteroidia > UKL13-3 > UKL13-3 > JAGPCK01. Next base: position 14,807 of record JAIBAK010000044.1, on the reverse strand, counting down.
ACAATAAGTTTATAAATATTAGAATCAGGAATATTATGATACATCAGCCCAATTGTGTATGGGTTGTTAGGGATAATCTTATATTCTACAATCTGTCGGTGCTTTGACGAAAATAGTTTACGCTGCCTTACCGAATGGGTAACCGAAGCATAAAAATATCCTTTGTTAAACATAAACTGGCTCATTTGTTTCTCAGTTCCCAGAATATAATTTGAATCAATAATGGCCGGCTCTTCGCCCACTTTTCGAAGAACGGATTTGAACTTACGGGAGAATTTACTTTTGGGATTCCCATGGCTGCCCCATACATAAAACCACATATAACTCCTTAGACCAAAAACCCGCGTATTGGGCTTTTGCCTGATAAGTGTTTTGATTGCATCTTTTTCTTCAGAGGTTAATCCCTGAGCTACAATTTCATTTTTTACAAGCAAAGCCCCTTTATCAGGCAGATTTTTACCGATATTGCAGGAACTTTGTCCAATCAGGACGGTTATTAAAAAAGCAAAAAAGAGTCGTTGAATCAATGCTAACAAAAAATCAGGTTAAGTTAATCGTATCACTCAAAGATAAAAAAGCCAGGCAACAACACGGACTATTTGTAGCTGAAGGCGAAAAAGCTTTCAATGATATCATGGGTTCAAAGTTAAGAGTAAAAACAGTTTATGCCAGTAAAGAATGGTTTTCGCTTAATAAGCGTTTGGTGCCTGCTGAAACGGAATCCATCGAACTTGACCAGAATGAATTACAAAAACTAAGCCGACACCAAACTCCTCAGGATGTGCTGATGCTGATTGAAATTCCGAAATCAAACCTGAGTGAAATAGCCCTTAACAACCAGTTGACCCTGCTTTTGGAAACCATACAGGATCCGGGAAATTTGGGTACAATCATTCGCACTGCCAACTGGTATGGAATAGAAAATATTGTATGCAGCAACGATTGTGCTGATGCGTATAACCCCAAAGTAGTGGATGCCACCATGGGTTCAATTGCCAGGGTAAATATATTCTACGGAGAGTTGAAGGATTTTATTGAAAAACACCCATCTGTTCCTGTTTACGGAGCGGTACTGAATGGAAGAAATGTTTATACAGAAAAACTTCCATCAAAAGCGTTTTTACTTATTGGAAATGAAGGAAAAGGAATTTCGGAAGAACTCAGGCAAAAAATTACTCACCCTATAATGATTCCAAGAATAGGCCCGGCCGAAAGTTTAAATGCCTCAGTAGCCACCGCCATACTTTGCGATCACTTTGCCAGACAACAATCTATTTAGAACCTTTGAGTTTTTTGGTTTCAAAAAGGTGCTCTTTCATTTGCCACTGATTATCTTTCCAGATAAAATAATCATACGTTCCGTCAGGTACATAAAGTTCAGGCAAATCAACCGACTTATCATCAGGAGTCATCAGGTGATCAACGGTAATGATATTATCGGCAGGCAGGTAGCGTAACGACACACTTGCTTCTTCGTTATACTGAATAATAAAACGCGACTGAACGATATTGCCCACTTTGAAAAAAGGAGCTCCGAAACAGGGTTTCCCGTCAATAAAGGTAAGCACATCTATTAGTTTACGATCGGTGCCTTTTTTGTTGCCATCATATCCAAAAAGAAAATAATATGTTTGTTTGTGCACCTTACGCATGAGGATATTGTAATAGAGTGCTCCAAACCAATAATCAGGGCCAACAGTAGTATCCAATACGTTCACAATGCTGTCGGAGCGGTCAATTAAAGGATAATATGGTTTAGAGCCAGCGGGCAGCAATTTGCCGTCAAAATATTTTTTAACGGGGTTTAACTGAATCACTCCGTAGCTACGGTACAATCCGTTATCAAGCCTCAGGTGCCAGGTAAAAATTCGAAATGTATTATCGGGTGCTTTAAGTATGGAAATGCTTTTGAGTGAATCAAAAGGATATTGATAAGAATCTTTTACCTTCAGTGTTTTTACCAGTGTTTTTACAAAATGATACGCACTGCTTACACGGGTACGCTCATCTTTAGAATTGATAAATTCAAACGACAGCCCCTGCAATTGAATCTCGAGGGTAGCTAATGAATCAGCCATAACGGTTGAATCAGCATTTGCCTGCTGCGCAAACAATCTGTTTCCAAAAAACAACAAACTCAGAAAAACGAGTAAAGCATGCTTCATTTGAGGTATATAACGATGCATGGCTGTTAAAAGGTATACTAAACTTTTTCGATTACAATGGCCGAAGCACCGCCACCACCGTTACAAATGCCGGTAACTCCAATTTTACCACCCTCCTGCTCCAGAACGGATAATAATGTTACGACTATACGCGAACCACTACTTCCCAACGGATGTCCGAGTGAAACGGCTCCTCCATACACATTTACTTTTTGGGGATCGAGTTTCAACTCACGGTTATTAGCAACCGATACAACTGCAAAAGCTTCGTTTATCTCGTAAAAATCAACTTTACTCTGATCTATGCCGGCACGCTTTAATGCCAGCGGAATTGCTTTTGAAGGAGCCGTGGTAAACCATTCAGGTGCCTGTGCGGCATCGGCAAAACCGAGAATTTTTGCTATTGGTTTTGCACCTGTGCGCTCAACAGCTTCTTTACTCATTAGCACAATGGCCGATGCCCCATCATTTAGGGTTGACGCATTGGCTGCTGTTACAGTTCCGTCTTTTACAAAAACCGGTTTAAGCGAAGGGATTTTATCAAAATTTACTTTGTTATAATCTTCATCGGTGGTTACTTTCAAAGGGTCTTTCCCGCGTTGAGGAATTTCAACGGCTACAATTTCATTAGTGAATTTGCCAGCAGCCCAGGCAGCAGCAGAACGTCTATATGACTCTATGGCAAACTCATCCTGATCGGCACGGGTAATATTACATTCTTTAGCACATAGTTCGGCTGCGTTGCCCATGTGGTAATCGTTGTACACGTCCCACAAACCATCTTTTACAATTCCATCGGTAAGTTGTCCGTGTCCCAACCGGTATCCGCTTCGGGCTTTATCAAGGTAATAAGGTACATTCGACATGCTTTCCATTCCACCGGCAACCACAATATCATTCTGACCCAGCATAATTGATTGCGCCCCAAGCATAATTGCTTTTGAACCTGAGGCACAAACTTTATTGATGGTAACAGATGGAATAGTACTGGGCAATCCGGCAAAAATCATGGCCTGGGTTGCAGGTGCCTGGCCCATGCCGGCCGACATTACATTACCCATAAACACTTCATTCACATCTGAGGCCTTAATTCCGGCACGCTCAACTGCACTTTTAATTACTACAGCACCAAGTTGTGGGGCGCTTAAAGCAGCTAAACTGCCACTAAAACTTCCAATCGGGGTTCTTGCTTTTGCAACTATAAAAACTTCTTTCATATTTGTTCTCTTAAAAGATGGGCAAAAGTAACCAAAACCTTTAATTCATATAAACCTAAGTTATGGACAGTTATTTAGATTTGGTTTCCAATAGCTTGCGGAAACAGTTGCTGAATTATACACCGCAATAATTATAATTTTAACGAACTTGCCCCTTAATGACACGTACGGCTTTTATTAATCTGAACGGAGAAATTATTTCAGCAGGCGAAAAAATATTTGCTGCTGATGACCGCCTTACCCGTTATGGTGACGGATTATTTGAATCGATTCGCGCCATCAACGGAGCTATTCCATTCTGGCAGGAACATTATGAGCGCTTATTTCACGGAGCAAAATTGCTTAATTTAATCCTGCCTGCGAATTTAGATGCAAACGGATTCAGAGAACAGCTCGTTTACCTCTTAAAAAGCAATGGTTATCAAAATGCCCGGATGCGTTTTGTGCTTTTTCGTCAGGGCAAAGGATTATACCTTCCTAATAAAAACGAGGCAGGTTACCTTATTGAGGCAGTGGAAATACCTGAGAACAGTTTTGTTTTAAATATTAACGGGCTTCAAACGGGATTGTACACCGAGCATTTTAAAAGTTGCGACAGTTTATCCTCGCTCAAAACAAATAATTCCCTGATTTATGTTTTAGCCTCTATATACAGGCAAAATCAGAAACTTGACGAAGTATTTCTGATTAATCAAAAGGGATTAATTTGCGAATCGTCAAGTGCCAATCTGTTTATTGTTAAAAATGATGAATTAATTACTCCTTCTGACAGCCAAGGCTGCATTATGGGAGTGATGCGCAGAATTATCATAACCCTTGCAAAAAAACTGAATCTACACGTTTCGGAAGACTGCATTCATCTGAACGATATGGAAGAAGCTTCAGAGGTATTTATAACAAATGCCAGCATGGGCATTCAATGGGTTTCTTCCTTCAGAAATCATGTTTACGATACCGAAAAAGCCCCCCTTATTAATCTTGAGTTAAATAAATTAATAACCAAATAAAGACAATTATCTTTGCCCGATATGCGCACATCAATCAAATTCATTCTTCTATTTGCAGTTTTGGTTCTTACCTCCGCTAAAACGGAAGAGGGTATGTTTCCGTTAAGCGAACTCAGTAAAATTGATTTCAAAAAAGCCGGCTTTCGTTTGAGCCCTGAGCAGATTTTTAACCCTAATGCTCCAAGTATCGTTGATGCCATTGTGAGAGTTGGCGGATGTACCGGTTCGTTTATCTCGGATGACGGATTAATTATTACCAACCATCATTGTGCTTTCAGCTTTGTGGCTAATATCAGCGATACGGCCCATGATTATATAAAAAACGGATTTCTGGCAAAAGATAAATCGGAAGAAAAATTAGCCAGCGGACTTGTTTGCAAAATCACTACCTCGTACGAGGATGTTTCGGCAAAAATTTTAGATGGATTGGGAAATATCATTGACCCCATTGAACGAAGCAAAAAAATAAGGCAGAAAATGGCCGATATTCTAGATGGCGAGCGCAAAAAATTTCCTGATTTACAAAGTGAAATTTCAGAAATGTTTATTGGAAGAACTTATGTACTATTCAGGTATAAATTATTGAAAGATGTAAGACTTGTGTATGTACCTCCGCGTTCTATTGGCGAGTATGGCGGGGAAAGCGACAACTGGGTGTGGCCACGACACTCGGGCGATTTTGCCATTTTGCGGGCTTATGTGGGTAATGATGGAAAAGCTGCCGACTACTCAAAAGAAAACAAACCTTACAAACCTGTTCAGTTTTTAAAAGTGAATCCAAACGGAGTAAACGAGAATGACCTTGTGTTTATTCTGGGTTATCCGGGCAGCACTTTTCGCCACTACCCTGCCGGATTTTATGAGTACCATCAAAAATACCGTCTTCCGTTTATATCCTCGTTGTACGATTTTCAGATTAATGCTATGGAAGAGGCGGGCAAAGAAAACCGGGGTAAACAAATCTTTTTCTCAGCCAAAATTAAAAGCCTGGCTAACGTAACTAAAAACTACAAAGGAAAACTACAGGGATTCAGCCGGGCCGGACTTCTGGAACGTAAAAAGGCAGAAGAAAGTGAGTTACAACAATGGATTCAGCAATTCGGGCCTATCAAAGCAATTTACGGAAATGTGATTCCAAAACTGAATGCTATTTATGCAACCATTTTTGATGATGCCGAATTAAACCTTTGGGTCGATAATGTGTATGGTGCCTCCGGAGTGCTGTCAGCAGCCGGATTAGTGGCAAATCATCGAAGGTATATGAGAGTGCTTCATACCGATGAAGAAAAGAAATTATACCTGAAACAGAAGGGCGCTGAATTGAAAAACAATTTTGCAAAAAGCTACCATTACTACGATAAGGAAGTTTGTAAAAAGGTAACAAAAAAACTGCTGAAAGACATGTTTCTGATAAAAGATTCAGGAAAACTTGCTAAGGCAAAAAAGAAACTGAAAATAAAAAAGGACATGGATGCTTCCATTAATAAATGGGTTGATGAGGCTTTTGAGAAAAGTATTTTAAGCAATGCTGAAGAAGCCAAAAAACTACTGGAAAACAACCCGGAAAAATTATTTACACTGAAAGACCCGATTATTGAACTGGCCTTTGAAATAAATGATGTGTATAACGATCAGGATGCCATAGACACCAAACGTGATGCAGAACTACAGGTGCTCATGTCGAAATACGTTGAAGTAAAACAGCAATGGAAGAATGCCACATTTATTCCGGATGCCAATGCCACACTTAGATTAACTTACGGCTACGTAAAAGGATATCGCCCTGCTGATGGTACTTACCACAAACCCTTCACCACCTTAAAAGGGGTAATGGAAAAAGAAGATCAGGATGAATATGCATTACTGGATTTAATGAAAGAACTTTATAAAAGCAGGGATTTTGGCTCATATATTCATCCGTTACTGGGTGATGTTCCGGTAGATTTTTTATACAACCTTGATACCACCGGAGGTAATTCAGGAAGCCCGGTTTTAGATGCTGACGGCAAGCTGGTAGGCGTAAATTTTGACCGTGCCTACACTGCCACCATAAATGATTATGCCTGGAATGAAAACTACAGCCGGTCGGTGGGCGTAGACATAAGATACGTTTTATGGGTACTTAAAAAAGTGGCCAAAGCTGATTACCTGCTAACGGAAATGGGAGCTTAAAGCCAATGAAAGGGTTTCTTTTTTTAATAATTTTTTTGGCGCTTACGGCTGTACCGATTTACGCACAAAACTCAAGAGACAGTCTTGAATTATTACTAAAAGATGAGGAGTTGGCAGATACTTCAAGAGTACTTGTTCTGAATGAACTCGGGATTATTTTACTGCAAATGGACTCAGCAAAAGCGGTAACCTGTTTTAATGAAGCGAAAAAGTTATCATCAACTATTGAATTCGGAAGGGGGCAGGCTATTACCATAAAAAATTATGGTATTGTTTACGAATATGCAGGTAACTACAAAAAAGCGCTTGAATATTATGAGGCCGCATTACTGCTTTTCAAGAAAATAAATGATAGTACAGGTCTTGCTGAGAGCTATAACAACTTTGGCATTATCTATTACCTGCAGGGCATTTTTGATAAGGCCTTGTATTATTATCTGGAAGCTGAAAAAACTTTTCAAAAAAAAAACAACCCGGCTTTTTTCAGCAATATATTAAATAATATCGGGCTCATTTATGAAAAACAAATGCAATATGATAAGGCACTTGAATACCTTAAGGAAGCATTAAAAATAAGAGAAGAAAACGGTTTACAAAATAAACTGGGGTCCAGTTACAGCAATATTGGAATGGTTTATCAGGCAAAAGGATTAAACCTTCTGGCATTAGATTATCACCTGAAAGCAAAAAAGAACCGGGAAAAATACAATGATCTGAAAGGGCTTGGTGCCACGTTTAACAACATAGGAGATTTATACCTTCAGCAAAAAAACAGCCAGCTCGCTTTGATAAACTTCCGGCAATCGTTAGAAATTAAAACAAAAGTCGGTGATAAAAGAGGTCAGGCATTTGCGTTGCTCGGAATTGCAGAATCGTACTTTCAATCCGGCAACTACAAAGAATGCATCCGGTATGCCGAACAATCTCTTTTCATTGCAGAAGAATTAAACCTGAAGGCACATTTGGTAGAGGTTTATACCACATTGGCCAGCGTGAACGAAAAGCTGCATCATGAAAAATCGGCTATCGGATATCTTCAAAAAGCCATTGCCTGCAAAGACAGCATTTATCGGGAGAAACAAAGGGAAAGCATTGCTGAGCTGGGTGTTCGGTTTGATTTAGAAAAATTGCATCAGGAACAGCAAATGATGGAAGTAAACATACTGAATCAGGAAAAGGAACTTTCAAAAGCATCCAATATTGTAAAACTCCAGCTGGTAATGGTTATATTAGTAAGCATTGCCCTGCTGATTACTACTTTTCTCTTATACAAACTCAGAAAAACCGTGAAGGGGCGCGATAAACTGAATAAAGTAAAAGACTACCTTATATCCATTATCTCCCACGATTACCGCAGTCCGCTTACTTCTATTAAATCTTCCCTTGGCCTTTTTGCTTATGAGGATATTACAGAGGAAGAGAAAAAACATATTCTATCCGTTTCTACGAATGAAATCGCCAATACCCTGAACTTTCTGGATAATATGCTGCTTTGGGCAAATGCCCAGTTAAAGGGTATAAAAGCAAATAAAAATGCATTTAAATTATTCCCTGTCATAGAGTCAAATATGGAGCTCCTTAGTCCGCAGGCCAGACATAAAAAAATTAAACTTATTGTGGAAGGAGATACCGGAACAGAGGTATATGCTGACCGCGATATGATAAATACCGTACTCCGAAATCTGATTTCAAACAGTATTAAATTTTCAAATGAAGACAGTGAAATAAAAATTCACACTTCTGTTTCCGGAAGGAAGGCCATTGTGCATATCATTGATCAGGGAGTTGGCATACGACAAGAACGCATTCCTTTTCTGTTTAACTTTGATGAAGCTACCCCAACCTATGGAACAGGAAACGAAAAAGGTATTGGCCTGGGGCTCTCTTTATGCAAAGACTTTATTGAGCAAAATGACGGTGAAATAAGTGTTACATCCGTTTTTGGTCAGGGAAGTGATTTTTGTATTACCATTCCTTTAAACAGCCCGGATAAATTTTAACATGAATTTTAAACTTACATCCGAATACAAACCTACCGGTGATCAACCCGAAGCTATAAGACAGCTAACAGAAGGAATACACGGAAATGAAAAAGCACAAACACTGCTTGGCGTCACCGGTTCGGGTAAAACGTTTACTATTGCCAATGTAATTGAACAGGTACAAAAACCAACGCTGGTACTAAGTCATAATAAAACACTGGTGGCACAACTCTACGGTGAGTTCAAGCAGTTTTTTCCTGAAAATGCTATTGAGTATTTCGTTTCGTACTATGACTATTACCAGCCTGAAGCGTACATACCAAGCAGTAATACTTATATTGAAAAGGATCTTAATATAAACGAAGAAATAGAAAAAATGCGGCTGAAAACCATCTCATCTTTGCTTTCGGGAAGAAGGGATGTATTGGTTGTAGCATCTGTTTCCTGCATTTACGGTGCGGGTAATCCTAAAGATTATGAAGGAAGTATTATCCGTTTGCATACGGGTCAAAAACTAAACAGAAATCAGTTGCTTTATGCTTTAGTTGACAGCTTGTATTCAAGAACCACAGCCGATTTTCAAAGAGGAAACTTCAGGGTGAAGGGAGATGTGGTAGATGTTTATTTAGCCTACAGTGACCATGCGTTTCGAATTTCATTTTTTGGAAATGAAGTGGAAGAAATCGAAATTTTTGACCCGGCTACCGGCAAACGTTTAGAAAAAACACATGCTGTTGCCATTTTCCCTGCTAATATTTACGTTACTCCCAAAGAACGTTTGCATCAGGCCATCAGAGAAATTCAGGATGACATGGTACAACAGGTAGAATATTTTAAATCACTAGGACGTTTTATGGAAGCCAAACGTTTGGAAGAACGGGTGATTTTTGATTTAGAGATGATGCGCGAATTAGGATACTGCAGCGGCATTGAAAATTACAGCAGGTATATGGATAAAAGAAAAGCAGGAGAACGCCCTTTCTGCCTTCTTGATTATTTCCCTGAGGATTTTTTAATGGTGATTGATGAAAGCCATGTTACGCTTCCGCAGGTAAGGGCTATGTACGGGGGCGACCGTTCGAGAAAAGAAAACTTAGTAGAATATGGATTTCGTTTGCCGGCTGCATTAGATAACAGGCCTCTTACCTTTGCTGAATTTGAAGCTAAAGTAAATCAGGTAATTTATGTGAGTGCTACACCGGGTGATTTTGAAATACAACAATGTGAAGGAGTAATTGTAGAGCAATTAATTCGCCCTACAGGTTTGCTTGATCCGGTTATTGAAGTAAGGCCTGCCGCCAATCAGGTAGATGATTTGCTGGACGAAATTGATGAACGCATCCGAATGGGTGACCGGATTTTGGTGACTACCCTGACAAAACGAATGGCAGAGGAGTTAACCAAATACCTCTCAAAACTTAATATAAAATGCCGCTACATTCATTCGGAAGTAAAAACAATTGACCGGGTAGAAATTCTGAGAGACCTGCGCCTTGGTAAATTTGATGTATTAATAGGCGTAAATCTTTTAAGAGAGGGGCTTGATTTACCCGAAGTATCATTGGTAGCTATTATGGATGCCGACAAGGAGGGGTTTTTACGCAATAACCGCTCGCTTATTCAAACAATTGGCAGGGCTGCACGTAATGAAAACGGAAAAGTTATTATGTATGCCGATACCATAACCAAAAGTATGAGGCAAACCATGGATGAAACCATGCGCAGAAGAGAAAAACAAATAATCTACAACCAACAGCATGGCATTACCCCTAAAACAATTCGTAAGAGTACAGAAGAAATAATGCTTCAAACGAGTGTGGCCAATTCGAAATATACGCTTGAAAACAAAATATACGTGGAACAGGAAGAAGTATCGGCAGCAGCAGATCCTATTGTACAATACATGACTAAAGAGCAACTCCGGAAAGCGATAGAAGAAACTAAAACACGGATGATAAAAGCAGCTAAAGATTTAGACTTTATGCAAGCCGCCAGACTTCGGGATGAAATGTTTGCTTTAGAGAAGCAGCTAAATAACAAATAGACTGTGATACATTCTAAGCATAGTACATAAAAAAAAGCCCTCCGTAAAAGAGGGCTTTTTTATGAATTTTAAATATGGAAATTAGTCCCAAGACTGGATACCACCAACAGCAACCTGTTGTGCGTTGTAAACAGTGTAACCTGTTCCACCAGGACCTGATCCGTTAATAACGGCTACCACCTGACAATTTGCTTTATTAACTGAAGAAAGATCGAAAGTATACGACTTAGTATAGCTTCCACCGGCAACCTGATTAGCAGCTCCGATTGGATCACCTGCATCAGCCGAAGCAATTTTCCTTAACACATTAGTGTGCTCGTATCCAACAATAGTTCCTGGTTTAGAGTAGAAAGGATGTGTAGAGTAACTTGAATTACCTGAATAGTAATTTTTCTGATCGTAACCTGAACCTGTTCCTGTTACTTTATCTTCAATTAACATAACGGTCATGTTCAACGCATCGCTAACAGTTGCACAGAAACCTGCAGTTACATTTACAGTAAGAGTATTACCTGAGATGGAAGAAGCATCAATTTTTAAACCGCATTTAGCAGTTTTTGACAATTGGTTGGTCACATTAGCATCCCAACGATCACGGCTCATTACTACAGTACCGCTTCCGCCAACATCAGAAGTACGACTCACCATTCCGGTAGGGAAACCACTGATTGAGAAAGTAGGTTTGTAGAACGCATCGTAAGAACTAATTTGCATGCCGTCTCCGTAGTGTACACATACACCAAAAACTTTAGTTGGATTTGCTGCGGTCATAGTTTCCATTCGGTAGTGTCCGTCAACACACCATCCGCACCATGCACCGGTAAACTCTTCAATTACGGCTTTTTGAGTGAATGAAGTAGGCACCGTGTTTATCGGTGTTTCAGTTTTCTTGTCACTGTCTTTTTTACAGCCGGCAACCAAAGTTGCCACAACAGCTGCTGATAAGAGGATTTTTTTCATTTTAATTGGATTATTGAATTTTAAGTTTCGTCCAAATTTAGTAGAAGTTTTAAGAATTTGAGAAGGAATTGAAAAATATTCAATAAAAAATCTCAATTTGTTGATTTTCAAAAATTTGAATATTAGCAAATATCCTTTCATTACCAAATTCCCGCATTCCGTCTGATAATTTGCAAAGACAGGCATTGTTTCTTAGAGGTTGCATTATTAAACTAAAATTGTTTTGCCTAGTCGGCTTCAGGATGAAATTATTCCTGAAATTGTAAATTGACCAATCGTTTATACAAGCCATCAGCGTGTTGAATCAATTCGGTATGTGTTCCGGTTTCTATTACATGCCCGTGTTCAATCACCATAATCCGATTCGCATTTCGCACCGTTGATAAGCGATGGGCAATTACAAAAGATGTGCGGTTTTGCATGAGGTTTTCCAACGCTTCCTGCACCAATTTTTCCGACTCCGAATCGAGGGATGAAGTAGCTTCGTCCAATATAAGAATAGCGGGATTTTTCAACACGGCCCGGGCAATAGCAATGCGTTGCCTTTGTCCGCCCGACAATTTAACTCCCCGCTCCCCTACTATGGTATTATACCCTTCCGGAAACTTAGAAATAAATTCATGTGCATTGGCTTTTCGGGCGGCCTCTTCTACCTCTTCTTTTGTGGCACCCGGTTTTCCGTAAATAATATTTTCAAAAATTGTCCCTCCGAAAAGCATGACATCCTGGGGTACTAATGCCATTTGAGCGCGTATCTGCGATAGTGGAATTGCTGCTGATTCAATTCCATCAAACAGAATTGAACCTGAATCAGGTTTATAAAACTGAAGAATGAGTGCAGTTAAGGTACTTTTACCCGCTCCGCTTGGGCCTACAATAGCAATCTGTTCTCCGGGAAGGGCATGAATATTTATATCAGCCAGTACCTGCACTTCTTTTCGTGAAGGATAAGAGAAAGCGACATTCTTAAATAACACCTCCCCTTTTAATTTAAAAGTCGGTTCAATTCGCGCCAAATTAAAGTCTACCGTTTCTCCGGTTTCTTTCATTATTTCCCGCACCCGTTGTGTGGCGCCAATCGTTTTCTGCAACTGACTGAATAAATCCGCAAATCCGGCAATTGTTCCTCCTACAAAAACTGAAAAAATAACAAACATGGTTAACTCACCTGGTGGTAAAATTTTAACCCCATACCACATAACAAAACCGATTGCCCCGAACACACTAAATATCATAAACGAGACAAATGCCCCGCGATAGCGTGCATTGGCAATAGCTAACGATACCACCGAGTAAATGCTTTTATTGTACCGGTTGCGTTCAAAACCTTCGTTGGTGAAGGCTTTAACGGTTGCTATGCCCTGAAAAGCCTCCTGAATAATTGTTCCCGAATCAGCCAGCTGATCCTGGGCCTTACGGGACATTTTACGAATTCGCATACCGAACACTACTGCCAGAACAGCTATAACAGGAACAACCGCAAGCATAATAAGAGCCAGCTCAGCAGAAAGCCAAAAGATAGCAACCAACCCAATGAACATGGTGAAAATTCCACGTAAAAACTCGGCCAGTTGAAATGAAACAGTATCCTGTATTTGCGACAAATCGGAAGACATTCTGCTGGACAATTCCCCCACTCTTCTTTCAGAATAAAATGACATGGGCATAGTGAGTAATTGTGAGAATAAGTGAGAACGTAAATCGGCCAGCGAACGCTCTCCAACCTCGGTAAGCAGGTAAATTCGCATGAACGAAAAAATCATTTGAACTGCCAACTGACCAAAAATGAGAAACAGTAACATATTCATACTAAAACTCATATTCTTCAAATCAAAATGGCTGCTTAAAGCTGAGGTGTTTTGCATAGCTGCTGCATGACCCGAAGAAGCTGCATCAATCATTTTACCCAGCAAAAAAGGGAAAAGCATGGTAGAAAAAGCCGAAAGAGCAATAAAAATAAGTCCGAGGATAAATTTTGTTTTATAAGGTTTGAGGTACTGAAAAACAAATAGCATTTCACGCAATGATTCACGTGTAATTTTTACTTTTGCCGCCTCATCTTCTGCTTTTCCGTTACTGTTAAAATTACGTCTTCCCGATGCCATACTCTTTCAGATTTTGGCCGCGAAGTTCGTCCTTTTGGTAATTAAACAAGCAGGTTATTCTACATAATCGGCCAGATACAGGTAACGGTCGGTTAATTTACCATTAGCCGTAATGGTGGCACGTTCTACAATTGAATCTTTATCTTCATTTAGCAGATGAGGAATAACGTATCTTAAAATAGATTCACCGAATTCTATGGAAGCATCACCCGGTAATTCGCAGGGAAGATTGCTTACAGCCATCACATCAATGGTATGTTTTAAAAAAGGAGCTGTTTCTTTTTCCGAAATCGGATGGTAACCGTACACCGGATTTTCAATGGTAGTAGCTTTAAATGTACTGGGAATAGGCCCATTTAAATCACAGGTGATATCGGCAATCACCTTAATATTAAAATCGCCCTCCTTCATATTCTCTTTGGTAAAAAAAGCCGGAATGCCCGGATGCCAGAAAATGGCGTTCACCATCAGGTCGCATACTTTGTAATAAGGCTGAAAGGCACTCAGGTATTCTTCGGGGTTATGGTAAAAATCAGATTTGTCCCACACCTTTCCGTCTTTGCGCATGTAATAATCTTCCGAACGCAGGTGAACAAAAACGGGTTCCGAAAAAGTTTGATTCAGAAACTCTTTTTTAGTAACCTCTTTAATTTTGAGGTACTCCAATAACTCGAGTACTCCGTGGGCCACCCGGCCGTCTCCGCAAAGGGCAATTTTAATAGCCGGCAGCGAAAGATTCTTATATTGTAACTTAAGGTCTAAATAATTTTTGCAGTGATGAGCCGGTTTCAAATCAAACATTCCAAACTTTTTGCCCAAGGTTATAAATCCATTATGCATCCCAACAATACCTGCAAAACGCCCGAATCCCAGAATACGGCTTCCGTTTTCCCAGGTGAGGCATTCGTAATCAATTAACCGGATTTTGTGCTCAATAATTTTTCGCAGCATAGCCCGGTTATAGGGTTGTTTCTTTATGGTATGAGAAAAAAACAAATACGTTTTTCCTGCAACAAGTTTCTCTTTGGGAACCTCTTTTATACCAAGTAAAATATCGCAATCCGAAATATCTTCAGTAACCTCAAAGCCTTCTTTCCTGTAAATTTCATCGCTAAAACAGCGAAAGGATGCCGACTGAACTTTAATCATCACATC